>NZ_BILW01000045.1 GCF_004000765.1 Paenibacillus chondroitinus NBRC 15376 | reverse complement strand
CGGGTAGAGGACATCGTCCTCTACCGCAGCCACTTGGGCCGGCAGCCTTCGTATGAGCCGCTGGGCGTTTTTCCTTTGGGCCCCGGCGTATAATTTCCATTATTTTCACAAATAATGTATAAACTTGCCTACTGTTTCTAACATGTAAGGAGGAAATCACATGCCCGATGCTTATGAAGTCATTGTACGCACCCTTTTAGCCGTACTCGTATTGTTCATCATGACCAAGATTCTTGGCAAAAGACAAGTGTCCCAATTATCTCTGTTCGAGTACATCACGGGTATTACCATCGGAAATCTGGCTGGAGCGATATCTTTGGATATCGATTCGAAATGGTACCTCGGCCTGATCTCGTTAACCGTTTGGATCGCGTGTTCGCTAGGCATTGAACTATTACAGCTTAAAAGCAAAAAAATGCGCGATTTTATTGACAGCAAAGCCACTGTACTCATTAGGGACGGGAAGGTTTTAGAAGATAATTTGAAAAAAGAACGGCTCACCACCGATGAACTTATGGAACAACTGCGCAAGCGTTCGGTTTTCAAAGTGGCCGATGTTGAATTTGCGATCATGGAGCCAAGCGGTGAAATCAACGTATTGCTGCATCGGGAGAATTTACCGCTCACTGCGAAGCATTTGGGCATCAAGGTTGCACCGGAGAAAGAGCCGCAAGCCGTCATTATGGACGGTGAGATATTAGATGAAGCATTAGCAACCCTTTCATTTAACCGGGGATGGCTGAAAACGGAGTTGGATAAGGTTGGGGTAACGGTCGAAAATGTTTTTCTAGGGCAAGTCGATTCGTACGGACAATTGTATCTTGATTTATTTGACGATAAGATCAACGTTCCCATACCGCAGGAAAAAGCTACTCTCTTCGCGACTCTGAAACAGATCGAAGCAGACCTGATGTTATACGGACTGACAACCAACAATAAACAAGCCAAAGCGATGTACGAGCAATGCTCCAAGCAAATGGAGGATATTCTCGATCAGCTTAAGCCTATATTGATGCGATAATCAAAATGCTCCCCGCCGTGGCTATACGACTGGGGAGCATTTTTGTTTTAATCGAGCAGCACCTGTGATGCCGGGCCGCCTGCAAGCTCTATCATCCGTTTGACCTGCTCGACCGTATTCCGCTCGATCGAGAGAGGCGGCAGCTCATGTGCGCCGAAAAAGCCGACTTCGGTCGTTTCCAAGCTGACCTCTAGCGCCTCACCGCCGACCAATTCGCATAAGATAAATATTTTGTATACATAGTTGGGGGCAGGCGGGTGTGCATGGCACTTCTTGTCCAGAACGGCCAGCAAACGCACAGGCTTGACTTGGTATCCGGCTTCCTCACGCGTCTCTTTGACAGCGACTTCGCTCGGTGTATAGCCAATATCCGCCCAACCTCCTGGCAAAGCCCATGCGCCGTCGGCTCTTTCCTTCACAAGGAGCACTTTGTTCTCCTTTAGGACAACCGCTCGAATATCAACCTTCGGCGTCTGATACCCCGTATCGCTGGCGAATAATTCCGTCACTTTGTCAATCGGGGTGTCCGTGAAGTGGCTCATCATCTCCACACTGATCTTGCGCAGCGCCTCGTAGCGCTCCAAATCATAGCCGTTCTCGCCGTAGGCAAGCCCGGCTTGACTAATCGCTTGAATTTCTTTAGCCCACTGCAGCCATGGAATATTCATCCCTTACCCAACTCCATCCCGATAAATGTTTTAATTCCGGTATAGATAGCGACCATCTCTTCCAATTTCATGCGAACGAGCCCGCTGGAAGAGGGACATACGTACTCTACTACGCCTGGTACGATGGGATCTGGCTGGCTGCCCCAAGCCATCCCTCTGCGTCCGCTATACTGCTCGTAAACCCCTTTGCCTACAAAACATACAACCCTTGGCTGCATACTTTGAATCTTCTCCCTAAGAATGATGCGGCCTTGCCGGTACTCCTCAGGCGTTATTTCAGCAGCCGTCAGTGAGGGTCTCGCTACGATATTCGTAAACCCGTAGCCAAGTTCAAGTAGGTCTTGATCTTCTTGCGGCTTATAGAGCCGTGGTGTTAATCCAGCTTGAAATAATATGCGATAAAAGCGATTGTTCGGATTCGCATAGTGATGGCCGGTTTCACCCGATCGAATACTAGGGTTGTACCCCACGAAAAGGATGGATAAATGCTCCTTCAAATGATCCGAGATCGGTTTTATTTCCACCATCCTTCAGCCCGCCTTCCATGCTTGTATCACATTTTTAAATATTTTTACTCCTTTAATCAGGTTACCACTTTCGCTATATAAACTTCAACGATTCATAAGGTTTCCCAAGAACAGCCGAAGCATCTCCTTTTAACCAACGATCCACCAATGTATTGTACACAGAGCGGAAATCAACCTCATATTTCAAATCCCCGTTATCCAAATTGCTTAGACTCGGGTAAGCGCCATAGAGACCGCCTTTCACTTTCCCGCCAATCACAAACATCGGTGCCGCCGTGCCGTGATCCGTGCCGCCGCTCCCATTTTCCTTCACACGACGCCCAAATTCGGAAAACATCATAATCGCAACCCGATCCTGCAATCCTTGCGCTTCCAAATCCTTATAGAAAGCCGTCAAACCTTGATCGACCTGTGTCAAAACCCTTGCATGCTGCTCCTTTTCATCGGCATGATCATCGAAACCGCCGATTTGGACATTGAATACACGTGTTCCGGACTTTCCCGCCAGCAGCTTGGCAACGAGTTGAAGATCACTGGCAAAATTCGTTTTGGGATATTCAACTTTATTGGTATAAGAGGCTGTTAAAGATTGTATGGCTTCGACGCTTTTATAAGCTTCATACCCGCGCCCCGAAACGACCCACAGCTGTTCCATCCGGTTCTGATCGCTATACATGTCCAAAAAAGCTTTGGTTATCCGATTCTTATCCATCATCGGCGTTTTGGGATCGATCACATGATACGATTCCAGAGATTGAATAACGGGAAAGCTCATCTTCTCCGAGGCAAAAGCTTTGCTGCCCGCCGCACCGATCTGAACCGCTTTGAGCGGGTTCGCATTATCGCGCAGCGAAGACTCTATATAGCGGGCTAACCAGCCGCTCCGGCTAATTTGGGCAGGCTCTGCAGTCTGCCAAATTTCCATGGAACGGAAATGGGAATGATCCGGCTCAGGATAACCGACGCCTTGAATGATCGCCATGTTTCCATTTTTGAAAAGGGCAGCGAGCCCTGCCAGACTAGGATGCAAGCCCACTTGAGAATCAAGGGCAAGCACATCCTTTTGCTGATAAGCCAGCGTCGGCCTTGAATCATAATAGACGCCTTGCCCATATGGAATCAGCGTATTGATGCCGTCATTGCCCCCGCTAAGCTGCACAACAACCAGCACCGGCTCGTCGACATCGTCACTGGCTCCCCCGGCGAAGATCGATCTGCCCGTTTCCGTGAACAAGATGCCGCCAAAGCTTAAAGTAGCAAACATCGCGGTCCCTTTCAGCAGAAATTCCCTTCTTGTCATTTTCATGCCCTTCACCCCCATTATTTCATTTGCGCTTCCGGGCTAATCAAAAGGAGTTGCACCAAGCCTCGTAAACCGGCATTTTTCTGCTTTGTATGTAAAATGGTATCTTCCACATAAGCGCTTAAACCTTGCATCGTCTTATCAGACAGTTGAGTGATTCCAAGACGCTGACTCCACAACTTCACCCATTCCTCCGGCCGTTCCGCCTGCTTCGGGGCAGTGTCCGCCTGCTTGTAGTTGATTTGCGTAGCAATGGACTCAGCGAATTGATACCTCGCGAGCAGCAAATTGGTGTTCAGCCATGATACGCCGCCTCTCCAGCCTGCAACGTCCGGCGGCGAAAACAGTTCCTGCCCCATCTTCCTCATCGCTTGCGCATGCCCTTTGGCCACATGCAGCTGCATGGTTCTGAGAATGCCAGCAACATAATCAGCCGGTGTTTTAATAAGGGATAACCGCAAATCGGGGTTATAAAAGTCATCCGACATGAACAGCTCGTGAAGCACTTCGCCAATTGTCGCCTTCTGGGTGATGAGCGCAGCTACTTGCTGTACCCAGCTGTCTGATGGATTGTCTGTGGCGAAGTAGTTGAGCAATTTCAAGGCCAGAAAGGTAGATAACGACTTTTGATGAAAAATAATGTCAATAGTCTCATCGCCGTCGAGATTCCCCTTTTCTCCGAGCAGCGTTTTCGAATCATTGTCATGCTGTTTGGGATTAAACGCCACTTTGTTCTCCTTTTCATTATAGGTCCAGCCTGTGAAAGCCCTTGCCGCTTCCTTCACATCCGTTTCGGTATATTGGCCAATTCCTAATGTAAAAAGCTCCATCACTTCACGCGCGTAGTTTTCATTCGGTTTGTTTTTCTTATTGCGATTCACATCAAGCCAGATCATCATTGCCGGATCTTTGCCGATAGCAAGTACCAGCTCCTTATAATTGCTTAATGCATACTTCCGGAACAGCTCATTTTGCTGAACCATCAATGTGACATTCTTAACTTTGTAATTTGCTGTTGCAAAATGTCCATGCCAAAACAACGTCATCTTCTCAATCAACGGCGCGCTGGAATTCACCATCCGGTATAACCAGTACATTTGCTGATCGCCAAGCTGTAACGGATCCAAAGCTTTTTTGCTGTCTGCGCTTAATTGATCAAAAGGTGTCAGCGCCACCGTTTCGGTCAACGCTTCTCCTGCGATAAGCCGTCGCACCGTCTCCTCGCGCCCCAGCGCCACACAAGCGTTAACTTCACTCTCAGCCCCTCCAAATCCGGCCCGAAGCAATAAATGAACAGCTTCTGCGTTCGTCCAATTTACTCCCATGATTTCCCTCCCCGCCTAATTTTCCATACCTTAGCACATAAATGTGTCAAAAGTATGTAGGAATAAAAAAGATAGAGACTCAGAACTTGTCTGAATCTCTATCTTTATAAGGAACCCTCGCTTGCATCATCAAAAGCTCATAGGTAGCCGAAACGCCTCCTAATACGCTAAACTTCGTCTCATATGCTTTGTACATCTCGACGAACAAACGCCGTGTGCCGATGCCAGGTGAAACCGCTGCTTCTGATGTGCTAGCCCCCATAGCTTTAACTGCATGCAAAAATTTCTTTGGAGTCGGATACGTCTCCACGTGAAGCAAGCGATCTTCTTGAATGTTCGTGTACGTAAAGCCGCTGTCAACAAGCATATCTCTCCACCCTGCGCCGGATTGAAAAGTCAGCCCATGCCGCTGCGGTTGCTGTCCGTACTGTCGGTATACTTCCCTGAATGACTCATGCAGCTCATAAAATGTTGCCGGCCCGAATGTCGTAAACACCAACACGCCTCCCGGGCGAAGAAGACGCCGAAGGTGCTGTAGCGTCTGTTTCGGTTGCTGCAGCCACTGAAAGCAGGCGCCGGAGACGATCAGATCGAAGGAAGCCGGCGGTGCGGCTGCCGACCACTTTTCCACATCGCCATGGATAAACCGTATGTCCCTGTCAGCTGGCTGACTGCCTCGAACACGCCGCTCAGCCGCCTGAAGCATGCCAGGTGCTATGTCCAGAGCGGTGATCGACGCTATGGGGTATTTTTCAACTAACCCGCTCGTCACAATGCCTGTGCCACATCCAATCTCAAGAATGCTGCCTACTCGCGTTGGCGTACTCTCTCTTGCGCTTTCTTTGAGAACTGCTGCAAGCTGCTCAGCCATCATTTTCTGCACGTTGGCATGTTCATCATAGGATCCCGCAGAGCTCCGATTAAATTGACGTTCAATTTCCATGGAGCTGTTCATCACGCCACCGCCTCATTTTCGCTGCGATCTCTTCTTCCCTTCCTAGAAACGGTGCATGACCGCAATCAGGAATGGCATATAAATGGGCACGAGACAGTCCCGCTGCAAGCTCTTCCGCCCCTTTGTAAGGGCATATCCGATCTTCTCTGCCATGGAACAGAAGCACCGGACACGCAATTTCCGAGAGTAAAGCGCTGACTTCCACCTTACGCAAAACTTGAAGTCCTGCCAGCAGAGCGGGCGCTGTCCAGCTGCCTATCGGAGGAAGTTGGTCGCCGATTCCTGACTCCCGCTCTGTTTCCGTCCATAACATTTGGCGAAAATTGGTTTCAACAGCAAGCGCATCTTGCGCAATAGCTTTCATCATCTGCCTCACATTAGCATCAGGCTGTCCTAGATGGGCCTCGTCTCTAGAACGAATGAAACGTGCCGTCGCCGCGAATAAGATGAGACCGTCGACAAAACCTTTTGCTGCTAAATGGAGCGCCAGCAATCCGCCTAACGACCATCCGCCAATAAAAAGAGGTCGATGCAGCGTTGACGTTATCCATTTTGTTACCATTTTCTCCGTGTACGTCAACAAGTCTTCAGATGTTTCAGCCTCGCTATAGTTGAGGTACACATGATGATATTCAGGCAGCGCCTTACAGAGCTGATCAAACACCGCGGGCGGCATACTCCACCCAGGCAGCCATAGAATCGTTCCGCTCTTCTCTGGTGTCATCGTCATCGTCCCATCACTCCAAGCTGCAGCCCCACTTCACGAATGCACGCCGCTGCTTCCCGCAGTTCTTTATCTGTATGGGCTGCGGATAAGGAGAAGCGGATACGCGCTGTCCCTTCTTGAACTGTCGGCGGACGGATCGCCACCGCTGCGATGCCATTCTCTTCCAGCGCAGCGCTGAAACGCAAGGCAGTTTCATTATCGCCCACAATCATCGGCACGATAGGAGAATCGCCGATCCCGAGGACAAAGCCCATCTTTTCCAGATGAGATCGGAAAGAACGATGATTGGTACGCAGCCGTTCGCGCCGCCAGTGCTCCTGCTGCACCAGCACTAGAGCTTGAGCAATGCCTGCGACCAGCGCAGGGGGCATGGCCGTTGAATAAATAAGCGTGCGCGCCTTGTTTACGAGAAAATCAATAAGCGTCCGGCTCCCGCACACATACGCTCCATAGGCGCCGAAGGCTTTGCTGAACGTTCCCATATGGATGTCCACCTCGTCCTTGACCCCACGTATATGGCATAATCCCTCGCCATGTCTTCCATAGATTCCTCCGCTGTGCGCTTCGTCCACCATCAACATCGCTCCATACTCATGCTTGAGCAGGATCAGATCTTCCAAGCGGGCCTGATCTCCGTCCATGGAGAAGACCGCATCCGTCACGATCAGCTTTCGCTTCCTGTCGCGGTGTTTATGCAATAACGCTCCCAAATGCTCCATATCGTTATGCCGATAACGCGCCAACTCAGCCCGGCTCATTAGAATACCGTCAACAATGCTGGCATGATTCAGTTGATCGCTGAACACCACATCATCCCGGCCAACCACGGCACGGATAACTCCTGTATTAGCCATATACCCATTGGCAAATACAAGGGCTGCTTCGCAGCTCTGCCAATCGGCAATGGCTTCCTCGAGTTCCGTATAAGCCGGCCGGTTGCCAGTCACAAGGCGGGATGCCCCCGCGCCAACCCCTTCTTGGAGCAGCACCTCCCGCATCGCCTCGATCATCGCAGGATGCTGGGACAGCCCAAGGTAGTTGTTGCCGGACAAGTTGAGCAGGTTGGGCAAGTTGAGCTCCCCAGTTCCGCGAAGCATGCGCCCAGGAAGCCCTGGAATTGCTGAACCTGCCTGCAAAGATCGTTTCAAGGAAGCCTCTTCCATGGAGGCAAGTTCCTGTTTCATCCATTTCAATGAAGATTCCACGTTCATTGTTCGTACCACCTTACAATGCGTTAAGTTCAATCTCAAAACCTAAATCTTCAATCATTTGGTGATCCACGCCAATCGATTGACCTGCCGTTGTCAGATAATCACCGACAAATAGCGAATTCGCCGCGTACAGCGACATAGGCTGCAATGTACGTAGATTCACTTCACGGCCTCCGGCTACACGAATTTCTTTGGACGGACAGATGAAGCGGAATAATGCAAGTACTTTCAAAGCCTTCATCGCAGGAGTGCGGCCTGCGTGCTCCAATGGCGTTCCAGGAATGGCATTGAGGAAATTAATCGGTATCGAATCGCTGTCCAGTTCACGCAGCGCATAGGCCATTTCTATAATTTCTTGATTGGTTTCGCCCATCCCGATAATAACGCCGGAGCAGGGGGACATGCCGTACGTTTTGACTTTTTCCACCGTTTCAACACGCTGATCGTACGTATGGGTCGTCGTTATCGACGGGTAGTTTGCTTTGCTTGTATTGAGATTATGGTTGTACCGATGTACACCTGCTTCTGCAAGCCGCTGCGCTTGCTCATCCTTCAAAATGCCTAGACAAGCGCAAATTTTTAGCGGCATCGTTTCACGGATTTCTTTTACCGCATCCACGACTTGCGCCAATTCCTTGTCTGTCTGTCCCTTGCCTGCCGCTACAATACAGTAGGTTCCGGCTTTACGCGCCATAGCTTCACGTGCGCCGGCAAGCAGCGTACCTTTATCAAGCAAGGTATATTTATTTACCGGCGCCGTGGAGACAATCGATTGCGAGCAATAGCCGCAGTCCTCGGGGCAGAGCCCGCTTTTCGCATTAATAATCATGTTCAATTTGACCTTTTTGCCGTAATAGTGCTTTCTTACTTGAAAAGCGGCTTGCAGCAGGGGCAACACCTCATCATCGCTTGCTTCGAGCACAGCCAGCCCTTCTTCTTCCGTCAAACACTCGCCGTTTAATGCTTTTTGGGCCAACAAAGGCCACTCCTTACAGGTTGAAAGGTTGTTCATGTTTTCCTCCTAAGCCTTCATTGGGCACAATGTTTAGCGCTTTTTTGATTGGCGCAAGTTGTATGGACTTCCCGGCTGTATGTATTAAAAGATCTGTATGAACCTCATCAGCAGGCAAGAAAGGAAAACGACCGAGAACGGGAAGACCGCTATACTGCTCGATAAGCTCCGCGTTTGTGACAATACTCGGATCGTTTTGAATGTCTGGATCATTCCCATCATTTAAGATGACGCCTATAATCGGGATTTTACAATGCCGTAAAAAAGCTGCTGTCAAAATCGTATGGTTAATTGTGCCTAGACCGGAACGGGCAACAATCAGTGCAGGTATTTGAAGCTCTGTAATCAAATCCACCATCAAGGCATCATCGTTCAGCGGAACGGCCACGCCTCCTGCACCTTCGACCAGCAGGGCATCGTATCGCTCCATAAGCGGTTTGCCCGCGTCGATCAGCTCCTGCATCGTCAAAGTCACGCCGGCTTGTCTGGCAGCAAGCATTGGAGCCAGCGGCGCTTCAAACGTGTATGGCGCAACGGTGTCCGGCCGCTCATTTATCCCCGTCAGCTGCAGCAGCCATTCAGCATCCGTTTCACCGCTGCCCAGAAGCGCGCCTGATTGTACAGGCTTCCACACGCCTGCTTGGCAGCCGTCCGAACGAAGCGCCGCTGCTATGGCGGCTGTCACCATCGTTTTGCCGACTCCGGTGTCCGTCCCTGTGATGAACAGTCCCCGTATCGGCTCCTCGTTGTTTTTGTTCATCGACCACCTCATCCTTCTGTGACCTGAATAATGGATGCCGCCAAAATCTCCGTCATCTCTCCAAGCTCGGCCTCCGTGCTGGCTAATGGCGGGATGAAGACAATCACATTGCCGAGCGGCCGTGTCAGCATGCCAAGTTCTCTGGCCTTCTGGCTCGTCCGCACGCCCATTCGCTCTCCCCACTCGTACGGTTCTCGTGAACCTTTATCACGTACAAGCTCGATTCCGACCATCAGCCCTTTCTGCCGGATTTCACCGATGTGCGGTCTGTCTTTGAGCGCCGCTAGTTTATTTGCAGTGAAAATTGCCTTCGAACGAACTCCCTCCAGCATGTTTCTCTCCTCAAAAAGCCTTAAGCTGGCCAAAGCTACCGCGCATCCGAGCGGGTTCCCCGTGTAAGAGTGTCCATGGAAAAAGGTTTTCTGCTCCTCATAGTCCGCATAAAAGGCACCATAAACCTCATCCGTCGCCAGCGTTGCCGCTACAGGCAAGTAACCGCCTGTGAGTCCTTTTCCCACCACCAGCAGATCCGGTGTAACACTTTCCAGATCACAAGCGAACATCTCTCCCGTCCGACCGAAACCGGTCGCTACCTCGTCCGCGATGAGCAGCACGTCATGCTCACGGCAAAGCTCAGCCATCTCGCGCAGGCAGCCATCCGGCATCACGATGATTCCACTGGCTCCTTGGACAATCGGCTCCACGATAAGTGCAGCAATCTCATCTGCCTTTGTTTCCAGCAGATCGCGCAAAGCTTGTATTGTCGCTCCTTTGGCTCCCTCTGCCCCCCCTTCATGGCGATAAGCATAGGGGTAAGGGATGACGTGCGACTGAAACAGCATTGGGCGAAACACGTCATGATAGAGAGGAATCGCCCCAACGCTCACAGCACCAATGGTATCTCCGTGGTACGCTTGCCCCATTGTGATAAAGGATTTTTTATAGCGATGCCCCTTATTATGCCAATACTGGAAAGCCATCTTAATCGCGATCTCCACACCGGTTGCCCCAGAATCCGAATAAAACACTTTGTTTAATCCATGTGGCGTGATGTCCACAAGCCGCTCCGCCAGTTCAATGGCTGGGATATTCGCCATGCCTAGCAATGTTGAATGAGCAACAAGCTCCAATTGGTTCGAAATGGCTCGGTTAAGCTCCGGTACATGATGTCCATGAACGTTTAGCCAAACAGATGAAAATCCATCGTAATACGCGCGTCCTTGAACATCATAAAGTCTAACGCCCTCCCCGCGCTCAATGATGAGAGGATCCTCGTTATTGTAGTCTTTCATTTGTGTAAAAGGATGCCAGACGTGCGACTTATTTAGGGCCGCAAGTCGTTCGTAGGACTTGGACACGACATTCCCTCCTAAATAGATTCTATTGTTAACCTAAAATTAAATTATTAGGTTAACAATAGATAGTGGTCAGTTTAGCAGATTACTGCATCATTGTAAACATATTTCACCATATACAGGTTAACAATAAAAAAAGAGCAATGCCAAGCGCCTGAACGCTTACATTACTCTTTTAAAAAAAATGTGGAATTAACTTATTTCTTGTTGAGCAAGCTATTGTCGAACTTTCAATACGGTTGTCAAATCCAGGAAGGAATTTACGACACGTCGCACGCGTTTATCGACATCCGGATGAATATCGTTGTAAGCCACTCCTGTTTGAAAACTTTTCCGCTGATCGCCGCCAATGGAAATCCACTCCGGGCAGTTAATGCCATGAAGATTGCGAACGATCGTTTGCAGCTGAGTCAGTGAGCTGACAGCTACGGCACCGCCCGATGAACTGACGGAAAGCACGGCTTTATTATTAAAATGATCTTGTCCCAGATGATCCAGTGCATTTTTCAAAACACCAGAGATTCCGCTATGATATTCTGGTGTCGCGAGCACGATGCCATCCGCTTCGTGCATGGCACGTTTCAGATTCTCAAGTGCTTCATGACCTCCATGAGCATCGTCCGGCGAATAAAACGGTATCGGTGTTTTGTTCAGATCAATCAGTGTGGCTTGATGCCCATACGATTGAACCAAGTGCTGAATGTATTCAGTAAGTCTTGTACTTGTAGCTGCTTGGTGATTACTTCCTGCAATTAAGGTGATTCTCATTACATATCTTCCTTCCCAGCGTTGGAATAATAAACAATAAGAAATGATTGATGATTTCATTATACATGGTTTTCATTAAATTTCCAGACATAGATTATAATTATTATTATATAGGATTTAATATCATTAAAAAAAGCTGCCCCCACCATGGAAAACCATGATAGAAGCAGCTCATCTTTATAAACGATATAAGGGCTAAGAATTAGCAATCGAAGTACAGGTTGTACTCGTGCGGGTGAATACGGATTGCAACTTGTTTCGCTTCGCCACGTTTCAATTCGATGTAGTTATCGATGAAATCTTGTGTGAATACGCCGCCTTCAGTCAAGAATTCGGAATCAGCTGCAAGAGCATCAAGAGCTTCGTCTAATGTACCTGGAACGCTGCGGATTTCAGCTTTCTCAGCATCGGACATTTCATAGATGTTAGTATCGAAAGGACCGTATCCAAGTGCACGTGGATCGATTTTCTTTTTGATACCGTCAAGACCAGCCATCAACATTGCTGCGAAAGCAAGGTATGGGTTAGCTGTGCTGTCCGGAGTACGGAATTCGATACGACAGCCTTTAGGTGTAACAGCCGCGATTGGAATACGAACTGCTGCAGAACGGTTACCTTTGGAGAATACAAGGTTAACCGGAGCTTCGTAACCAGGAACTAGACGTTTAAAGGAGTTAGTGCTTGGGTTAGTGATGGCAATCAACGCAGGAGCGTGGTATAGGATACCGCCGATGTAGTTGATTGCTAGTTCACTAAGGTTAGCGTAAGCGCCTTTTTCGTAGAATAATGGGTTGCCTTCGTTGAAGATGGACATATGAACGTGCATACCGCTACCATTGTCGCCAAACAGCGGCTTAGGCATGAAAGTAGCAACTTTGCCATATTCTCTAGCAGTGTTAGCAACGATGTATTTGTATTTGAGCAGGTTATCTGCTGTTTTAGTTAAAGTGTCAAAACGGAAGTTGATTTCAGCTTGACCAGCTGTTGCCACTTCGTGATGGTGACGTTCGATACGAAGACCTGCGTCAGCAAGTTTGTTACACATTTCGGAACGAATGTCTTGTTGAGAATCGATTGGAGCTACTGGAACGTAACCGCCTTTAACTGGAACTTTATAAGCAAGGTTACCGCCTTCTTCTTTGCGGCCTGTGTTCCAACCTGCTTCTTCGGAGTCAACTTCGAAGTAGGACTTGTTCATGCCGTTTTCGAAACGAACATCGTCAAAGATGAAGAATTCGGATTCTGGTGCGAAGAATGCTGTCGTACCAACACCTGTTGTTTGAAGATATTCTTCAGCTTTTTGTGCGATGCTACGTGGATCACGATCATAACGTTCGCCTTCTGGCGTATGGATGTTGCTCATAATGATCAATGTTGGGTGCGCTGTGAAAGGATCTACATAAGCAGTTTCCGTATCTGGCATCATTACCATGTCAGATTGTTCAATACCACGGAATCCTGGGATGGAGGAACCGTCAAAAGCTACGCCGTTTACAAATGTTTCTTCATCTACTTCAGAAGCTGGCAAAGAGATATGCTGTGCTTTACCGGAAAGACCTACGAAACGAAAATCTACCCACTCAATATTTTTTTCCTTGATAAGGTTCAACACGTTTTGAACTGACATTTAAAAAACCCTCCCATTTCCGTACATTCAACGTACTTTACATGATTAATGTTCAACTTTTTGTTGTTATCTTGCACATATTATATAGCGATTAAGCTTTCACAGTCAATACTTATGTCAGGTATTTTTTATTTATGTGTAAGCTATGCTTACACTATTTCACAGACTTTTCTTATATACAAATAAAGGAAACGAGTTTCTTCTAATAGAAGAAACTCGTTTCCTTGAACATAATATTATGCCAGAATAGCTTCTTTCTTCGTGTCGAACTTTTTGCCAAGCAATGGCGCAAGCTTCTCTAAATCTACGAGCAAGTTTGCGAATTGGTCCGGGAACAGGGATTGTACGCCGTCACCGGTCATGGAGTTGTCCGGATCCGTATGCATTTCGATGATCAAACCGTCCGCGCCTGCAGCAACGGAAGCTTTCGTCATCGGAACGACAAGTTCTCTGCGACCTGTACCATGACTTGGGTCAGAAATGACAGGAAGATGGCTAAGCTGTTTAAGTACTGGAATGGCAGATAAATCCAACGTGTTACGTGTGTAAGTTTCGAATGTTCGGATTCCGCGCTCGCAGAGCATAACATTCGGGTTGCCGCCGGCAAGAATGTATTCGGCTGCATTCAGGAATTCGTCGTAGGTAGCGCTGAATCCGCGTTTCAGCAGAACCGGCGTTTGAATCGTACCCAGCTTGCGAAGCAGGTCAAAGTTTTGCATATTGCGTGTGCCGACTTGCAGGATATCTGCATACTGTGCGCACACATCCACGTATTCAGGAGTCATAACTTCTGTAATCGTTAGAAGTCCATGCTTTTTGCCCGCTTCAGCCATCATGATCAAACCTTCAACACCTACGCCTTGAAAGCTGTAAGGTCCTGTTCTTGGCTTGAATGCGCCTCCGCGCAGCACTTGCCCCCCAGCCGCTTTCACCAAACGGGCAATTTCATCGATTTGTTCCGGTGTTTCCACGGCGCAAGGTCCGCCCATAACGACCAACTGCTCCCCGCCAATTTCCACGCCTTTAATATTAATAACGGTATCTGCCGGATGGAAGTCACGGCTTGCTAATTTGTATGATTTCGAAATTTTCACAACTTGTTCCACTCCTGACATTTGGCGCAGTTGTTCTGCTAATTTGGGATCTGCTTGACCGATAATACCGATAACTGTACGATCTTCACCTTTGGAAACGTGTGCTTGCACACCTTGCTTCTCAATAAATTGGACGATTTCTTGAATACGCTCGTCAGACGTTTTGTTAGAAGTAACGGCGATCATGATATACACGCTCCTCATTTATATGGGTTGTTCCACTTAAACACTTCAACGCTTGTTCGCTTCTACGCTTTTAATCACTAAAGTAAATATACAACGCTTGACGAAGATTCGTCAAGCGTTAATTTATTTGCTATTCTTCTTGCTTAGAAGGTGCTAGCTGATCCTTGCGGAGTCTGCGTTTTTCTTTGCGACGATTTGTATGGTGTTTGAGAAAGAGCACAACAGGGAAATAAGCAATAATACCGAGAATCGTTCCAACCACCATCCCACCTACAATCAAGTCCAAACCGCTTCGGATAATATTGGATAAGATGTGAGGCAGATGATGAATCAGATACACCTTGACATGCTTCGGTACCAACCAATCTCCGACCTGCTTATTGAGTATTGAGAACGGGAGATAAATCACCTTGCCGAATACAAACCCAATTAATGCCGCAGGCAGATTAGCTCTTAACAAATAGACCAAAGGAAAAATAAGAACGAATGCAAATCCAGCTGTAGGCAGAGTAAACATTTCTATAGCCAGACCAATTGAAAAGCCGCGCGCTACCTTAGAAGGGCCGCCTTTGGCACGTAAAAGAAGTAAATATTTGTACCTAAACCAGCGTTTGCTGCTTTTCCAATCGTAGCGAGTTTTCATCATTTTCACCTTCTGAGTGCTCTGCATGCTGGTCACAATCCCGCCCTGTGGAATAAATACGAATTACTCACTGCTGGCTGCTTTGGACTTCATAGCCGGGATGAGCTTCTTCATATTAATAGTACGTATAACTGCCCAAGTGGTTTCATCTTTCGGATCGTAACTTTCCAGGTAAGAAATGACTTCTTTGGTAATCGGAGTCGGCGTTGAAGCCCCTGAAGTCACCCCAACTTTTCGGACATGGGTTAACCATTCCCGATTCAATTCAGTGATATCAGCTATTCTATACGCCTTGACTCCAGCAATTTCCTCTGAAACTTGCGCTAAGCGGTTGGAGTTATTGCTTTTCGGATCTCCGACGACGATAACCAGATCTGATTCTTTGGCTTGTTCGGCCACAGCTTCCTGCCGTACCTGTGTTGCAAGACAGATCTCATTATGAATTTCGGCCTTAGGGAACAGCTCTAAGAGACGATTCATGATGTGCCTGATATCCCACTGGCTCATCGTTGTTTGATTCGTAATGATAATTCGTTCTGACTTAACGTTAAGACGATCCGCCTCTTCCAGCTTCTCAATAAGATGCACAAGGCTAGGGGCAACCCCAACGGCGCCTTCCGGTTCCGGATGCCCCTTTTTACCAATATAGATAACTTCATAGCCGTCTGCTACTTTTTCGCGAATTAAATCGTGCGTTTTTGTCACATCTGGGCACGTTGCGTCGACAACCGTCAAACCTTTGTCTCTTGCCCGTCTCCGAACCTCGGGAGAAACGCCGTGTGCCGTGAAAATGACAGTACCTTTTTCAATTTGCTCCAAAATTTCGAGACGGTTCTCACCGTCCAGTGTAATGACGCCCTCTTCTTTGAAGAAATCGGTGACGTGTGCATTGTGCACAATCATACCTAATATATAAATCGGTCTTGGAAGATTTAAATTTTTTGCAGTTTGCATAGCCAATGCCATCGCGTCTACGACACCATAACAGTAGCCTCTTGGAGAAATTCGTACGACTTCCATGCCTTCCACCTGCCTACATCATCTGTTTTCCTTTTATTATAACGGATTACACAGGTAGAGGAAAGTTAGCGGGCAACCATATCATAAATGTGCTGCCCTCATCTTTGCGTGTCGTCACTTCAACGGACCCGCCATGCTCATCAATAATCCATTTGGCAATCGATAAGCCTAGCCCTGTACCCGTGGTTAACCCTCTGGATAGGTCAGCTCGATAGAATCTGTCGAAGATACGCGGAATATCTTCTTTGTCCATCCCAATCCCCGTATCTGCAATTTGAATGCCGACAAAATCATTCGTCCGCGACACATGAATCGACACCGTCCCGACCGGCGTATACTTAAATGCATTCTCAATGAAAATAAACAGCAGCTGCTGTAAATAGTCACGATTCCCCTGTACGATGGCATGGTCCAGAACTTCCAGATCACCCACCTGCCATTCCGCCGTATGCTCTAACAACTGCGCCCTTCTCACAACCTCCTGCACGAGTGGCAGCATTTCGACAGGATGCTTCTCCATAACAACCCCTGCATCTGCTCTGGCAAGCGCGAGAAGATCGTTCACGAGCCTGCTCATCCGCTGCGCTTCTCCGGCAATGTCGTGCATCGCTTCCAGCGACATTTGCATCTGTTCCGGTGTAGCAAGCTCCGTCCCTGACGTCTTCTTCCACATTTTCTCCAGAAGGTCCACATTCCCTCGAATCGTCGTCAGCGGTGTTCTCAGCTCGTGAGAAGCGTCTGATACGAATCTGCGCTGCGCGCGGTAAGCTTCATCCAGCTCAAGATAAGTAATCTGGATGCGTGAAAGCATGCCATTGATCGTTTGGGTAAGCCTTCCGATTTCATCAAGCGGTCCTTGATACTCAATTCGTTTCTCCAAATCGTCTCCGCTTCCAATTTGGTTGGCGGCATCAATCACGCGTTCAATCGGCTGAAGCGCCTTGCGCGATAAAAACCACCCCAGCGAAGCAGCAACGATAATCGTAAACAATGCCCAGAACATGAGCGTGTATTTAAGGGTAACGGCCGTTCTCTCATAACTGCCAATAGGGACGGCCGCTTGGAGAATACCGATCAGATTACTCGATTGGTCGTAGATGCCTTGATAATAGATGAGGAAATCCTGCTCAAGCACCTTGGTTTTTTGAAAAAAACCACCGTCATCACCCTTCAACTTATCAATGCTGGAAGTATCCAATGGCAGAGCTACATTATAAAATTGCAGATTCGCCGAGCGATTAAAGGTTTTGAGATTCACATTATATAATTGCAGGAACGTATTTGTAGAATAGAAATCTCTGTTCTCCAGTTCTAATTCCACGACAAGCCCCTTTTGCGAAAGGGCGATGCTTTTCTGAATCCGCAGGGAGGTATTCCCCGCTTCCCGTTTCAAGTCCTGTCGGATCTGATCATACAAAAAATAATTCAAAAACACGTACAGCACGATCCCGAAAAGCAGCATCGTTAATGCCAAAACACCGGAATACCAAAGCGTCAGCCGCAAACGAAGCGACATATCAGGATTCCCCTCTCAATACGTACCCCGCTCCCCGGACGGTTTGAATCAAGCGTTTATGGCCAAACTCTTCGGTCTTTTGACGCAGCAGTGCTATGTATACCTCGAGAACATTGGATTCGCCGCTGTAATCGTAACCCCATATTTTCTCCATTATAATGTCGCGTGAAAGGACACGCTTCGGATTCTGCATGAACAGGTGAAGCAAATCAAACTCTTTGGTCGTAAGTTCAATCAATTTATCGTCACGGAATACTTCGCGCGTATCCAAATCAAGAATCGTATCTTCATAGGTCAAACGATTGGTCGGCTGCTCTGTCCGCTCCGTTCGACGGCGCAATAGTACTCGGACCCTTGCGAGCAATTCCTCCAGAGCAAAGGGCTTGACCAAATAATCGTCAGCTCCAAGATCCAAGCCTTTCACACGATCGCTAATTTCGTCTTTGGCCGTTAACATCAAGATCGGCACCTCGCTGCCGCTTTCACGGATGCGCCGCACAACCTCCCAACCGTCAATATGCGGCATCATCACGTCCAAGATCAGTAAATTGGGTTCCGACCTCAACATTTGCTTAAGCCCTTCAGCACCATTGCTTGCCGTTTCAACGGAATATCCTTCAAATGCCAGACCACGTCTCAACATAGACGTAATTTTCTCATCATCATCGATCACCATAATATTTTCCCTCATTGGTTGGCCCCCCTTCTTCCTTCTTATCATTGTATCAAAATCAGCTCGCCAAGCAAAAAGAAGCAGAGCCTGCAAGCTTGCGGCCCGCGGGTCTCCACTCCTTTTAACCGTACGCACGAATCATTGTCAATAAATGAGTTGCTTCCTCTTATTCAGCAGGCGTTTCAGCCAACGTATTTTTGTCTCCGACTGTAAGCGGCACATCCATCCGTTTGCCGTCACGAATCACACCTAACGTTACTTTATCACCGACTTTTGTAGCTTGAACTTTGGTAATCAACTCTTGGGAGTTCTTGATCTTCGTACCGTTAATATCAACAATGACATCATATTGGCGAAGGCCGGCTTGGAAAGCAGGACTTTTACGTTGAACGCTGCCAACTAATGCTCCGTCCGTATTGGAAAGCTTCAATTCGCTAACCCAGTCTTTACCGATATCTTGCAAGCCTACACCCAAGTAAGGAACTGGTTCTTTAGGAATTTGAACGTTGTTTTTCAGGTTCTCCAAGACAGAAGAGATGGTGCTTGTCGGAATGGCAAATCCGATACCTTGAGCTTGCGAGCTTACCGCCGTGTTAATCCCGATAACCTCACCGTTCAAGTTGAGTAGAGGTCCGCCGGAGTTACCAGGGTTAATGGAAGCGTCTGTTTGAAGCAAGTGCTTATACTCGCGTGTACCTTTGGTATCTGGAATACTGATCGGACGTTCTTTCGCACTGAGCACACCAACAGTTACCGTATGATCAAAGCCGTAAGGGTTACCGATGGCAACAACCCAATCTCCAACATTCACATCTTCTGCTTTGCCAAGAGGGAGAATCGGGAAATCTTTGTCTCCTTCAATTTTGAGGACAGCCAAGTCTAAGTCATAGCTGTTACCTAGCAATTTAGCTTTGAATGGTTTATCGTAGCCCTCAACCGTAACTTGCACTTCATCAGCGCCATCAACCACGTGTTCATTTGTTAAAATATAGCCGGTTTTCTCGAAAATAAACCCTGTTCCCATCCCTGCCGGCTGAAGCTCGCCGCTGCCCGAATCTTGCGTACCGCTTTTTGGTGCGGTATTGCCGCCGCCGTTATCCCCGAAGAATTGACGGAAGAACGGGTCATCGAAAAGCGAGTTGCCGCCGCGCGTCGACTGCTTCGGTTTCACCAAAGATTCGACCTTCACGATAGCAGGCCCTGCATTTTGCGCGATTGCGGAAATATTGCCAGGGCGGACAACGTCAAGCCCTACGTTTTTCACTTCGCCGTTATCGCTGGAACTCTTCGTCGTAGCCGTAGTCGTGCTGCCCGAAGCCAGCGGCTGGTTGCCTGTGAACAAGTTCATTTTGTCAGCGGTGAACATGAGTCCTCCAACGACCAAGGCTCCAGCCATGAAAGCAGCGAAAACGCTTTTTACAGAAGAAGAACGTTTTCTAGTATGCGAATCCCAAGGACCAGGTCCTTGTGCAGAACTTACATCCGGGCCGAAGCTGAACGGGCGCAAGTTCTTAGGCGGGGTAACCTCGACGCTGGACGTTCCCTCTGTGCCTGATGCGGAGGTTGTAAGTGCTTCCTGTTCGTTACTCTCGTTAAAAGCGGACTTGTAAGGGCCATAAGAATAATAATAGGAAGGTCTTTCTTTGTTCGGATCATGCGGTTCTTCAGGGTTCGTTTCTTTACGGTTCATGGAGTCGTTCGAATCGCTATTGTTATTCTGCGACTTGAAGAAGTCGCTATAGTCTTTTTTGTTGTCTTCCATATTTCTTACCTCCATTTGTTTATACAAGTTATAAAGTGCATGTTTGTTAGTTGAATGATGTCTTGCTGTCTATGGTACTATCATGCACTCACAACCTTAAACGAATATTAAAAAACAATAAAATGGAGGTAAAAAAAGGACAATTCTATTGTATCCAAGCTTGTTCGACTTTTTTGAGCAGTCCTGCGGCTTCTTTTACCCACTTGTCGTCTACGGCAGCATCCGGATCGAGCGGCGCCTGAAACTGATCAATCATCGCTCCATAGGTTTCCGCTTCTGCTTCTTGATCAAGGCCTTCATTATAGACATGTTTCAGCACAAACGGAGTTCCCACTTCTACGATGGCATCCGTCGCCTCTGTATCGCCATCAATTCTTCCCGTCACCACTTGAAAGGGGATACGCAACCACACTTTATTGGCTTCATCTAAAGAGCGGTCAAAATACCCATGGTCATAATCCCAGTTACCGCCCAATGCAAAATCAAACTCCTGCAGGTGGTCTCTGACACTGTCGAAGGACTCTTTGACCTGTTCTAATGAAGAAGATATTGTTTTCATTCCGACACTCCTTAAGCGCTCATATTAATTTCCTTACGCATAGAGTGTTCCAAAATGTAGTTTTTATGTGTCATGAGGGCTTACTTCCTTAAACCCAACCTTTCCGGTGTGCAAAAATAGCCAATTGTGTACGATCATCCAATTCACACTTCATCAGCAGATTGCTGACGTGTGTTTTAACCGTTTTTATACTAATAAAAAGTTCCTCAGAAATGTCTTTATTGCTTTTCCCTTCGGCAATCAATAACAGCACTTCCTTCTCACGGGAAGTTAAGCCCTCTTCCTCCGGCATGGCGTTGCGTTGTCTAACCCCTCTCGTCAGCGCCATGGACACCTCCGAATTCATCACAGGCATGCCGCGGTATGCGCTCTGGATGGCGTGAATCAATTGATCGGACGAAACGGTTTTCAGCATGTAGCTGATAGCTCCCGACTCTACGGCCTCAAGCACCTTGGCTTCTTCCAGAAAGCTGGTTAACATAATGATTTTGACCTGCGGAAATTTGGCATAAATTAATTTGGTTGCTCCGATCCCGTCGAGCACAGGCATCGTGAGATCCATCAAAATGACATCAGGGAGCCCTTGGGACAGCTCACCGTTTAACTTGTCGAACGCTTCTTGCCCATTACCGGCTTCCCCCACAACTTCCAGACCAGGTTCCATCGAAATATAAGTCCTTAAGCCCACACGAACCATATCGTGATCATCAACAATCATTACCCTAATGTTACTCATGGCTTTCTCCCTCCCTTTCCTTTGTAACTATGCCAGTGTGACCTGTAAAACGCGGAATGCGGACCCTGACACGGGTGCCTGAACCTAATTTACTGTCAATCTCCACATCTCCGCCCAGCTTTTGCGCTCGTTCTCTCATCGTGGATAAACCATGGGAAGCTGAAGAAATATCCTTTCGCTCGAATCCTTGGCCATCGTCTTGCAGCTGAAGCACATACTGATGCTCTCTTTCATAAATAGCCAGCCTTAC
The DNA here is from genome assembly GCF_004000765.1 of Paenibacillus chondroitinus NBRC 15376. Taxonomy (GTDB): domain Bacteria; phylum Bacillota; class Bacilli; order Paenibacillales; family NBRC-103111; genus Paenibacillus_E; species Paenibacillus_E chondroitinus. The sequence continues at coordinate 29,389 of NZ_BILW01000045.1, read as the reverse complement.
TCCTTGGGCAGAAGCATGCTTCACCACATTCGCAAGACCTTCTTGGATAATCAGGAAAAACTGATGCTCAATCGCTTCTGAAATCGGATCACGCAAAGAAACATCAAGCTGGCCCTGCAGCTCATGGGTCCGGCAATATTCCGGAAACCACTTCTCCAGGGCTTCTTGAAGGCTCATATCATTTAATTCAATTGGTCTAAGCTGTGAAATCAAACCTCGCATCTGCTTCTGGGCATGGTGCGACATTTGAATCAGCTGATTCATGACCGCCCCCGCTGCATCCGGGTTTCTTTCCAGCATTTTGGGCAGAGAGGACGCTGACATATGAATAGCGAAAAGCTCCTGGCTCACCGTGTCGTGCAAATCGCGCGCAAGCCGGCGCCGTTCTTCCATAACGGCATTCTCTGTCAGCTCTTGATCGCGTATCGCCTCGGCCTCGCCAAGTTTCTGCAGGAGCTGAACACGCTCTTCGACAGAAGCCGCCATGTTATTGAAAGCATCATATAAGTACATGAACGGTTCAACAGGCTCAAGCTCAATACGGCTGGCGAAATTTCCTTTGGATAGTTCGAGCATAGCCACATGAAGTTCATCGACCTTACGCTGCCATCTCTTGGTTGCTACATAACCTACCGTTAAACAGACCGCTAAAATGGCAACGAGAAACCACATCCGGAACTCCCATGAGGCAAGCTCCCGGCTGTAGTATTCCAGCACAATAAAAATACTTGAGACAGTAAGTAAGCTCGAAATCAGAAAGTAATTCAGCAGCTGCCACTTCATATTGAACATTCGCAATTTGTACATGCTCCATCCTTAACCTATCTTTTTGATTGTTATATCACCGATAAACATGCTTGTCGTGACGATAAGCTTTCGTTCCGCTTCATCATAATGGGAGGTCTGTGTTCTCACGCTGCGCAGAAACCCACTCTCACGGCGATCAAGAACCTTCATGTCCCCTATAAAAGAACTTGCCATCACGCGAACCTCTACATCCAGATCGTTAGGAATAAAAATCTTCACGTCGCCGATAAAGGCAGTTACATGGATCGTTGTTTCTCCAAGAGGGATGGCCGCACGGGTCAAGTCAATCACAGAATCTCCAATGAAGTGGGAGATTTGAATCGGCTTCAGCTCCCAAGCTTCCTGCCCCAGATGAACATCCCCGATGAAGCCGTGTCGATGAAGAACATCACCTGAATCGAAATTGCGCACGAAGTCATCGTAGCGATGGCCGTGACCATGACTGTGACCGTGACTGTGCCTGTGAAGATTCTGCGTTTTCGGCTGACCATGCGATTCCGGTTGAGCTGCAGGCGCCTTCGGAGGTGAATCCCCGGAGCCAAGCCATTCGTCCGCATGCTTTTGATGAAATTCGCCATGAATATCTTTGAGAACTTCTTTTTCCTCGTCGCTCAGTGTATGCTTGGTTTCGCTTCCTGTGAAAAGGTCCCGCTCTACTTTCTCCTTATGGTTCCAGCCCGCGGAGTCCCAAGGATTACTATGTCTCTCGTGCTCCTTGCGTCTTGCTTCCCGTCTCTCTCTTCTTGCTTGCTCTTTCGCTTCTTTCATCGAAAGCCAGTCCGGCGACTCTCTGCGGCCAGGGCGGAAGATAACGTTTAGCCCGAATAAGATTAAGGCAACAGGGGCCAAAATTTTAAACATCTCTCCCAGCGAGCGATCGGTGAGATTCAGATTCTTAAGAAGGAAAATCGTTCCGACACCGCAAACGAGTAAGCTCCAAATCGAACCTCCCCAATGATACTTGCGCTGCCATAGGAATCCAACGAGCCCGTAAAAGATGAGAATGACAGGCCAATACGTGGAAAACATATAAGCAAGGTCAATATGAATGAACCCCAGTTGATTAAGTAAAAATAGGATACCTGCCGTCACAAGGACAAGCCCCCAAATCATGCGTTGAAACATATGCGGATTCATACGTTCTTCCTCCATTTGTGTACATCGTTGTTAAGCTACTTCTAGTCTATAAGATACAAGCAAGATTGAAAAGAGACGAGGGATTGAAGGCCGCCTCGGTCTAGAGACTGAGTTTTTGGAGCACAAACACAAAATAACTGACATCGATTTGGAAGATACGAACAATACGTTCTTTATGTTATGTATTCTTACGTATTTCGTTGACATGCTTATCATGAGAACCGTATAATTGTTCCATTAGAACGCTTCGAATATAAGGGAGAGATTAGAAATGGATCAAATCCAACAGCTTTCCAGCGGTCTAGATACCATATGGGTGGTACTAACAGCTGCCATGATTTTATTGATGGAAGGGGGCTTTGCGTTACTGGAAGCAGGCTTTGTCAGGCAGAAAAATGCCGTAAGCATCATTATGAAAGTGTTTGTTGATATCGCTTTCGGAGCACTTATTTTCTATTTCATCGGTTTCGCACTCATGTATGGCAAAGACGCAGGGGGAATCATCGGCACGAGCGGCTTTTTCATGGGAGGAGATTTGACACACATTGCGCTAAACATCTCACATGAAACCTACTGGCTATTCCAATGCGCTTTCGTTATCGCGGTTATCTCCATCGTATCGGGCGCAGTGGCCGAACGCATCAACTTCCGAGCTTACATCCTTTACACCATTGCCATGACAGGTTTAATTTATCCCATTGCCGGCCACTGGGTATGGTCAGTTGGCGGCTGGCTCGGCAAACTCGGCATGGTTGATTTCGCCGGATCAGCTGTCATCCATGCACTTGGCGGCTTCTCGGCACTCGCTGCTGCGGTGATCATCGGCCCGCGGATCGGTAAATTCTCAGCAAATGGAACGGCCAACATCGTGCCACCCTCCAATTTGCCGCTAGCTTCCGTAGGCGCATTCATCCTATGGTTTGGCTGGTTCGGCTTCAACTCCGGCAGTACGCTAAGCGCGACCAATACATCGATCGGCCATATTGCTGTAACGACCATGTTGGCCGCAGCAGCAGGCTGCGCAACCTGCATCCTGTTTACGATGTTACGCTATCGCAAAGCTGACCCGCCAATGGTTATTAACGGCGCACTTGCAGGGCTCGTCGGCATTACTGCAGGCTGCGCATTCGTTAGTGATGTTGCCGCCATTTTCATCGGAGCTGTTTGCGGCATCGCGATGGTCTACGCTACTGAAATGCTGGAAGCCAGACAAATCGATGACCCCGTCGGAGCGTTCCCCGTGCACGGCATCAGCGGCAGCATCGGAACATTGGCTGTAGGCTTGTTCGCGCAGCCTGACGCTATCCGTGAAGGTACAGCCGGTTTATTTTATGGCGGTGGATTCGGTCTGTTAGGTGTTCAAGCATTAGGTCTTGTTACGGTTTGTATTTGGGGCTTCGCCCTCACATGGGGGGTCATGAAGCTCATTAATCTCATCGTACCTCTGCGCGTAAGCAGCGATGAAGAGCTCGTAGGCTTAGATGTTGGGATCCATGGGGTTCCTGCTTACAGCCAGGAGGACGGTTTCCTGGACTTGGAACAATTGAAAAAAGGATAAATCAACAGCAAAAAACCCTTCCGGACGGAAGGGTTTTAATTTATTAGTTCAGCAGCTCTTCGAAATCATCTGGAATGGTGATGTCCTCGCCAGGCTTGGATTCGTTCATAATCTGTCTGGCACGTGCAATTTCAGCACGCAGCTTGTTCACTTGTTCCATTGGCTTCTTCACATAATGGATATACTCAACGGCCAGATGATGGTCGGGTTTCTTCCCCGTAAACATGCGACGAAGTGAAGACATTGCCTGATAAGCCCGCTCTTCCTTCATTCTCTTCATTTCGTAACGCTCCACTACCTGCTCGATCTCTAAAGCCTGCTGCTCCTTGCGGGCAATGTAAGCTTCCAGGAAAGGAAATACCTCCGCGGCTTTCCTTGATGTCTTTTGAGAATTACCGTCCAGTCGCATAGCATTCAGCACAGTCACTTCACCTATCTCTCCATGTTAACATTCATTACAGTAATCTTATTTTACACTAAAACAATGGTTTTGAGAACCACTATTTCAAGATTAAATCGATTCCTACGACACCAATCGGGGTTCCCGTGTCACCTATTATCGCTTTGGATAAAGTAATACACGGTTTTTTCGTAATAGCTGACACGTATTCCTCCGAAACGAAAAGCTCACCGGCCATCGCCCGCTTCCACCACTCTCTTCCTTTCCCATTCACAAGACCGGCTTCAGGCAGTGAAAAGATGAAGGTTCCGTCTGCCCGGTTCGACCAGATCGCCTCAATCCCGTCTGTTTTCTTCAAAACAGCGCTTAATTGGGAAGCATGATTCCCATCGATCAGGGAAGTGATGTCAGGTTTGAGAACAAGAGCGCTGAGCAGCTGCTTCATCTCTTGGATATTGACGTTGGTTGTCCCTTTCGTATTTTGCAAACCAACGGCCTGAATCGCTTGGATAAGTTCTGTCGAAGAGCGATCAAGATTTTGATTGATGTGCTGGAGCATCGAAACTTCCTGGCGCTGCTTTTTCATTTGGACAAGCGTGTTCTCCACGCTGTTCATGGTTTCGTTCATCAAGTCTACCACTTGTCCGAGCGAGGACCTCGTGCCTGTTACTAAGGTGGACTGCGTCTTGGTTGAGGTTGTCGTGCTTGCAACGAGATTGTTGACATGAAGGATAAGCGAGAAAATCGTATCGATCTTTTCCTTCATCACTTTCATCTCGCTAATACCTAAAGCAACCGACTTCTTTTCTTCTGCAACTGCTGCGACAACTTGTGCAACACCGCTCTCAATAGATGTCAAAATTTCCGAAGATGTTGTCACCGCTTCATGGCTTTGCGCAGCCAGCTTCTTGATCTCCTGTGCGACAACCGAAAACCCGCGCCCTTGCTCACCCGCTCTAGCGGCCTCGATGGAAGCATTAAGAGCAAGCAACGACGTTTGATTGACCACTTCAGCAATGAACGTATTGATTTCTTCGATTTTAGAAGTATGTGTGGTAAGATCCTGAATCTTGCGCTGCATCGTATCATTATTGATATGCAGATCGCTCATGACTTCGTCTGTGGCATTCAGGGAGCGGCATACATCGACAACCGTGTCTTTGGTCTGTTCGCTTTCTTTGTGCATATGTAACGATGAATCTAAAATATGGTCCGCTGCCGCCGCCACCTGCTGAATCGCTGCGAACGCTTCCTGCAGCTGATCTACCGCTTGATCGCTGCGAGCCTTAAGGTCCTCTTCGCCTTGAATGGACGCATCGGCAATGTGCAGCAGTTGACTAATCGAGCGGTTCACTTCTTCTACCGCCGCTGCCAAGCGATCCGCCACGACTTGCGATTCCTGAATAAAGGTTCGGAATTGCTCCTGCTGCTGCTTTTCAGAGTGAAGTGAAGCGCTAGATGACCTATTCATAACGGTAATCAATATCCCTAGAAACAAAAAAACAGCCAAACTCGCAGCCGTAAACCAAAAAGATGTTGAAAATAAAGCCACTACATTTAAGGCAATACCGATGAGAATAAGACCATACAACCAAGCTTTCAGTTTCGTCTCTGCCTGCATAAGTAATTGGCACTCCTCCCAGATGGGCAAATGTTAGATTTTGCTACATTATATCGAAAATAGGCGACGATGAAAAGAAATAAAAAAGCAGAGACCCTTAAGGATCCCTGCTTTTTTAACATCGCTATGGTTATTCGTTATTTGTTTTGGTTTTGTGTGTTCGTTTGTTGCTGCTTGTTAGGTACCGCAGTTTCCGTAGCGAATTCTACGTCTTGTGCTGCTTTCTTGTTGTTTTTGTTCTTAGCCATGTTCAATCACCTCCTGTATGTTTATCGTTTCCCAAACAGGATTTTTTATGATGAAAAAATTTAGCCCGAACCATTCTTATAACGATTTGGTAGGAGACAAGATCTCATCCTTCAACTGATTCCAAATGAGCTCCGTCACCTTGCCGCTCCCCTGCTTGACGATAAAAACTTTGACGGTTTTTTTGCCCCATTCCTTGTAGACCTGATCTTTCGTGTCAAAATACAAGTCAATCTTTTTCCCTTTAATCGCGCTTCCCGTGTCGGCAACTACCCCGTAACCGTATCCCGGGATAAATAATACCGTACCTAACGGAAAAACTTTCGTGTCTGCAGCGATGGTCGATAACGCTTTGTCGTCCCGCTTTACTTTAATCCCTGAAAAGGTAATGCCGTATTCAGGATGATCCGGATTTTTACCCGTGGATTCTTTCCCAGCATAATAGCCGGTAGCTGTCACTTCAACCGACTTCAGCTTGGACAAATCGGAGTCCAGTTTCGGCACATAGCGATAATTAACTTGCTGCCCGCGATCTTGTGTGACTGGCACAGAAACAGGTTCCGAATTGCTCGGAGCATCCATTTGGTGCGGCACTTGTATATGGCTTACGGTTTCTGCCGTGTTTCTTGTTTCTTGTCCGAAAAGCGCAATCAAAACGTTCATGATCATCCAGGTTCCAAGCCATTTGGGCTTCGTAAATAACGCAGTAAACATTGTTTTGATACCTCCCCTACTATTGCAGGTTGTCCAGTTCATTCCAGAATTAAACCTCCATATGCAGACTCACTGATTAAAATGCCCCCTTTACGTTCCCTTATACATACCAAAATGCCTAATTTTGAAAACAAAAAAAGCAGAGAAGAATGACTCTTCTCTGCTTCCGTTGTATACGATTATAGTTTTTTGCTTATTTCTTCATTGATCATGCCGATCACTTGATCAATCGGATGTGTACCCAGGTCTCCTTGACCGCGTTTGCGGACAGATAGGCTTTCGTTCGTTACTTCATTTTCCCCGACAACGAGCATGAACGGAATTTTCTCCAGCTGTGCCTCACGAATCTTGTAACCCAGCTTTTCATTGCGATTATCCGCTTCGACACGAATACCTGCAGCCAACAGTCGTTCAGTTACCTTGTTCGAGAATTCCTCAAAAGCAGGCGATACCGGGATGACTTTGGCTTGTACCGGCATTAACCAAGTTGGCAGAGCACCTGCGAAGTTTTCCAGCAAGAACGCTGTCATCCGTTCCATAGTCGAGATGATCCCTCTATGAATAACAACTGGACGATGTTTCTGGCCATCTTCACCTGTGTACTCAAGCTGGAAGCGCTCTGGCAGCAAGAAATCAATTTGCGCTGTAGAAAGAGTTTCCTCTTTCTTAAGAGCCGTTTTGATTTGAACGTCAAGTTTAGGACCGTAGAAAGCAGCCTCCCCTTCGGCTTCGTAGAATGGAAGTCCAAGTTCTTCTACAACTTCACGCAGCATGCGTTGGGAAGTTTCCCACATTTGATCATCTTGGAAGTACTTCTCAGTATCCTTAGGATCGCGGTAGGAAAGGCGGAAACGGTAGTCTGTAATGCCAAAATCAGCATAGACTTGGCGGATCAAAGTAACTACACGTGAAAACTCTTCTTTAATTTGATCCAAACGACAGAAGATATGAGCGTCATTCAGCGTCATAGCACGAACACGGTGCAGACCGGTTAATGCGCCTGACATTTCATAACGGTGCATCGTACCAAGCTCTGCGATACGAACCGGCAGATCACGGTAGCTGCGCATGTCGCTCTTGTAAACCATCATATGATGCGGACAGTTCATGGGACGAAGGACTAGCTCTTCATTGTCCATGACCATCTTCGGGAACATATCTTCGCTGTAGTGGTCCCAGTGACCGGAAGTTTTGTACAGATCCACGTTAGCAAGAACCGGTGTGTATACGTGCTGGTAGCCTAAACGCTCTTCCAAGTCTACAATGTAGCGTTCCATTGTACGTCGCAATTTAGCACCGTTTGGCAGCCAAAGCGGTAAACCTTGACCAACCTCACGCGAGAATGCGAACATTTTCAGCTCTTTACCCAGCTTGCGGTGATCACGTTTCTTCGCTTCTTCAAGCAAATGCAAGTGCTCATCCAGCTGCGCTTTTTTAGGGAACGCAGTTCCATAAATACGCTGCAGCATTTTGTTTTTCGCGTCTCCGCGCCAGTATGCGCCCGCTACGCTTAACAGTTTGAAAGCTTTGATCTTGCCAGTGGATGGCAAATGCGGTCCGCGGCACAGGTCGAAGAATTCACCTTGATCATAAATCGTGAGCACGGAATCTTCCGGCAAATCACGGATTAACTCAAGTTTGTACGGATCTTCCATCTCAGTGAAGATGCGAATCGCTTCCTCACGGGAAACCACGCGGCGAGTAATCGCCAGGTTTTCATTAGAGATGCGTTCCATTTCTTTCTCGATTTTCACCAAATCCTCTGGATTCAGCGGCGTTTCCAAATCGATGTCGTAATAGAATCCGTCTTCAATGACAGGTCCGATTCCTAATTTTACAGCCTTGTCGCCATAAATGCGTTTAATAGCTTGAGCCATCAAATGAGCCGTACTGTGACGATACATTTCCAATCCCGCTTCATTGTCGAGTGTTAAAATCTCAACGTCAGCATCATTTTCCAAAGCAAACGACAAATCAACCGATTTTCCGTTCACTTTACCGCCTACCGCATTTTTCTTTAATCCGGAAGAAATGGACTCCGCCACTTGCTCAATGGTCGTTCCAACTGCGTACTCTCTCACTGCGCCATCTGGTAATTTCACTTGTACAACCATCTTCGTTCCTCCTGTATATGTGATTGAACGCAAAAAAGCACACTGCATCCCATAAGGGACGAGTGCGCTCAGCTCGTGGTTCCACCCTAGTTCGATTCGCTGCATTTTTTATCAAGTATGGCGAATCCTCATCAGCATTCGGTAACGGGAATGATTCCGGTGTTGTATACTAACAGTCTGCAGATCAGGCCGAATTCCACAACACGGCTACAAAGGGGTAAACCATCTGTTTCACTGAAGGAGATTGCAGCCTGGTCTCCTCTCTCTGTGCAGTTCTTGCAGAAAGTTCTTGTCTTTGATTAACGCCTTCGTTCATTATTATAATTGGCTCTTCGTTCAAGGTCAAGGGGATAGTTGGTCTTGTTTTTTCGCTTCCCCTAAATAAATGTCACATGTCCGGCAGTAGGAGCACACCGTCGTTCGATCCTCAAAGATCTGCCTAATCGTTTTAATGATCGTCATGTCAGCATCTCTCGTGTGAATATAGATATTTGCAGGAGATACCGTTATCAACGTGCTCACGATCATATCTTCGAAATTAATGTCCTTTTCCAACATTTCCATCTTAAAAGAAGCATCAAATTCATTGGCATCAATGAGTTCCATACGATCATTCAAAATAACAAATTCATGCCCGCCTTTGTGAATGAGATGAACAACCGGAATTTTGGCTTCTTGGATATACACAAAATATTGCAAAAGAGAAATAAATTCCTGGTATTGGCGATCCATCATGAATTCGTCTATTGCATATTCCGCGATTTCCCGGAGCTCGTCCGTGTAATCTTGCAAACGGAAATGCAGGAAGCCGTCCAAACTGAGTTTTGAAGTTTCTTCTAGAGCCAACATGAGTTGGTCGACTAAGACTTGTCTGCGCCGCTGGATGCCGAAACTGTTGGTAAGAACAGGGGAGTCCTCTGTCCCTGTGTCTGTATAAACCGTCGGTTTACAGTACCCTTCGATAGCTTCCAAATCTTCCTTGGCATCATATTTAAACTCTTTAATAAGCAAATGACGCAAAATACTTGATTCCTTGTCCGCAATGATGTGATCCGCCAATACACCAGCCAGGTTCGGCAGCATTTGGCGTCGCACAGCTGAAATTTCCCCGTCAGTCAACTTCGATTCCAGGCGGATATATGCATGTGTTTCTGACCATTCGTATGCAATAGTCCATCCACTTTCAACCATATGTAAAAGTTGCAGCTCACGTTCGATTTGAGCGCTCAGCGAACGCACATAGGACTCATCAACCTTCATGATTACGATAGTAAACAGCTCCATACCCTCACTCCTTCCATCAATACATCCTCCTCTTAAGAGTATATGGTCGATAGGTAGGAGATATACAACGAACAAATTGCCATTTCCTTTCAGCATTCTTTATCAAATCTTTAAGTAAAGTTATTCCAATCTCGCAAATTTTCATGCTATGATAATGATCGTAGTGCTTTAGTCTCAAATTGGAGTGAATATCCATGCAAATAGACGCATACCAACTGCACAGACACGCTTGGAACCGCAAGCTGCTGAACACCTACTGGTTCCTTGTCCTGCTTCAACTACCTTTCGAACTTCTCTACTCTTTCACTACAAAAAGAGATGCATCCTTTACATCAGGGCATCTTATTGTCTCCGTCCTCACCATGATCCTCATCCTGCTTTTGCTGGAAACAACCAATAAATTTTATAAACATCAGCTGGATTACCAAATCATAAGCGGCGGTGCGATCTTATCCTTCACCATTATTTACTTCAATTATGAAATAAATCTCGTTATCCTTTATCTTTTGCTTCCCATTTTCGTTTCAATTTTTTACCTGCAATTTTCCAAGATTATATACTCCATAGCTTTATCACTCGTCTCCTTCTCCATTCTTTTTATTGTCAAATTGCGCTTACTCGCAGATTATACCTTCATAGATCTGCTAACGATTTTGCCGGTGCTAACCATTATCTCGATCATTACATTCGGCATTATTAAGCGCGGCGTTGAAATCCTGAACAATTTGCAAATAACAACAGAGTTGAAACAGGAATTATTGATCAAAAATATTATCATGGACAAACTCTCCAAAACTGATGCACTAACCGATTTGTACAATCATATTACCTTCCATGAATACTTGGATGAGCTTATCTTACAAAACGCTTTAGGTCACTTCTGCATTCATATCGCTGTGCTCGACATCGACAATTTCAAGAAAGTCAATGATACCTATGGCCACAGGGCCGGTGATGCCGTCTTGAAAAACGTCAGCAGCACCTTGAAACATCATGTAGGCCTCAATGATTTTGTAGCCCGATATGGCGGTGAGGAGTTCGCTATCATTTTCACAGAGAAAAACACCGATGTGGTGTTTGACTTGCTTGAAAGAATCCGATGGCAAATTTCCCAAATGAAGCAGGAAGAGTTGAACGGCCAAGCCGTCACCATCTCCATCGGGCTCAGCGAGTATCAGCCTGGAACTTCCAAAGAGCTGCTTTTCGCCGGCGCCGATCAATCCTTATACACAGCCAAGAAAACGGGTAAAAATCGAACGATCATTCACACTGCTCCATTGAAGGAAGTGCGATAAGTAACGCATTAAAGCCTCCAACCACGATACAAGTGGAAGGAGGCTTTTTTAAATTATTAGTTCTGCATGACAAAATCTTTATCAATTTTCACGTTTTCGTCATCGAACACACGTAGAATTTGATATTTCGTGTTCCGCTGCGCAGGAATTTTGCCTGCTTGACGGATAATGTCCAGCGTTGAAGTAACGTTGACTTTATGCGTCGTGCCCGCCGCTGATACTACGTTTTCTTCAATCATCGTAGAACCGAAGTCGTTGCAGCCATAGCTCAAAGTCTGTTTACCCACTTCAGGTCCCATTGTAACCCAAGAAGATTGGAAGTTCGGCACATTGTCGAGCATAATCCGGCTAATCGCCAATGTTTTCAAGTATTCTTCAGGCGTTACTTTCTCCGCCTTCATATTCGTATTATCCGGTTGGAACGTCCACGGAATGAACGCAAGGAAACCAGGCGTATTCAGCTTCTGCATCAAGACATCATCTTGTGCATCACGAATGCGCAGCATGTGAAGCGCGCGCTCCTCCATCGACTCGCCAAAACCGATTACCATGGTACCTGTTGTGTGCATACCAATTCTGTGAGCGGTTTGCATGACGTCCATCCAGTCGCGCCAAGAACCTTTAAGCCTGCTGATTTTGCGTCTAGTACGGTCATCCAAAATTTCGGCGCCGCCGCCAGGCAAGGAATCCAGTCCGGCTTCATGCAGTTGGCGAACAACCTCTTCTAAGGATAAGCCGTCTGAAACGTCTTTCATTTTCATAATTTCCGCTGGTGAGAAAGAATGCATCGTAATGTCAAAACGCTTCTTAATCTCACGAAGAATGTTCGTGTAATAGCTGAATGGCAAGTTCGGGTTCGTACCGCCTTGCATCAGAATCTCCGTACCGTTCACATCCAGTGTCTCTTGAATCTTCTGGAAAATCGTCTCGTCCGGCAATACATACCCTTCAGCTGAACCAGGAGCACGATAAAACGCACAGAATCTGCAGTATACATCACAAATGTTTGTATAGTTGATGTTCCGGCCAATAACGAATGTTGTAATCGGGTCCGGATGCCATTTCTTCATAATTTGATTCGCGGTATCGCCAATTTTCTCTATTTGATCGGATTCGAACAGTGTAATGCATTCTTCTACATCAATTCGGCCGCCTGATTGTGCTTTATTTAAAATACGATCGATCGGTTTCACAGCTCTTCACTCCTTTAATTTCTGATGGCTCGTATCCATTTATCGTACCATACTCATGCCAAAAAAGCAGCAAATTGCTGCTTTTCATAAGTAGGAACCTTTTTCAAATATGACTATTCTGGGAATTCCGGAACGTTTAACCGCGAAGTGCTTGCTCCAGATCTTCAATGATGTCTTCGATGTCTTCCAGACCAACCGAATACCGGACCAGACCGTCCGTAATGCCTCGTTGCAGGCGAACTTCCTTCGGCATTGCGGCATGAGACATCATAGCCGGATAGGACAAAATGCTTTCTACAGCGCCTAGAGAAACGGCTACCAGCGGAATACGCACTTTGCTCAGCATCTTTTTCGCTTTCTCGCCGGAACCTACATCAAAGGAAACTACGGCTCCATATCCAAGGGACTGCTTTTCATGAATCTCTCTACGTGGATGGTTCGGAAGGCCCGGGTAATACACGACCTCAACGTCAGGCTGCTCAGACAACCATTGCGCCAATCTTTGAGCACTTTTCTCCGACACTTCCATACGGGCTTTCAAAGTTTTCATCCCGCGGATGAGCAGCCATGAATCTTGAATGCCAAGAACATTGCCTAACCCGTTCTGGATCTGCTTCATTCTGCGGCCCAAGCTATCATTAGCAACTACGGCAAGTCCAGCCAGGACGTCACTGTGTCCGCCCAGGAATTTGGTTGCGCTGTGGAGCACGATATCAATCCCTAGTTCGATCGGACGTTGATGGTAAGGCGTCATGAATGTATTATCCAGCATCGTCAGCAAATCGTGCTCTTTGGCAAAAGCAGCTACTTCCGCGATGTCGGTAATTTTGAGCGTCGGATTGGAAGGCGTCTCCAGGAACACTGCTTTAGTGTTAGAACGCAGCGCTGCACGAACTTGGGCGATATCCGTCATATCAACAAAGGTTGATTCGACACCCATCCGATTCATGATCGTTGTAAGCAAGCGGTATGTACCACCGTACACGTCTTCCGTCACAATCACATGATCTCCTTGTGAAAGAAGCATGAAGGCCGAGGAAATCGCGGCCATGCCGGAAGCAAAGGCGAAGCCGCGGGTTCCTCCTTCGAGTAGGGCAATGTAGTCTTCCAGAGCTTGACGGGTTGGGTTCCCGGAACGTGTATAATCATACTCCGGAGAAACTTCCAAGTCAGCTTGATGGAAAGTTGACGCTTGATATAAAGGCACGCTGGAAGCGCCTGTTGCTTCATCAATCTCAGCGCCAAAATGTATGAGTTTGGTAGCGAATTTGCCATGCGGCTTGCGTTTATCGTTCGGTGAATGGCTCATTACAGGGATTCTCCTTCTAATTCTGCTTGTGCTTGGCTAAGCGCATTCGCTAAATCAGCGATAAGGTCATCCTGATGCTCGATGCCGACAGAGAAACGCAGAAGGCGGTCATCCACGCCGATTTGCTGGCGAATTTCAAGCGGAATATCCGCATGTGTTTGTACAGCCGGATATGTCATCAGCGATTCGACGCCCCCCAAGCTCTCGGCGAAAGCGATAAGCTGAATGTGACGCAGAATCGGCTCAACCAGTCTGGCGTCTTTCACTTTGAAGGAGAAAATTCCTGTGTTTCCGCTCGATTGTTTGTTCTGAATGGCATGACCTGGATGAGATTCCAGTGCCGGGTAGTAAACATCACTGATGAGCGGGTGCTCCAGCAGGAAGTTTGCGATGGCTGTTGCATTTTGTTCATGACGCTCCATACGAAGCGCCAGCGTCTTCATACCTCTCATCAAAAGCCAGCTATCTTGCGGCCCAAGCACGGCTCCAATCGAATTGTGAAGGAAGGCCATTTGCTCTGAAAGCTCCTTGCCCTTGGTTACAATCAAACCGGCAAGCACATCGTTGTGTCCACCCAAATATTTGGTCGCGCTGTGAACGACAATATCTGCCCCCAGCTCTAATGGACGCTGTAAATAAGGAGTCAAAAGCGTGTTATCGACAATGGACACGATGCCTTTCTTACGGGCCCATGTACATACAAGCTCGATATCTGTAATCATCATGAGTGGATTCGTCGGCGTCTCAATGATCAGCCCTTTGGTATTTGAGCGGTAAGCAGATTCCAAACCGTCCAAATCGTTCGTATCTACATACGTAGCCGTGACACCGAAGCGCGACATGATTTTCTCGAGCAGACGGTACGTACCGCCATATAAATCCAAGGAAACAATCAAGTGATCGCCTTGGCTAAAGTAGGCAAAAACCGTTTGCAGGGCTGCCATGCCGGATGAACATGCGAAACCCGCATCTCCGGATTCCAATTGTGCGATCGCATCCTCAAGCACTTTACGAGTTGGGCTTTTGGTACGCGCGTAGTCAAAACCGGTGCTTTGGCCCAGCTTCGGGTGACGGAAAGCAGTAGCTTGATAAACAGGGAAGCTGACAGCTCCGGTTACAGGTTCTTCGATGGAGCCAATTTGGGCGAGACGACTTTCGATTTTCAACAAAGGGAGTTCCTCCTCATGATTTGGGTTCGAATTACAGTTGCGCACTTGCCAGGCTTTCATTGATATTAGCGGTAAGCTCAAATGGCGTTTCTTGGTACACATAATAGTTCAACCAATTGGAGAATAGCAGGTTCGCATGAGCTCTCCAAGTGTTATAAGGCTGCCGGCTAGGATCATTGTTGGGGTAATAATTTTTGGGGATATCAATAGGAAGTCCCTTGCTCACATCCCGATCGTATTCCCATTTCAATGAATTCGCATCATATTCAGAATGGCCCGTAACGAAAATATGCTTGCCATCACGTGTTGCAGCGATATAGACACCGGATTCCTCTGATTCGGATAAAATCTCCAGATCCGGACATCGCTCAATGTCTTCACGACGAACGTCCGTGTGGCGCGATTGCGGCACGTGGAAAATTTCATCAAAACCGCGAAGCAGCTTCGTATTCGGCACCTCTACCGTGTGCGGGAATACACCGAAAATTTTGTTGTCCAGCGCAAATTTACGAACCCCGAAGTGATGATACAAGCCCGCTTGGGCTGCCCAGCAAATATGCAAGGTTGAAGTGACGTTTTCTTTGCTCCAATTCAGGATTTGCGTCAACTCCTCCCAGTAATTCACATCTTCAAACTCCATCTGTTCAACTGGGGCGCCTGTAATAATCATGCCGTCCAGCTTTTCTTCTTTAATATCGTCAAAGGTTTTATAGAACATCTCCAGGTGTTCAACGGAGGTGTTCTTGGAAGTATGAGTTTTCGGATGCAGAAGAACGAATTCCACCTGCAGCGGCGTATTCCCGATCAAGCGCAGCAATTGCGTCTCGGTCGTTTCTTTGGTAGGCATCAAATTCAACAAAGCAATGCGAAGTGGACGTATATCCTGGTGATACGCGACAGATTCGTCCATGGTGAAGATGTTCTCTTGGTTTAAAATTTCTTTGGCAGGCAGGTTGTCAGGAATCTTGATCGGCATCCTGTTCACTCCTCTTCATGGTTTATTATGGGTGTATGAAAATGCAAAAATGGCCTTCTCTGGAATCAGAGAAAGGCCATGGAATGTCACTGTCAATGTCCTTCTCTTATCTCCCAGATTCGCTTTCTACAAGCGGTTCCGCAAGAATTAGCACCGTGCATCCCTTTGCTTGCAAAGGTTTGTCGGTTGCCGGGTGTCATAGGGCTAGTCCCTCCACCTACTCTTGATAAGAAAATGAAACGTATGCGATTAAAATCATCATACTATAAAATAAAGTAAAGTCAAGACATTAACCGATCCTGACAACCTGCAAAACAAAGAAATTGCATCAGGCTGTCCATCTATGATAAAATTGATACGAAATGTATCGTGATTTGGTGTTTAAATAACTCGAAACAGGGTTAAATAAATATCAAACTGATTACATTATCTAACTATTAAAGGGGGTCCATTATGTCCGCACCATCTTCGGATAACTTCTCTGCTTTCGCTTCATTAAATCGATATTTCGCTTTAATTGAAACATCGAAGCCAACCAGGCAACAAGCTGAGGATGCCGCTGCCTTATTATGCAGAGTCTATGGAGCAGAGAGTGAAGAAGATCTGCTGCTCCGAGGTAATCCTGAACTGATTGACATTTATCAAGAAATGAAAGGCAAGATCTTGAAAGCCGCCATGTAATTCATGGCGGTTTTTTTTGACACCGAACAAGCCCTGAATCCATAGAGTATCTAAAGCGCATCCTTACTTGTGGCGCCAAACTTTTTGGCTTGAAACAGGGTATATGAAGGGTTATACTAGACAAGTATTATTCGACACGGACGCAAAAGGGGGGCATACGTTTGGACGGGGAACCGAGGAGTAGCACCTGCAAGTTTTGTAAATTTTATAGTGTAGGAATGCAGTCGGTTATTCCATCATTCGTAGTCTCGCGCACATGATGAACGTAACCGGCTGATTCCATGCAAAGGGGTGGATCAGATGAAAACACGGTGGGTTCAGAATGGCATTTTCACATTGGTCGAAGACGTGTCTGTCGCACTAACACCTCCAGAACAAGGCTTTTATTGGATTGATGCAGGGATCGAGGATTTAGAACTTCTTCAGCCTTTATTCCATCTACATGATTTGGCCGTGGAGGACTGCTTGAGCGAAGAGGAACAGCGTCCTAAGATTGAATTTTATGATTCGCATTATTTTATCGTTATAAATAGCATTCGTTTTGATGATGAGGAAATTTTCCTTCGCGGACTTAATCTATTTCTTAGCAAACATGTCATTATTACTGTTACTAGGCAAAAAATTAATGAACTTCGCGCTTTAAAGCCGTTTCTCTGGGAAGAGGAGGTCAACAGCGCCGACCGTTTCCTATACCATCTAGTCGATCTTGTCGTCGATAATTACGTTGCGGTTGGTGACCGTATCGAGGCCAAGATTGAAAAGCTGGAAGAAGATATTTTGGTAGCGACCAAAAAATCGCATTTGAATGAGATTATCGGACTTCGTTCGGAAATTCTCTGGCTCAAAAAAGTGCTTGTTCCACAGCGCGATGTGATCGGTACGCTCGGCAAGAAGGATCTCAGGTTGATCGACCACCAGCTCCAGAAATATTTTGGCGACATTTACGAGAATGCCGTCAAAATTGTAGATACTTTCGATACGCTCCGCGATCTGATGGGGAACTTACGAGAAGCTTATCAATCCAGCCTGGCGAATCGCGCGAATGATATCATGCGTGTTTTTACCGCGCTGACAACCATTTTCATGCCGCTGACATTCATTACAGGGGTGTTTGGAATGAACTTTGATAACATTCTAGGACTCCATGTGGCTCACGGCGATGAGTTCGTCTTAGCGTTCATGGGTGTGTTAGGGATTGCTATGTATATTTTATTCCGTAAAAAAGAATGGCTATAATAGAAGGATGGGCTTCTTGAAGCAGCAGATCGCTGTTCAAGAGACCCTTTTTTTTGCGTGCAGCTAAACCCGCTTGATTTTCACAAACTTTCGTTTGCCTACCTGAACAATATCGCCATCCTGCGGCTGGAGTGTTTCATCGATATTCGTCATCTTCGTTTCATTGATTTTCACCGCACCTTGCTCAATACTGCGTCTAGCCTCTGCATTGGAGGCCTGCAGCCCCATAGAAACAAGCAGCTTAATAATGGAGATCTGGCCAGCATCGAGCAGCTCCTCACTGATCTGCATCTCTTCGATATCCTCAGGCAGCGCCCGCTTCTGAAAGACCGTAATGAAATGCTGCTCAGCCTCTTGAGCGGCTTCCGCACCATGATACATACGCACATATTCCTTCGCCAGCTTCATCTTGGCATCTCTTGGATGGATGGAGCCCGCTTCCAATCCCTCTTTCAACCCCTGAAGCTCTTCGCTTGAGATCGCAGTCGTTAGCTCATAATATTTCAGCATAAGCGAATCCGGAATCGACATCGTTTTGCCGAAAATTTCATTCGGGGCCTCATCGATACCGATGTAATTTTTCAAGCTTTTGCTCATCTTCTGCATGCCATCCAGCCCTTCGAGCAGCGGCATCAGAATAGCCACTTGGCCGTCTTTCATCTCATAGGCGCCTTGCAGCGTGCGTCCCATCAGAATGTTAAACGTCTGATCCGTACCGCCAAGCTCAATATCGGTCTCCAGTGAAACGGAATCATAGCCTTGCATTAACGGGTAGAAAAATTCATGCACATGAATCGGTTGATTGGCCGCGTATCTTTTGGCGAAATCGTCCCGCTCCAGCATCCTCGCCACCGTTACTTTGCCCGCCAGCTTCAGTACATCATCAAATTTCAGTTCACCCAGCCAACTAGAATTGTAGTAAAAGGTTGTTTTCGTAAAATCCAAAATTTTGGACAGCTGCGTCTGGTATGTCTGCGCATTATGCTGAACATCCTCTTCTGTCAGCTGCTTGCGCGTTTCCGACTTCCCTGTTGGATCGCCAATCCGCCCCGTGAAATCTCCGATGATCAGTTGAACTTCATGGCCTAACTCTTGAAATTGGCGAAGCTTTTGCAAGACAACCGTATGCCCAATGTGAATATCAGGAGCGGATGGATCCAAGCCCAACTTCACTTTCAACGGTTTCCCCGTCACAATTGCCCGGGTAATTTTTTGCTTCAGCGCATCCTCCGGTATGATCTCAGCCGCACCACGTTTAATGATTTGCAGCTGGCGCTCGACTTCCTGCCTTTGTGCATCGGTTAATTCGATCCCCGTCATCTCGCAATCCCTCCTCATCGTTATTAAAAAAACAAAAAGACAACCCAATCGTCCACAAAGGGACGAGACGGTTGTCTCGCGGTACCACCCTAATTAAAGCGAAGGATCTGCGACTCTCATTCGCAGCCTTCTCTTTCACTTAGTCATTGTAACGGCATCGAATGCCGGGTATAAGCTACTGATGCTCTCAAACGGAGCATGTTCCCTCAACCAACTCGGAACGGTAATTCGGAGCCATGCTTGCATCGGTTTGCACCTTCCACCGACTCTCTGCAACAGCGGCATTTCTCCTACTAAGGGCATAACCCCAGTTCGTCATCGCTTTGATTGCTATTAAGATTATTGACCATTTAATCATATCTGCCTCAGCTCTGTCAATACTAGCTTGCAGCTTGCGCGCTCATGCTTTCCTTGTCCTTGCGAAAACGCAATCGCAGCAATCGCAGCCATTCATAAGCACGGTCGAGCTCTTTGCCTTTCAGCTCTTCCGTACTGCCCATACGCTGAAGAACCGGCTTCAAATAACGGTCGCCTTCGGATTCAAAAGCGTTCCATGCTTTGATCTGTTCCTCCTCCGGGACCAAAGCCAGTTCTGCTTCCACCAGCAGATCCATATCATAGCCTTCGCGGTCCAGTTCCTCTACCCACAACAGAAGCTCTCTGCGCGGCATCGTCAAATCGGTTTGAAGATCAGCCAAGCTGCCTCCGCGAGCCGTAATCTCAAGCAGCTTGCGTTTGCTAACCTCGCGATCCAGCTCCATACGCAGCTTCTGCTCCTTCTGGGCGAGGAGCCATGACTCGAACTTGACGATATCGACGCTCTTGGCAACCCAATCCAGCGGAAAACCATTCGAACGCGTATACTCCGCAGTAATTTTTAAAATATCCCCTGCATACATATTGGTCTTCTGCTCGCCAAAGCCGGGGATTTGCTGAAGTTCTTCCTTACTTTGGGGTAAGAAAACAGATATCATGCGCAGCACCCGGTTCGTGGCGAGAATGTACGGCGCTTTGCCTTCGCGCGAGGCTTGTTCGCGTCTCCATGCACGAAGCTGCTCGTACACTTCTTCGCTTGGATTTTCTTCACAATAATAAGTCAGCATCTGCGTCATCCTCGCTTTGCCAGACAGCGCTTGGGCGGTTTCCAGCTCCGAGCTCACGATGGGACGAAAGCCGCTGCGAAACTTCTCGCGCAAACCATGACGGAAGGTGCTTAGCATCTCATCCCAGCTCATCCCCTGATACCACTGATCTTGCTGCAGCTTGCCCGCACTGTCGGGCTCGTTCCAGAACACATTCCACACGCCCTGCTCTTCAGCAATCGACACCTGCGCAGATAATACGCGATGATCCCCCGTTTCTTTCTCCAATGTGTTCAAAAAAACAATGTTCATACTTACCTCCTCCAAACGTCTACGAAAATAGGTTAAGAAAAACGAAAAAGCACCCCTTCAGCTAGGCTGAAAAGGTGCTTCCCTTTTTCCAATATCCAAATCATACCATGTTTGTAAGATGGGCGCAACCTATGTTTTGTTGACAAGCCTATTTCGGTTATAATGAAAGACATACCAGAATGAAAAGAGGGCCCTTATGTCTGATTATGACTTTTTATACGACCATCAAGAAGAGACGACAACGCGTTTTGTATGCTTCGTCGGCAATGCGCTGCACCGTTTTGACCTAGCGATCATGACAACAACCCGTTATTACGGCAAAAAACTAGTCATTGATTTACAATCAGGACGCAGTGCGGTAATTGGTCCGGATGACTTGGCCGAAGAGGGATACCTCGAGTACGCCTTCAAGCTCAATGAAGAACAAGCATTGGAACTGAATGGATTTTTATCGCAAATTATCGGTTCCATTCATTTCACGGATATTTAACGGATCAGCGGGGGACACTGGAAAAAGCATGCGCAACCCAGATGAGGAGGCATTTTCCATGAGTGTTGAAGAATCCGCGAAAGATAAGTATACCGAAACAAAGGGGTTCATCCCCGAGCAGCGAGATGTATACGCCGATTTGGAGACGGTCGAATCTCAGCGAAACGACCTGATCCCCGAGGAATTTCCCGAAGGCCCTTATGGCACAAGCCTAAACACGGAATCGCTGGGAAAAAGCACGCCTTGGCGTAAAGATCAGCGCCCGCCGAACCGGTTTTCCTATGAAAATCATGAGCTGCACGAAGGGCTCAAACGGGATTATCCTGGCGCAGATGATAACCGGAATGAACCTTTGAATCAAGAATAAGAAAGAGGCAATCTTCAAGCAGATTAAAACGCTTGTGGATTGCCTCTTTTTTAATTATTTACCCAGCAGCTCCAAATGTCTGCCAATATGATGACGCAAACCTTCAGCGAAGACATCTTCCTGCTCCGTCATCGTCCGGAAGAATTCATCAGCAAATTGTTTGCTGCCATCGGCATTTTTTGCTTGCAGCAGCAGGCCGTATGTGATGTGCAGCAATTGGCGCGCATTGTTTTCTTCCATGTAGTTTGGCAGCTCGGCATCCGCGACTTCAGCAAGCGGAACGATGGCATTGATGTCCGTCGTCACGTGATAATACGCTGTCGCTTCTGTGAAATGATCCAATGCAAATTGATGCATGCGGCGATACAGGGAAGGGTTCACTTTTGCTACAACACGTACCGCTTCGAGCCAATTTGTACCTGCCGTTTTGATGTGGAACAAACCTTTCCTGTATTGCCCGATTAGCGGGAACACACTGAACTTGTCGCTACCGGAGTGAATGCTCAGCTTGTATTCAAAATGCACGGCAATCGCCGCATGGCTCGCCAGCTCACGTTCAAATTGCGCGATATCGCCAATGTAGTCGATCCCTTTTTGGAATTCTCCGCAGAAGCGCGGCGCCATGCTGAAAATGGTAACTCCACGGTCACGAAGCTCGTTCGCTACCAAGTAGTGGGCTTCAGGTGATGTCGGTGTAGCCGTCTCATCAATCGAAATTTCAAAATCAACCGCGCGATCCAAAGTTGCAATATATTTGCGATAAATAGCTTCCATGAAATTAATGGCTGCATCGTAGATCAGCACATCTTTTTGAAGCGCTTCGCGCGTGTAGTTAAGAGCTGCACCCGGTACATTAGCAGGCGTCTCCAAGTAACGTTTCTCATAATGCTCACGCAAGCCAGCTGGCAAAGCCGCATACTTAACTGCAACCTCATCCGCGGACAACGTTTCAATCGTGTTGTCGATGTTCTCGGAGCAATCGAGCGTCAGCATCGTAAAGCCAAGACGCAGTGCATACTCAATGTCTTCCTCTTTTTTCAAATGGTCGCCGTCTGCGCCATAGCCATCTTTGTAGCCTTCTTGGAAAACCGCATAAGCAGCCGCGTCCAAAACATCCTCATAGGTTCTGCCTGTAAGCGCAAGCTCACGAATACTTTGTTGTGCGAGCACGGGACGGATATCTTTGCCGCGAATCGTTTGAATATGTCCAGGGCTTGCAATACCAAGGCGATCGCCCAGCCCCATCGTAGCTACCTGCGTGCCAAATGCTTGCGGGGCTGTATAAGGCAAAAATTGATTTAGTGTCAAACGATTCTCGTGCGTTAATGGAGCAACTTTCGCGCCATCCACAACTTCACCGTTTAATTGATTGAACAAATCACTCTCACCAACTGCAACCAGCCGCTTTCCAGCCTCCGTGCGCACCATAAGAAGTGAAGTGTTTCCAATTTGTGTAAAAGATGACCCATATACTTTAACGCCTGGCGCTGATAACGTTGCTGTATTTCCCGATTTGATTGCGTCTATAAGCTCTTTCATTCCCTGTGTTCCTCCCTTATTTTGCAAACGTTTGCTATTTTCTTATAGCTTAATCATATCGCAAGTTAGGAGCGTTTTCTCTTCATCTATTCCTATTTTCAAGGAAAACTATTCATATTTTTCACTGCGCTTATGTTATACTTTCATTACAACAACTTGAACAAAAGGAGTACTCAGATGCCCAGTACCGTCACCTTCGGCAATGAGGATGAAGGCCCATTTTACATTCAACATATTCATCGTAATGGATCGTTCGAGAGAACACAGCACATGCATGATATGTATGAACTCTATTATTTGTACGAAGGTGAGCGCATGTATTTCATTCGGGACCGCTCGTATCTCATCCTTCCGGGAGACCTGGTGCTCATTAATCGGCGCGAACTTCACGCTACTTCGGATTCCGATAAGCTTGGGCATGCGCGTGTCGTGATGAATTTCAGCGATCACTTCCTGGAAAGCATGAAATCCGATGCTCCTTTCCTGCTCGATGCCTTCACGCATACTGCGCCTGTGCTTAGGCTCGATCTCCCGACCCGTCGATTTGTCGAAGACATTCTCGGCAAAATGATTCATGAAGCGAAAGAACCTCAGCTTGGGCAATCCTTCGCTTTGCGTCATTTCCTGATCGAGCTGCTGCTGTTCACGACACGTTTTATTCGTCAGCATCCGGTCACATCACCTGAGCATGTCTCTCCTTTACATCGAAAAATATCAACGATCGTGCGTTATATCAACACCCATTTTGCCGAAATTTTGCGATTGGAAGAGCTTGCGGAAAGATTTGAGATCAGCCCGGCGTATTTAAGCCGTATGTTCAAGGAAATTACCGGATTTTCACTGGTCGAATATATCAATCTTGTTCGTGTCCAGGAAGCGCAAAGGCTGCTGACGGAGAGCAAAATGAAAGTCATCATGATTGCTGAGCAGGTCGGCTTCGGCTCCTTGGTCCAGTTCGGCCGTGTTTTTCGGCAGATTACCAAAACGACGCCCCTTCGCTACCGGCAATCGGCGATACAATTCTGAGGGAAGCAGCTCATTTCTCGCCAAAAACGATAAGAAGCAGCATTAGGGCTGCTCGTTGAACAGCTTGCTCGCTTATGCTAACACGCGCAAAATGGAGGATGCCGATTCCTATTCGGCACCCTCCCTTCGTTTTATATTAACCGATTAACTTAATTAATCCCTTGTAAGCAATCTCCTCGAACTTCGCAATCACTTTCTCCCGCTCCATCGCCCAACCGCAGTCCTCAAGCGCACAGGCAACAGGCGCATCCAGGCGAATCGTCGCCAAGTCACGCGATAAATGCAGCATCTCGAGCTCCGCTTCGATTTTTGCGCGCACCCCTTTTGGCAGTGACGCCAAATTTTCCAAAATGCCTCCAATATCCTGGTACTCGTTGAGCAGCTTGGTCGCTGTTTTCTCGCCAATCCCTTTGACACCTGGGTAGTTATCCGCCGTGTCGCCGGTTAGACCTTTCAGATCAATAATCTGCGCAGGCGTCAGACTTTTTTCTTCCATCAGCGTTTCCAGCGTATAAACCATGTAGTTGGAGTGCCCTTTTTTCATAATAATAACTTCCGTGCTCTCATTCACAAGCTGGAGCATATCATGATCTCCGGTCAAAATTTGAACTTTCGTCAGCGGGCTGTATGTACGGGCCAGTGTTCCGATGCAATCGTCAGCTTCATAACCGGCAACACCAATGTTCGGAATGTTAAAGCTAGCTGTAACCTCTTTCACTAAATCAAACTGCGGAATTAACTCCTCCGGCGCAGGTCCGCGATTCGCTTTGTATGCTTCAAATTTCTCCGTGCGGAATGTTTTACTCCCCATATCCCAGCAGCACACCACGTGGGAAGGCTTAAAGGTTTGAATCGCATCAAGTAAATATTTCAGAAAACCGTATACCCCGTTAATCGGCACGCCGGTTTCTGTTCGCATAATATAACCGCTCGATGAAGTCGCGTAATAACCGCGAAATAATAACGCCATCCCGTCAACAAGCAGCACGGAACCAGATGAATTCTCTGACAACATAATCGCTCCTATCCAAATAAATATATGTTCAGTATAGCACGGCAGCGCTCTTCCCGGCACAAAAAACCACCATCAGTAAAAGTTACCAATGGCGGTTTACGTCAACTCTATTCCAATTTATCGGCTGGTATGCCACTTAATTTCTTGTATGAACTGCGTGACGGATTGGTGTAACCTTGTTGATATTTCATCCTCAAGAATGGCTTGTCCTTGTTCGCCCCAAGTCACCTGTTTATCGAGCACATACACACCTTGCAAAATATTTTGTGCACCCAATGCGGACAGCACCGGTTTAAGCGCGTAATCGATAGCGAGCAAGTGAGAAAGCGTGCCGCCTACAGCTAAAGGGAGAACAATTTTACGCTCCAGCCCCTTTTGTGGGAGCAGGTCAAGGAAGGCTTTTAACACACCGGTATAGGAGGCTTTGTAAACAGGCGTAGCTACGAAAACAGCATCTGCTGCAGCAACAAGCGCGTTCGCGCTCACAATGGCTTCGCTGTCAAACTTGGCGTACAGCAAGTCTTCTGCAGGGATATCGCGCACTTTGATCCAATCTACGGTAAGACCCGCTTGCACCAATTCATTCTTCGCTACTTCAATAACCCCGTGTAATCGGGATGTGGGGGTTGGACTTCCTGAGATAATGACTACCTTCGCCATTTCGTTCACACTCCATTATCGTTTTTTGATAAAAAAGAGACCCCGCTTCCATTGTTCAATGTAAGGTCGGAGTCTCCTGTTGTTTGGTCGACTTTTAATTCATAGTATTTTGCTTGGAATTATCTTACCATCGCCTGTCAGGCACGTCAACCACTTTTCTTAAAAGAAGTTCCAGCCCGGCAGCCACCGGAGGAAGAAGGAATATCTGGATGGAATCATCATACCCGAAAGAATCGGATAGAACAGCGCAAACAAGACGAATACGCCCAGTAAATAGCCGTAAACCCATCTTCTTTTATGAAGCGGACCTTGCTCCAAATAATCTTTGATATAGTAGGTCAGAATGAGCACCAGGAATGGCACCATGGCAAAATAGTGATAAATAAATGTGAGCCTCGGCACCAGCATCCATGGCAAGTATTGGGAACAATAAGCGATTAACAGCATGCGCAGCAGCTTATCTTTCCTCTTCACAGCCACATAGAACGAGCAGATGACTGCGATAAAGCCAGGCCACCAAACCAGCGGATTTCCGAACGAGACGATGCTCGACAACATGCCCTGCGGCATAAACTTGGCTTGATAATACCAGATCGGGCGCAGCATCATCGGCCACTCCCACCAAGGGGAAGAGAACGGATGAGTCGCTACCAAATCCTTATGATACTTGTACATATGCACCTGATAAGTGACGACATCCTTCAACTGATGTCCAGGTCCCGGAACCATCATGAAAGGAATATACGATAGCGTATAAATACCTAACGGAATGATAACAAACGTTAGTACGCACCACAGGAGAGTAAGGATCGTGTTTTTTGCAAATCGTTTCTGCACATGCAGTAATTGGCTGCGCTCTGAATCGGATAGAGCCGGCTTCGTGTCCTCCTCGGTTTCATCCAAAGATGGAATGATCTGCTCTGGATCATCCATGTCCACCTGAATCTGAGATGGCGCTTTATGCGCATCCTCCTGCAGCAAACGCCGAGCGAACCGGTATTCGCTATAACGCTCTAATAAAGATAAAAGCAGCAGAAGGGCTAGGCCGGCACCGCCGTAGATCACGATCCATTTGGAAGCAGCGCCTATTCCGAAAAAGAGGCCGGACAACCCAAGCGGGATTAGTGTGGCCCACAGCTTTTCCCGATAAAAGCTTAGCGTCGTATAGCGGTACATGAAATAGAACATCAGCATGATAAAAAATACGCCGTAAACATCAATCGTCGCAATGCGTGTCTGCGCAAAGTGCATAAAGTCAAACGTTAAGAGGAATGCCGCGATAAAAGCATATTCGGAACGGCCGAACATCCGCTTGGCGAACACATAGATGACGGGTATCATGCCGACCCCGAACAGCGTTCCAATAATACGCCACCCAAACGGGTTGAGCCCGAATATGTAAATGCCGATCGCCATGAGCACTTTACCCAGCGGCGGATGCGTGCTTTCATAAGGCTCTATTTTGTGAAGATGCTCATAGGCCGTTCTTGCGTGATAAATCTCATCAAAGTAAGTCCCGTTCATGTACGTAGGCGTGTACGGTACTATGCTGGATTCATCAAATAAATTCGCTGTTTTTCCTTCATCCGCCGGGTTTATATCCTGCTCTTTCAGGTCATTAATCGGTAAAATGGTCGAATTGCCATCCCCGAAAATCCCGATTTCATGCAGATGCAGCGGTGCATTTTCCTGCCCGTCAATCACCACTTTCACATAACGAGCGTCTTTCATCGGTTCTACTGCGTTCCATGTGAAAACCTTGGTATGATCGGATTTGACAGAGATTTGATCGTGCCACTGCTGGCCATCTTGTGAGAACCAGAAGGAATAGGAACCTTCCCCAACGCCGGCAAAGGTATTAATTCTAGTTATGTTGTGCGAGCTTCCGAGGTCAGCAATGACGGCTTCCCCAGTGGTTGTCGGCTTCCAAAAAGTAGTAGGCGCCTTGTGACCGCCCAGATGGAATAAAGCGATAATGGTGTAAATGACGACCAGTAAGCCTATATATAACGCATCTTTTTTAGAGAAAAAACGTCCCTTCGGGCTTCGTTCTATCCCATCCTTACTCTCTTTGAAAATGGCATTCCAGCGCTCGGTCCACTTGTCCGGGGTCGGGACTTGTGGAATTGGGACGAGCTCATCCTGATTACTCTGTTCTTGTTGTGATTGCACGAAAAGCCTCCATCCCAAAATACATGCATAAACAAATAATATAACATTGATGGCAGATACAGCCAGCATCAAGGGATCATAGCGTGGAATATGATAATCTTGATGAAAACTTCGCAGCAGCACATCCGCGATATTGATGAAATGAGTCAAACTAAAGCCAATAAACAGACCAAGAATACGGCGATCCTTGATATAAATAAAACTCGTAAGAGCTAGCAGCAGCCCGTAATGCAAATAGCGCTCATGCATTTTGGTCATACACATAAAAACAGCCGTTATAAATAAGAAAGCTACATACAAAACGGCACCCTTCTGGCCTTTGCTGCGGATATACAGATAGCAAGTGTACAAGACGGAAAGGATCATGAGCACTATGCCCAATTTTTCATAGGAGATATGTAGGAAACTCTTTTTTATGTCGATAAAGTTGCCGCCTAAGAGCGTCATAAGATTAAACGCATTCAGGGAAGCGTAGGGATAGGAGGCCAGCGTGCCGGAGTAAAGTCCGATTAACCATCCATAACCTCTTCCAATGGCAAAAGGAAGGGCAACTACCGCTATGGTCGTCAAGCCACTGAGCACACTCAGTAGGAATACCATCAAATTGCGCTTGCGTAAAACATCAATGAGCAGAAAAATGCCGAAAAGAAGCGCCTGCGGCTTGAGCAATAAAGCTATGGCGATGAACACAGAAGCTTGAGGCAGCTTCCCGCGCTGCTGCATCAGAAATGTCGTCACAATAAACAGCATAAAAAACGAATCAACCTGTCCCCAAATCGCAGAGTTCGACCAGATCGCAGGATTAAAGGCAAATAAGGCAGCCATTCCTATCGCTTGCAGCCATGATCGCGCGCCGTCGTTCCTGCTGAATGCAAGTCGAAACAACAAATAAACGGTTACGATATCCGCCAGAATGGCAGGGAATTTCAGCAGTAATAACGATTGTCCGCTCTCCCAAGGGATGGACAGCTTGTGGTGCAGCATACCTATAACATACAGAACATACATATAGCCTGGCGGGTAATCCAGGAAATATTCCTTGGCATTGTTATACATGCCGGACAAACCAACCGTATACGCACGGTCCGACCAAGCCAGAAACGTTCGGACATCCGTATCATAGCCTATCCAGATTGGTGCAAGATAGAGTCTTATGAATAGCGCTGTCAGTAGCAGTAAACCCAGAAGTAAGAATTTATAGGGCGCTTCGCCCACTTGCTTGAACCAGCTTACCATGAGGCATCTCCTTAAAAATAGACTACTACCATTATACCCGTCCACTCTCTAGCAGAAAAGGAAAAAAGCACCGACCTCTTTCGGTCAGTGCTTAGGTTCAATCTTTTCAATGCGCTCGCAAATATCATGCAGCCAATCATAATCTCCTGTAAGCGAGGCGCAAAGCGATAAATTTTCTAGTTTTAAACGATTCCAAACATAGGTCGCGTTAGCTTCCATGCACAGCATTAACTCATCCTGCTCTGCTCGCGTTAACTCCCGCGCTCTGCGTAATGTCCATAACTCCGCCATGCGTTGATGAACGGCCAACATGGTTCCAAGACCCTCCTGCTCGATAAGGTGCTAACATTATGCAGTATGGACAAAGTTTGGAGCGCTGAAACAAGCGGGCGACGATAAAATATCTGGCATTGCCTACCACCATCCGATA
>NZ_BILW01000044.1 GCF_004000765.1 Paenibacillus chondroitinus NBRC 15376 | reverse complement strand
CAACAATCGTTGTATGAAGTGCAATATAGAGGCGAAGTGGGGCCCCTTTACGTCCAAATGGCTGCGCAAAATACAACATAGCTGTCACAGTCGCTGTTATCGCTCCAGCGGTTCTTCCCTGAGGGGAGCTACAGGGCACCATTTCATTGAAATAGGCCCTTTTCAAAAGATTTATATGTTTGGGTTGAGTGAAAGCTCAACCTTATTTTGTTCATAGCACTATGAATAGCAAAGCCCTTATTGCCTCCATTTTCGGAGACAATAAGGGCTTCGGGTACTACCGTAGGCTGTATTACTAATTATCGCCTGCTGCTTGTGTTCGATAAGGTTGGGAGCATCTTTGAATCCTTGACCATGGCAGAATGACAAATCGGACATTCCGGACTTTCGTCGAATGAAAAGTTATCTCTCATCCAACATGAGCACTGTTCCGTGCTGCAGGTCCAAATGTTCGTTTGCTCTTCGGGCACAGGTTCCATCGATTTCTTTGAAAAGTACATGTGAACTCCTCCTTGTCATTATAGACTCAGCCTCAGACTCGCAAGCAGTGTATAGCAATATGTGGTAAGGACTACAGCTTGACTACATTTTCAGCTTGCGGTCCGCGGTTACCTTGAACAACTTCAAATTGTACGCGTTGGCCTTCATCCAAGCTTTTGAAACCTTCCCCCGTAATAGCGCTGAAGTGAACGAACACATCATTGCCGCCTTCCATTTCGATAAAACCAAATCCTTTTTCTGCATTAAACCATTTTACCGTACCTGTTTCCATGTAGACATAAACCTCCAATAATTTGTTCCTGCGTGTTGCTCTTGGATCATCAGAACCTGACAGCTTGTTAACGCAGCTTTGATAATATATCCAATTAGAAGGGAGCTTATTCCAATTTCATGAAAAATTCATTTCGGACCAATTGACGAGCTGCCAAAAGTTGCCTATACTGAGGTTAAATATAGCTTCAAATCACAATTTCATAGTTCGTATAACCTCGATAATTTGGTTCGGGGGCTCTACTGGGAACCTAAATCCTAACTACGAACACAATATATGCTTATATATTGTGTTTGTTGGTTAGGATTTTTTGTTCCTTATTTACGTTGAGGAGGAATGAAGGATGAGTTCATTATTAATTCGCAATGCGCAGGCTATTGTTACGGTGGATGACGGGGATCGTGTGCTGGAACGGGCGAATATCCTGATCGAAGGGAATCGGATTTCGAAGATGGGGAAGGACATGTATGAAGCGGACAGGGTCATTGATGCCTCGCAAATGTTTGTATACCCAGGTCTGGTTAACGTGCATCACCATCTGTATCAAACGTTTACGCGTAACTTGCCGCAGGTGCAGAAGCTGGAGTTATTCGACTGGCTCCGCTATCTATACGAAATTTGGAAGGGGATCACGCCGGATGCCGTGTATCACAGCTCCCTAACGGGCATTGCCGACCTTATGAAAAACGGGTGTACCACCGTTTTCGACCATCATTATGTGTTCCCGCAGCAAAATAGCGCTCATTTCATCGATAAACAGTTCGAAGCGGCCGAGCGCTTAGGCATTCGCTTCGTGGCCTCCAGAGGGTCCATGACGCTTGGCAAAGATCAAGGAGGATTGCCTCCTATGAGCGTCGTGCAGGACCTGGATACGATCCTTGCTGACAGCGAGCGGCTGATTGATCGTTATCACGATGCCGGCGCAGGCTCGATGCGTCAGGTGGTGCTGGCGCCATGCTCGCCGTTCAGCGTATCCGCAGATCTGATGCGGGAGTCGGCGGCGCTGGCCAGAGCCAAGGGCGTACGGCTTCACACACACCTCGCAGAGACCAAGAATGAAGAAGCCTATACGCTGGAAAGGTTCAGGATGAGACCGCTGGCTTATATGGAAAGCCTGGACTGGTTAGGACCCGACGTGTGGTACGCTCATGGCATTCATTTTAACGACGAGGAAATGAGGCTGCTCGCGCAAACCAAAACCGGCGTCGCCCATTGCCCGATTTCCAACATGAAGCTTTCGTCCGGTATCGCAAGAGTGCCGGAAATGCTAAGCATGGGAATTCCCGTAGGCTTGGCGGTGGATGGCAGTGCATCCAATGACGGATCGAACCTGCTTGAGGAGCTCAGGATAGCGTATTTACTGCACAGACTGCAATCCAGCGCCCAGGCGCCCAGCGGTTATGATTTATTGAAAATCGCCACCAAGGGCGGCGCTGGAATCTTAGGCAGATCCGATATCGGCTCGCTTGAGGTCGGGAAGGAGGCGGATTTGTTCATGATTCGTGTAGATCAAATTGACGCTGTAGGGACTCAGACAGACCCCAAATCCTGGCTGGCAACAGTCGGCCTTAAGCGGCCAGTGGATTACACGATCGTGGCTGGGAAAGTCGTCGTCGAGAACGGCAGGCTTGTTGGAGAAGATGAGGAGATGCTTGCGAAGGACTGTCAAGCATCGTTTGAACGTTTTATTCAATAGTAAGAGAACTAAAAAAAGCCCGCACCTCAAGGCCAAGATGGACCAAGTGAGGGCGAACTTTCCTCTTAAGCAAGCAATAAAATGACTAGCAGCTCGAACAGGACTAACGTCAAAATTTGAAACTGGGCTGGCGTATAAATGGGTCTATGGTGATCGTAAGGCTGAGCATGAGGCGTAACATGGAGATAAGCGTGGTGTCCATCCACATTCACCAGGACGCCTTCATACGTATGCCCGTCTATGGTTGTGACGCGAATCGTACGACCGACATGGGGGTGAACAGCTCCCATAATTGCGTTTCGCTTGTGCATCATTTGATGCTGCCAGTCTGGTTCTGCTTGATAAAGAACTTGCGATCCTTGATGACCGGGGTGTTGCGACGGATTCATATACATAGCTTTCGCTCCTTTTTCGTGCGGCTGTGCGCAACGGTAGGCTTATTGCCTAGGTTCACTACAGACTATTCAACCGCCCGAAAAAGGTGCATTTGCCTATGCGTTTTTTCCAAGAGACTAATCGCGTTTAATTGTCACGACACGAGTCTCATCGTCAAAAGATACTTTACCGCCAAGCGACTCTGCAATGAAACGAATCGGCACGAAGGTAGATCCATTATGGAGCGTTGCAGCACTTTCCAACTCAATGGAAACACCGTCAACAGTAGCCATCTTACTATCGAGTTTCAGCACAATTGTTTTACCGCTTAACAAGTCTTTAATAGTAACTTCCTGCAAGCCGCCGTTCCAGCCAACCTCAGCGCCAAGTTTTTCGGAGATAAAACGCACCGGCACCATGGTTTTGTTATCTGCATTAATGAATGGCAGCGGTGTATCGCTCGTTGAGACAGCATTGCCATCCGCCAGCTGTAAGTTAACTTCCTTCTTCGTTACTTTTATATCTTCGCGAAGCATTTTGTAGAAAGTAGACTGTTTATCCAAGTTATCCAGCACGCGATAAATGGAGGAAGCGTCCTTACCAACTTGCACGGCACCGCCGGAGACATCAATGGTCTCGGCTGTGACCGGCTTATCCATATTCCAAGTTTCACTTGCGAAGGAGATTTTAAGCCCTGCAACGCCAGTGCCTTTATCCGGAAGCGGGATGTTGGCCGCAAGTGTTTGCTTACGAATGAATTTATCGGCATCGATATATAGATCAGCCTGCAGCGTGGATTTAGCGTCAAACAGGCCTTTTATGGGCATTAGACCCTGCCCGGCATTCCCAGACATGGCTTCTTCGAAAGAAGCAGCCGTTTTCTCCAGAAAATCACGGATAGGCTCATACACAAGCCCGATTGCTAATTGTTTGTTGCTCAAAATCGTCAGGGCGAAGTCTGCGGAACCGGCCTTGACTTGTTCTTCAATTACAGGTGACAGAGCATCGTAGAATTGGCTCAGCAGGTCTTTTAAACCAGCTTCGTCCGCCAAGATATTGCTGAACAGTTTCTGGAGCAGGGTGGCTAGCTCAGTGCCGTTCAGTTCAATATGTGCTTGCTGGAGGGAAAGGTCGGCACCGTTAACTTTGTCCGTAACCGATGTGACCGAAATATTCGAAGGATTTGCCGTATTCGCTAAAATAAGCCCAATAACCGAAGATTTAATCTCGGCCAGTTTGTTTCCGAATTGTTCCTGAATGACGGTTGGCAGCATTTTGGTGAGCGTTGCATCCGAACCGCCTAAGACGTCATAAACAATCGGCTTTTTCGCGCCTTCGATACTTAGAATAATTTTCGTGCCTTCTGTAGCGAGCTTAAAGGGGATGGAGCCCTTCCCGTATGTAATGGTACCTTCTGCAGATGTCATCTGTGCGTTCTGTGTTTTCACGTTCGTAAGCTCAACTTTTACTTGTTGTAAAGCGCTGAGCGATTTCTGTTCGTCAGCTGTCAGCTTGGAGGTGTCGCCGGGGACGAACTCAATCTGCAAAGTGCCTTTGGATTCGGAGGACTTCACGGTTGCACTGTTTTTAATCGCCTCAGCAAGGTCTAAGCCTTGTACAGCTTGGCAGCCTGTCAGCGCAAGCAGCAGCAACACCATGGCGGCGGATACCCACCAAGTCATTTTCTTTTTGTACATGTGCTAATCTACTCCTTAGTTTTAATAGAAATAACAAAAAGACGTCCAATGATTATACGCGATGCACCAAAGAAGGATTCGCATGAAAACGGATTATTTTTTGACCGCAACCTTTTATTACCAATTTCGTATATATTTATTAGACGGACTATGCTTCCTGAAGGAGGCCACAAGGAGGTGACGTCTATGATGACTTTGTTTGCGGTATGTTTTTTTGTAGGCCTTGTGTTAACGGTTCTTGTTACATTTTTTGGAGGCGACTTCTTTGAAGTCCACGGAGATACCGGAGGAGCCCATGGCCATGGGGGACCGTCCTTTTTCAACTTGTCTTCCCTTTTAGCGAGCTTAACGGTATTCGGCGGCATGGGGTATATGCTGAGTGAGGTAGGAATGACCAGCAGTTTATTCATCCTGCTCATTGCTATTGGCGCCGGGCTTTTTGTGGGTTGGCTGTTCTTCCTTTTCTATGCCAAAGTCATCTATAAGCATGATGACAGCATGAGGGAAAGCGATTTTGAACTCAATGGACAGTTAGGGAAGCTGATTGTGCCCATTAACGGGAAGGGGATCGGCGAGATGGTGATTGTAATGCAGGGGACCAAGCGGTCCATCAGCGTGCGATCCGAGCTTGGAGAATCGATACCCAAAGGAGCAAG
Source organism: Paenibacillus chondroitinus NBRC 15376 (assembly GCF_004000765.1). Lineage (GTDB taxonomy): Bacteria > Bacillota > Bacilli > Paenibacillales > NBRC-103111 > Paenibacillus_E > Paenibacillus_E chondroitinus. Next base: position 46,229 of record NZ_BILW01000044.1, on the reverse strand, counting down.
GGTGGTCATTCTTCACATGGACAAAGGCGTCGCTACAGTAAGTCAATTTAGTGACTGAGCTTGAAGGTACTACTAACTTCCGGGAGGTTATTTGATGACGTTAACGATTTTGTATACGGTTGTTGCGATTGTACTTGTTGTTTTCATTTTACTTACTACTATTGTTAGAGCCTATAAGAAAGTTCCGCCGAATGAGGCGATGATCGTGTTCGGTTTGGGGGGCAAACGCGTCGTGCAGGGCGGAGGAACGTTCGTCATTCCGGGTTTTCAGAGCTACAAAACCATTTCCATGATGCTCATGAGCTTCGACGTCAAGCCGGATCAGCCCATGTTCTCGCAACAGGGGATACGGCTTAAGATCGAGGCGGTTGCCCAGATCAAAATTCAAAGCGACCCCATCGCCATCGCCACGGCCTCCGAGCAGTTTCTGGACCACACGCTGCTGGAGCGTGAAATGATGATTCTTCATTCCGTTGAGGGGCATCTGCGCGGGTTGGTTGGACAATTAACGGTAGAAGCTATCCTTAAGAATCCGGATGAGTTGAACAGCAAGATGAGGGAAACGTGCTCGGAGGATTTGGATAAAATGGGGCTGAGCCTGATCTCCTTCGTCCTCAAGCGTGTAGCGGATGATCAAGGTTACATTGAGAACCTTGGAGTACCGGAAGTGGAGCGCATCCGCAAAAGCGCCAGCATTGCCAGAGCCGAGGTCGAACGGGACATCCAGATTCGACAAGCGGATACGGAAAAAGAATCGGCGATTCGCAAAGCAGAGGCGCACCAGCTGAAGGTCGAAGCCGAAACGGTCGCATCGGCCAAAGAAGCGCAGTACCGCAAGGAACTAAGCATGCGGGAAGCGGAGTTTAAGCAGGAAACGACGAGCCGGCAGGCGGAAGCGGACTTGGCGTATGAGCTGAAGCAGAAGCAGATTCAGCAGTCGCTCGTGACGGAGCAGGTGAGAATCAGGCAGATGGAAGCTGAAGCGAACAAGACCGTACGGCAGATTGAAGTGGAGCTGAAGCAAAAGGAACTCGAGGCGTCGGTCATTAAGCCTGCCGAAGCGGAGAAGCAGGCTGCGATTATGCGCGCTGAAGTGAACAAACAGCGGCAAATTCTCGAAGCTGAGGCTGATGCCGAGTCGACGAGAAAGCGCGGTGAAGCGACGGCCGAGGCGGAGCTGGCCAAAGGGAAAGCGAATGCGGAAGTCGTTCGCTTGGCGGGACTTGCTGAAGCGGAGGCGCTGGAGAAGAAAGCAGAAGCCTACAAGCAGTACACGCAGGCAGCGGTGACGGTGGAAATTCTTCGCATTCTGCCGGAGTTAGCGGAGAAGATTGCGGCGCCACTGAGCAACGTGGACAAAATCACGGTGATCTCACAAGACGGTGCGACATCTGGCGTGAACAAGGTGACAGGCGATATCGTCAAAATGATCGCCCAAGTGCCTGAAATTACGCAGACATTAACAGGCCAGAGTGTTACGGAGCTTGCGCGCGCCTTTCTTGGCAAGGACAATGTCCCTAATGTCCCTAATGTGAATAAGGAAACGGAATGAATCGATGCGATTGTCCTTGGCCCCTAGGGCTGAGGGCATTTTTTTGTAAGCGTAAAAGGGCGAATTGCTATACAATAAGGACTAAGTTTAGTGTGAAATGAGGCATCCGTCATGGTTATTTACCAAAGGTTTCTGCGAGATTTGATTCGTAACTATATCATAGGTTCGGGTATTGCTGTTGTGGTGGTGGGCGGGGTCATTATTTCAACGACCTTGTCCATTTCGAATGCAGAAATGGTGCGTATTTTCTTCATTATGACCATTTCCCTGGGCGTCATGCTGTTGGCGGAGCTGTGGGTGTTTCGCCGGCACATGCAGCCCATTCGGGCCCTGCTGGAGCACGAGGCTCCGGACTTGGCATCCATTCGGGACGCTTATTTGCAAACTCACCGTTTTCCAGCGCTCTCCGTGAAACGCATTATGGGTCCTCATTTTCTTGGCCTGTCCCTTCCAGCCATGACGATGGCGTCCATCGGGATTGCGATGGGTTGGCTTTCACTTCCGGCTTATTACATTGGGCTTGCCGGAATAGGTGCTGTGCTTGTGGCGAGCATGCATGCTTTGCTTGAATTTTTCACGACAGCCCGGGCGATCCGGCCCGTTCTTATCCATATCCGCGAGGTAGGCCGGCGCCTTTATGGGGAGGACGTCTCTTTGGATGGGCGTGTGATTGTTTCTATTCAACGCAAATTCCAGCTAAGCGCGTTCCTGATTGGAACGATGCCGTTGTTTCTTTTCAGCTTAGCCACGCAAATTCGTCTTCTTTCTCAGCCTTCGGATTTTACGGTGGATTATTGGAAGTGGGCAGGTATCATTCTGCTGCTTGGCGTGGGGTTTTCCTCTCTTGGGGCGCGGATGCTGGCCAGAGATATTCAACAGCCTATCGGAGACTTGTACCAGGCCATGAAAGAAGTGCAGTCCGGGGACTTGCAAGTTAGGGCTTCGGATTTATATTCCGATGAATTTTCAAAATTGGTTGCAGGTTTTAATCATATGGTCAAAGGGCTTGAAGCACGCGAGAGCATGAATAATCAGCTGCTGCAGAGTTATTATTCCACATTAGCTGCTGCCCTTGATGCTAGAGATGCTTATACGGCAGGGCACTCCACACGCGTTGCTCAGTATTCTCTTCTGATTGGAAAAGCTGTGGCTTTAAGTGAACAGGAACTCGATCTGTTGAAAAAAACAGCGCTGCTGCATGATATAGGGAAGATTGGCGTTCGCGACAATGTATTGCTGAAGGAAGGCCGATTGACGGATGAGGAGTTTGAGAAAATCAAGCTGCATCCGGTGCTGGGAGAATCGATCCTGAAACAAATTGAGCCGGCGGAGGCGATGGCGCCTTTGCTTCCGGGCGTGCGCTCACATCATGAGCGCTATGACGGGAAGGGATATCCGGACGGCCTGAAAGGCCAGGAGATCCCGGAATTTGGGCGCATCATCGCGGTAGCCGATGCGTTCGATGCCATGACTTCCGATCGTCCTTACCGGAAGGGGATGGCGGTCGAGAAGGCGGTGGCCATTCTCGCGGAGGGCAAGGGGACGCAGTGGGACCCCCACTATGCGCAGACGTTGATTGATGTTCTCATGAGCTCGAACCATGGGAAGAAGACGTCACAGGTTAGCTGACCGCATGAAACAGCAAAATGCATAAATAATAGAGCCCGCTGCTGCGTGAAGGCCTATTATTTATGCAATCCATGACGATCAATTGATAACCGGATAGCCTAAGAATTCGGCAATCTTATCAAGTAGTCGTTGCTGTGCTGTCATTTTTTGAAACATATCATCGTATTTTTTATTCAGTTCTTCTTTCAGCTCTTTGATTTCCCCGGTAACGCCTTCATACTGCTGGTTCAGCAGCTCCTTCGTGGCAATGAGGAGTTCACCTTTGACGTCTTGTTCAGAAGCTTCTTGGATCTGCTGTTGAATAGCCTGGATGACGTTCTGAAGTCCTTTCACTTTCAGAGAAGCACCTTCAAATTGTCTGTGTAACAATTCAATGGTTGTAGCGATTTCACTGCGGATGTCCTGTTCAATGAGCTCAGCTATCTTGTTAACGAGAATTTGATTGACGCTGCTCAGTTCCGTTACTTCCTCCGTAAGGGCGTCACATCGGTTGCCCAGCATTTGTACTTCCTCCGAAACACCCTCAACTTGTGGTCTCAGCAACTCTGTGGCAGCGGACAGTATCTCATTTTTGAGGTCGGTCTCCGAAATTTCAGGTTGTGCTTGAACTTGTGCTTGAACTTGTGCTTGAACTTGTGCTTGTTCTAGCGCTAGTTCTTGCGCTTGTGCGAGACGCTGGATTTCATTACGCAGGTCCGCAATTTCATCCGAAACACTATGATATCGCGTATCCAATGCCTCAACGGTGGTTACCAAGCTTTCTTCCTTACTTGTTTGTTCCGGTGTTTTTATGACCTTCTGCATGAGAGAGTGGACCATGGCGCTTAGCTCTGTGAATTTATGTGTTAAAAGATCGAACTGAAAGTTGGAGGGATCCAAAGCAGGTGATGAAGCTCTGCCAGCTGTAACTGACGCTATACTGGCTTTTTGATTCAAGTTATCTGTGTAGTCCTTTAACTTCTCTGGCGTTTTGTTCGATTCTATCTTTTGCTTGAGGAGCTGTACCGAATTACGTAATTCGATCGTATCACTACTGAACTGCGCATTTGATTTGTTAACAGCCAGCGGGGGCAAATTGGAGCCGGAAGTAGCAGGAGCCGTAGGAGAAGCTGAAGGAGCCGGAGTTCCAGTCGGCGTAGTTTGTATTTCTTTAGACAGTGAAAGAGCTTCCTTATCACGCATTTCCTGTAACTGTTCTTTGATGAACTTAAGTGGCTTATTGGCGTCTTTCATCCTGGCGATGGCTCGAAACATTTCGATGGCCTCTTCCGTGTATCTGAGTGACCCGTCAACAGCTACGATCGGAAGAAATTCGCGAAAGTGATTGGACCATTCGACCACAGATGCACGTGTTTTTCCAATTTTGCCGGCGATTTCGGTGAGCTTATATGATCTTTTCATTGTTCTTTATCGTCATCCTTTCGTCTTAAGCTCTTTAGGCTTAGGCATTCAGCTGTAACATTGTATTCAGGACATGAAGCAAATGACAATGAAAAAAAGGATCCATCTCCAACAATTGGAGAACAGATCCTTCCTATATTTATTCAATCGACGGCACGCGTTTATCCGTCTCTGGCGCTAAATACCGGCCAACCTTATCAATCCATTCCTCGACATAATGATCTGTGGCCCACTGCGCCATGACAAGCTGCTCACCGGGGAGCAGATTCAGCACAAGCTGTGGATCACTGCCAGGAGCCTGGCCGTAGGGATAGAACTTGAGCTTGCCGTTCTCGAAAATAACGAGCATATCGTTCATCGGCGAAGTTAAAGCATCGGTTGCTTGCGGCCAGGAGGACTGAATGCCTTTCCAGTTGCAGCACAGATCGTCGTGGTTGACGACTTTATCGGGCAGCTCTCGCGGGAAGTCATGCAGCGCATAGCTGTCGGGTACTGCCGCCGTGGTTGTAACACGCGGCGTTTCAGCGACCTTGCCAACCCAGTGCCCTGGTTCGCGCTGAACTGTCCAGCTTTCGCCGGATACCTCGCCGCGTAAACTGCTGGATATACTGCCAAGCACGCCGCTGATATTCGTGTTCGTGCCGTAGACATCAGCGATAGACACATGATTCTTGTCCACCGGCTTGTTGTAGAACTGTACGGTGTGGCCTTCTTTTAATTGCGGCAGGGTACGGACCCAGATGCGATCTGCTTGATAGGGCGCACCGCCTCGCACTGTCTGTTCCGCCTCGGCAATAGACACATATTGATTCCCCGCAAATAGGAGGGTTTCTGTCCGATTGAGCTGTTCGCTTTCATCATCCGGGAAAGCTTCCGGTTTCACAGGCTGATCCGCCAAATGGGCGGATAAGTAGTGGAACTCATCCGTTTTCGTTCGATGAACCAGCGAGTCAATTTTCCAGAAGTTTTGCTTATAAGGCATAAGAATCCCCGAGCCTTCGGACGTCTTCTGCAGTTGTCCGCGAACAGGCGCGATCAGCATCGTGCGATAGGTACTATAGCGCATGGGTTTCAGCGCGCGTCCAGGCTCGTTGGCAGGTTCATGCTCGGTCCTTAAGCCAATCAGCAGAGCCGTAGTAATCGGCGTAGGAGAGAGGTTTAAGGACGCTGTTGTTGCTGTGATTGCTGTATCTGCCACAGGTGCGGCATCACTTTGGGTATGTAGCGTGTTCCAAGGGAAAAGCAAGATCGCGGCCACGATTGCACCGACACCGGCGAAGCAAAGCACAGGCTTGATCCTTGGCTTCGTTCGTTCTTTGCGTTCAACCGCTTCTTCAATCTCGCGCTGAAGCTTGGAAGTAAAGCCGGGGCGCTCAAGCGGTCCTGATTCCAATTGTTTGCGTAAATCATCCGGATCAGGATTCTTCAAGAGCCTCACGCTCCTTCAATTTGACCACCTTGAGTCTGGCGTGATGAAGCCGTGATTTAACGGTTCCCTCCGATATGTTAAGGATAGACGCCATTTCTTTCGTTGAGAGCTGATAGTGGGCATGCAAAATCAGAATTTCCCTATATTTCGGTGGAAGGGAAATAACTTTTTTCCAAATGTCGCTGGCATACAATTTCTCCATGGCTTCTGTTTCTGCGGAACTCGATGTACCTGTAGATTGAATGAAGCCAACAAGGGTCACTTTGCGCCAGAAGGCTTTGCGTAAATAATCATAAGTCGTATTGCGTGTAATCGTAAGAAGCCAGGTCTTAACCGAAGCTTCGCCGCGGAATGTAGTAAGATTGCGATAAACTTTTAGGAAGGCATCTTGGGCAATATCATCAGCTAAGTCTGAGTTGCGGCAAATGCTGAAAGCGTAATTCCAAACATCATTTCCATAGGTCTCCATCAAATTGCGAAGAATGACTTTTTGATCTGTCGTTTCAGATACGTACTTTAAATACTCAAATACATGGACACCGGTCGTCTCCATTCTCTCACCTCTCTAAATTAGACGTTTGCAGGTTCCAAAAAGTTCGCAAAACGCCCAAAAAAATTTGACGGCATCATCCCATACTTAAATAATTCGCAAGGATATTGCCGCAAGAGTCGGAGTTTGAAGTTAAATTAGCAGAAAAGAAGTAGGTCGGATTCTGGAGGAGTTTTGAGCCGGGGAAGAGAATGGATCCTGTATATAGAAATTGGACGTGGATTATCCGTCTAGCTGAAACGGCTGAAGCGTTCCAACGTGTTGTTCAGCCGTTTATAGTGCAGGATTAGCGTGCTGGCGATCGATTCTACCCACGGTGATAGCTTTATAACGCCAGAACGTTTCATGAATGAGCGCAGCTTCCTCCTCATTTTGATACTGAACCAGCACCGTCACTTCCGGAAGCTTATGTTTTTGATGAGGGAGGGAATGTTTGGATTTGATAAGGAGTCCGATGCCGAACCCGAGCAAAAAGCCGCCAAAACCGTAGATAAGTCCCCAAATGATAGGACCCCATTCCAAGATGAAGCCTAGGCTAATCCCAAAGACACTGAAAGCTATTGCGCTGGCAAAGCCGATTTCAACGGATTTAGCTGTACGATCAAAGCGTTGATCAACAATAGATAATGATTTATCTGCATGAGCGTCCATGAGGATGGGTCGAATGCGGGCTGGATGAATACCGCTGTGCTCCAACATGCTTAAAGCTTGCTCCAACTCCGTACAATGCTCAAATGTGCCAATCATCCACAAAGGGGAGTTCGTCTCGGTTCCATTCATCGATGCGATCCTGGCTTTCTCATAATAATCGGTTAAATGCTGACGCTGGGTGATGCGGAAAAGCCGATTTTGTTCAATCGAGCTGGTATAAGAATGGTACATGGCACCTCCTAGAACGGAAGGCATGAACATAAGCCATTGGGGGTTCAGAATGCTGACAACCATACGGTTATGACCCAGGATGAGAGCCATAAGCGCTTCATAGAAATGAGAAAATGTGAGATAAATCCACCACCAGAAAATGCCGTAAAAGCCAAGCCAAATGTGCTTATTGTAAAGCTGTCCAAGACCCGGAAAAAGAAATGAGCAGTAAGCGGCGATAAGAGGTCTCTTCTTCTCAAGAAATTGGATGCCGGTTGAACGCATGAGATGTACGGGGATTCGTCCGTTTTCCAGCATAGCCAGTTCGTAGTGCTTATTCGCTTCAATGGAGCAGCGATAGCTGTCCCAGATTGCAAAAAAATAAATAAACATATAACCGAATAGCCAATTGGGATGCAAAACTTACTTCGCCAACGCGAAATTGCCGCTAAACGAATACACCATAGCCAGATTGATTTTGGCCAATGAATTAATAATGACTTCAGAAAGCGTTAACAGAACACCTGTTGTATTTTTGTACATAAGCAGATGTCCAAAGCCAGGGAAGGAAGCCGACCACCAGGCAACCATGAAGGGGGTGCGGCGCTGGGCGTAGATAATATCGAACCTTCTGACAGCAGCCATTGTCCATCGTGGGGTGGAATGTGTTGGCAAAGGAAACCCGTCCTCTTCACTTCAAAATGTCTTTGGATTAGTATCTCAGCCATTGGTATTTTTTATGCAAATAATAGGAAGAATGCGAATTGCAGCCTTGACAATAGAAGGTATTAGCACGCAATATGTAGGAAGGATACTGCATGTAAATCAGGTCCTTTGGAGAGGAAGAACACAATGAATTTCGTTGAGCATGTCATGGATCACCTGCGTTCCGGAGTCATTAACAATTACCCTCAGCCAGTTGCTTTGAATATGGGCTTAGTGTATACCGTTAAACTGGAAGATAAAAAGACGAATTTAATTTGGCTGCCTTTTGAGTATACAGGTCTTGCGTACGTGGATATGGGGCGACAGATCAATGTGCATCCTTACTATAGAGGCGTGATTTTTGAGGAAGTTGAACTCTCTCGGGGAACGGATCTTCACAAGCCGCAAACGGAAGAGGCCTTTGTGAAAGCCATATTTCAGAAAAGCTTTGAGATGCACCAGCTGCTGCAGCAGGAGAAATATGCTTACCTGCAGGGGAGCGCACCGGATTTCCTAACGAAAATGTTATACATAACAGATTGGCTCCGTTACTACAATTCAATGAAAACCGTTGGCGCTGGCAGAAAGTTAGGCTGAGTGCCGGAATAATAGGACTATACTTTCTACGCTTGTAGAGGGTGTGGTCCTTTTTGATACGCAGAAAGACGGAATCAGCTTCATGGATGAAAGCCCGCCCCTGCGGCTATAGACCCAATCCTGCTAGTGCTTGGCACTCCTCTCTTACTAGGCTTTAAGGCTGTTCTCAAAGGTTAATAGAAGCCTTATCCTAGAGAATGGTACAAGTTGGTATCAAAAATTTGTAGAGGGCGGAGAGTCTTAACATGGGGCAGTTGAATAAATGGATAGCCATAGCAGTGGCTTGCTGTGTAATAACCATAGGGGTTGGACAAACAAAAAGCGAAGCGGCTACGATGTCGGACATACGAGGGCACTGGGCGGAGCAGACGATTACCCAGATGGCGCAGCAAGGGCTGCTGGACGGCTTCCCGGACGGAACGTTTCGACCAGATGATGCGGTAACGGCTGACCAATTTGTGAAAATCGTTTTGTTGGCATTTACGGATAAGTTTCCGAATGGTGAGCGCAACTGGAAAACAAGCTTTCTGCAGGCGCTAAGCGCGGGGAATCAGAGCATTTTGAAACAGGATTATCGGGATTTCACCTTTAAGCCAAGCACGGTCGGATACTGGGCGAAGCCATACCTGGATTTGGCCAGTGATCTTCATTTCATTAGTAAAGGGCAGTTCACGGATTATAAGGCGAAGCTGAAACGCGAAGACGTAGCTGAGATTTTGTATTACTTGCTGAAGGAAACCGAATATTTGGAAGATGAGGTATACAGCCTCAAAGCGGCATCCCAATTCGGTGATCTGCAAAGCGCGACGTCCAGACAGCAGAAATTTATCGGCGAAGCGATGACGAAGGGGATTATGGAAGGATACCCGAACGGGTATTTCGGTGTGGGACGAGATGTTACCCGTGCGGAAGCCTTGCAAATCATTACTCGCTTGCAGACGAAGTCCAAGAGGATCAATGTGAAAAACGAGGGAGACGCTTTCATTAAAGTTGTACCTACCAAAGATGGCAGCTACAAAAAGCTCATATTCCCTGATCAGCGCATGCTCGATGCTTATAGCATAATGGAAGAGGCAGGCAAGCTGCGGGGGACGAATTATGATTTGGAAGAAACAACGCTCCGCCTGTTCCGCGATGCGGATGCCAAAGCGCTTGCCGTGAACGGGGCGACAGCGGCTATACGTAACAGTAATGAAGCATCGTTGTGGCTTGATCCTCAATTTTTGACCTATGGCGTAACAGTTCGCCTGGAGGATGGTACGCTGGCGCGCAATATGGAAAGTATTCGCAAGTTTACGGATTTCCTTTTTGGTTATGATGCGGATATCTTCTATCGCCACTTTACGGATACGTGTGAGCGCGCCGCAGCGAAGGGCGTACTGGAAACAACGACGAAGCAGATTGGCAGTTTCTCCGTGGAGACGCGGCTTGAGCCGGATGGCAAGACCCTTGTTTTTTCAATTATACATGCGTAATTATTAACAGCATAAATAAATCGAGGTGTACATACAAGTTGTACACCTCAAACTTTATATCTCCACTATCTAGATAACATGTACGTACAAGTGTATAATAGTACATTATACGTACATTCATATCGGAAGGTGTTGAGTACACGTGCTGGAGAAATTGAAACAAGCGGTACTGGAAGCAAATCTGGATTTGCCCAAATATCAGCTCGTCACATTTACGTGGGGCAATGTCAGCGGGATTGACCGGGAGCAAGGGCTTGTCGTGATCAAGCCTAGCGGTGTTCCTTACGAGGACTTGAAGGCCGAAGATCTCGTGGTCGTCGATCTGGAAGGCCGAGTCGTAGAAGGCACGTTGAAGCCTTCTTCAGACACGCCGACGCATTTGGCGTTGTACCGCGCCTTCCCGGCCATTGGCGGGATCGTGCACACGCATTCGCCATGGGCGACAAGCTGGGCGCAGGCCGGGAGAGGCATCCCTGCCCTGGGCACAACACACGCGGACTACTTCTACGGGGAAGTCCCTTGCACGCGTCTCATGACGGAGGCGGAGATTAAAGGAGCCTACGAGCTGGAGACGGGCAACGTCATCATCGAGACGTTCCGCGATCTCGACCCGGCGATGGTACCGGGCGTGCTGGTGAACTGCCATGCCCCTTTCAGTTGGGGGAAGGACCCGCACAATGCGGTACATAACGCAGTCGTTCTAGAGGAGGTCGCGAAGATCGGTTATCGCACCTTCGAGTTGAATTCAGCGATCCAGCCTATGGATCAAACGCTGCTGGATCGGCACTTTCTGAGAAAGCATGGCGTTAATGCCTATTACGGGCAAAAATAAATGAAAGACAGCCGGCATCTCGACGAGTGCGGCTGTCTTTTTTGTATTCAGATAGGGAAGTAACAGGTAAATCTTATCCTTTGGCGGAAATGTGCACTTTTTGGTATGATGAAAGAGCAAAAATGTTAAGGGGAAGAAGGATGATAGACCATGTTTGCGAAGTCAGGTTATGAAGGAACAAGAGAAGAGAATTATACCTTGCTGATTCAGCAGGTTAAAGCATTGATACATGATGAACCGAACCGAATTGCCAATTTATCCAATGCAGCGGCGCTGCTCGGACAGTTTTTGACCGATGTGAATTGGGTAGGTTTCTATCTGGTGGACAAGGCGCAAGAGAAGGAAGAGCTTGTTCTGGGCCCTTTCCAAGGATTGCCGGCATGCGTTCGGATCCCGCTGGGTAAAGGCGTTTGCGGCACGTCCGCGCAGCTACGCGAAACGGTGCTAGTACCGGACGTTCATGCGTTCCCGGGCCATATCGCCTGCGATGCCGCTTCGCAATCGGAAATCGTCGTTCCGATCCTTAGCGGGGGCGAGCTGATCGGTGTGCTGGATATTGACAGCCCTAGCCTGAACCGTTTTGATGAACTCGATCAGCGCTATTTGGAGCAGTTCGTGCAAGCTCTAGCTGCCGCTATGTAAGGTCATAAGTCATGGCATAAATATCATTCATATCTTCATCGGAACAAAAGCTGCAGCTTGCCAAGACGTTGGTGTGTCTCAATCGAGAACCCAACATAATCAGGTGGCTGGTCAACTGCTGTTCGATCGCTTTATCTGCGATGCTGAATTCAATCCCGTATTCATAGAGGGAGGGCTTCAGCATCGTTTTTCGTTTAATGATGCCTAGTATCTTCATTTCTTGATGGAAGAGATGAAACGTAAATTCCAATAGCAAGCTCATCTCGGTAGGGAGATTCAAGGGCGTATGCATACGAATGCCCCCTGCGCTGATGTCCCTTATCATGATTTTGGAATGCTTCGTGTCGGCAGCTTTATTTTTGATCCCTATAATCTTGAACAGGGCGGTTAAAGGTATTTGGAGATGCAGCCTGAAACTGGAGCGTTTATTTGGTTGTGACATGGAGAGGCTCCTCTTCATTAATAGGCATATTATACTACGAAAGTAGATATTTTGAACCATTAATTAGAAAGAAAAGCCCCTTATTTACGCTTAAGGAGCTGGGCCTCGAAGGCTTGTAAATCTTCCTCGCCATTAACAAAAAGCCGTTTCAGCAGGAAAGGGGACTGCTCGTTTGTAGCATAACCTTGATCGATGGTAAAAGCATATCGAAATCCGTGCTGCTTAAGCAGTTTCAACGTTGTTTTGTTACGTTCGCCATACGGGTAGCAAAAGATATCGGCTTTGGTTCCCAGATGCTCCTCAATCTGCTTTCTGGCTTCCACGATTTCGTATGCTTGTTCATCCGCCGTCAGCTTGGGGAGGTGAGGATGCGACATGCCATGCGGCTGAATGTCCCAGCCTCCGGCCTGCATCTTCTTGATTTGGTCCCAATTGAGATAGCCGTCCTGCTCCGTCATGCCAGGGGAGACGAAAAGCGTGGCAGGGAACCCGTATTTCGCGAGAATCGGCATCGCCTGCTCATAATTATCGAGATAGCCGTCATCGAATGTCAGCAGTATCGGCTTCTCCGGGGCTTTCTCGGAAGTGTCTCCTTCCAGGAGACGTATAAACGCATCGAGTGAGAGCGGTGTGTATCCGTGATCGTGCAAATAAGCCATTTGCGCTTCCAGCTTATCCGGAGAAATGACGACAATATTCCCTGGATCTATCGCTACACTGTGGTAGTTGAGCACAGGGATACTGACTTTGGACGAAGTTTTGCCCGTGTTCTTTGGCGGAACGATAGGGACATAAGTATTTGTGGTAACAGAAGAGGGAACCGGTTTCGTGTCCTCAGAGAGTGGATGAAACAGGGTGGTCCCTACGTTGGAATCTTGCTCTGGTTCAGCGCCAGGTACCGCATCAGGTACAGCTTCAGGTAGAGCTTCAGGTAGAGCGCTAGGCACAGCAGCAGGCACCGTCACCGGTTCTGCTTCTGCCGGAAGCTCGTCCACTTGTACAGCAGGAAGCTCCTGCTGTCCACCGGCAGCCGTAATGAGGTAAGGAGCCGCTGCGTCAGCCTCCTCCTCAGTCCCGTAGTGCGTAGAGGGAAGGCAGCTAACAAAGAGCAGCAGCACTATCGTGCAAATCCCGATAAATAACGCAAACGACAGGATTCCCTTTCTTCGAAAGCTCATAGGCTCACCAACCATTTCTAGAGGAATAGTCTATTACTCTATTTGTAAGCAATGGTTGGGAGAATTATACCTAATCCGTAGAAGAGATTACTGGAAATTGGAGCTATGTTTAATCTTTGCTTTGAATAACCAAGAGGAGACCCGTCTGCAGCTCGATGAGACCTTCCGGTTCGTTAAGGATATTACTGATCCCGAGGGATTGGCCGATCTCTAACGTCGCTTGATGTAGCGGATACGCAAAGCCGTGGAGTGTAATACCTGTCACTTTCAGGCTAAGCGGAAGTAAAGAGATATGCGAATAGTGTCCACGCTCAATGCGAGTCGTTTGATTCATCACGATGATTTGGTTATTGGCATCGATAATGGAGCAGGCAATGCCCAGCTCCGTTCCTTTGCGCAGCAGATGCACATTGGCTAACGAATGATCGAAGCGAGTGCCCAGGGCACCCAGCAGGATGATCTGCTCAGGCTGCTCGGCAAGAGCCCAATTAAAGGCCATCTCTGTATCGGTCAAATCTTTATGGATAGGATCGCATTCGATAAACGACACGCTTGAAGAACGAATAAGGCTTAACTCTTCAGGCGTTACCGAATCGAAATCCCCTAGTGAAATATGAGGTGTATAGCCGTGCTGAATCAAATACAAGGCACCGCGGTCTGAGCCGACCAATACATCATTCTCTTGAATGGCCCCGAGCGCCCAATCGCCAAGCGTACCGCCAGTTACAATAATTATTCGTTTCCCGTTCATGCTTGTTCCCCCAGCGCTAATTATCATCCCCTTAGTATACCATATTGAGGCAAAAAACCGAGCTGCATCCCAGCAGCCCGGTTCTAAGATTAAGTTCGGTTATCAGCGCGCTTGCGCATAGGATTAAGCTCCGTTTGATCGTGATCAATCTCGGCTTCTTCCGCGAAGCCCTGCAACTCCCATGTCGTTCTGCCCAGCACGAGGTCCGCAGGAAATTCATCACCGCGTTTGAGGGTAACCTCTTGCCCTGCCTCATTGGCATAAATTCCGTCTGTCTCTACAATATCGCCTGTCATCGGTTCCATTGATTTGTCTTTCGCCATGCCGTATTCCTCCTTTCCTGTTGCTTATCCATACCATTTCCAAGCGTGGAGGAAATTATGAATAGAATCATGTAGAATGATAAGGTTGTCATATACGGAATACATACTTGGGTCAGGCAGAAAGGAAATGAACAAAATGGCATTATGGGGAACGATCGTGAATGCTGCTGCTATCATTATTGGGGGATTGTTGGGGCTGCTTCTGCCGCGCATCTCGGAAGGCATAAAAAGCACAGTCATGCAGGGCCTGGGGCTCGCAATTACTGTGCTGGGGATTACGATGGCTCTGAAATCGAGTCAAATCGTCCTTGTTATTTTGAGCGTCGTCATCGGAGGCATTCTGGGAGAGCTGCTCCGCATCGAATACCGGCTAGGCCAGCTTGGTGACTGGCTGCAGTCCCAAATGCGCAAAAGCTCCTCACAGCATCAAGGCAGCGTCTCGGAGGGCTTCGTGACTTGTACGCTGATTTACTGCATCGGAGCTATGGCGATTCTAGGTCCGCTGGATAGCGGCCTGCGGCATAATCATGATATTTTGTACACGAAATCGCTGCTGGATGGGTTCTTATCCATTATTTTCGCTTCAACTTTAGGTGTAGGCGTAATCTTCTCAGCCGTATCTGTTTTCATCATGCAGGGAACGATTGCACTCGCTGCAACTTTGATCGCCATGGCATTCAGCCAAGCATCGCTGGACGCGATGATCATTCAAATTACAGCCGTTGGCGGAATTCTGGTGATTGGCGTAGGCATCAATATTCTTCAAATCAGGAAAATCAATGTCGCCAATATGCTGCCGGCACTAGTTATAGCAGCCGCCGCTGTGCCTTTGCAGCATCATATTTCCGCTTGGTGGGAGCGATTGTTCTAGACCGCAGAACCGTTAAATTTATAGCCTACACCGCGCACAGTGATAATATACCGAGGTTCAGCCGGATTCATTTCAATTTTCTTGCGGAGATTGCTGATATGTACAATGAGTGTTCGTGGGTCGCCCATACTGTCCAGGCTCCAGATAAGCTCAAACAAATGCTCGATTTTGTAAACCCGATTAGGGGTTTTGGCCATAAGGGAAAGTAAATCAAATTCTTTGGCCGATAGCGAAATGGTCTGCCCATTCACGCGAACGATGTGGCTGACCAGATCGATCTCAAGACCGGGAAACTTCACCAGCTGCGGGTCATCCTGATGCTGCTCGCGGATCGAATTCCGGCGCAGAAGGGCCTTCACCCTTGCAACAAGCTGACTAGGGCTGAAAGGTTTCGTCATATAATCGTCGCCACCCATGCTCAATCCGAGAATGATATCGATATCCTCGCTTTTACAGGAGATGAACAGAATTGGCGTATTGCTGGTTTTGCGGAGCTGGCGGCAAACTTCTATGCCATCAAGTCCTGGCAGCAGTATGTCCAGAACAATAAGATCGGGCTTGTGTTCCTTGACGATTTCAAAAACATCTTGTCCATTGTTGGCACTGATGACTTTGTATCCTTCTCTCGCTAGATAGAGTTGGATTAGTTGGACAATTTCTTGTTCATCATCCACGACTAAAATTGTTTCTCCTGCCATACTAGAAATCCTCCTCAGTAACGGAACGGCTCATGATGGGAGCGGAGAACCCGCTCACAAATATTACCTTCATTATAGAACGATTCTCCTAAAAATTTCTATCCTTTTATTGACAGATCGCTAGATTTGGTACTGTTTACAGTATAAATTGGGTACTATGCCCTATTGCTGACCTAGAACTTTAGCGAAACGGGAAGAAAACAGACGGAAAAGGACTTTATTTGACGCAAACTTTAGGTGACCTTTATGAAATCTTTATGTTCCCATGCTAATCTACCCTTGTCTCTATGCATGAGTAGAGAAGGGGGCGACGAAAGTAATGAGTCATTCGGCTGATTTGAATCCCGTCACACATCCATGGTTGCAGAAGGATAACTTCGTACGCCAATTCATTGAGCAGGCTTGGGATTTGTTTTGTATTTTCGATGTACATGGAAATTTAACCTATGCGTCCAAGAGTTTTAACCCCGTGATTGGCCTTATCCCTGAGGATTTTCAGCAAATTGTAGACTTTATCGATTCCGAATACCGGATGGATATACATAAAATGTTTATCAAAACCTTGCAGACGAGCAGCAGCAGTAAGCTGGAGCTTCGTATGAAAGGGACCAGCGATAGCTTCAACTGGTTTGAATGTACCGCGATGCCGATCTGTAATGTAGAAGGAAATCTCTCAGAGATTTGTTTCGTACTTAATGATATTACGCTGCGCAAGAATCACGAGAGCCGGCTAATCGCGATGGCTTTCCATGATCCATTGACGGGTTTGCCGAATCGGCGGCTGTTCAAGGAGCAGTTGCAGCAGATGTTTTTGCAAGCTAAACGAACGAACAGGCCTTTTGCGCTGTTATATGTGGATATCGATGATTTTAAAATGATTAATGACACGATGGGGCACGATGTGGGGGATGCTTTCCTGCAGGATTTTGCCCACCGCATTCAAGACTGTCTCCGCGAGGTCGATTTGTTTGCCCGGATGGGCGGCGATGAGTTCACCATTCTTCTGCCATCCGTAGATTGCGAAGAGCATGTGAATAGTGTGGCCAGGCGAATCCTGCATTGTGTGGATCAGCCGTGGGAGGTTCAAGGCCATCTGTTCAGGGCCACGGTCAGTATGGGAATTACGATGTATAACCAAGACCAGGCAGAAGCATCACATATGATGAAAGAAGTGGATCTTGCGCTCTATCAAGTGAAGGGCAAGGGGCGAAATCACTTCCAATTTTATCAAGAAAAATAGACTTATAGCCAGTTATCAGTTAACCGTTATAGGGGATCTAAAGCCCGCTGTATAGCGGTTTTTTTGCGTTCACCAATATTTACAACTAGCGATTTAATACGCATTCTAAGATGATAGAGGAATGGTAGTCTCGGAAAATGCTAGAGAAGGGAATGAGTGTAAATGCCGACGAACAAGCGATGGCGTAAAATCTTCGTTGCCTTAGCAGCAGCGGGGATACTGACGATAGCAACAAGCTCGGAACCTCACAATGCTCTGGCTCAAGCTGGTTCGGCACAGGGGAAATACAATATGTCCTATATGTATTTTGGAAGCCCGAGTTCGTATACAGCCCAAGTGGATAAAAGTGGAGAAACCCTCGATGTCGTAGCGCCCAGCTATTTTCATATCGACGCAAACGGGAACTTGGAATTATCCGATTCGCTGCTAGCTTCCTTCATTGCAGATATGCATCAGAGGGGAAAACGGGTTGTACCGTTTCTTAGCAATGATTTTGATCGGTCACTTGGAGAAAAGGCGATCGATAATCGCGAAGCGCTGGCGGATCAAATTGTTAAAGCTATTCAGGAAAACAACCTCGATGGCATTCAGTTCGATATCGAAAATGTGGATGCCGCTTACCGGGATAAATACACGGATCTAGTGAAAATCATTCGTAATAAATTAGGCAGCGACAAGGAAGTCTCCGTCGCGGTGGCTGCCAATCCAACCGGCACAACGCAGGGGTGGACAGGTCTGTATGACTATAAGGCCTTAGCCGCGGTTACAGATTACTTGATGGTCATGGCTTATGACGAAAGCTATCCCGGCGATACGACGCCAGGACCTGTGGCTAGTTTGCCCTTTGTAGAGAAATCGATTCAATACGCGATTTCACAGGCGCCTGCGGATAAGATTGTCTTGGGGATCCCGTTTTACGGAAGGTACTGGAATCAAAACGCAGCGGATAATGGAGCCGGTGTGTCCGCTCAAACCCTTAGCAAGCTAATCCAGAAATATGGGGGAACCGTTCGTTATGATACGGCTAGCCAGTCTCCTGTTGCCTCTTTGACTATTCTCCCAACGGATGAATCGTTTAGTATCAACGGCAATAGCTTAGTGCCTGGCGATTATACGGTTTGGTTTGAGAATGAACAGTCGCTGAAGGAAAAGTTGAAGCTGGTCAGCAAGTACAACTTGAAAGGTACCGGAAGCTGGAGCTTGAACCAGGAAACAGCCGACACGTGGGATTATTATGGCTTGTGGGCGGATGGCTTCTATTTCACAGACGTGCAGCAGCACTGGGCGAAAGAAGACATCCTCGCCGCAGCGAACAACGGCTGGATGCTAGGCACCACCGCAGACCGGTTCGCGCCGGACGCGGCGCTCACCAGAGCCGAAGCCGCGACGATCATCGTGCGCGCGCTCGGCTTGCAAGGCGAGGCTGCCGGCAGCGCCTCGTTCACGGACGTGCCTGCGAGCCACTGGGCCTCGCAGGATATCCGGATCGCGAAGAGCAGCGGGCTGATCCAAGGGATCAGCGACGAGCGCTTCGCACCGGATCAGATCATCACGCGGGAGGAGATGAGCATGCTGCTCTCCCGCGCCTTGCATTTGACTTCGCAGAGCGGCTCAGCCGCTGCGAAGAGCTTCTCTGACGTGCCGGCAGGCAGCTGGTCGGCAGAGGCCATTGCTGCTATGAGCAAGAGCGGCCTTGTCGACGGCTACGCGAACGGCACGTTCCGCCCCGGCGCGTCCTTGACGCGCGCGGAGATGGCTGCGCTGCTAAACCGCGCGCAGCCGCTGCTCACGAAGTGAGCACCCCAAAGAACCGCTTCCACCGATGAGGGTGGGGGCGGTTCTTTGGTTTTTATGGATCTACAAGCCAGGCGGCGGCTTGATAGCTGGCAGAAGGTCGCCGATCACATCCTCGGTGCCTAGCTTGATAAAGGTTTGCTGCCCATGAGGACCGGGCTTGTCGGTAACGAATTGACGGATGTTTTTGATTCGGGCTTCGCTTCCGATTACGCGGTTGCTGCCGATCTGGAGCACGGAGGTCGAACCAATGCCTAGAATTTTGATGCCCCGCACCCGGATATAGGAGCCTAAGTTATCCACACACATTGTAAATGGCTCCGGTGGCTGAGGTGTGGGAATAGGACGCTGAAAGAAGGGATAGGCCTTGAAGCTCCCTTCATTCCCGTAATAAATCGGTACTTCGCGCTGCACAGCGAAGACGTTGGTATCGAGTGCGGTAGTCACGTTATCTCCGACCTGCATGACACTGCTTGCGCTAATTTCAAGCACATAGACGTAGCCGACAATGGAGAGGCGCGCCATCTTTTAGGCCTCAGCCGGGAGCGGGACGAATGGCGAGATGATGACAGCTTCCGGAGGTGTGTCGAACATCGAAGACAAGGAGATGACTTCCGTATCGCCGATGAGGAAGACGGAGGAGCTGGAAACCCCGACAATGCGTACGTCACCCACGAAAATTTGCTTGTTTTCCACATTTAAATTCAACATAGTTATCCCTCATTTCTTGGCAGACTGGATATGTAGCTTTCAACTGCACTGATAATATCCTGTTTTGTTCTATCAATGATACTTGTCGTTACAGCTTCCATTGGTTCTTTAAATCCTACACCACGGTATTGATTGACATAATGCTGGATGCGAGCATCCAATTGTTTGCGAATATCGTCTATGATAAGGTCTTTGTAATCTTCGTCCAAATGGTATTGGTATTTGTTCTCCAGATTCAACATATCGGAGTGAAGTCCATATTGCAGATAATGCGCAATGCCTTTCGAAACGTCGTGCTGCATCTCAGATCCTGTAGGAGCTTGCCCTTCCGTGCCTTGCTGCTTTCTCGTATTCCCGGTGTTCATAGGTCCAATTCCGAATTCTTGCCCTGTTCCCATCCCCATTCCTTGACCTTGTCCCTGTCCCTGGGCAAACGGATTCTGATCTTGATTTTGATTTTGCCCGGCATCTTTACCTACTGAGGCGCCATTGACTGTGAAATCGTCGACGTTATCCAGCGAGCTCGGGCTGATGCCTATGGTTAAAGTTCCATCCAGTTTTTCAACCTTCAGTTGATCGAAATTATATTCGATTTTATCGATATGGAATCGTTTCTCGACTTTTAAAGCATCGAGATCAGACTGAAGTTTCGTAACTGTTTCTTCCAGTTTATCGATACGCTGCTTCTGCATTTCAATATAGGCGGAAAGCTGCTGGGCCCATTGCTGCCACGTGATTGAATTATGCATATATGGCACCTCCTTCCGATTTCGTTAGAAAAACCTTGCAGGATCAGCTTGGTGGTCATTCCATAGGCGGCGATCAGGTAGGCGGCGGCAATCGAACGAGCGAAACGGGATTTACTTCACTCGAACCAAGCTGTGGCGTTGGTTCAACAAAACCGCCTGTATTATAGAGGTTTGATAAGGAACGGATGGAACCTGCGGTGCCAATTTGCAGAACGGAGGAGTTGGCAACGGAGTTCACTTTTAGCTGCTGAATCATGATGGTTTGGTGAATGATCATGTTCATGAGGAACACCTCGCTGTGTTTGACATCGCTTAGGCTAGACGATCACTCCGCTTGTGGCGTTCGCTTCGATAAGATCCGAATCATTAGTGACGGTAGTGCTGTATGCATTATAGACACGAGGGAAATCACCCGTATTAAAAGAGCCTGCTCCTGCGAATGTTTTGGAAGAACTGGTAGGTGCAATGATGAAGGTATCGCCGAAGTGGACAACTGAGCTGGAACCAACGCTGATAATTTTCACGTTCCCTACGATAGATGGCATATGTCGGCCTCCCTGACTTCAGGCTTCTCACACCTTCAGTATATGAGGGTATTCGCCCAGAGGTGATCTGTTTTTCAGATTGGTGTCACATCAGGGCGTAGGCACATATACTGCAAGAGAAAACGAGGTGATAGGCTTGAGCGGGTTTAATCGCCATCCTTGGCTGAAATGGGATCATGTAGAGAAGTTTCTCGGGCAAAAGCTGCCTTTCGCTGAAAAAGGGCAGACCTTTCTAGATAATATGACGTGGGTTGAGGGATATGTACAGGACATGCTGAAAAAAGCTATGCCGGGCATGGACGCAAGCATTTCTACGCAAGGAGCGTCCGGCGCCGAAATCTTTGAAACGCATGAACATGTCATTATCAAAGTGAAAATCGCCAAAGGCGAAGATCCAAGGGCACTTCGCGTATTTATAAAATCGAATCAGATGAAGCTCACCGGATTCACTAGCGGGAAGGGCCGAATTATTAAATTTCCGACGCTTGTGCTTCCCAGATCGGCGAGAGTCAGTTACAAGCAGCGCTTACTCCAGATAAAAGTGCGTAAAAGAGGGTTAAAGGAGAATTATACGGAAGCCTATATTCGTTATTAGATCTTATTGACAGGTTGTCGGTAGTTTGACGATCACTGTAGTCCCTTCTCCCAAACGGCTTTGAATCTCAATAGTGCCTTTATGCTTCTGCACGATATGCAGGGCTATGGCCAGTCCCAGCCCCACGCCGCCTTGTTTGCGATTCCTTGCTTTATCACTGCGATAGAATCTGTCGAAGAGGTTGGGGATATCGCCTTCAGCGATGCCAATGCCCTGATCGATGACTTTCAGGATGACCCAATGATCCTCGGTGAGTTCGATGTGCATGATGATCTTCTGCTGGCTGTATTTCAGCGCATTATCTAGCAAGATTATAAGCAGCTGCTTTATTTTATAGGAGTCACCGCTCATAAGAAGTTCTTGTTGTTCCGAAGCCAGCTCCACGTCAATTTCTCTCCCGGATGTCATGCGAAGGGAAGCCGCGGTTTGACGGGCGAGAGGAAGCAGGTCGAAGTCGACGTTCTGCTCACAGTTCTCCCGGACGACATCCGTGAGGGAGAGCAGGTTCTGGGTTAGCTGCTTCAACTGAGCGGATTCGGAAATAATCGCTTCGAGCGCTTCCTCCCGCAGCTTTTCATCATGGAACGCCCACCTTCTTAGCAAGCTCGCATAGCTCTCGATGATGGTCAAGGGTGTGCGCAGTTCGTGGGAAGCATCGGCAAGGAATTGTTCCTGCTTTTGAAACATATCCTGCAGCCTGTCGATCATTCGGTTGAAAGTAGCGCCAAGGATCACCAGTTCATCGTTCGTATCCTTCGCTGGCAGGTTGATGTGCCGGAAGGAGCCGCTCTGTTCGATGTTCTGCATCGTGCTGACGAAGTCCTGAAGCGGGCGGAAGAGAACGTTCGTATAGAAATATCCCCCGATCAGAGCGAGAATCAGCGTTCCCGTTGAGGTCAAGAGGAGCACAGAGATGAGCATGTCCGCATATTGGCCCAATCTCCGCAGGCTGCGGCCAATTTCAAGCGTGGCAAGCTGATGACCCTCTTTAAAAACAGGCATTTTCACAAAGACATAGATGCCGTCTGAAGCCGTTTCTACCGTAACGGTATCTTTATTCACATAAGTGACGGGATAGCGAATTAGCGTCTCATCGGAATAAATTTGATAAATGACCTTGGAATCCGGTCCAATATAACGCAGCATTTCCTGGGGGATGAGGAGTTCTTCCATCGAGGAATTGTCCTGCCAATACTCAGGATGATTGGGCAAATCTTTTAACAGCAGCGTCCTCGCCTTCTCTTTGAGCAAATCAGCTTCGCCATTGGTGGTAACCCGAATGAACATATAGTAGGCAAAAGTAAAGCTGATAAAAAGGATCAGCATGAGACCGACGGCAACGCCCAGTGTAATTTTCAGCTTTAGACTCATAAAGGTTTTTCTTTGGGGGCCGCTGCACCCGATGCTTCCTCTGCTTCTTTGGATGCTTGCGCCGCATCGACCTTAATCAGATAACCGACTCCGCGGATCGTTTGGATAAGCTTGGAGGAAAAGGGCTTGTCCACTTTTTGCCGAAGATAACGAATATAGACATCAACGACGTTCGTATCCCCTACAAAATCATAGCCCCAAACCTCGGAAATAATCTGTTCCCTCGTCATGACTTCATCTCGATGCTGAATCAGGAAGCGCAGCAGTTCAAACTCTGTTGGCGTAAGTTCAATAGTGGTTTCCTCTCGAACTACGGATCTGCTTTTCAAGTCCATGGTTAAGTCATCAATTTTCAGCAAATGCGGTTGCTCTGCCGGCTGGTCCTGCAGATTCCGCTGTCTGAGCAAACTGCGTATGCGCGCCAACAGTTCAATTGTGGCAAAAGGTTTCGTTACATAATCATTAGCGCCTTGATCCAGCCCGCTGACCCTGTCGGACACAGCATCCCTTGCCGTCAGAAGAATAATAGGCAGTGTAGCGTTAACTTGACGCACGCGGCGCAGCACTTCCAGCCCGCTTAATTCCGGCAGCATGACGTCCAGTAAAATAAGATCCCACTCGGTTTCAGACAAAGCGGCATCCAGTCCTGCGCGCCCGTCTGGCTTCGTATGTACTTCATAACCCTCATGCTCAAGCTCCAACTTTAGCACTCGAGCAATACGCTCTTCATCCTCAATCAGCAATATGCGGCTCATTTGGAAAAATATTCACTCCCAGCTCCCGCCAGAACAGCGGCGTCAATTCATCGTCTTAGTTTCTCAGGTAAGGCGCTTTTACATACATGAACGCTAGTGCCGAAGCTGCCCAGTCTTTCATAGAGTGATCATTAGCCTAGTCCGCGTTTAACCTTCGTAACATAAACTAGCACAGAGAATGCTGATAAAGGAGCCGAACAGATGAGCATATCACCCGAAAAGAAAGTCCGCGCCAAGACGGTACAGAAAGTAGTCATTTTATTGCAGGACCATGATGCGACAGGAAGAGTGTATGTACGAATTGAGGGTGGGTTAAAATCGCGCGAAGCGATGGTTGAAGCGATCAAACGTTTGGACGGCGGCCTGATTTATGCCGATGAGGATTGTACGCAGCTTATAGACAGTGAATATATCGAGGTGTTCCGGAAAAGAGGAAGCGTTCGCCGGGAGGAAGAGGAATTCACATTCCTTATTGACCGGGAATATGCCGAGGATTACGTGGTTTCAGCCAAAATCATCAAATAAGTCCCCGTTTCTGCTTCATGGCCATAAGAAAAACCCCTTGTCGCTCATTCGCAGGCAATGCCTTACGAACAAGCTGACAGGGGGTTTCTTTGATCGGAATTTAGCCTTTGTGTGAAGCAGGCACGGTCTCAACGGAAGTCAAACGGTCGTAGAAATCCACGAAGTTATTTCTTTCTGCTGAGCTCAGAAGCGCCATGGCTGTGCGTGGGTGCTCATCGAGTGCACCTACGATCATGTAAGGAATGAGGTAGCCCCAATCCCATTTCTCACGCATCGTGATCATGTGTTTTTCAATGATTTCGAGTACAGGACGAATATCGTAGCGCGCGCCTTTCAAATGGCTGAGCAGCAATTCTGTCGTACAGTTTCCTGCAGCGCGACCCATACCGTATACGGAGGAATCCAGGAAGGTTACGCCACTGGAAGCGCCCGTAATCGTGTTGGCAAAAGCAAGCTGCATGTTGTTATGCATATGCAAGCCAAGCTCTTTTTCCGGAAGCAGGCGTTGGAATTTCGTTACCAAGTAATCAATATCCTTAGGAGCCATGCTGCCGTAGGAGTCTACGATATAGACAACGTCAACGGGGCTTTTGTTAATTTCTTCGAATGCTTCGATCAGCTCATTCTCCATCACGTGGGAAAGCGCCATAATGTTCAGGGACGTTTCGTAGCCCATATCGTGGAACTTTTGAACAAGCTCCAGACCTTTGTCCACATCTTTGATATAACAAGCCACGCGGATCAGATCAAGCAAGCTGTCTTCACGGGGTAAAATGTCTTTCTCATCGACACGGCCGATATCTACGAGCGCAGATAATTTGGTATCTGTCTTTTTGGT
Organism: Paenibacillus chondroitinus NBRC 15376; assembly: GCF_004000765.1. Classification (GTDB taxonomy): domain Bacteria; phylum Bacillota; class Bacilli; order Paenibacillales; family NBRC-103111; genus Paenibacillus_E; species Paenibacillus_E chondroitinus. Next base: position 21,170 of record NZ_BILW01000044.1, on the reverse strand, counting down.
AATAACATCACGCAGAAAAGCCTCATTCAAAAATCTCCATGGACCGGATGCTCCGCCTTTCAGCAGTTTCTCCGAGTTTTTGTAGCCGATCTCCATATACTCTACGCCGGCTGCACTTAAACCGCGATACATGTCTTGGACAAACTCCACGCTAAAATCCCAGTCGTTCACCAAACCGCCGTCCCGAATCGTACAATCCAAAATCTTGTGTTGATGATGCTTTACCATGCTCGTAATGCCCCTTTCGACTGCTCATATCGCTTAATATTTTGCTATATTATCACTTATGAAGAGGCTGCTTGTCAATGTAAGTGGCTTCACACAAGTCAACTTTCTTAGGGAACATATGGTAAAATGACTACATCTAATGAATGTTTCCACAAAGGGGATAGGGAATATGGATCGTAAGGAACGGCTATTGGCCAGAGAAGTTGCTGTGAAAGCAGCGTCCAAGGCGGGAGAATTGGCAAGAGAACACTTCGGCAGTAAGTTGAACATTCAGCACAAGGATGAGCGTGGCGACTTGGTGACCGAGGTCGATGTGAAAGCGGATCGTCTCATTGTCGATGATATCTTGTCCGTGTTCCCAACTCATCGTATCTATAGTGAAGAAGCCGGTGAAGGCGGTGCGGCAAGCGAATGGGTTTGGCACGTTGATCCGCTGGATGGAACGAATAATTTCGCTCTAGGTATTCCGCTTTACGGAGTCTCCATCTCCTTAAGCTATCAGGGGCGGATTATACTCGGCGTGATCCACGACTCGGCACTTGGGCTTAATTATGCCGCCCTGCAGGGGGATGGCGCTTGGCAGGATGGCAGAAAGCTTGTGGCAGAGCCCAGCGGAGCGCTTGTCAAATCCACCATCTCATGGATTCAGGGCCATGCCGTTGGCAAAAATGATCAAGGAGCTCTAGGGCTCCGGCATCATCTGGAGTATTCGGTAAAAAGGGTGCTGCGCATGTGGGCGCCGTCCTTGACATGGGCGATGCTGGCCAGAGGCGACCTGCATGGGATTGTCCTGTACAACTCCGAAGGGGAGGATTTGTACGCGGGGCTGCTGCTGGCGCAGGAGGCGGGCGTGAAGGTGACGGACTTTGACGGTAATTCGCTTGCTCTGCTTGGCGGCGGAACCGGATCTGGTTCTGGTTCTGGGGGCGGGAAGCCGGCTTATATCGTCGCTGCAGCGCCCGCATATCATGCGGAGCTGCTCAAAATCGTGCAGGAAGCCACGAAGTAGAATAGGCAGGGAAGAAGTTGCAGAAGCTAATGGCAGACTTTTCATTTGGAGGAAGAAAGGATGCTATGCGATGAAGAACTTTGTTCCTATCTTTTTTGGTTTTGATAAGGAGCGGGATGCGCTGCTTGCGCTGGATACATTGGAGGAGCTTGGCTATAAGCCGGAGCTGCTGGAAGGGGAGAGGACGACGCTGCACATCCATCTCGACGACCAGGAAATGACCTCAGCGCTCGAGATCGCGCAGGCACACGGCGGGCGTCTGGTAGAACGGCAGCCCACGCAGTCCGAGCCGGCTACCTACGCTATGGCGTATGATCTGGAGGGCTCCATTCGCATTCCGGCTCACACCGTGAATGAGGATTGGCCGGACAATTACGCTTCAGCGCGTGATGCCGATGCCGTGCCGAGCGAGGAAGAGGCGGCTTTTGATCCGTCTTCTGACGACTATAATCACTTCAGCGCCGGCATACGGATTTAAACAGATGGATTAGCTACATTTAAGGCGTGCTTTGTAAATTTCGTTCGTAATTACACAAATATTATGAGAAAAAACCGCATTTTATCTCGGATTTACGAGCATAAAATTCGGTTTTTTTGCATTATTTTAAATTAACCATTGACATGTAACTTCTAATGTCATATTCTAATTCCATTAAACCAAGTAAGATCGTAGGAATTAAGGAGATGATTCTAGTGAAAAATAACCTGGTCACCGCATTCACATCGAACTGGGTCAGCTTAGTCGTATCAATATTAATTATTGGTTTGCTCGTTTTCTTGGGGAGAAAAAGAGTAAGCTTCGGTAACCGCGTTTTCATCGGCTTGGGTCTTGGTCTCGTTGCCGGGATAGCGTTTAACCAATTGCATTTGGAGTACAAAAGCGTAAGCACGATCGGAACGATTTATGTTAACTTGATTAAAATGCTTGTTATGCCTTTGGTCCTTATCTTAGTTATTAACAGTATTTCTTCTTTATCCAGTCTAGGTCAGCTTCGTAAATTAGGTCTGAAAACAATCGGCTGGTTCTTGCTGACAACAGGGATTGCATCTGTCATTGGTTTGGTCATTGCCCTGGCGTTCGATCCGGGCAACGGGATTGCGCAGGCTGTACCGAAAGATTTTAAAGCCAAAGAAATTCCGACGTTCTCCCAAGTTATTCTGGATCTGGTGCCGTCCAACCCGATTAACGATATGGCGACAGGGAAAGTTGTACCGGTTCTGATCTTCGCGATCTTCGTGGCTGTGGCTATTGTACACGTTGGTTCCAAGAAGCCTGAGAGCGTAGCAGCTGTTAAATCGTTCATTACATCAGCAACTGCTGTGATTCACCAAGTTGTTAAGTATGTTATTCGTCTTACACCTTATGGTGTATATGCATTGATCGCAGGTATGGCGGCGAAATATGGTATTGAAACCCTTGCTCCGCTTGCCAAAATTATCTTAACTTCTTATGTAGCACTTATTATTCACTTCGTCTTGATTTTCGGTGGTTTAGTTCTTCTGATCGCGAAAGTTAACCCTATTAAGTTTTTCAAAAAAGCGTATCCGACGATCGCTGTTGCATTCACAACACGAAGCAGTTATGCAACGCTGCCGGTGAACCTGGAAGTTATCACGAAGCGTCTACGCATTTCACCGCGTATTGCCAGCTTCGTAGCCCCTCTCGGCGCGACTATGAACTTCAACGGTTGCGGTGGTGTGTGGCCGGCAGTTGTAGCGATTTTCGTAGCGAAAGTTTACAATCTTCCACTTAGTGGATCTGACTACTTTATCCTTATCTTAGTAAGCATCATTTCCTCCATTGGTGTTGCCGGTGTTCCGGGACCTGCTGCGATTTCGACGACCGTTGTATTGACAGCTCTTGGTTTGCCTCTGGAAGGTATGGGTCTTGTACTTGGCGTCGAGGCGCTGATCGACATGGGTCGTACAGCCGTTAACGCAACAGGTACAACCGTGACAGCTTTGCTTGTAGCTGAGTCCGAAGGCGAATTCGATCGCGCGGCATTTGATCGTGACGAGGAAGATGACCTTGAAGCGGTAACAGCTTAATCTCTTGTAAAATGAAGAAGGACCTGCATCCACTGGATGTAGGTCCTTTTTAGTATTTCAAGCCCTCTAGCTCCAATCCGCTAAAACAGAGGGAAAATCTACCGTTAAGTTGCCGCTGTTCAGTGGCAGGGAGGAATTACTGCTGCGCTGCGCTTTGACCGGCCATATAGCCGGTGGAGAAGGCAGCGGTGATATTATAACCGCCTGTATAGCCGTGAATATCCAGCACTTCTCCGCAGAAGTAAAGGCCATTCACCAACTTCGACTCCATCGTGCTGGGGTCGACTTCTTTGAGGTGCACGCCGCCGCCCGTAACGAAGGCTTCTTCAATCGAAAGCGTCCCGTGAATGCGCACGGGAAAAGCCTTCATCAGCTTGCACATGTCGAGCCATTTCTGTTTCGGAATGTTATCGTGCGTAAGCTGCTCGTCCAGACCAGATCGCTCCAACACCATAGGAATCAGACGCTCGGACAGGAGAGGCTTCAGCACGTTCTTAATTGCTTTCTTGGCCTCAGCCTTCGTGAGTGCCATGCTTTCTTTGTACAGCTCATCCATGCTCAGATCAGGGAAAAGGTCCACGGTAAGAAGGACTTCCTTCCGCTCGGTTTTGGCTAGCTCCTTGACGACGAACTGGCTGCAGCGCAGGGCGATGGGACCGGACAGCCCGAAGTGCGTGAACAGTAATCACCCCCAAATCTATTGAAATCACTTTAATCTATGAATATACTGGTAAAAGAATAATAATTAATACAGTTAATCTTAGTAGTGGAATTGAAGTTACGGATTTTATTGTCGGATAAGGTGGGATAGCTTGGGATATCAACAACTTCTTAAATTGGTAAACATAATGGACAATAAATTAAGGTTGGAAAGTTTTGCGAGGATATATAGAGAGAAACAATTGGAAGGATTACACTATACTAGTTTTCTTCCAGATAAGAATATTGTCTCCATCTCTAGGCCTGATCATACTACAGTCCATGAAGCTACCTCATTTCTTATTTCAAGGAAAAGTAGTGGTAAGGCAATTAATACAGTAAGGAATGAAGCTAATGATTTAAAAAAGTTCTTAGATTTCATGTTGATTTGGGAGATTGAATTATTAAAGTCAGATTTGTTAGTTGTATTAGAAGGGTTTACTGACTATCTACAGTTGATCAGAACGGATGTTGGCATAGAGGATGCTTTGGAGTGGGCAACACTAAAAGAAGTCCCATTGAATATTTGGGGGAAATCAGTAGGTAAAGTTTCTGGTATCCAAAGGGATGAATTTGGGAAGCTACAACGTTCTGATATTAGTAGTTACTCAAGTACGAGTATAAATAAGATTGTGCGTACAGCTGTGCAGTATATTCAATTACTGAAGAAAAAGTCATCTTATCATGCTTCACTTAAAATTAACGAGTTACCACATAGGAGTAAAAAGTTGAGAGGTTTTATTTCGAGTACTGCTGGTAATATACAAGTTGCAACAATTGATATCTTATCAATAACTAGGGACGTAGGAGTTAAAATCCAGTATTATGGGTTAAAAAGATTGAAGGTTGATTCGATCTTTACACTGGAACAAACCGATCAATTTATAGAATCGGCAAGTAGTTTTCAGGATAAGCTGCTTTTTAATATTTTGCGTTTCATAGGCCCAAGGGCAAGTGAAGCAGCTGGTATATGGATAGATCCTACTTCCGTTCCAAACAATTTGCTTAGGATGGATTACCATAAGGCTAAAAGACTAATTAAGCAAGGTATAGAAGGCGATATAGACTTTTACGAAAAAGATAATAAAGGGTTTTGGGTTTGCAGAATAAAGGATAGGGACAATCCAGATTTTAGATCAGGACATAAACGTGACGGAGAATACAGGGAAATACCTTGGCTATTTTCTCAAGAAGGTTTCTTGAATCTACTTTATGAAGCATTAAGAGAGCGTCAAATATTAATGCGAAACATTGAAGTGGACCACGGATATTTATTTGTATCCAGAAATAGAAGAAATCAAGGGCAACCTATAACCGGGAAAGCTATTGCGAAAAAATACGAAAATATAAATAGACAACTAATTCGAAAAAGAAATATAGATCTTTCTGAGTATAGTCCCCACACGTTTAGACATTTTTATGCTACATATCTTTTTAAAAAACTGAATATTCAAATAGATGATGTGAGTAGATGGTTGGGACACAGAAGTACGGAAACAACGCGTACAATTTATTCTCACTGGATTCCTAGTAGTAATAGTTCAGAAAATGACGGAACTGTGCAAAATATCTTAGAAACTTTTAAACCAAACAAAAATAAGGAACGTGAATAAATGAGTCTTCAGTGGTTAAAATGGGAAGATTTTTCAAAGCTTTATTTAGATGCATTTTTAAACTTAACCAAATCTTCTAAACGAAGTTACATTAATCAAAACTTAAAGAGTCTTAAACTGATCATAGAACAATTACATGGCGATTTTGAAAATGGAGAAAAATGGTTTAGAGCAAGTTTACAAGAAAAGAGAGCTTATAGAGAAAAGCATTTCACCGAAATGCACTATATAATTCCGTGGTATCTTTCTATTTATCAGGAATATAAAGATGAAATAGATCATGACATGATGCTAAATTATTTCCAATCAGATTCTACTTCTTCCCAGATACACTATATTTGGTCCCAATATTTTAATTTAATTACTGACCAAGAAGATCAATTAATATCAGGTGACGTCACCTTGATGCGAAGTGGTTTTAGAAAATGTTTGGGAATTCATACTGTTCTTATAATGAAACCGTTGCAAAGCTTTACTGATGATGATAGCAGATTCGCAACTACGATAAGTTATCCCAACGTAAATCGTTATAATCCTAAGGTGCTACAAGATTTACGTATAAAATTGGGGTATTCTACCGTTGTAATTTCGCAAAAAAAACAAACTAACTGGGATAAGCTATTTAATCACGTAAACCCAGTCTGGGCAGATCTTGTATCAAATTATTATAATTATCTGCTAGTCGCGGATGCTGGTGATAATTACTTAACCAGAATGAGTAATATTTTTAGCGAGTTATTTAATTATCTAAATGAAGAAAACAAAAATGATTGTACATCTTTTAATATAAGTGACTTCAGGGAGTTAACTACTAGGTTTAAGCAAGGGCGTAAGAAAGAGATAAGTAAAACATATCAAATAAGTAAAGTAACTCATTTAAGAAAGTTTTTTGAATGGGGAGCAGGGGCATTCCCTATGTTTTTCCCAACTTATTTAAATTTTCCGGATGAGGAGTGGGCTAGCTTATCAAAGAAAGCTTCAAAGGAATATCTAAATAGTGAAGGATTTGCTCCTTCTTCTGATGAAATTGCAAAGAAAATGGTAGATGGTATATATAATTATGTTCCTGAAAATGAAAGTGAGGAATTATGTAGATGGTTTTGGATGATAGTTGTTAGTTCTCCTCCGAGATTTAGTTTTGTAATGAATCTAGAAAGTAAACAAGCATTGAAGCCGTTACCTAACCAACCTGAAGCTTTTGGATTATATTCGCAGGATGAAGATAAAGCAGGCAATAAGTATGGGCAATTCCCCATTCTTGATCCGCTTGGTTATGAAGCCATCACTGAATTACAGAAACGGGCGGACATACTCCAACTAAAACCAATATGGAATAAAAAATACAATAGAGAATTTATACACTTATTTCAGTTCAATCAATCACCATGGATGCTTTCAGATTCGGCTGTTCGACGTTTTTTCGATAAGGTGAAATTTGAGGTGTTAAATGAAAGTGAACTTTCTGAGAGAATAAGTGCTCACGGATACAGAACTTTTTTATTAACTCATATAGCAATGAAAACCGGTAGTCTCGAGGCTGTTCGCGTTGCTGCAGGACATATAAGGGAAGAAATGACAAGGCTGTATTTAAAGAGCAGGGTTTCGAGAAATGCTTTACTTCATCGTGTGCTTTCAAAATATGAGCAAGGTGAGGTGAGCGGTAAATTCTATGTAAGATTGCTTCAGTTTCTCACATCTGAAGATCCACCAATTGAAGATATGATGAATGCGTTCGCAACAGAAATGGCATTAGATGAATTTCTACTTAAATATGGGAAAAGAGTGGAAATGGGTTTTTGTTTAAGCCAAGAATCTTGTGATAACTGGTATAAATGCTGGGGGTGTCAGCATTTTTTAATGCGCCGCGAGGAGATACAAGATGCAATAGTTGTTCTAGTTAAACAAATTATTAATATGAGGGCAATGATTAAGCATAGCACTAATTACACGGCCAATAATTCCATATCAGCTGGTCAAATGAGAACAATTTCTCTAATTATAAAGAGATTAACGGAGCTTGGACTTACAGAGGAGAAGATAGACGAAATGGTTTTAGAAACCTTAAATAAATATAAAACAAAGGAAGCTAAATAATGAGTTCATTGGCAACAGTTGAAAGTTTTCCGAAAATCACATGCGAAATAGGAGTTGATAGACACTTTACAAAAATGGAATGGGAATTAATATGCCCTAACTCCTGGAGTAAAATAGAATATCTTACAAAAGTTCCATTACATAAATTTATTAGTCTTGCTTTTTATAAATCACTAAAACAACCTGGTAAACGCTATGTTAATTATTTATTGCTGTATCAACGAGTCGTGTGGTCATTAGATGATGTATTATCGGTTAGATTTTTCTCTCTTCCTTTAGAACAGATTCATAATTTTATTTGGATGGAGGAGAAGGTTGAAAAGCATTATGTGGCATTAGATATTAAGAATGAGCAAACAAAAAGGAAATTTAAGTTAGATATAATGACATTGACCTTTCGTATTTGGGCTGCTGGGTATGGGCTTCTTAAAGGGGAAGGAAGGAAATATGTTGACCATGATTTTCTCATGATCTTAAAAACAAATATTGAGAAAAGGCACCATTCCCGTAAGAGAACAGTTCTAAAAAAATTAAGCCTAATTCTAGAAAAAGAAAAAGAATCCCCTGTGACTGTTCCAATCATCACATGTGAGGTGGGAGTTGATAGACACTTTACAAGAATAGAGTGGGATTTAATCTGCTCTAACTCCTGGAGTAGAATAGAATATCTTACAAAAATACCATTAGAAAAGTTTAGTAACCTTGCTTTTTATACATCACTAAAAGGACCCGAAAAACGTTATGTAAATTATTTATTATTGTATCAACGAGTCGTTTTGTCATTGGATGATGCATTATCATTCAGGTTTTTCTTGCTACCATTAGAGAAGATTCAAAACTTTGCATGGTTAGATGATAAGCTTGAGAAGTATTCTGATGAGTTACTCAAGTTAGATAACAAGAATGACTATAAAAAAAACCGATTAAAAATAAATGTCATTACGTTAGTTTTTCGTATTTGGGCTGCTGGTTATGGGCTTTATAGAGGTGAAGGCAGAGAATGCGTTGACGATGGCATTTTAAATATATTAAAAGAACACTTTGGGAAGAGTAGTGACAAATATAGGAGAGTAATTTTAACGAAATTAAGTTTAATTTTAGAAAAAGAAAAGGAATCTCCTGTAACAGGTCGGATTGATGTAAGAAGAGTTCCTAAATCAAAAATAGATCTTGAAAAAGACGGATGGGATGTAATTATTAATGAATATCATAATGAATTAGCTGAAAATATTTATGAATTTATTTTTAATTATTTGTTATCTCAAGTAAAAGATTTAGATATAAGGACTGTATACCAAAAAGGTACTCAATCAAATAAGATAAGGAGAGCGATTAGACCAATAACAATAGCAACCTGGACTAAATGGTCTGCCGAGATGAGAGGGTACGTTAAACTTTTTTATGGCTTTGGATTGAACTCTTCTTCAGATTTAATTTCAGGAGGGTTAGAGAAAATACTTATTCACGTTAGTCGTAAATGGGTTCGAAAAAAAATAGGTAATTTTCGATCTTTAATTAAAAGGTGGCTAATGTATTACATTGAGAGATATGATTTGAATTTAAACGTAAACACAATAATTCCGCATTCAATGAAAAGGAAAACAACGCAGTTTGGAAAGATATTAAATTTAGGTAATGCTTACACATTAATTGAAGCCCTTTTAGATGAGCAATCACCTTTCATTAATGAGAATGATGTTCTAGAGTTTCGTTGTAGAAGAGTATGTCTTATCCAACTAGCAACGGGTTCAAGGGTCACAGCAATATGTTTATTACTAAAAGATTGCATAACAACAGACCATTATGGAAACAAGTGGATGCAATTGCATAAAACAAAAAACGGTAAACCCCAGGTAGTTAAAGCTACTGAAGATGTTCAAAATTGGGTTGAACAATCCTCTAAGTTTGCCCCAAAAGACAAGGTGTTCTCACCGAAAAACGATAGGTACTTCGGTGATGGATTAACCGAATATAGGTTATTCGCAAACACATCTGAAGTAGCTACATTAACAAGTAACCAAATAGGTAAATTCTTAACTAAGATTCAAAAAAGACTTTGGCCTGATATGCCTAAAGAAGAGTATTTCACGTCACATGATTTTAGGCGAATGCATGCCATTTATATGGTTATGAAAAAGAAAAGCAAACATGAGATTCAAGACCAATTAGGCCACAGTGGCCCTAATTCATTAATTCCTTATTTAGCGACTTCATCACCCGAGATTCAACAATATTATAGCGAGATTTATAAAGAGGGCATTTGGGGTAACGTTGTAAATAAACTAGAGGAACCAACAGATCTTGAACTTGACCCACTTCTTGAACAGGCAGCAAAAGTGGTACAAGCCGAGGATAAAGAACAATTTATATCCTCTCTTCTTGAGAAATTTAAGGGAGAAGAAGTGGAGTTTGGTTTTTCTAACGATGCCTCGTTTATGCCAATAAATAATGTTTCGGCTGGATTTCCGAGATTCACTCATAACTGTGTAGCACATGAAATGCTTAATTGTGGTCATACAGAACTTCATTGTTTTAAATGCGATTACTACAAACCTGATGATGATAAATATAACGAGCATATTGCCGAAATATTTAGGTTTATGTTATTGGCATTACGCGGGGAAGATATGGCGAAGTCAAAACGCGATACTATTCAGAAAGAACTAGTCAGCATACGTTCACATGACATTATAGAACTGATTGACGAATCTTTTCCAAAGTTATTGGAGAAGAAGTTTTTAATTACCTCAAGAGAGATCCCAAAACTGAAAAATGGTTTATGGGACAAAGCTAAGAGTTACTGGAAGAAATATAAGAAAACTAAGCCAATATTAACTTTTGAAGAAGCACTTCATTACTTGAAAGAAGGAAAGTTGGAATGGGTAGGAAAAGAAGCTTCACAATAAGCGAATTGAAATATGAAGCTGGGCAAGTTAAGAGGCACATAATTAACGAGTACAAAAAGGGTAGATTATCAAAAATAATTAAAAAGGACGTATTTTTACTAATAGCTAGACGCCCTAAAATAAATTTAAAAAGTGACCGCACCTTATGGGAAGGTGAAGTGTGGACTTACCTTGATGACTGGTACTCCAAGTTAGAGAACGAAGTAGAAGAAATCAAACTAACTATTAATCAGCAAGGGAGCATCGATGAAGCAACAGATAATCATAAAGATTTAGCTGATCTCATAGAGAAAAATCGCAAACAGAGGGATTTAATCTCTGAGTATAGAAAGGCTCTTCATGCATTGAGGGAAGAAAATGAGAAATTAAGGATTTTAGTAATAGAGAAGCATGGCTTTATAGACTTGGAGTGAAGGCGAGAGTAAGGGAGGGAGCAATAATCAAACAAGAAGCATACTTAAAACATTTGTGTGAAGGAATATCAGAGATGGAAGCTAATGTTGAGAGGCTTCGCAAAGAGATTCAGGAGTTACTTATCGAGAAAGAAGCTTTAATGAATGGAAATTCATCTTTATATGAACAACGATGTAAAGCATTGCCTAATTTTTAAAATGAGCCCTTTCTCTTCTAAGAAGAGCAAGGGGCTCATTTGTTCATTGAGATAATGACATTGCTGCATTTTTTCCTGCAGTATAGCCTGAAGAAAAAGCAGCCGTAATGTTGTATCCACCGGTATATCCATGAATATCAAGAACTTCACCACAAAAGTATAATCCATTCATAATCTTGGATTGCATTGTTTTAGGGTCGATTTCTTTTAGATTAACACCGCCACCTGTCACGAAGGCTTCTTCAATCGAGAGAGTACCTGATATTTTGATTGGAAAAGCTTTAATTAATTTGCTTAATGCCATCCAATTTTGTTTAGGTATATTATCATGTGTTAGTTGTTCATCAAGTTCAGCCTTCTGTAGAAGCAATGGGATGACCCGCTCATTCAGATATCCTCTGAGAACGTTTTTAATGGCCTTCTTAGGCTCGTTCTTAGTTAAAGCGAGGGTTTCATCATATACCTCGCCAAGCGCTTTATTTGGCTGGAAATCAACTGTGAGGATAGTCTCTTTTAGACCACTTTTGGCTAATTCCTTTACAACGAATTGACTACATCTCAATACGATTGGTCCAGAAATACCAAAATGCGTGAACAGCATGTCACCACTATGAGAAATTACAGGCTTGCTTTTATTATTCCATACCGTTAATGTTACATCTCTAAGTGAAAGCCCCTGTAACTCGCGACTTTTAATAAATGATTCATTAGAGGTTAAAGGAACTTCTGTAGGGAAAAGCTCGGTAATGGAATGACCTGCGTCTTTGGCCCATAAATAACCGTCTCCAGTTGAACCCGTATGTGGGACGGACTTGCCGCCGGAAGCAACAATCACATTCTTACTACGAATGGTTTCTCCAGATTTTAAACGTACCCCAGAGACTGAGCCATTATTATAATTAATGTTATCTACAGGACTATTAATTCTAATATCTACACCTTGTTTACGCACTTGATTTACGAGCGCGTCTACAACCGTTTTAGCTTTATCGCTTACAGGGAACATGCGCCCGTTGTCTTCTTCTTTTAGACGAATTCCTAGGTTTTCAAAAAACTCAATGATATCCTTGTTACTAAAATTATTAAATGCACTATGTAAAAAGCGACCATTGCCAGGGATATGTTTGATTAATTCATCTGTTTCTTTATTATTTGTTACATTACATCTACCGCCACCAGAAATCCCAAGTTTACGCCCCAATTTATCTCCCTTATCCAGGAGAAGAACTTTAGCTCCATTTAAGCTGGCTGCTATACTTGCCATTAAACCGGCAGATCCTCCACCAACTACAATTACATCGTATGCCATACAAAACTCCTTGACTCATTTTTGCAAATTGTATCATTAATTAGAACGAAACCCAAACGGGATACGTATGCAATGCTATTTAAACAACAAAATATCCTTAATAATTCTGTATATAGTCTTCAACTCATCTATTTTTAGATTAACCAAAAGAAGTTCTATTTTATTAAGGACTTCATTTTTTTCTTTATTCGTTCTTTCTTCCACTACCTCAAATAATTGATAGGGATAAATTTTCAAGACTTCCGATATTTTTTGTATCGTTTCGAGTGTTATATTTACTTCTCCTCGTTCTATCTTACCGAGATAGGATTGATCAATGTTTAGAAGTGCCCCAAGTTCTTCTTGTGATAGTTGCGCAGCTTTTCTGTAGAATCTAACTCTTTTTCCAACACTAGCAAAGAACTTCGACATATACTCACCTCTCTATTAACAGAGTAGGTAAGTCCATTCAAAGTATGAAGTATAATATACTACTTAATACCATTTGAAAATAGGTGTTATATAACCTAAAATAAGAGTACATCTAATGTATTAAGGAGAATAACACCATGAGCAATTTAATGAGCCATCACGTTATTGAAAACGTGATTCAATATAAAATGCGGGGTAAAGTTGCTTATCTAGGTAACTTATCTACAACTTCTGCCTTACAACTCACTTATGTGAAGCCATATGACCATCCTTCAGGTAAAGGATACCAACGTCCAGTTGATATTAAAAGGTGTAATGATTTTGCAATGTACCTTTCAAAGGGGGATAATGCATTATTTACTCCTATTTTGCTAAATGCGGAATCGAAGTGGGAGTTTTCGACTTATGATAAAAGTAGGCCATCCTATGGAAGGTTAATATGTAAGGAAAAGGCTTCATTAATGGATGGGCAACATAGATTAGGTGGAATTAAGCGTTATGCACAGGATACCAACTCAGAAATAAATGTTCCTTTCTTAGCATTTCACTTTCTCGATGAGGATGAAGAAATTCAGCTATTTGATACAATAAATACAAAGGCAAAAGGAATCGGAATTTCTCTAAGTAGATACTTACGCAGATATTCTGACGATTTCAGTTGGATAGCTACCGAGCTTATTGTTCGAAGCGATAGTCCATTTCATTACATTGGCACGATTACTGGTAAAAGGAGTACAGGTAGACATGTTACCTTGCAGAATTTATATAAAATATTAGAGTTTATGCTGAAGGCAAATCATGTAGCAAATTTATCTAAGGATGAAAAACTCATGATAGTCTTGGTGTACTTTAATGCTTTTAAAGAACATTTCAATATGGAATGGTTGGATTATAAGGAATATAGAATCACTCATATCGTTTGTTTAAATGCTCTTGCAATGGCAGGGGCTGTGATTTTTGCGAAATGTGTTTCTGAGGAAAAGAAGCAAATTGATTATAAACGTATGGCGAGTTATGTGAAGAAACTTAAAACTATTGATTGGTCCAGTTACGGCCCATTTAAGTATATTAAGGGAATAAGTGGGTCCCGAACGTTAGCGGCAGAATTGGTATCACAGATGTTATCGGAATAATTCCTGTACAGGATGAGAAATGCGGGTCCTAATCGTTGCAAGACTTACCGAAATTGGTGGAGGTTATCTCGTTTTTTTATGTATCACATTCATTATAAAATAGCGCAGCAAACCAGCTTAACGATTCAAGAAATTGGCTTGGCTTACTGCTCGAAAGGTTCGAAACGCTATATATCCATAAAAGGATAAACTAGGATGGGACTGCGGATACTATGCCTAATCTTGAAGTAGGAGGGGTTATATGTGAACGATAAAGATACCGTAAAGCAAAAGCAGTTGGATACCTATCGTGTTACGGATAAAGGTGAGGCTCTAACAACGAATCAGGGATTGCGAGTCGAGGATGACGAACACTCTCTTAAAGTTAGTCCGCGCGGACCGACCATAATGGAGGATTTTCACTTTCGGGAGAAAATGACTCATTTCGATCATGAGCGTATACCTGAACGTGTCGTACATGCGAGAGGTTTCGGCGCCCATGGCGAATTTGAGTTGTACGAATCACTCGCTGAGTACACAAAGGCGAAGTTTTTAGCCGATACTTCGATACGGACGCCTTTGTTTGTTCGATTCTCCACCGTGGCAGGATCAAGGGGCTCAAGCGATACAGTACGAGACGTACGTGGTTTTGCAGTTAAGTTCTATACAGAGGAAGGAAACTACGATCTAGTCGGAAACAATATGCCTGTGTTCTTTATACAGGATGCAGTTAAGTTTCCCGACTTCATACATGCTGTTAAGCCTGAGCCGCCAAACGAGATTCCACAAGCTTCGTCGGCACATGATACGTTTTGGGATTTCGTAAGTACGAATACTGAATCTGCTCATATGATCATGTGGGTAATGTCAGGACGAGCGCTTCCTCGTAGTTTTCGTATGATGGAAGGATTCGGCGTTCATACGTTCCGATTCATTAATGAGCATGGCAAGTCACATTTTGTTAAGTTCCACTGGAAGCCGAAACTGGGCGTACACTCGCTGGTATGGGATGAGACGCAAAAGGTAGCTGGCAAAGACCCGGACTTCAATCGCCGCGATCTGTGGAATGCGATCGAGCAGGGGAACTATCCTGAATTCGAGCTAGGCGTTCAAATCTTGAAAGAGGAAGATGAATTCAACTTCGACTTTGATATACTGGATGCCACGAAACTATGGCCCGAAGAGATTTTGCCGGTGCGAATTGTTGGGAAAATGACTCTGAATCGGAACACGGATAATTTCTTCGCAGAGACAGAACAGGTAGCCTTCCATGTCGGTAATCTTGTACCGGGCATCGATTTCACGAATGATCCATTGCTGCAAGGAAGGCTATTCTCTTATACCGACACGCAATTGCTTCGCCTCGGTGGGCCGAATTTTTCGGAAATTCCGATTAATCGTCCGATCGCACCAGTACATAACAATCAACGGGATGGCATGCATCGCATGACAATTAATCAGGGGCAGACGAGCTATCATAAAAACAGCTTGGCGAACAATGATCCTGCGCAAGTACCGCCAAGTGAAGGTGGTTATCGCCATTACGAGGAGAAGGTGGAAGGTCGGAAGATTAAGGCTAGAAGCAATAGCTTTGAAGATCATTTTAGCCAAGCTTCGATGTTCTGGCATAGCATGTCTCCGATCGAGCAAAGTCAGATCGTAGACGCATTCCGGTTCGAGCTAGGCAAAGTAATGTCTAAAGAAATTAGGCAGCGTGTGGTGGATGTGTTCAGCCAAGTGGCAGAGGATCTTGCGGAGCGTATAGCCGAAGGCATCGGAGCAACGTCTACAAAGGGCGTCGCTGTGACGCCGACCGCCATATCTCCTGCGCTCAGCATGATGACCAAGGCGAAGACAGCTGCTACACGTAAGGTGGCGGTGATGCTCGGAACGGGCTATCACGCGGCAGAGGTACAAGCACTGCTAAAAGAGTTGACCGCGTCGAAAATAACGGCAGAGATTGTGAGTAAAACAATTGCTCCAGTAAAAGGTGCTGACGGTACGCTTATAGAACCTCAGCAATCACTGCTAACGGCTGCTTCCGTGTTGTATGACGCCGTCTATGTTTCCGGAGGAGCTCAAGGTGTGGACGAGTTGCTTAGCGACATTGCATCAACGGGATTTGTTCGTGAAGCATTTCAGCATTATAAGGCTATAGCCGCTGTAGGCGACGGTGTTCGTCTGCTTATTTCCGCAGGGGTCGTACAGGCTGTAGGAGAGAAAGATACTCAGTTGAATGGCGTTTTGATCACCGAAGAACAACGTACAGACAAAGCATTCTACAAGTCATTTATAGATGCAATTGCACAGCATCGGCATTGGGATCGAATTATTCAGCCGTACCCGATAAAGTAGAATTAATCCAAGAAGCCCACACCTTTTATGTATAGGTGTAGGCTTCTTCAACAGCACCTAATCAGCTACTGTTTTTTTGAAGCAAGGTCAAGAAGGGTTTCTCTAGGAAATAATGACCTCAGTTCCGCAATTCCTATCGCAATTCATTTGGAGGGTCCCGTGGTGCAGATTCACGATAGCTTTCGCAATGGCTAGATCTAAACCAGAATCGGAAGCGCCTGTTTGCCGGCTTCTAGATCGGTTAACACGATAAAACCGTTCGAAGGTGAAGGGCAGTTCTTCTAAAGGGAATACCTATACCATCATCAACAATTCGGATAATTAGGTGTGAAGCCAGGTCTTCAAGGTGAATTTCAATTCTTTGGTTAGCATATTTCAATGTATTATCCCAGCGTAATTAAAAGTACCTTTTTAATTTGTTCTCGATCAGCACCTATTAGAAGGCCTTACTAGAACAAGGGTTTCTTTGCTAGAGAGTGGCTCAGAAGCTACATAGTCTCTTTACATAGCTACACTAGATCAATGACGCTTAAGTATCGGTAATAAAGTGCGCTGTGTTTCCGTATACTTTGTCTCAATACGTTCCATCATATGATTAAATGTTTCAGAAAGCTGATAAAGCTCATCCTTCGACTTTTGATTCAAAGGCAAGTTTTCTAAGGTGCTGCTGATTGCGATTAACTTATTTAATTGGTTATTGAAGTAACGAGGAACTATAGCTTAATAAAACACCAGTGAAGGCAGCAGAGATCAATTCAAGAGGCTGCCTTTTCCCCGCTAACGGGCAGTATACCTCCAATTAATGGAAGAATAAACTATTCTCGAATTGAAGGGATTGTATTGGCCTGTTCTTAATTTCAGAGCTAAAGATTTTCGGAGAATCATCTGAAATTTTGAGAATATTAGGGGTAAGCGAATAGAGAAGGTTAGCTTCATTAAAATGACAGAGAAGGAGTAGCTGAGGTATGGAGAAAATAGAAAAGGGCGTGCATAAACAAAGAGAACTATGATCCGGAGGATGGGATGTCAACCTCCGGATCATAGTTCTCTTTGAGTGGATCGGATATTATTTATGCAAAAATATGTCTAATTGCAGAAATCAACCGATGCTTTTCTTTAGCAATCGAGCTACTCGTTTTCTGGATTTCGGGAGAGGAAACACTCTCACTTTTTCTACGTAGGTTACACCGGTATATTTTTTTAGCTCCAGCTTCAAACTTGGAGAATCGCTATTAGGATTATTTACTAACCAATGATAGATCCATACTTCATTTGGAGGGTTGTTCCCATTTTTGATCGGACAAAGCAACCTGCCGTTTTTCACTTCACGCCCTGCTGGGAATGCGGGCGATTGTTGAACTCTGAATTTAACGGCAACGCAAGAAGCGGCCGGTATCGCGGGCGAAGAATGCATATTGCTGCACCGCCCTTTTTGATCATTCTTTTTAAAAGGAGTTTTGCGAATCTCAATAGGAGTAACAGTAATGAGTTGGCGAAAGAGATGTCCGTTGTTTCTGTTGATGTTGTAATGCAGTATTGTAACCGGTCCACTATACGTTTTCGAATCCAGACTTTTAGGCGAAACCAGAACACCGTCATGAACAGTAGCAGGTGCCCCCATCATGGTAAAATAAAGAATGCCGACACAATCTCCAGCTTTGATGGTCGCCAAATACACCACTCCTTAATGGTTAATAATGTATAAGTATGTGGCCAATCACTAGAAGTCTTGTATGCATGCCCTACGATTATGAATTTTCTTTAGACGTTCCTCTATTAGGATACGTAGATGCCGTTACGGTTCCCATCCCTAGTTCATATGATGGGCACAAACGAATAGAAAGGAAAATGGTTGATGTGAGGTTCGAATCCAGAAAGAAGACGACCACAGCATCGTTATTCCGAACTTCCAGGAAGATCTTACAAAATAACTTACTGAAGTTGAGGAATACGAATGAGTTTACGTTTGTTTTTATGGGTGACGGTTGGGCGGGTGATGGGCAAACGAGCAATACCATTTTTGGGTTAGCTCTTTCGGCAGTTCGCTCCTTGAAAAGAACGGCCAAAGAGTTTAAAACGGGAGGGACCTATACCGACAAAGTTCCTGTGAAAAGTCTACTTCAATTAATTAATTATAGGACCTTTGAAGGAGTCATTACGGAACTCTCCCAGTAATGAACTCACCATTCAACTAACGTAAGAACTCATAGTTGAATACCAAAGGGGTTGCAGCCTTGCAGCCCCTCACTCCGTTAACAGGAGGATAGTTCCACCTAAATGTGATTCTCAAAAAAAAGGAGGGGCGAAAGATCGCCTCTCAATGTCACTTACTAATATACCCACTAACATATTATTCAACTTATAAAATTTTGCAACTAATTTATTGCCTAATTTAGAAAAAGATTTAGGATTTATTATATAATATTTAAAATTTCTTCGAACACTTTGTATATTCTCAAATATGTTAACCGATTATTTTCATTGAACTTTTCATACATAGTAGGGTGGTCACTAAAATTTCGACCTAATTCCCCTGCTCTTGATTCTAATTCTAAATTTATTGTTTTCATAGTTACGTATACCCCATATAGTTGCTTTAAAACTTCAGCATCATAAATCTCGTTTGTAATTGTGTTATCATAGCTAGTCCTTTTTAAGACTATGTAATAAACTAAATTTCTCCACGTTTCTTTTGTTTTTTTAAATTCGTTCCAACTTCGTTCTACTTCAACATCACTTGCATGACCTAATTCATGTGCGATCAAGCAGTCAATGTAAGCGACCTTTTCATTGTCCTCAATTGTTGATAACATCTCTTTGATTTTTTTCATGGAAATATAAATCGTTTTATCCAATGGTTCATAATTTGCTGTTGATTCCAATAACAATTGATTTGTTGAAGAAATAACATCTTCTTTGATAACAACCTTAATATCAAGGTTGCTTTTTTGGATTTTCTCTATAATAAGTTTTTTTATTCTTTCCATTTGCATTACCATTACTTAATAGCACAAGTGTCCAAGTTAATATCGATGTTCACTTTTCCGACGAAGACGTATTTATAGTAGAGATTGCAACGATTGTAGAAGTTTACCCCTTATGTAACTAACGAAAGAACGTTTCTTCAGTGATAGTATTGAATACCTGAAGCTTTCTAATATTAAGACGAACTTCAATAGGGTGAACTGAAAATGGACGATGAGGCAATTGAAAAAACAAAACAATCATTAATAAATAAATCGAAAACGATAGCAAAGAAACTTAAATCAAACCTGATGGTGATGTATTTGGCATATCGTGATCCAAGAGTGCCTTTGTTTACAAAAATATTTGCAATTTGTGTATTAGCGTATGCTTTTGCCCTGTGGACTTAATACCAGATTTTATACCGATACTTGGATATCTTGATGATTTAATTCTTGTACCGCTTGGTATTTATATAGCTTGACGGCTGTTTCCGAAAGAAGTGCTTGAAAAATATCGATCAAAGGCAGTGGAACAAAGAAAACTAGGTAAACTCAAGAATTGGGTTACAGGTACACTTATTATAGCCGTTTGGATTGCATTAGCGGTATGGTTTAGTTGGTATTTCTATGGACTATTAAAGTAACTGTTAAAGTTACGAGGAATGATCAGTAAAATAAGATTAAGACAAATTCGTATCATCAATGAATGACAAGAATTTGTTCCGATTGCCGAATGAGGCCAAGCATAATGTACCGATTACCGATTCATGAAAGAAATTGGGGGTATACAAGCAACAATTTGTTTTATAAAAGACTTGAGTAAATGTATTGGTTTCATAAAATTATCAATAAAAGGGAATTCTTTAAATTTCATGAAATATATACATGGCAAATTATTTTGTGGGTTTTGCAAAAAGGTGTTATATGAAATTACCTTAAATCGCTAAAGAGGGAGAGCTACTCAGTCTTTGCTCATTCTCTGTAAAAAGACTATCCTGGTAGAAGGAGATTCTGATGAACTTGTAGTTCAAAAAAAGCATACATGATTTCAAATGAAGGTAAATAGTAAATAGACCTATTCAAGACTAAATTGATGTTACTTCGGTAGGCACATTTTTTTGCAATTCTTAGAGATTGCAGTATTTCTTATGAGTGGTAAAGGAATCGCCTCAACATGTAGAATGGGGGCCTTAAATATTAGGTTAGTTTTTTTTGGAATTGAAGGATAATTTATTTAAATAACCTTCAATTCCAAATTAGTTAATTGCAAGTATGTTTAAATTTCAGTGTTCACATAAACAGCATATACTGCACTTTGAGTTATATTAGGATTTGCGAAAAGACTTATAGCATCGTCGCGATTTAAAGGGTTCCCAACCATATTGCTGGTCCAAGAAATGGTAGCTGGCGCTAAGGTGTAAGGAGAATTATTTGATTCAAGCACATTTAACGTAGGTACACCTTCACCGTCGGATGGTCTACTCGAAAAGATTATTGTGCCAGTGATGCTAGCTGTTGTCACTATAGTTATTGTTGAGATAATGTTTCCCACAGCAGGTGAAACAGCGTTATTGATAACATTTTTACATATTTGGTATAGATATGTGCCAATAGGTAAGTTGTTAACATTTATTGAACCTGAAAAACCTACGAGAGTCCCAACGGTTCCTGCAACTACGTAAGGTATAACATTGGATACCGCACCAGGAGAACCTGCTATACGTTGGAAACCCGCGTTGGTACCTCCAAAGAGTATTACTTTTGTAGAAGTTGTAGGGGATGGACCTGTAGCGCCTGTAGCGCCAGCAG
>NZ_BILW01000043.1 GCF_004000765.1 Paenibacillus chondroitinus NBRC 15376 | reverse complement strand
CTCTTGTTGCTTCCGAAGGAAGCATGTTGGAAGAGGATTATGCGCGAGCGGGAAGCGAAAGGGAACTGGCGTCCGCTATTTCGATCAAATCAGCCTATTTCCCCGCCTAGGGGAACTACAGGGCTTTATTTGCTTCCAAAGGCGGGCGCATCACCCGAAAACGGCAAAATAGCGGACCATGGTTCCCTAGGAGGGGTGGATGCACCGTTTTCCAGCTAAATAGAGGCCTGTAGTTCCGTTAGCGTACAGAAGAGACACGGTACAGCCATGAAAGTCGACTTAACCCGATGCCAAAGCCCTCATATTTCTTGGCAAAAGTAAATGAAAGCGGTATACTTGTTTTGTTAACGTGTGCATTATCGTGAGACGATATCAATGAAATGAGGTCGGCGACTATGAAGGCGAAAAAGCTAGGACATGCGGGTTTTGACATCTCAAACATAACTTTTGGCTGTTGGGAGCTTGGAGGAGGTCCTTGGGAGTTCACGAACGATCAAAATAATATCGAGCTCATCCGTAAAGCGTTCGAACTGGGCATCACAACGTTTGATACAGCTGAAGGTTACGGCAATGGACACTCGGAAGAGATTGTCGGCGCTGCTTTGGCGGATATACGTAAGCAATGCATCATTACGACGAAGGTGAGCCGAAGCAATCTAGCTCCTCAAGATGTAAGAAGATCGGCAGAAAACAGCTTGAACCGTTTGAAGACTGATTACATAGATGTTTATTACATTCACTGGCCAAGTTTTGAGATCCCGGTGCAGGATACGCTTGGTGAATTTGTGAAGCTGAAAGAAGAAGGCTTGATTCGGGCGATCGGCGTTTCTAATTTTTCTTTGGAGCAGCTGAAAGAAGCCGTAAATTACGCGCAAATCGATGTGATTCAGCCGGAATACAGTTTGCTGCACAGAGCTATCGAGCCAGAGATTTTGCCATTCTGTCAGGAACATAACGTTGGTGTGATGAGCTACAGCTCGATCGCCAAGGGGATTCTGACAGGCGCTTTCCACCTTCATGGAAAGGCATTGAAAGAGGGAGACTTCCGCAAGGAGAGAAGGCTGTTCCTTCCGGAGCATCTGGAGGCGGAGAAAGAACTTTTAGCTGTCATGAAAGAAATGGCGGATGCCAAGGACGCTAACGTGACACAGATCGCAATTGCTTGGCTGCTGCACCAGGAAGCACTTACTTCGGCTATTATTGGGACACAGGATGAGCATCATCTTGAAAATAATATCAAAGCGGCCTCATTGTCATTATCCGCCTCGGAGTTAGCAACTTTGAACACAGTTAGCGATCGTGCGCTATCCGTAATTGGCTACACCTAATCGCAGGAAAAACCACCCTCTAGGGTGGTTTTTTTTGCCCATTATCCCTAGTATTCCGTACGCAATATGCGACAAAATCCAATGGTAAAACTTACCGTTTTGCAAAGGTTGTACCTACCAATTAAACTATGCTAGTCTAACATAGACAAAAAATGCCGAATCTTGGAGCATCGCAAGCTCTGGTACGGGGGACTTCTTTATTTGGGGTGAATGAGCGCTGCTAGCTGAGCGTACTAGGGAAAACCTCTTCCCGAACCCGTCAACTAACCTCGGAGGCGTCAAGGAGGCAAGGTTTTGAAATCTTTTTCTTCACGTCTTATTTGTTCATGCGCACTATTATGCGCCGCAGTACCGATGTTTACAGCACACTCCGCTCAGGCTGCATCCACGCCTACGGACAGCCCTGTCAAGGTGCAAGTCAATGATGAGCTCCTGAAGTTTCCGGAAGTTCAGCCTTATATTGATGACAAGGGCATCATGCAAGTTCCACTCCGCGTGTTATCTGAGAAGCTGGGCTATCAGGTGAGCTGGGAGAAACAAGAGGACCAAATCGAGGTCACACTGGTTAACAAACAGCAGTCCATCTTACTCATTACAGAGCAGAAACAAGCGCTTGTGAACAGTAAGAAGATCAGTTTGGAGAGCAGTCCAACCGTGTACCAAGGGAATACCTATGTTCCACTGCGTTTCATCACGGAAACCTTCGGTTCGCCAATTGAATGGAATGAAGCCAATCAGATCGCGATTGTGGATGTGGATGGAAAATCGCACAAGCCAGCCTGGATCGCACCGCCGCCACCACCAGCTCCAGCACCTGCACCTAAGGTGGCAGCCGCTGCCGTTGTTCCGTCTGTGAGTGAGCAAATTATTCAGGCGGCGAACTCCTATATGGGCGTGCGTTATGTATGGGGTGGGACGACGCCGAGTGGTTTTGATTGCTCCGGTTTTGTGCGATTCCTGTATCAAGCGAAGGGGATCGATTTGCCCCGTACGTCAGCGGAGATGCACAGTGAAGCAGGTACAAAAGTTTCAGATTTGAAAGCCGGAGACTTGGTATTTTTTGCTTCAAAAACAGTGAATCACGTAGGCATTTATCTCGGCAATGATCAATTCATTTCAGCGACAACATCCAGAGGCGTGGCTGTGGATAGCCTTTCGAGCGCTTATTGGAGCGCAAGGTATGTCGGAGCGAGAAGAGTTCTGTAAGGATAGGACTATCGAACACTTGCTTCTATGTTCTTTCAATTGAAAGACATAGAAAGCAGGTGTTTTTTTTCGTTCGCAGAATCATGCGATTTTTATCGAAATTTTATGGTTTTTAGCCTATAATGAAGAAATGTTTGGAAGAAAGAAAGAGCAGGTGAACACGAGCGCATGCAATTAAGTGTCTGGAAGAGTTGGTTTCATAAAAAGAGACATTCGAGTGTAGCAGATAGCATGTATACCGTGGATAAGGGACCTGCAATGCCAGATGAGGTCAGGGAAGTTATTCAGCAGTTTTTCCGTACATACAATCATTTCAAAGGGGCTAGAAGCCTGCAAACGGATACGTTTATCAAAGAAGTATTTTACGCAACGAAGCAGGATCCCAAAGATCAGAGATCAGTTGAAGAAATGGAAGCCTATATTCAACACAAGAATGTGCTGAGATTGCGCTTGAAATCTTATGTAATCGATGAGTATCTGAGTCTTGGTGAAAAAATTTGTATGATTGGTGTTACGAGGGAGTTTAGCAACAATCACAAGAATCGCGTCTTGTATTTTCTCATTAAGGAAAATAATTCCTGGAAGTTCCACCATATTGCAAGGTCGCATCATGGCACCATTTTAGATAAATTTCAAGTTAAAGAACAAACGGGTTTCGTCGTAGGCAACGATAAAGCCGCGCTCCTGTTCCTCACACACTCCAGTTCGTTAGATGCCTCCACGTTTATTACGGGAGATTACGTGCATGCGGAGGGGTATTTGGAAGTGGAACAAGAGCCGAGCAGCCATTTGTATTATAGGGTTGTACGGATGAATCGTGTTCACTAGAACGATAAACGATAATATGATGCCACATACCGTGAGGGTAAGCTTTGCTCTGTCGAGTAACGCTTATTTGGCGTTTGCTCCAAGGTTACCTTTTACTTCTTTTAAGCTCACGAAGCGAATAAAAGGTACCTCTCCAGTAAATGCCGCCTTGTTTCCAAGTTAGCCAAACGGACCGAATCATTGTATAGACAAGCAGTGAAGCGCTGACGGGAAGCAGATAGGCGGAATCACCTCGTAGGCTCATTAATCGGGACACTAGCTTGCGATAGAGCCAGATTTGCAGGATAACAGCAACCGCATAGACGGCTCCGCGCCAATCCCAGAGGAAGAGGAGGCCAAGCCACGGGCATATAAAAAAGCCGATCTGTCCCAAACAAGCGAGCAATGCGACTATGTAGCTGTAACGAAAGCCGGAAAAAAGGTTTTTTTCCAGTCCAATTACCGCATCTTTGAGCGAACGGTACCATTCTACTTGAAGCAGGTGTTTGGCAGACAGCACTCTTTGGCGGAAACCTGCTCTTTTGAGGAAGATACCTAACTGTAGATCATCGTCAGGTCGTAATGCGATTGCTTTATGCATACCAATTGCTTCATAAGCGCTCCGGCTTACCATATTAAAGGCTCCGATCCCGATGCCTGTTCCTTTCGCGTTGTCGATATTTGCGCGCCAAGGTCGAACGAACAAAGAAAATGAGAACAGAAAGAAATGGACGAATCCCTTGAGTAAAACGCCTCGCGCAAACATATTGGGGGTCAGCGTGAGATGGTGCACATCCTGTTCCTTCATATAGGTGACCGCGTCGGTGATCGTACCGGGAGCAAAAAGAATATCCGCATCTGTAAAAAGCAAATATTGCCCTCTAGCCTGGAGATACCCTTGGTATAGCGCATGGTTTTTGCCAAGCCAACCATCCGGCAGATGCGTGATGTGAATGATTTGCAGTTTGGTACGGATGTCCTGCTTACCTTCCGACCACTTGCGCAGCTCCTCCAACCGGACACCGGTAGCGTCCCGGGATCGATCATTCACCGCAATGATCTCGAGGCGCGGGTAATTTTGCGAAAGGAGATGCTTGACGGTTTCGCGGATTGTCGATTCCTCTTCTTTGGCGGCGATGATAACGGATACGAGCGGTGGCTTGTCCGAGAAAGGAGTGAGCGGAGACTTAGGCAGCGTTCGCAGGTTAGGCAAACCTTTTAACACATCCACAGTGACGTATAACCAATATAGGAGGGTCAGAAGAGCGATGATGCCGAGAGTGGACACAGGATACCTCCTTATGGAAGAATAGAAGTTGATCGCATTATATCATTCATCCTTGGTAGGGGGAAATTTTTGCTGGAAGCTTGTAAGAGGGGGTAATGATGGATGGGAGAGACGTTAGACAAACAGGAGCAATTTTGGAAAAAAATGAATGGCGAGCAGTTAGCTTCCTTTCTTGCAACTATTGAAAAATCGTCTGAGATGGAGCCGAGCGCGCTCTTTTTTGTATGTATCGGGACAGACCGATCAAGCGGTGATGCCTTAGGACCGTTAGTAGGCAGTAAGCTCGTTCAAAGTGGGTATCCTCATGTCATAGGGACGTTGGAGGCACCTTGTGATGCCAGTAATATCGCGGAGCGTCTACAGGAAATCCCGCAGGGCCATGTCGTTATTGCGATAGATGCGTGTTTGGGGCAAAAGCTGTCGATAGGCATGTACCAAGTATCGAATCAGCCTCTGGCGCCAGGAAAGTCGGTTGGCAAAGATTTACCGCAGGTTGGCGATTATACCATTGCCGCCATTGTCAACGTGGACGGGCCTAGGCAGTATAACATTTTACAAACGACGTCGCTTTACAGGGTTATGAATATGGCGGATGAAGTGGTGAAAGCGATTCGGCATGCATTCCCCCTTGCTTAGACAGTTTAAGTAACAGAATGGAGGGACGAAAATGGCACCAGGCGATATGAGGCGCCTATCCGATAGGGACCGGCCTAAAGCGAAATTGAAGGATGTGTCGGTTAAAAGAATTCTGACCTTATTCCGAGGGTACTGGGGACAACTGTTAGGCATTATCGGGTTGGCGCTGCTTGCAGCTGTGGTTGGGTTAATCCCGCCTTTGGTCATGAAAGAGATCATTGACCAGGCGATTCCGCAAGGAAGTATGAAGTTGCTGGCCGAGATGGCGATGCTCATGCTGCTGCTTCCAGTTGTGAGCGGCGTGCTCGGCGTATGGCAAAATCATCTCAATACCAAAGTAACGCAAGGGGTTATCCGGGATTTGGGGCTGTCTTTGTTTCAAAATTTGCAGCGCCAGTCCATGGCGTTCTACACGGATGCCAGATCGGGCGAAATCGTGCAGCGGATTACGGGCGATGTGCAGGCCGTTCAAGGGGTGGTGACCTCGCTTGTGGTGTCTTCCATCACCCAGCTTGTCATCGTTGCGACAACGATTGGGATTTTGTTTGCCCTGGATTGGAAATTGGCCATTATCGCCGTGCTGATTCTTCCTCTTTTCATGATGCCGGTTAAAAAGGTTTCCAAGCTGCGCAAAGCGCTTCGCATCGAAACGCAAAAGGTAAGGTCGGATATTACCTCGCAGCTGAGTGAAAACTTCGGCATCTCGGGCGCTTTGTTGACCCGTATTTTCGGCAGGGAGCGTCAGCAGGAGGCGGAATTTAAGGCGATGAACCAGAAGGTGATGGACCTGGAGCTGCGGCTCAATCTGGTCGGCCGATGGTTCGGGATGGCAACGAGTACACTTGGGCCGCTTGGGACAGCCATTATTTACTTATATGGCGGATATTCGGTGATTTCCGGCACCATGTCACTTGGGGCCATTGTTGCTTTCTCGGCCTATCTCGGCCGACTGTATATGCCTGTAGGCACACTGCTAAATCTACAGGTAGAAGTTGGGACGGCGCTGGGGGTATTTCAGCGGATTTTTGAATACCAGGACATGGTGCCCGATGTCATGGATGCTCCTAATGCGCGGCCGCTGAGCCAAGTGGCGGGGCGAGTGGCTTATAAGCAAGTTTCCTTCGCTTATAAGCCAGGGCAGTACGCGCTGCGCGACGTCATGTTCGAGGCGCAGCCGGGCGAGATGATCGCGCTCGTCGGGCCGAGCGGCGCCGGCAAATCGACGCTGATCGGCATGATCGCGCGGCTGTACGACCCGACGGAGGGGATCGTCGAGGTCGACGGCGTGAACGTCCGCGACGTGGGGCTTGCCTCGCTGCGCGCGCAAATCGCGTACGTGACGCAGGAATCGTTTCTGTTCCACGCGACAATTGGCGACAACCTGCGCTTCGCGCGGGAGGACGCTACGCGTGAGGAGATGGAGGCCGCGTGCCGCCAGGCCTACATTCACGATTTCATCGTGTCGCTCCCCGAAGGGTACGACACGATGGTTGGAGAGCGCGGGCACCGGCTCTCCGGCGGCGAGCGCCAACGGATCGCGATTGCTCGCGCGATCCTGAAGCGCCCGCGCATCCTCATCCTCGATGAGGCGACGTCGCACCTGGACTCGGAATCCGAGTCCTATGTGCAGGCGGCGCTCGAGGAGCTGATGCAAGGGCGCACGACGCTCGTGATCGCGCACCGGCTCTCCACGGTGCTGGCCGCCGATCACATTCTGGTGATCGAAGCGGGCAGCGTCGTGGAGCGGGGCACGCACCGCGAGCTGTTGGCTCTTGACGGGCTGTACGCGCGGTTGTACAGCACGCAGTTCGCCAAGACGGAGGAAGAGGCTTAGGCGATAGCCCTGCCCTGGAAGGTCTGAAAAGATCTTCCAGGGCTTTTTTGTGCGTGAGCCGAAGGGATAAGGAGCGCGAGGGAGAAGAGGGGAACTACAGTCCTCTATTTTGCCCGAAACCAGGTATTTGGCTGTGGGGTGGGAATTACGGTCCCCTATTTTGCTGTTTTCAGGCTGGCTAGACCTCCCTGGGGGAGAATAGAGCCCTGTAGTTCCACTCCATGGGGGAAACGTGCTGATTTTGCCCAAATAACGGCCTGTAGTTCCCATTCGCTGCTATCCAACGGCTGCTCAAAAGAGACACTTCTTGTGGAGATTGCAGGATTTGGTGCATAAACCGCCAACTATAGGATATTCCCACATGTCAGTTAGAGGACAAGGAGTAGTGACGATGGTCGAGATCAACCAAGTGCTGGAAGAGATCGTTAGCGATATGCATGAGAGGTTTGGTAGGAGCGTTACGGATACTTACCGGCTTAATAGAGGTTGGTTGAATGTGAAATGGCGGATGGTGACAGATCAGGGACCTGTTTTCGTTAAGTTTTATCATCCGGATCGGTATAAGCTGCATGTACCGGAGAAAAGGAAAAAGATAGAGTTGACTCTATCTTTGCAGCAGCGGCTGCATGAGTCGGGTTTGTCTTGTCCAGAGGTATATGCCTCCGCGGAGCGAGTGTTCATGCAAGAAACCCCGGCTGGCCACCACTATGCGGTCTTGAGCTGGGTTGAGGGGAATGTTCCTGTTCCTGGCCGCATGAGCGATTCTCATATGGTTGATTTGGGCAAAACAACAGGCCATATGCATCAGCTGCTTCAACAGGTTCCGCTAGCCAAACAAGCATGGAAACCGGATCAAGCAGCATGCCTGAAGGAGCTTCAGGCTAATCTGGAGCAAGCGATACAGAGCAATAACCTGCGACTGACTGCTTTGCTGGAAAAGGCGATCAGGAACATTCAGACGCTGGATTTTGAACGGTTTTCGGAGTGCCGGGTCGGTTGGCTGCACTGGGATCTGTGGGCGGATAATCTGCTGCTGGATGCGGAGAGGATAGCGGCGATCGTCGATTTTGACCGGATGGATGTGGCATATCCTGAAATTGATATCGCTCGAGCTGTGTTGTCCGGTGCATGGGAGCTGGGTGGGATTCGGCTGGATACGGTTCATGCTTTTTTACATGGGTATCGGGAGCATGCTGAAGCACCTAAGGGATTGCTTCTGCGAGCCATTCATATGCTGTATTTAATTGAATCCGTTTGGTGGCTTCGTACGGAGATTTATGAGGAGACTGGCGTCCCGGCGCGGTTTTTACAGGAGATGGAGTGGCTGACTGAGCAGTGGGACAGGCTGCCGGATTTAATTGGCCATTTGTAATAAACTCCCACGATCTGCACAAGATAACTGCAAATAAGCAGTAATGTGAGGTCATTATTTTGAAAATACTTATGTGCATTTGGACGGTTGTCCTCCTGTTTAGCGTCAGTTGTCTGCCAGTTTCAGCTGCTGACGGAGCAGAGGTATTTGACATTCAAAAGGGTGAGGTCGTGAAGTCTTTTCCCCACTCGGCCCAACTGCAAAGTGAAGTAGAGAAGTGGCTGGCAGCGATTGAAGGTCCTATAGGTTCTATGAACATTGAGCCAGATCTTATTTGTAAGTCAGTCGGATACGTACACCCCAAAGCTTTTAGTTTTTACACAGGAAAATAATATGATCGCAATGACGCTTAAGTATGATTTACACACATTCTTAATTAGGAATAATCTTTACCACCCACAGCTAAACCTGTCCATACCAAACTAGAACTCTTGCATACGATATATGGAATCGTATTTCTAGTAGGAAGCGGGTGAGGTTTCATGAAAAAGACACAGGCAGCTAGAATGGAAAATCAGGTGTATTCGAATCGGGTTGCGAGATCGGAGTTCGATAAAAACTGGCGGACGGTGATAGGCAGAAGCGGGTATATCATCTATATTGCGACGGCTAATCAGGCCAAAGTGACCGTTTTGCTGAATAACGGGTCAAGCAAATTAATTACCTTTAATAAAGGCGGCAGGGTGTTGGTTGGTTCCGGGGGCGTTAGTCATTATAGTAAACCCCATTTTGCCAAAGACCTTTAAATAGAATCAGGAAAATGAAGGCTGCCGAGGTTCGGTGGCCTTTTTTATGCCCAGATATGGTACGATATAGATAATATGTTTGCAGGAAGAGAGGTCATCCTTAGTGGAGTTAACGTATTTAAAAACCTTTCGTGAAGTAGCCAAATGGGGAAGCTACACACGCGCCGCGGAAGTGCTCGGGTATGCGCAGTCGAGTATTACGACGCAAATTCAAAAGCTGGAGGAAGCTTACGGAGCCGTTCTTGTAGAACGATTCGGAAGAAGTATGAAGCTGACGCTTGCCGGCGAGGCGCTTCTTCAGTATGCCAACGACATTTACAGGCTCCATGAGGAGTCTAAGGAGGTCGTTTCCCGACAATCCAAAGGCATACTTTCCATTGGAACGATAGAAACGTTAGCCGCTTTTTTCCTTCCGCCGCATCTACAGGCGTACCGCCAGCATTTCCCGGAAATCAATGTGATGATTCAACCGGGTAATGAGCCTTTCATTATCGAAGCTGTCAAAGAGGGTGCCCTTGATGTGGGCATCATTTTGGATCCGCCTTTTAGCGATCCTGAGCTGTATTGCCACATTTTAAGGGAGGAAGAGCTGGTGATCATCGCTAGTCCTGCGCATAAATTTGCCGCCGGTATCGAGGGTGTGCAGATCGGAGATTTGGAAAAAGAATCGTTAATTTTAACGGAAGAGGGCTGCACGTACAGGGCCATGCTGCTTAGGACGCTCAAAAGCAATCAAGTTCCCTATTCCTTGTCATATGAGTTTGGAAACCTGGAAGCAATCAAGCAGTGCGTCATGTACGGACTTGGCATTGCGTTATTACCGCGCATTGTTGTTGCTGAGGATATTCAGAATGGACGTCTCGCCGCGGTTCCGCTTGTTCATCCAGATTTTAAATTCTACACGCAGCTTATTTATTCGAAGAAAAAATGGCGGTCCAAAGCGTTTACCGGCTTCTTAGATGTTCTCGGTGCATCCAATTATCAAAATGAATGAAGTATAGTATCGAATTCTATCGATAACTCCATGGTTTAGGAACGTGTTATAGTCAACTCAAGTCATTAAGCAATTGAAAATAACACTCAATGGAGGTCTTCATTATGAACAATCAACCTGTAAATTCGCTAGTCCTGGAAACACCTGCTGCTTCTCCGGAGGCTGTACATCGCCATTTTATGAATAAATTATCGGTCGAAACGGATGTAGCGGATGTGCGCTATGACATGCAGCATGGGGTCAATGATTTCTTGCTGATTGATGTGAGGAGCAGTAAGGCGTATATGGAATGTCATATCCCCGGTGCAATCAATGTGCCGTCCAACCAGATCAGTGAAGAGACGACGGCTGCATTTTCCAAAGACCAAGTGATTGTTGTCTACTGTTGGGGGCCTGCATGCAATGGAGGTACGAAAGGCGCAGCCCGGCTATCCGGACTTGGGTTTAGAGTGAAAGAAATGTTAGGCGGAATCGAGTATTGGCGCAAAGAAGGAAACGAGGTAGAGGGCACATTGGGGCAAGCAGCTCCGTTGATTGGATAGTATTAGCTGAAAAAAGGCACTTCTTCGGTCATTCGATGACTGGGGGGAGGCCTTTTTCTTTTTCGGATTGGAGAGGAATGGATATTAAGGGTTTTTTAGATAAAACAATTGATATTGATTATCAGTATCAATATAATAAAGCTATTGAATAGGTAATCATCCAACAAATACCAGGAGGTGAACGAATGTTGTCTTTTCAGGAGCAAATCTTGCTTTGGAATCATGCGGCGCTGAAAGTGTTGGACGTGCGTCGTACGATTTTGCAGCCAGGTGAAAGTATACATGGTTATCAGCTTCCAGCGAGTGTATTTCTGTATACATCTCGGGGAAGGGCTCAGCTGCTGCTTGATCATAGTGTATATTCAGCGGATAAATGTCATGTTTGTCATGCGGGTAAAGGCACTTTTCTTGATATTGTCAATGTTATGGAAACTTTTGAGTATTTTATGGTGTTCTATAAAGCTGTTCTAGCGCTTCCTGCCAGGAAGGATCTGTTGCGGCTGCAGGAGAAAAACAATCCATTTAAATGGCAGTTTGGATTTATGCCGCAGCGTTCGCTCTCCTTGTTTCTGCAGATGGAAGAAATGCACCAACAATGGACACAGCTTGGCGCATTGGAAAAGTTCCACGTCAAAGCGTTATTCCATCAATTTGTCTATGTGATGCTGCAGCAGTTGCAAGAGCAGGGCGGCGAAATGACAGGCCCAGAGCCTGTCGGGCAAGCAATTCGCTATATGCAGGAACGTTATGCGGAGCAAATTACGCTGCAGGGATTGGCGGAGCTGTTGGACTGCAACGGACGACAGCTGCAGAGGCTATTCAAAGCGAAGGTAAGCATGGGGCCGATGGAATATTTGATGCAGGTCCGATTAGGGAAAGCGAAATCGCTTCTGCAACACACGGATGTACCGATTACCGAAATCGCAGAGGACGTTGGATATACGGACAGTTACTATTTTAGCCGGATATTTAAAAAGCATGTTGGCGTCTCTCCAGGTCGATTTAGGGAGAAGTCGGGTCAGGCTGATTTCGGTCGTCAAAATCCATTGGTTTTGTCGCAATTGCCCATTGTTCCCAGTAAATTGCAAAAGTATAGTGGGTTAGGTGAGGATGAATATCATTATCAAGATTTGGGTAGAGGTATGGCAGCCTATGCCGAATCAAATCCAAAGTCTTCTATTGCCGTTGGCTTCATGCTGACGCTTGCCTTGCTCCTTAGTGTATGTTCAGGACCAGCCGCTGTAAGTGCTCAGGCAGACGGGAGTTCAGCTTATACGAAAAGAGCTTTGGTACAGTCTTCGGCAGTAGTCGGAGGGACGGCAGAGTCGACTGCTATGGCTGCTGTACATACAACTCGAACGATCACACATCTTAAAGGCGAACTGCCCCTGGACAAAATACCCGAGAAAATTGTTGTACTTGATGCGCAATATATCGACCA
Source organism: Paenibacillus chondroitinus NBRC 15376 (assembly GCF_004000765.1). Lineage (GTDB taxonomy): Bacteria > Bacillota > Bacilli > Paenibacillales > NBRC-103111 > Paenibacillus_E > Paenibacillus_E chondroitinus. Next base: position 39,748 of record NZ_BILW01000043.1, on the reverse strand, counting down.
GCTGTTGACGCTTGGCAAAAAGCCCGTTGGCACGGTGATTGCTACATCGGATGTTTCGGAATTCCCCGCTTATCTCTCACATCAGCTGAGTGGCATCCAATTGATGGGGACTAAGGAGAAGCCTGATCTCAAAGCGATTAAGCTGGCAGAGCCCGATCTAATTATTTGCACGGAGTTTCAGGCGCATAAATATGATGAGCTAGCTCAGATCGCGCCGACGCTGCTGCTGGATCGGAATACGGATTGGCGTTCCACGCTTCAAACATTCGCGCAGATTTTGGACAAAGAGCAAGAGGTGCCTGACGTATTGGGTTCCTATGAGCATAAGATCGCAACTCTGCAAGCTGCGCTGGCAAGCAAGTTGGGCGGCGAGACTGTTGCTCTGATCAGGCCGCGCGATCATCAAATTCGGCTTCATACGATTGCACACCGCACAGCAGATATCTTGTATAGAGATCTAGGGATTCAAGCTCCGGATTGCGCTAAGGATAGGGAGAGGTCCAGCAAGTGGATTTCCCTGGAGTCGCTTCAACATGTCGATCGATTACTAGTTTTAACTGACGATTCCAACAAAGAACTGATTAGCGAATATCAAAGTTCCGAAGAGTGGCAGTGTCTAAGAGCTGTGCAAGCCAATCAAGTGTACTCGGTTAATACAACCATGTGGATCGGATATTATGGTCCTATTGCCATCGATCTTATTTTGGATGAGATCGCAGTAGCTTTCCTGCAAGAAGATTTGCTGACGGTATAGAGATGCTAGTGTGAGAGTCACCTACTATATACGGATGGAGAAGAGAATATGACCTTAACCAAAGTGCGTTTGACGATCGATTCCAGTGCGGAGGATGAATTGGCGCGTGCTAAGCTGATCGATTTGCATCAAATTGTCGTTGACCAGGTGATGCGGCTCAAAATCAATGAATCGGTGAAAGTCACGATTGAATATGGGGGAGCCGATCTGGAAGATCGGCTTTCTTCGCAAGCGGTGGCGAGTGGTGAGAAGGATGGGGATGATTTGCAAAGCGGGAAAATGGATAGCTTAAGTGAGAGACAGCGGCAAATCGCCGAGATGCTCTGTAACCATTATTCGATTAAACGAATTGCAGAAGAGCTTTATGTGAGTGTAAATACCGTCAAGAAACATATACAGAATATGAAAAAAGTGCTCAATATCGATGTTTCGGGCGCAGATTTTATTTATACGGTGAAGAAAATACTGCAATATGGGGGCAGTGAGCGTAAGGTGATGCTTCAATCGGAGTAGTGATATTATCTGATTGGAGAATTTACTGTATTTGGACTTGTTTGGTATGCTGATGATGTTAACTGATAATGATTATCATTATCATGTAAATAACATAAATTAAACAAGATCTGAAGGAGTGAAGCAATAATGGTTAATCTTACTGTCACGGAACAGTCCCAAAATACGCGCTATCTCGAAAGCCAATCGCAGCGGGAATCCAATGCGAGATCGTATCCTAGAAGGCTTCCGATTGCGATACAAGAAGCGGAGGGAATTTACGTAAAAGATATGGACGGCAAGGTGTATTACGATTGCCTTGCAGGAGCCGGGACGCTTGCGCTCGGTCACAATCATCCTGTGGTCGTTGACGCGATCAAGCAAATGCTGGACAGCAAGCGACCGCTGCACACACTGGATTTGACGACTCCACTCAAGGAGCAATTCGTGGATGAGCTGTTTGCCAGCTTGCCGGAGGAATTCGCGAAGAACGCGCGCATCCAGTTTTGCGGTCCGACAGGCGGGGACGCCATTGAAGCTGCGATTAAGCTTGTCAAAACAGCTACGGGCAACCGCAGCATCCTGTCCTTCCAAGGCGGATACCACGGATCAACCCATGCGGCTATGAGCCTTAGCGGAACGCTTGGGCAAAAAGAAAAGGTGAACGGCCTGATTCCTGACGTACACTTCATGCCATACCCCTATGCCTATCGCTGCCCATTTGGCGTTGGCGGAGAACTGACGCATGAGCTTTCCTCCCGTTATATCGAAAATTTACTCGACGATCCCGAAAGCGGCATTGTTTCTCCAGCCGGCATGATTTTTGAAGTCGTGCAAGGCGAAGGCGGGTCTATTCCTGCACCTGTGGAATGGCTTCGCGAAATGCGGAGAATTACGCAAGAGCGGAATATTCCACTCATTATTGATGAGGTGCAAACAGGGCTTGGCCGGACCGGCAAGCTGTTCGCTTTCGAGCATGCCGGCATCATTCCGGATGTGCTGGTGCTGTCCAAAGCGATTGGCGGAAGCTTGCCGCTATCGGTCGTCATTTATAACAGCAAATTGGATGTATGGAAGCCGGGCGCGCATATCGGCACGTTTCGGGGCAATCAGATGGCCATGGCAGCGGGGCTGGCTACACTGAAGTTCATTAAGGAGCATGATGTACCAGGCAAAGTGGAGAAACTCGGCCAACATCTGCGCAATCAGTTAAACGAGTTGAAACTTGATGTGAACAGCATCGGAGATGTGCGTGGAAGAGGCTTAATGGTCGGCGTAGAAATCGTCAACGCGAAAGCTTCGTTGGACCGGCTTGGCCATTATCCCCAGTATCCCGAGTTGGCTAGAAGGATACAGCAGGAGTGCTTCAGCAGGGGCCTAATCTTGGAAGTAGGCGGCAGACATTCCTCCGTCATGCGCTTCTTGCCACCGCTCATCGTCACGCAGCAGCAATTGGATGAAATTGCGCGTCTGTTCAGTGAAGCTGTTCATGCATCCTGCGCTGCTTTGGATGCGTGAGCGGAGCGGCAGAGAGAGGAGAGAACGATCACGGATGTTACAACAGCAAACGGACGCAGCCGCGAAAAGTACGGAGCTGGCGGAAATGGCGACCATACGCGCATTGCTAAACAGCTATTTGAGAGAAACCGGAGAAAGAGACCCTAGGGCAGCAATACCTGGATTACGATATTTTATTGACTCCTTTCCTAAGCAAGGCGATCCGTTTATGCTTCATCTTCCCATGATCGGCAAAACGATCACCGGGGCCATAACGTATTACTCGGCTATTGGCCAGCATACGTATGGATCGTTCTTTTATGAAGCCATATCCGGTGGTGTATTTCGTGAGCTGAACATGGAGCGGTTGCTTACGCTGCTGCTCTCAGAGCTGGGAACAAGTGAAAAGGCAAAAAGTGGTCTTAGTGACGAACAGCGGGTAAGATCCCGAATCGACAACAGCTACCGGAAAATGAGCCTGTACATGGAGCATTTTCTTAATCAAACCCAGGCGGAGCTCGCCTGGAAGCCGGAATATGTCCGCTCGGAGCAATCGCTCTATATCGGTCATCCGTTTCATCCTTATCCGAAAAGCACCGAAGGTTTTGACTTTAGCGAACTTGCCGCTTACAGCCCTGAGATGGGTGCATCCTTTCAGCTGCATTATTTTGCAGTCCGCAATGAGCTGGTGCACGAAGAGTGGCTGGATGGAGAAGAAGCCGTGGCGCTTCGGCCTTTTGCTACCTTACATGCGCGTCAGCAGTTAGGCGATGCAGCAGGAAGCTACAAATTGCTGCCTATGCATCCTTGGCAGGCGGTTCATGTCCTGCGCCAGCCGCAAATGCAAGAAAGGATGAAGAAATCGGATATCATCAGCCTTGGGTTATGCGGTCCTGTCGTATATCCGACTTCATCGGTAAGAACAGTGTGGGAACCGGCCGGAGGCTACGGCTTCAAGCTGCCGCTCCATGTTCGCATCACGAATCTGCTGCGCGAGAATACACAGGAGCAAGCAGAACGGACGATGGATGCGGCACGCGTGCTGCATCATCTTAAGGATGCGTATAACAATGCACATTTTCAAATTCTTTCTGAAACGGGCTACAGCAGTGTGCGGTTGACGGAGATGCCAGAGGAATGGTCAGCCTGTTTCACGGTCATTTACCGTCCAATGAAGCTTCCTAACCCATTCACGTATGTGCTGGCTTCGGCGTTAGAAAGCTTGCCAGGGCAAACGGAGCCTAAACTGATCCAGGCCATTAGACGAAGCGGGCAGGGTACACTGCCTGACATGCGGGAGTGGTTGGCTGCATACTTACGAATCTCGATGGTATCGCTGCTGCGCCTTCTAGCCGAGCAGGGAATTTCCTTCGAGGCTCATTTGCAGAACTCGCTCGTTTCCTTGAAGAATGGCATGCCCGATTGTTTCTATGTGCGTGACCTCGAAGGCGTAAGCATCGACCGCCGCAAGGCCGCCGAAGCTGGCTGGACCCAAAAGCTGCTGGCAGAGAACAGTCCTGTGCTCTACGAAGAGTCTGAAGCTTGGATGAGAACGAAATATTATTTCTTCGTGAATCACTTAGGTTCACTGGTGCATACGATTGCGGCCTATAGCCGTGAAGCGGAGGAGCCATACTGGCGCATCGTCCAGGACGTACTCCAACAAGAGCGTTCGAGAGCGGACGAAAGGATGCTTCCTTATCTTGATGATTTGCTGCATAGCGAAAGCCTGCCCGCGAAAGCCAATTTTACAAGCTGTTTTTTATCCAGGGGTGAAAAACCGCTGTTTGTTGACATCCCAAATCCGATGAAGGTGTAACTGTGGAGAAGTGGAAACGGAATCTTTACATTTTATACGTCGGTCAATTTCTGGCTATGGCCTCAACGAGCAGCATTACCCCCTTTTTACCGCTGTACTTACAAGAACTTGGACTTACAGATCCGAAAAAGGTGCTTTTCTGGTCCGGCATGATCTACGGTGCGAACCTGCTGACAGCCTTTCTGTTCTCCCCGATCTGGGGAAAGCTGGCTGACCGCTATGGGCGCAAAGTGATGCTCGTCCGATCCGGCATCGGCATGGCGGTCACAATTACGTTGATGGGCGTTGCCACCAGCCCGTTGCATTTACTGCTGCTGCGCCTCGTCAATGGCGTGCTTTCCGGGTTCGGCCCGGCGGCCATCGCCCTTACCGCCACGAATACGCCCAAAGAGCGCAGCGGGTACGCGCTGGGTATTTTACACTCCGGGGCGGTAGCCGGAACGATTTGCGGGCCGCTGCTGGGCGGCTTGATGGCCGACCATTTCGGCCTGAGAGAGGTGTTTTTTTATACCGGCATCAGCATTTTTGTAGCCGCTCTAATCGTTATTTTCGGCGTTAAGGAAAAGTTCGAGAAGAAAATGAAAACGGAAAAGAAAACGGATCTGATTCAGGATTTTAAAATTATTGTAGCTAGAAAGCCAATTGCCTCGCTTTTCGTCTCCTCCGCAATATTAAGGGCGGCAATGATCGGCACCCTGCCGCTCATTCCGCTATATGTACAGCATTTGGCGGCCGGATCCGATAATCTGGTCGTACTGGCAGGGATCACCTCGGCATCCATGGGGATTGCCAATATGATCACAGCTCCGTATCTGGGCAAGCTCGGCGACAAATACGGTTCGCATCGCATTTTTATCTATGCGGTACTTGGCGCAATTGTGTTTTCGATTCCGCAGGCATTTGTCCACCAGTTGTGGCAGTTAATTGTCTTAAGGTTTTGCACCGGCGCTTGCATTGGCGGCATGATGCCATCGATGAATGTGCTTGTTCGGCAGTATGCGCCGGCAGGCATGGAGAGCCGCACCTACAGTTATGTCAGCTGCGCAGTGCTGCTTGGCGGCTTGGCAGGCTCACTCGGTATGGGCGTCATCGCGTCGAACTTCGGCTTGCCGATGATCTTTCTGTGTGCAGCCGGACTGCTGATTATGAGTAACATATGGATGAGAGTGAACGTGTTTCCCCACATCACGCAGCGCAAGGAATCAGCTGCTCTGGCCGTCGGCCAGGAAATAATCAAATGAGGTGTAGCGAATGAATACGACACAATGGGTATCTGCAAGCCAAGTTGATTTGGATAAAAAAGTAGAGGAACGGGTGCTTGGCCAGTTAATTGAAGCTGTTCTTTATGAGCAAATTGCCATCCCTTTAAGCGGAGTGCCGGCTTCCGGATTTGATGGGGGGCTTGTTTTGCATGGGAAAGCGGCTGACGGGGAGACGGTTACTTATCGTTTTCAGGCGAAAAGAAAAATGACCTTTGACCGCATCCGTTTAGCCAGAGATACGATCAAGCGCCAGAAGGGCAAGGAAGAATGGGCCACTGCGCAAGTGTCCCAGTTCGTCCTGGAAGTGCTTGGTCAGATTCAGCCGGATAAAGAACGGCTGGGTATGCTGCTTCAAGAGCTGCAAAACACGTTCGTGAACGATGTGCAGGCTCAGGCTTACCGGGCATCCTTGCCACAAACAGGGCAGCAGCGCAGCTATGATGAGTTGGAAAGCTTGCTGGACGGACATCCGTATCACCCGTGCTATAAATCTCGAATCGGCTTTAGCCTGGAGGAGAATGCACGTTACGGCCCTGAGTTTAATCAAGATCTGCAGCCTGTATGGTTGGCCGTTGCCAAGGCTCATAGTCAGCTTTCCCTTTTGGAAGGCGAAGATTATCGGAACATGATTCAGGCTGAACTTGGCCGTGGCGTTGTTAGCCGGTTCGAGGCGATTTTGACCGAAAAAGGGTTGAATGCGGCCGATTATCTGTTCATGCCTGTTCATCCTTGGCAGTGGGAACACATGATTACCTCGGCCTTTCAGCAGCAATTAACGGATTCTACAATCGTGAAGCTTGGGTTTGGGGAAGACATGTACCGTGCGCAGCAATCCATTCGCAGTTGGGCAAATCAGTCGAACCCGGAGAGAGCTTACTTGAAAATGGCGCTGAATATTACGAATACATCGACCAGACGCATGCTTGCGAAGCATACGATTCTGAACGCGCCGCTTGTTTCACGCTGGTTGTTGGCATTGACGGAGAAAGATGAGACGGCTCGGAAGCTTGATCTTGTTTTTCTGGCTGAATTTGCAGGCATTACCTATGAGTATGATCAGCTTCCAGCTGACTTGCAGCCGCAGGCTTACGGGAACTTGGGGGTCGTGTGGAGGCAAAGCGTACACCGCTTCTTGAAAGACGGCGAAGCCGCTATTCCGCTGAGCTCCGTCACATATATAGACGGTCAGCAGCCATTCATTGAGCCGTGGGTACAGCAATATGGCCTCCAGGCCTGGACGCGCCAGCTGCTTGATACAGCTATAACCCCGCTTATTCACATGCTGTATGCGCACGGATTGGCAATGGAGTCGCATGCCCAAAATATCGTGCTCATTCACAAAGACGGCCTGCCTGCTCGACTGGCGTTGAAGGATTTCCACGATGGTCTGCGATTCTCCAAAGCGCAGCTTCCACAGCCGGAGCTTTGCCCGGACCTGAACTTGGAACCAGCAGCGCACCGGGCAATCAACCGGCATTCCTATATGCAAACGGATGACTTGGAAGCCGTGAAAGATTTTCTGCATAGCGCCTTTTTCTTCGTGTGTTTGGGCGATATCGGGATATTTTTGAACGAGCGTTACGGGTTGGAAGAGTCAGAGTTTTGGCAAATGGTCGCCGATGTCATTCAGCAATATCAACAGGAGCATCCTGAGCATGAGGCTAATTTTGAAAAATATGATCTTTTCTCCGATACAATTCGGATCGAACAATTAGCGCGTAGAAGGCTGTGGAAGGACATGGAAGTCGATCCAAAGCATGTTCCGAACCCGTTAGCCCATTATCGTTTCTCACAAGGAGGCCGTGTATAATGCCAAACAAACATGCAGGTAATAAGGCTGAACAACGGGTAATGGAAGATCTGGTGAATGCTTTACTGGCCGAACAATTTCTAGAAGGTCAAGCGTCTGTAGAGCTGCTAGCCAAAGAAGAGTGGACTTCCATTGCCTCTCAAGACGATCAGTTGAAAATGGTTCAGGAGCAATTTGGAGCTGAGGTAGAAGCGCAGGCAACTCATGTATACCGGTGGAAGCTGGAGGATGCCGTCATTGTGTTTCCAGTGAGCACGTCGATCACACAGCCATATCGGTTTGAAGCTTCCTACGGTGTGTATAAAGTGAACCAAGGAAATCTGTCCAGGCTCGGCTCACTGGAGCTTATGGGGCATGTCGTGACGCTGTACGCCAATGACCCGGTGGCGGTAGATCCATATGGCGCAGTGAAGTTCCTGCATATGATTGAACAAACGCTGCTGCAAACCTCATTTTCGCTGGAAAATGAGCAGCCAAGCGCGCCTATTCTCGGATTGCCGCAGGCGGCTTCCCTGCTGGAGGCAGAACGCAAAGCGGCTTACCGTGACCGCCCTTTTCATCCGGTGTCCAAAGTGAAGCAAGGATGGGTTTATGACGAGTGCAGCAGCTACACGGCGGAATTCGGCCGTCCGATTAAGCTAAACTGGATGGCTGTGAAGCAGGATTACGTCGTATCCGGGCTTGAGGAAGGGCGCGAGTTGTTCCCGGTAGACCTGCTGCTTTCGGAGGAAGAACGAAACCAAATCAACGCGGAGTTGGACCGACGCGGTCTAGGTGAAGGCGCGTATACAGCGATCCCTGTGCATCCGTGGCAGATGTCCGCGATTTTGCCGGAGCAGATGAAAAGAGAGCTCGAAGAAAAGATCTGCATTCCTTTGGAGACGGAAACGGGCACCTTCTACGCAACATCATCCGTGCGTTCCTTAATGCCGGAGAATGAGAGTCCTTATCATGTGAAACTGCCGTTAGGCATTTATTCACTTGGCGGACTTCGTTATTTGTCGGCGATTAAGCTGATGAACGGCCAGCAAGCGGAGTCCTTGATGAGACAAGCCGTGGAGCGGGATACCGTACTGAAGCAAAAGCTGTTTTTATGCGATGAAACAAAATGGTGGGCGTATTTGCCGGAAGATCGCGATTTGTTCGCGGACTATCCAAGACATTTATCTACGATGATTCGGGAATATCCGGCAGAGCTTGTGCAAGATGCTGATATTCGTTTGCTGCCGATGTCGGCTCTATCGGTTCATGAGTCTGTGGAAAACGGGCATCTATTTGATGAGTGGTTAAAATGGATTGGATCGAATCAAAGTGAGGATGCCGTCGTGCAGCTGTTTCGTGAAGTGCTGGTGTCCTACTTCGAGATCTGTTTCCGCTTGTTCCGACTCGGCATGATGCCGGAAGTGCACGGCCAAAACTGTGTGCTGGTCTGGAAGCAAGGCAACATCGAAGGGCTGCTGCTTCGCGATCATGATGCGCTGCGCGTGCATGTGCCTTGGTTAAACGCGAATGGTCTCGAAGACCCGGCGTACACGCTCCGTGCGGGATATCCCAATTCACTGTATCACGATCAGCCGCAAAAGCTGCTGACTTTTTTCCAAATGCTCGGTATCCAAGTGAACAGCTACGCCATACTGAAAAGCGTTGCTGACTATTACGGTTTGAACGAAGCGTTCTTGTGGAAAGAGCTTCAGTCATGCTTGGAGGAGGCCATCCAGAATGCAGAAGTGCCGGATGAAGTAGCGGAAGTTCTGAACGACGCGCTGTTCGTTAAGGCTGCTTGGCCATGGAAGCAGATCGTGCGTCCGCTTCTTAAAAAGCAGGCCTTGCGCGTTCCGGGCAGCATGCCTTATGGCCAAGGCGAAGTGGCGAATCCCTTTCATGTTTGGAGTGAGGCACATCAGACAAAGGACTTGAGCAGAGAAGCTCAGCTGAGAGTCGTGCATAATTAACGAAGTTAAGGACTTTAACGAGGTTAACGATAGGAGAGATCACGTATGTTTCGTATTCAACCAAGGGTACAAGGCGTAACGCCTGAGCTTCTGGAGCTGTATAAAGACATTAGCCCCTCTACGATCGGTCATATGACAGACTTTGGCTTTCTGCATGGCGCTCAGCCGCTGTTCAGGCCGATTCGGCTGTTGGGGAACGCTGTAACGGTACGTACACCGCATGTTGACTCCAGCGCCATTACTAAGGCTATGGAGTTGGTGCAGCCCGGGGATGTGCTCGTGATTGACATGTCCGGCGATGAGCAGCGTGCTTGTTGGGGAGAATTCAGAACCTATGCGGCGATAGCTAAAAAGGTTGCCGGTGTCATTGTTTCCGGCTGCGCTGCGGATGTTCGCGCGATTACGGGGCTCGGATTTCCCGTGTATTCCAAGGGAATCAGCGCGCTTACCACGCGAACGCTGAAGCTGGAGGGCGAGGTTAATACGCCTGTTAGCATATTTGGGGTAAGCATCCAGCCCGGTGATTTAATCGTAGGGGATGATGACGGTGTTTTCGTTATCAATCCGAGCGAAGCGACGGAAATCGGTTTGAAGGCTTTGGAGAAACAGCAGAAAGAAGAGCAAAGAAGAAAAGAATACGGCTATGTCCTGCCGATCTAGATAAATTCCAATATATGAGGTGATAGGAGTGAAAGAACCGAAGAAACAGCTGCATTTGAACTTGTTTATTTTAAGCACAGGCCATCATGAAGCCTCATGGCGGCATCCGGACGCGCAGCCGCAGCTTGCGACAAGTCTGGACTACTACCAGCAGCTGGCCAAAACCGCCGAGCGCGGCAAAATGGATGCTATCTTTTTAGCTGAAAAATACAGGTTAACCCCGTTAATTAAATATCGGGTCATTCCCCAGCTTGAAGCATTCACGCTGCTATCGGCGATAGCGGCCGTGACCGAGCATATCGGACTGACGGCAACGGCCTCGACCACTTACAATGAGCCGTACCATATTGCGAGGAAATTTGCTTCTCTCGATCACATTAGCAGAGGTCGGACGGGATGGAATATTGTGACTTCGACAGGGGATGCAACGGCGCATAATTTTAGCAAGGAGCACCATTTGGATCATAAAGTCCGTTATGAACGCGGCAAGGAGTTTGTGGAGGTTGTTAAACGGTTGTGGGCTGGTTGGTCGGAAAACTCGCTGCTGGTTGATAAGCAGTCAGGCATCTATGCCGATGTCAGCCGGATTAAGGGCGCTGAATTTGCCGGTGAATTTTTCTCTGTAAAAGGGGCCTTGAATATCCCGCGTTCTCCGCAAACGCACCCTGTCTTGGTGCAAGCCGGTTCATCCGAAGATGGCAAGCAGTTTGCTGCCGAGTTGGCGGAGGTGATTTTTACGGCGCAGAACACGATGGAGGAAGCGATTGCCTTTTATACCGATGTGAAAAGCAGATTGAAGCAGTTTGGGCGTTCCGAGGATCAATTGAAAATCCTGCCTGGGTTTATCCCATTTGTCGGGGACACGGAAGCGGAAGCCAAGGCGAAAGAAAGAGAGCTGAATGAGCTGGCCGTTTCGGAATATGGCATTCGAAGCTTATCGGATTTGCTCAAAATCAATTTGTTTCAATATCCGCTGGACGGTCCCGTGCCGCTCGAGGATCTTCCAAATATAGACGAGATCCAAGGGCAGAAAGCACGGTTCCAACTATACGTCGACCTGGCGCGCCGGGAAAACCTGACGATTCGAGAGCTGATTATTCGGACGGCAGGGGGCAGGGGGCATTTTACTTTTGCCGGAACCGCTGTACAGATTGCAGACGAAATGGAGCGTTGGTTGGTAAACGGAGCGGCAGACGGATTTAATTTGATGCCTGCGCTCTTGCCAGGAGGTTTGGATGATTTTGTGAATAAAGTGATTCCCGAGCTTCAGAAAAGGGGCATTTATCGTACGGAATATACGGGTTCCACGTTGAGAGAGCATTTAGGTTTAACCCTTGAACATGAGCTGGTAACACGCAGTTAGGTTTGGAAGTATGGGGAAGATTGTCAGAAAAGTCCAAAAAAGTGGTCGCGAATGTCCATTTTCATTACCAGGTACTTCCGTATAATAATAATGAGAATCAATATCATTTACAGAAAATATATGTAGGGGGATCAACAAAAATGGTAAGGCCAAAAAAAGCAACACTAGTACTGGCTGCAATGCTTTCCATGGCAGCTATATTTACAGGCTGTCAGCCAAAACAGGAAGCGGCTCCGGCAGCCGCACAGACGCAAGCGCCGGCACAGGCGACTGCGGACGCGAATAGCGTCAGAGTGATCAAGCACGCGATGGGCACGACAGAAATCAAAGGTACGCCAAAAAAAGTCGTGACTTTGTTCCAAGGGGCGACAGATGCTGCTTTGGCTTTGGGCGTGAAGCCGGTTGGAGCGGTTGAGGCATGGATCGAGCAGCCTTGGTACAACTACATCAAGGACAAAATGGACGGCGTTACGAACCTGGGGTCGGAAAATCAGCCGAACCTGGAGAAATTGGTTGCTCTGCAGCCGGACCTTATTATCGGAAGTAAATTCCGTGATGAAAAAATTTATGAGCAATTAAAAGCTATTGCACCAACGGTAATGACGGAAGACGTGTATTTCTGGAAAGACTCGTTGAAATTGACAGCTGAAGCCACGAATACGAAGGATGCCGAAACTAAGTTTTTGGCTGACTGGAATAAAAAAGTAACGGATTTTAAAGCGAAAATGGGAGATAAGTTGAAACTGGAAGCCGGCATCGTTGATTTCCGTGTGGATCACGCACGTATCGTATACACAGGGTTTTCGGCATCTGTCTTGGAGGAACTTGGCATCACACGTCCAGCCAGTCAACGGGGCAAAGAGTGGGGCATTCAACTGCAATCCAAAGAGAATATCACACAGATGGATGCAGACATCATTTTTGACCAAACGGCAAATCGGACGGATGGACGCCTGGAGTTAAGAAAAACTTGGAGTGACTCCCCGCTTTGGAAAAACTTGAGGGCTGTTAAAGCAAATAAAGTATTCGAAGTGAATGCAGCAACGTGGAATAACGGTTCCGGCCCGTTAGCAGCAACTCTAATGATTGATGATCTTTATAAATTCTATGGTGTGACGAAATAATTGGAATTTCGAGGCTGTTGACCTTTATGTCAACGGCCTTCCCTTAATTTTACAGTAAATTTAGATGAGGGGGATCCCTGTGAGACCATTATTGCACCAGACACCCTATAAAGCGCTGGGTTTGGTGTTTGGGATAATTATTTTTGTACTATCCTTTGTGCTAAGTGTTGTGCTTGGTTCATCGCATACAAGTGTTGCATCGGTTGTGCAGTCATTGATTCATTACGATGTGAATTCGAACGAGCAAGTGATCATTCGAACGACCCGGATTCCCAGGGCTCTTTTCGCTACAATGGTTGGAGGGAACTTGGCCATTGCAGGTGCGCTCATGCAGGCGCTGACACGGAATCCGTTAGCGTCTCCGAGCATTTTTGGCATTAATGCAGGGGCCGTATCTTTTGTCGTCATCGCGATTACATTTCTCCCGCTTACGTCAATTGACCAATTGATATGGGTAGCATTCGCTGGTGCAGGTATTGCTGCTTTCGCTGTATATTTCCTCGGTTCTCTAGGGCGAGAGGGACTGACGCCGATTAAAATTGTATTGGCCGGTTCTGCCATGACCGCTCTATTCAGTTCATTCACGCAAGGGATGTTGGTCGTTCGTGAGGCTACCTTGCAGAATGTCATGTTTTGGTTAGCAGGGGCTGTGGCGGGCAAAAATCTGGATACGTTGATTCCGGTGCTGCCCTATATGTTAGTTGCCGCCGTTACAGCGCTGGTGATGGCACATCCTGTTAACATCCTTGCTTCGGGTGACGATGTTGCCAAGGGTTTGGGTCAGAAGCTTGGACTAGTTAAAGTGACGGTAGCCATAACCGTGATTCTGTTAGCAGGCAGCTCGGTGGCTGTCGCGGGTTCGATCGGTTTCGTCGGTCTTGTGATACCGCATATTGCCCGGTTTGTTGTTGGCCTCGATTATCGTTGGGTCATTCCATATTGTGCCGTTTTGGGGGCTATTTTGCTTCTTTTGGCTGATCTTGTTGCCCGATTTGTCATTATGCCGGGAGAGGTGCCGCTTGGTGTTATGACGGCTTTGATCGGCGTGCCCTTTTTCATCTATACCGCTAGAAAAGGGCTGCGTTCGAAAGGAGGGATGTCATCGTCATGAGTCGGTTAATTGTGTACCGAAGTAAAACCGGCAGGTTTTCTTTTCTTTTTCATAGGAGAACACTCCTTGTTATATCAGGTCTGACATTGCTGACAATCGGGGTGTTCTTGATTAGTACGGGGCTTGGCGGCAATTTCATAACACCGCAGGATGTGTTGAAAACGATCTTTGGACAAAGTACTCCGCAGCACGAACTGGTGATCGGAACGCTGAGGCTTCCGCGGATTATTGTGGCCATCCTCGTGGGCGCTTCGCTGGGTGTTGCTGGATCGATTCTTCAGGGAATGATTCGTAATCCACTTGCCTCGCCTGATATTATTGGCGTAACTGGAGGGGGCACGCTAGCGGCAGTTACGTTCATTACTTATTTTGCAGGCACTGTCAGCATTCATTGGCTGCCTGTAGCTGCTTTTGTAGGGGCTGGCTTCGTGTCCCTGATCATTTATTTATTGGCGTGGCATAAAGGGATTACACCCACGAGGCTGGTTCTAATCGGGATCGGAATTTCGGCGGCGACCAGTTCCTTAACGATGTTAATGATCGTGCTCAGCCCGATGAATTCAGCGACCAAAGCGTATACCTGGCTGACTGGGAGCGTCTACGGCACATCTTGGGACAACGTGTATACCTTGCTGCCTTGGGTGATTGTGTTCATTCCATTGGCGCTCTATTTTGCCAGGCATATTAACTTGCAGGAGATGGGAGACGACCTGGCTGCAGGGCTGGGAGCCACCGTTCAGCTGCATCGCTTTTTCTTGCTTTTCATCAGCGTGGCGTTGGCGGGTTCGGCCGTGGCGGTTGCCGGCGCAATCGGCTTCGTAGGATTAATCGCGCCGCATATTGCGAAAAAGCTGATCGCTCCCTCGTATGGGGGATTAATTCCCGTATCAGCGCTGATTGGAAGCCTGATGGTCTTGATCTCCGATACAGTGGCGAGAACGGCGTTTCCTCCGCTGGATATTCCGGCCGGCGTTTTTACCGCAGCTATTGGCGCTCTGTTTTTTATTTTCCTGCTGTATCGGAATCGGAATCGATGAGGGGATAATGTTTAAGAAGAATTTTTGGACACTATTCAAATAAACAAAGAAGACCAAACTTTATGGTTTGGTCTTCTTTGTTTACTTACCTATATGTCATATGTAATGGAGTTGTGTAATAGACTTTTTTTATATTTGGAAGAATTTCTTCCGCTTTCACCATATTATTCTTCAGGATATTATCTACAGTAAGGAAGTTAGTCCCGTAAAGATTTGCAAGGCTAGCATTTGCAGCATCGGCTGCACCCAAATGCTTCTTGAGCTTTATTTGGTGTAAAACGGAATTTTTATCACCTTCGAGTACTTTCAATATGCCCTCTTCGATAAAAATAGTTAGCATATTTTCAATAAACGCCTCTAGGTCATGGCGATCAGCATCAGAAAACATAATGCCGAAGCGTTCAGTGAAATTCTTAAGCGATCTGGTGGATAAATGCAACACTTCATTTACAACAAGCGGATTCGTATATAATAAAATGAGTTCGCCCTCAGGGAAAATATAATTGTCGAACAGTTCTTTGACCGTCTCATGCCATGGGTCATGGCTTGAGGCTAGAGCCAACAGAATCCCTGTATCAACTAAAATATCTTCCCCTTGATCGAACCCTTGAAATTCATGTGGATTATTAAAATCAACGATCACCATACTTTTCCCAATCCCTCACTTGATTCAAGTTTACGGGGGTTGTGGGAGCTTTGCCGATAAATTGCTTCATAATATCCTTTTGTCTTGTTGTTAGACCCAGGTTAGTTTTTGGAATTGGCTTTGCCTCTTTATGAGCAGCTTCAGTAAATGGCATGTCCTTACCCTCCTTGCCGCTACCTTCACTCATAGCCAAAACCTCCTAAAAGAAATTTAGGACTATTATATGCTAGAATGATAGGAAATATACTTCTGCTTCTGAAGTACCTATTGTTCTACTAATTATATCATTTGTTATGTAACACATTCAATATAGATGGAAATATTTTCATCTACTAGAAACTGATCGAGGGCCTTGGGCAGTTGCCAGACTCGAAGAGAACGAACAAAAGGGAACGGACACAGGGGATTCCCTGTTTCCATTCCCTTTTTAGGCGATAGGAAGCTACGCTCCATACCCTCGGCAAGTATTCAGCACGCAGGTGGCTGTGCTTGAAGAGTGTTGCGGCTGCAATCTATATACATCGGGTAAACAACTTCTCTTTTTTGGACGGAAGATAAAGACAGTGGCAATGTCTCCTCCGAGGTTCCGAAATCCGCAAGCCCCTCAAATACCTCAATGACCTTCGAAGGTTTTTCACTGCTTTCATTTCCGAGCTGACTCTGATAGGAGAACCTCATCGCTTTGTCCTTTATGAGCACATCTACAAACATGCAGAACATGATACCTACAACGAACACACCCATTATAATGAATTCCAAATCTCTCATCATGGTTGTCCTCCTATGAATCATTTTTCATAGGTTAACGTACTTTGGATAAAATGTCGCTCGAATGTCGGTGTCGTATTCTAGCTTATTTTAACGACAAGGCTCAATTGCCCTCATTTGTCCTGTTTCTTACTCAAAATAGGCTTTTTTCCCTTTTCCATGAACGCCGGCTAACCCGATTTGCCCGAATCCGGTTACACCTTCACGAGCGCCGTCAATCATGGGATCGACGTAGCGGGCAAACCAGGCTTCCAGTTCGCCTCTCATTGCGACGGTCTGATCTTGCGTCCCTGGCAGGTCGATCAGATTATGCCTTTCATCGGGATCCTCGGCCAAATGGTACAGCTCATGCGGACCGTAAGGGTAGCGGTGCACATATTTCCAGTCGGTCGTCCGAATCATGCGCACAGGACCGTACTCGTCATAAATGACAACCTGCTCACGCATAGGAGCCGATTCACCCAGGAGGAGGGAGTGGAAGCTTGATCCAGGAAGCTTAATGGTATTCGGTTGTTCACAGCCCACATAAGCAAGCAGCGTAGGCATGAAATCGTACCCGCTTACGAGATTATCGCAAACTTCCCCTTGGGGGATGATGCCCGGCTGGCTAAAAATGGCCGGTACTTTGACAGAAGTATCGAACATGTTCTGCGGGAACGTCCCGTTTCCTTTTCCCCATATGCCGTGATGGCCACAGTTGAAGCCGTTGTCGCCCATATAAATAATCAGGGTATCTTTGCGAATGTCCATGCTGTCCAGCTTATCTACGATCCGGCCGATATTCGTATCCATCGCGGTCACAGCGGCAAAGTAACCTTTCAAATTCTCCCGTTGGTCGTCTGACCATGGCGCTGTTTTGATCGACCATGGATGCTTGGGCTCCTGCGGACAAGTTTCGAACTTGCAGCTATCGTAAGAATCGACAATGTCCTGAGGATGATTATCGATCCATGGACTGTGAGGCGCCGTGTAGTGGACGCTTAAGTAAAACGGCTTGCTTCTGTCCTGCCGATCCAAGAAGGAGAGTGCATCGTCCGTGATGACGTCGGTCAAATAGCCAGGCTCATTCACCAGCTCGCCGTCGCGAATCATCGGGGCCTCGTAATAATTGCTGCCGCCGCTTTGGTGCGCATACCAGTGCGTGAAGCCTTTTTGTGGTGTGATGCTGTCTCCCAAATGCCATTTGCCGCTTAGTCCGCAAACGTAACCTTCACCGGCCAACACATCCGTGTACGCCATCTGCCCCTGCAAATATTGGATAGCAGAGTCACCTACATTGCCATCCCGGATCCAATCGTGTACACCGTGCTGGGACGGAATGCGCCCAGTCATCAGCGAAGCGCGTGCCGGCGAGCAGACCGGCGAGGTGCAAAAGAAGCTGGAGAACCTCATTCCTTGGTCTGCAAGACGATCCAGATTAGGTGTACGGATCTCGTGATTGCCTGCACATCCCATAGCCCAAGCCCCGTGGTCGTCCGACAAGATGACTATAATGTTAGGCTGCTCATTTCGGTTTGCATGCGTCGATTCCTGCCTTTGATCGGTACTCATCGTCGTTCATTCGCCTCCATCACTTATTTTTTTTGTGCCAAATAAGCTTTATTGACAGCTTCCAGCACCTTGTCGCCGCCTTGTTCCCGCCACTTCTTGGACAGTTCGGCCAGCCCGCTGTCGATATCTTTCTTGCCCGTAATCATATCCAAATAATATTGATTGGCCAGTTCATTAATGACACTGCCTCGTTCAATTTCTTCAGGAGTTGTCGTGTTGACCAAATTCGGAACCATATATTTGGAGGCAATCTCTACAGATTGTTTAGCCCTGTCTGCTTGAGGCTCGGTTTGCGGCAAGTAGGTTTCCGTCAGTGGCCAAACGACACTACCCCATGCAAGCGGATGAGACCATCCATTCGAAGCAAAGTTATCTTTTGCCCGTTCTTCTTCATTATAAGTGATTTTATCGCCTTGTTTGGTATAATGGACGCCTTCGATCCCTAGCTCCAGCAAATCACGGCCTTCTTTGGAGAGCATGAACTCAATGAATTTAGCCGCTTTTTCCGGATTTTTCGCACTTTTGGTAATCGCCGTTAATAAGCCGCTCTTCGGAGCCTGCGCCAAACCCCGTTTTCCATCCGGACCAGCAGGTGGAGCCATAAACCCAAGCTTGCCGTTAGGATTCACTTTTTGCAAACTTGTTTCCAGTCGACTCACATGCCGGTAAAGAGCAGGGGCCATGAATCCGACTTTGCTTTGATAAAACTTCTGCTCGCGCTGCTGCGTGTCGTTGAGCAAAAATTCGGGATCAATCAGCTTCTCGCTCCACAATTTGTGAATATATTGAACGCCTTGCTTAAATGCGGGATGCTCAAAAATGGGAATGACTTTCCCGCCATTATCTAGCGCCCAGTCGGAGTAAGGCAAACCGTAGGCATAAAATACGAAGTTAAAGGAACTGTTAAACCCGGTACTCTTAACTCCCGTTAGGCCATAGGTATCCGCTTTGCCGTTTTTGTCCGGATCTTGCGTAGCAATAGCTTTCATTGTTTGATAAAAGTCATCCAGCGTCTCAGGCGGTTTCAGCCCAAGCGTTTCCAGCCAATCCGCTCGGTAGGCAAGCGTTTGATTGGCACGTTCGAGTTCGACGAATGGATAGCCGTAATACTTTCCATCAACAGCCGTTCCCTTGAAATTGGCTTCAATTTTCGCTTTCGCGGTCGGCATATCAGAGAAATAGTCGTTAAGCGGGACGAGCAAACCTTCACTGATCCATTGGCTCACGGAAGCCGAAGGATAGTTAATCGTTACGACATCCGGCATATCGCCCGAAGCCATGGCTACGCTGATTTTCTCATATCCGCCCTCTGGAACGGTTCTGACCTCAAGTTCAATACCTAGTCGCTTGTTAATTTCAGCGATAATCCGGTCCCCGGGCTGTATCGACTTGGCGGCCGCATCACCCGAAGTTAAAAACACCAGCTTCGTAGGTTGCCCACTTTTTGCGCTGCCCTCCGTCGGGTTCGCATTGTCCGTTTTAGTAGAACATCCTGCCGTTGTTAATGCAAGTATGGAAGCCAAGGCAAAACCTGCCCATTTCTTTTGCAATCGCATGCTCGTTCCTCCTTTATTTTCCTATACATAAAATTACGATCCTTGCTACTCCTTAACAGCTCCAAGCGTAACCCCTTGCACGAAATAACGTTGAAAAAAGGGGTAGATAAGAATAACAGGAATGACAGATATCATAATCGTCGCCATTTTGACGGACGGACCGAGCAGGAAAGGGCTGTCCCCTCCCGATTGGAAAGCGGCCTCGTTATCAATCAGCATGGAGCGCAGGAAGAGCTGCAGAGGCCATATGTTTTTATCTGTAATGTACATGACTGCCGTGAAAAATTCGTTCCACCTGGATACCGAGTAGAAGAGGGCGATCGTCGCCAGCGCCGGCATGGAAAGGGGGACGACAACCCTTAGCAGAATGCCGAAATCATTACATCCGTCTAGCTTAGCGGACTCTTCCAAGCTCTCAGGTATGGAGCTGAAAAAGCTGCGCATAATGATCAGGTTATAGGTTGTAATGGCTGTCGGAACCATCATGGCCCATACGGTGTTCATCATGCCAAGCTGTTTAATGACCAAGTAAGTCGGAATAATACCACCGCTGAACATCATCGTAAAAATGATCAAGAACATGACCGTTCTGCCGCCGGGAAGCTGTTTTTTGGAGAGAGCATAGGCGGCCATTGTCGTTGCGATCATGCTGATGACTGTACCCAGGACGGTTATGAAAATGCTAATCCCGTAAGACGTCCATAGTTGCTCCAGACTGAGCATGTATTGATAAGCCTCGAATGTCACACTCTTTGGAATTAGATGCAAACTCGAAGTCACGCTCTCTTGCATCGGCGTAATCGAAACAATCAGCGAATCCCAGAACGGATATACCGTCAGTAACGCTAAGAGTGCTAGGAGCGCATAATTGAGCGAGTCGAAGATTTTGCTTCCTAAGCTGCTGTTAGGCATAGCTGGCCCTCCTAATACACACCCTGCTCGCCGAGCGCTCTGGACAACCAGTTGGCGACGATAAGCAGCGTGAAGTTGATAGCGGATTTGAACAGGCCGACTGCGGCAGCCAGGCTGTAGCGCCCTTCGGTGAGCCCAATTCGGTAAACATAAGTGTCGATGATATCGGCTACGCGATAGACGCCAGGATGATACAAAACGAATATTTGCTCAAATCCTGCCTCCATTAAACTGCCGATCCGCAGGATGAACAAGATGATAATCGTACTGCGGATGCCCGGCAGTGTAATGTGCCAGATTCGCCGCCACCGATTCGCCCCGTCCATCACGGCGGCTTCATACAGCTGCGGATTTAGACCCGCCAGGGCAGCCATGTAAATGATCGTATTCCAGCCGAACTCCTTCCAGATCATCGAACCTACCAATGTACTGCGAAAAATTCGCTCATCGGTTAAGAAGCCGATCGGTTCTCCAGAGAACGAACGGACGGCATTGTTAACAGCGCCCTGATCTGTAGAAAGCAAGCTGATCAAGAGTCCGCCCATAATGACCCAGGAAATGAAGTGAGGCAAGTAGATAATGGTTTGAACCGTCCGCTTGAACATGATTTTACGGGCTTCATTTAGTAGAATTGCGACGATAAGCGGCAGCGGAAACCCAAAAACGAGTCTGTACAAGCTGATTACAATCGTATTCCAGAAGACTTGCCAAAATTTTTCTAATTCGAATAAATACGTGAAGTGCTGGAATCCGACCCATGGGCTGCCTATAATGCCTTTGGTAATGCTGAACTGCTTGAAAGCAATAAGCGCCCCGTACATCGGTACGTAATGAAACACCGTATAATAGATAAGCGCAGGCACCAACATGGCATACAAATAACGGTTGGCCAGTAAACGTTTCCAAAAAGTCGGTTTACGAAGCTGGCGTTTGCGTGCAATTGTCGTCATTGGCACTGACATAGCTTTCTTCCCCCTCTCTTCTCATGCATTTGTGACTGCACTTTCATCATAAAAAGGAGGGGGAGGTCGGGCAAGAATCAATACCGTTGAATGGATTCAATTTTCGTTTTTGATGAAGTATCAGATTTTCATTTTAGTATCAATTGTTGCCTTTTATCTCGTTTTACCCCTTAATTCGCTGCACGGATCGCTGATTCCGATATTCGGAAGGCGTTAAACCGCAGTATTTTTTAAATGTACGGATCAAATTTTGCTTCTGTCCGAATCCGGTCGCTTCCGCAATTTCGTTAATCGTTAAATACGTTTGTTCAAGCAAACGGCAAGCTTCGTTGTAACGCGTTTCGGTCAAGTAATCGAGGAAATTTTTCCCGGTCACTTCTTTGAACAATTTGGACACGTACTGGCTGTTCATCAATGCCATATCCGCGAGCGTCTGCAAGCTGATCGGCTCCCGGTAATTGTGCTTGGTATACTCGACCAGCTTCTCAACGACGTCTTGATGCTTGACTTCACGTTTTCCTTCCAACCTTCCAGCGATGTCGCGTATCACGAGATCAAGGTCGACGCGAACTTGCTCCAAGCTGTTCTTTTTGCTGAATGCCAAAATCAAGTCCGGACTGCCGTCTTCTTCATCTCCGCAAAGCTCGATACGAACGGTCATAAGCGCATGAAGAAGCTGCGTCAACATAATATCTTTATAGGGAAAGCCAACCAATTCATCGCTCGCAAGCCGTTCGATCAGCTCGTCCTTGAGCTGCAGCGCCTTATCCGTGTTCCACGTTTTGAGCTCATGAATCAGCTTGTCCACGAGCTGCCTGCAGGCGGTGAAGCGACTGCGGTCCACATGGTTGGTCTGATAGTCTGAAATGCTTAGAATGCTGCCTTTGCCGGCAATCCGCTCATACAGCAAAGCATCCAAAGCTTCGTTATACGATAGGGAGATCTCGCTTAACTTCTCGTACTTCCCACCGATGCCTACGGTAACTGCCGTTCCATGCAGTTCATCGGCCACTCGGTTCCGCAATCGAATCGCCAGCTCCTTCGCATGATGGTAGGCGGATTGAGGGCCTCCCCAATGACCGGCGTTCATAATAAGTACATCACGGCTATGGAATTGGCTGACGTACAGCCCTTTCCCACAAGCTGCGATGAGCTCTTCACAGATGGCGCGTACCTGAAAATGCAGTAAATTTAGCGCCTGCTCCTCAGGCCCTGCCGGAATATCGGCATCCACATGGATGCGAAGCACCAGCACAATGAAATGAGTTTGATCTAAATCCAGCTCATAGTACTGCATTTGGCGCATCAACTCGTCGTCATTCGTCTTGCCCGACAGCAGGCTGAGTACAACGTGATCCCGAATGACGAGTTCTTGACCGCGAAATTTTTCTTTAAATGCTTCTTTTTCGACATAAAGCCTGTTGACCGAATCGCCGATATAGCTGAACTCATCTCGGTCGTGCATTTTGGAGAAAGGCTTGTCCAGCAGCGTTGAAATCATGTGAACCGTTTTTCTTACAGGCTTGTAATACCTGATGGATACGATAATCATCATCAGCATCCCCAGCGAAAAAGCGATATAGGAAATGAGGAGCGTCACGCGGATGACTTCGTGGGATTTCTTAAATACTTCTTCTGACGGATTCAGAGTCAAATAAATCCAGCCGTTGGCATCCGAGGTCAGAAAGGAAACAAGGGTATCCTGCCCATTGATCTTCTCCGTGAACGAGCCTTCCTTCTCACGCTGAATCCGCTGGATGTCCGCTTGATTGAACCGGCTAAGCAGCATGCTTTTATCCTTATACGAGAGCACTTCGCCCTCCTGATTTAAAATGGCTACATTCCCGAGCTTGCGGTTATTCGAATTAACGACGGCGCTGTACAGCACATCCTCTTTCAAATTCATAAGGATCGCGCCTTTCTTCTGGATGCCCCAGATGGGGACGGAGAACAGGAACGTCATGACGTTCACGGAATGATCGCCTTCTTCCAGATGCACAGCTTGCCAATCGTAGATATGTTTGCTTTCCATAAATTGCTGCACCCCTTGCTTGTATGAAAACTGCTGCAAGTCGGTGATGCCGGAGGAGGAGATCAACTTTTGATTTTGGGCGCTGTACAAATAGATGGAGTCCAGGTACGTGGAGGAATTAATCCGTTCGGTGAGAAGATCTTCGGTATTTTTCAGAAATCGATACTCCTCCTCCAAATCCCATGAAAGCCATACCGCTTTCTGCAAATCGGAGTGCAGAGCAAGCGAAGCCGCTGATTGCTTCACTTCTCCAAGTGCCTGCTCGACCATTTTCTTCGATTGCCCGAGCAATTCCTGATTATGGAGGAGCACTTCTTCTCTCAGCATCGAATCTGTATATCGGTAAACGAGCGTACCGACCAAGAGCGTAATCAACACGACGGCAATGGTTAAATGCAGCAATAGACGTATAAAGATAGTTCGTTTCATAGTTTCCCCCTAGAACGCCGGACTTCCGACCCTTTTATGTAAGCGCTTTATAAAAAAGTAATTCGAACGACTAAGCCAATAAGAAGCAGTATATCTATGAAGGATACCACAAAATTCATCGGCATAGATGTTTAGCGGCATTTAAAATAAGACAACCCTCAGGAAATCTGAGTAATTTCAGACCTTGAGGGTTGTAATGTCTTTTTATTTGACCGTATGGGCGGAGCTTTCACTGCTAGAAGTATTGGAAAGCGTTGCGTCTGGATCCAATTTGGTCTCTTCCCGCAGCAGATAGCCGAAAAACAGGATGTAGTAGGAGACGATGATGAAGAATACGCCGGCTGTCACGGGATCTTTTGTAAATTGTGTCGGATCAGCGGGATTCATGCTGGAGGGGTTCGGAGAAAGCGCGATGAACGCCACGCGATAAATAATCCGGCCAAGAAATAGCACAAGAACAGCAAATTCAATCCATAGATGAGTGCGGTAATACCAGCCGTCGGCCCGGTGCTCGAAGCGGGTGTGGCGAATGGCGGTAAGCCCTAATCCCACGCCGGCAGCAAGTCCGATCAAATAGCCGATGAAATGGATCGGATGAACGAAGCCCAGCAGGAAAATGGCGATTCCGAGGATGCTGAACAGCGTGAGGCGAAATTTGAGCCGGCCTTTGGCAAGCTTTTGAAAACCAATGGTACGTTTGGTTCGGCGATAAATGAAAAAACAAATCAAAACGGCAGGGATGGCGTAATGCATCCAATCTTGCATGGGTGTTCCTCCAATCGGTTTTGTAACATTTCCTCATTGTAGCAAATTTAGGCAGCTTGTCATGAGAAATCTTATTCCGTTTACAAAAAACTGTCATACACTTAATAGTAGTGCTATAAACTTACTATTACACACAAAATGCGCCGTAAGGAGTTGACATTCATATGGCTCTAATCACTCACGTTAATGTATGTAATGCAGACGGTGAAATTTACTGTTGTCTAAGGAATAAAATTGTAAAGCTGGATGCCAATCAGCAGAAGCACTTCTGTCAGGGATGTAAAATGTTTGCTGGAAATGCAGACGACTATGGGCGTGGGGTATCCTGTGTGTGGGAAGATCTTCGCATCGTCAGCAATCCGCATATCGCCAAAGATCCGCTTGAAGAGTTCGCGAATAATCAAATCAAAGAAGTGCCGACTGAGGGGCCGGCCCTGTTTCTATATACAACTGAATGGTAAAACATATCCTATTTGATTTTGATGGGACACTTGTCGATTCCAGGGCTTTGCTTGTTAAGTTGTACAATGAAATAGCGGGACAGCATCAGTTTCGCAAGATTCGCGAACAGGATCTTGCGCTTCTCCGGACACTTTCGATTGCGGAGCGGGTCGATCGGTTGGGCGTGCCGGCCCTGCAGATTCCTAGGCTTATCGTTGCCGGAAGACAGATGTATCAAGAAAACATTCGCACGCTTCACGTGGTGCCGGGCATGAAGGAGATTATAGCGAGGTTATCCTCCCATGGGCTGAAAAGCTCCATTCTCTCCTCCAATTCGGAGGCAAACATTCGTACGTTCCTGAAAAATAACAAGATGGAAGGCTCCTTTAAGGAAGTGATCTCAGCTAAACTTCTTTTCGGCAAGCACCATGCCATACGCAAAGTTATGAAGCAGTGGGGCACAACGCCTGGCCGAATGATTTATGTTGGAGACGAATTAAGGGATATCGAGGCTTGTAAAAAGTTAGGCGTGCCGATCGTCGCCGTTACATGGGGGTATGATGCTCCGCGACTGCTGCTTCGGGGACAACCGGATTACCTGGTAAACACTCCCGGTGAGCTGCTGAGAACACTTCTGACATTAGCTTGATGGAGAGCATGAAGATTACATGCAGAATGCTCCGTGTGTAGCTGCCTAAGCGTGACTGGGGCGGCTATTTGCGTTGTTAATGGAAGACTATGGGATAGAAGGGATACCGGGGCCGTAAGATTCGCCGTAGAGGCCATATATCATGTAAAATGGTGAGGAGCTTGTATTTTCAAAATAGGGGGAGTGTTATGTTATTTTATATCGTCTTTTTTGTCGTTACAGCCATTGATCAGATTTCAAAGGTCTGGATTCGAGCGATGCTGAAAGTGGGAGAATCCATGCCATTCTATAAGGATATTATTTCATTTACGCATTATCAAAATACGGGAGCGGCAGGCAGTTCACTGCAGGGCTGGGCACGTTACCTTGGCATTTTTGCCGTCATTATTGTTATAGCGATCTTCTACTACAGGAAGAAAGGACGTCTTCAAGGCGTTCTGCTGCAATGCGGAGCAGCGCTGTTTGCAGGCGGAGCGATAGGCAATGCGATTGAACGATTGCTCTTCGGCAAAGTGACGGATTTCATCGTCTTCCGTTCGGGGAACGGTATCATGAACGTAGCGGACTTGGCCATTAATTTGGGCGTCGTATGTTTTGCGTTGGATATGTTTTTCTCACTCCGACGAAAAGGTTTCCGCAAAGAAAAAACTGCTTCATAGGTTAGGTCTAATATACTATAATATATAGATCAAAAGAACTATTTGTGGTATCCTATTCTACGACAGTATGGATGATGTTGAAGTTAGACTGGGAGATGGTCGTATGAGTATGGAGAGACAAGCTTTGATCGATGATTTTTTTGTGATGATCCGTAAATTGAACAAAACGGGCGCTGACATTATACATGTGCGGGATTTCTTCTGGAAGTCTTCCGAAATACGCGGCTTTATTCCTCCGACAGTTGAATTTATGACAGTACTCAAAACATATAATGTTGTTTTATTTCATGAATTCCGCAAATCACTTGTCCCTAATACAAGTATGCATATATTGGCGAATGTACACATGGAAGCAGGAGAGGCATTGATTAGTTTAGGCATTACTAGCTTAGAGGAACTGCAGTTGGCGGTAAAAGGAAAAATATTGAATTAGTCTGCAGAAAAAAACAGCCAGCAGAAAAAAAACCAAGCAAGGACGAAAGTCTCTGCTTGGTTTTTTCATGCTCGTTCTAGGCTAGTCTTCCTTATTCTGCTGTAGTGCTGCAAGCAGCTTGTCAGCGAGCGAGTTTCCGACACTCGTTTGATCGGAATATTTCTCGATAAGCTGACGATTGGCTTTGGCTGAGGCACGACGGCCGCCGCCGGAAGCTTCGTTATCAATCTTCTCCACCACGTTGCAGGGACGGCATTGGAAGTACTTGCCGGATTTCCCTGTGTGGATCTCCATTTTTTTATGGCACTGCGGACAACGGTGGTTCGTCAGCTGGCCGTCCGCTTCCCGTTTGTAAGAGCATTCCCGGCTGGAGCAAACGAGATAACGCCCGCGTTTCCCCTTAACTTCCTGAAGAAATTCTCCGCAGTCCGGACATTTGCTGCCTGTTAAGTTATGCGGTTTATACGCCGCATCGCTTTTCTTAACCTCATTAACTAATTCCACGGCTTTGGTCCGAATGCCGCTTAGAAATTGCTCCATGCTTCCTTTGCCCTTGGCAATGCGCTCAAGCTCAAGCTCCCAGCGCGCTGTCAGCTCAGGAGAACGCAGCTCTTCCGAAGCGAGCTCAATGAGCTGTTTGCCCTTGCCCGTCGGAATGAGCTGGGATCCTTGGCGCTCGATGGTGTCGGACGACACGAGCTTCTCGATAATATCCGCGCGGGTTGCCGGGGTGCCGAGACCCCATTTTTCCATCTGCGACAGTAAAGAAGCTTCATTATATCGGCCAGGCGGTTTGGTCTGGCGGTTCAGCTGATGAGCCTGTTTAACCGTCACGGCGTCTTTCTCTTTGGCTTGCGGGAGCAGTTGAGACGCATCGTCATCCGTATCGGACTCTTCCCGTTCAGGATCGGTGAAATCGTTCGCGCCGTAAACTTCTTTCCAACCGGCCTGTTTGACGACTTTCCCTGAAGCATACAGCTTCTCGCCGGCAATTTCGACGGTCAGTTTCGTCTCATCATAACGGCAAGGACCATAGAAC
The DNA here is from genome assembly GCF_004000765.1 of Paenibacillus chondroitinus NBRC 15376. Taxonomy (GTDB): domain Bacteria; phylum Bacillota; class Bacilli; order Paenibacillales; family NBRC-103111; genus Paenibacillus_E; species Paenibacillus_E chondroitinus. The sequence continues at coordinate 12,025 of NZ_BILW01000043.1, read as the reverse complement.
AAGGCTATGAATCTGCGTACGATCAGATCATAGAGTCGGCGCTCATCTGCGCTTAGCGTTGCGAGTGAAATGGCTTCGCCGGTCGGTATGATCGCATGGTGATCGGATACCTTGCTATCGTCGACGATGCGCTTTGTGATGGCTAGCGGCTTGCGCAGCAATGGAGCGGCAAGCGGTGCATAGGGACCAATCGCTGCGCCTTTGAGTCTGCCTGCCAACGTTGGAGCCATATCGGAAGTCAGATATCGTGAATCTGTCCGCGGGTAGGTCACGATTTTGTATTGTTCATACAAACGTTGCAGCACGTTAGACGTCTGTTTCGCCGAAAAGCCGAACTTGCGGTTGGCGTCGCGCTGAAGCTCCGTTAAATCGTAAGCAAGCGGATGAGGAATTTGCTTTTCGGTTTGCTGAATCTGCACGATGCGGCCGTTTTGGCCTTGCAGCTTCGCCTTCAACGCGTCCGCGCGCTCTTTATCGAAGATGCGCGAGTCGCCTGTCTTGGGGTCTCGCCACGCCGCGCGGAAAGAGTCCAAATCGGTTTCGATCAACCAATAGTCGACAGACCGGAAATCCCGGATTTCCGTCTCGCGGTTGATCATCATGGCCAGCGTGGGCGTCTGCACACGCCCGGCGGACAAGGACGCGCCGAACTTGCTGGTCAGCGCGCGCGTCACATTCAGGCCGATCAGCCAATCGGCCTCGGAACGGCACACGGCTGCTTGATACAGCCGGTTGTAGTCCGTGCCAGGCTTCAGCTGCGCGAAGCCTTCGCGAATCGCCTGATCCGTCTGCGACGAGATCCACAGCCGTTTGAACGGCTTCTTCCAGCGGATCAGCTCCATAATCCAACGGGCGACGAGTTCCCCTTCGCGCCCGGCGTCGGTTGCGATCACCAGCTCGGCGAGATCGCCGCGCCGGCTCAACTGCTCGATACCGCGAAACTGGTGCGACGTTTCTTTCATGACCTTGAGCTTCATGCGCTCGGGAAGGATAGGCAGATCTTCCAGGTTCCAGGTTTTGTACTTGGGATCGTAATCGTCAGGCTCAGCGAGGGTTACCAGGTGGCCCAAGGCCCAGGTGACAACGTATTTGGGGCCTTCATAATGGTGTTTTTGCTTCTGATTGCAGCCGAGAACGCGGGCAATTTCTTTGGCGACGCTCGGTTTTTCGGTGAGCACAAGAATTTTCATAGAATAATAACCTCATTTCGTATTACAAATTAGCATAAGCGATTGAAGTTTTCTTTTCAAACATGAACGGATATGGAGAAAAGTCTCTGGTGAAAAATGTCGAATTATCATATATTCTGCCTGTTTTTGTCTTGATTTCAAGGTATAATAAACGTATTGAAAGAAAGGGGCTGAGACCAGAATGGGACGCAAATTTGCTTATTTCTCCAGTCAATCCTTGAAAATGAGGTTTCAAATGTGGATTGGCGTCGCTATTCTGGCTTTAGCTTTTTCCATTATTGTGCCATTTTATTGGATAGAAAAGAAGAACCGAATTGGCGAAGCGGAAAATCAGCTCAAACAGATGATTACGCTGCAAAGCTTATATATTGAAAAATGGAATCAGGAAAAACTGGATGCCGTCCAACGGTTTGCCCTTTCGGATTACGCCAAATTTCATCAGTTGGAACCATTAAAACGGGAATTCCAAAACTATGCACGCCTTAATTCGGAATTTGATACACTGAGTTTCGTAGAGCCGAACGGGATTATCTACACAAGCAGTGACACAGCTATCTATGTAGGGGACCGGCCGTTTTTTAAAAATGCGCTTGAAAATAGGAGTTTTATATCGGGGGTCGACATTTCGCGTGAGACCGGAAAACCGATGATTACCTTTTCAGCACCGGTGCTTGGCGATCTGAATGAATTTAAAGGCGTTGTGATGGGGGTTGTGACCCTGGACATGCTGAATAAGCTAATGAAACAGCTGCGTTTTGGCGAAACAGGAGAGGTCTTTGTCTTAGATAACAAAGGCCAAGTTGTGACGGCGTCAGGTCATTCAAGCATGAGTGAGGCCGTCAACAATGTCTTCATGTCCTCCGAAATCATTCAAAGAGCGAAAAGCGGCACTACGTCAAGCAAGGTCTATACCGGCTTTCATGGTGAAAAGGTCTTCGGTCAGTACCAGTGGTCGACGGAGAAAAATTGGATTGTCGTCGGTGAAATCACGCAAAAAGAAGTTTTTCAGAAATTAAATCAGCTGAGTTTGACGATTATTATCATTTCCCTCATCGCTCTAATCCTTAGTGTCCTCGCAGCGCTCACGATAGCGTCCCGCATCGAGCGACCTATCCGCTATTTGCTCCGAGCCACCCAACACATTCGTAATGGTACTTACCATTATCAGATTGATGCAGACGAAATCAGAAACGCTCCAATTGAGCTCAAAACGCTCGTTAACACGTTTAATCTGATGTCGGACAAGCTGAATACGACCATTTCGCTGCTTGAGAAATCCGCGTTGGTCGATCAACTGACCGATATTCCGAATCGCCGATATGTCATGTCGGAAGGGAATGAAGAATTAAAGGCATGTATCGCAGCGGGTTATACGTGCTCGGTGATGATGATGGATATCGATCATTTCAAAAAAGTGAACGATACCTACGGGCATTTGGTAGGCGACCGTGTTCTTCAACAGGTAGCTTCTTTGTTGAAACAGCTGGCAAGCAGCCAAATCATCGTGGCACGTTATGGCGGCGAGGAATTTATTCTAGTGTGCCTCCGCCAAAATGCGCAGGACAGTGAACTATTAGCCGAGCGCATCCGGCAATGCATTGCAGCGAAGCCGTACTCCGATGAACAGGTGACGGTACACTTGACGGCGAGTATCGGCGTAGCCGAATTTTCGCCCAAACTGGAATTTGGCACGATGGTGCTTGAAGATATGATCTCTAGGGCAGATCATGCGCTATATCGCGCAAAATCAGCGGGACGAAACCGGGTGGAGCTGGATCGATGAGAAATCATCGGTCTGGCTTTTTGTGTTTTTGGGGGTTGAGTGGGCAAAAGCAAAGACAGGTGGCGCTAGGCGGAGGTGACCCGGGATAGGGGATCTACAGGGCGCTATTTGAGGCAAAACAGCCGATTTAGCTGAGGAAGGGAACTGTGGTCCACTATTTCGCCGCTATGACCGCAAATCAGCGGGATCAGGGTGAAATAAGGCTCGCTAGTTCCTCTTCGCCATCTAAATGGCTTTTTTTTACCGAAATAAGACCTTGTAGTTCTCTTAACTGGTTGAAATACCTCTACTTTCCTTATGCGAGTAGTTGCGTGAAACGCCAGCGAACGGAGTTCCACTATTGTTAGTATGGCGAACTGCTTGTTCATACAATTTAGTGGTCAGAATCTTGCAGGAATAGTGTATAATAGTCAGGGAGTTAAAGAATTACCAACATTTGGGGGGTTATGGTTAACCATGCAAAATGCAAGCGCACGACCGATGGGAATTGGAAGATTGTTAGATCGCAGTTTCCAGTTGTATCGAAAACACTTCATTGTATTAACATTCATCATGCTAATTTTATACGGCCCTTTTTATCTGCTGCAGCATTTGCTGACTTTTCAAGAAACGGCGGTAACATCGGGGTCCTTTATTGAACAAATTCGTAATGGCGGTTCGCTGCAGGATATGTTCGGACCGAACTCTACGTTTCTACAAAACGATCCTGCTTTACGTGATGAGGGCTACGTGTGGAAAATGCTCGTATTCGTGCTGGTGTTAGTCCCGATTATGTTTTTAGGTCTTATGCCAGCTTCAATCGCATCGGTTGTTCATCTGGTAAAGGCTAGTTTCGATGGGAAAGAGACGCCGAGCTTAGGGCAATTACTAAAAAAATCATTCACTCGTTTTTGGCCGATGGCAGGCAGTACGTTTTTATTTGGACTCATTATGTTTGGCTTTTATTTTGGAATAGCTCTTATTATGATTGTTTTTGCTGTCATTTTTGCCGTTGGCGGCAGCTTCTCAAGCTCGGTAGGCGGGTTCGGTGGCGGTGCGCTAGCGTTTACCATTGTGTTTTTTGCCATTCTCGGGCTGGGGGCGCTGTTCACGTTTGCTTATTTTATGATTCGCTGGAGTTACTATTTACCTTATGTAGCTTTGGGAGAAGAATCGATTGGCCTTGGCCGAAGCTGGAGCTTATCGCGTAAAAGTTTTTGGCGTTTATTTGGCATGTACATCGTGCTCAGTATTATTTTGTACTTGTTTCTAGCCGTTGTTCAGCTCGTTATTGCCGCTATTTTCGGGTTGGGGCTAGGGGCGCAGCTGCTGCAAAGTTTGATTTCCATTCTGGTTATGTCACTGTGGTTTCTGCCGTATGTGGTCAGTTTCTTTGACCAACGGGTACGGAATGAGGGTTTGGGCTTAGAGTCTATGATCGATAGTACAATCTCAGACGCTTCGACCCCTTATCTGCCTATTGATTTGGATAAAAAGAATGAGTTATAGGTTCGTAATTTCTTTGCAGGACGACAAAGAACAATTGCTGCAAATCCTGAAACAGGATGAATACACAGCCTATGAAGCCAAAAAGAATGGTTCGCTGTTGACATGGCTGGAACCCGTTCTTCAGAAATTACGGAGCTGGCTGCCTCATTTTGAGGTATCTGCAGCGGTGTCAGACTGGTTGACTGTCGTAGTAGCAATTCTGTTGTTGGGGATTACAGCTTTTGCGATTTACTGGTTCCTGAAACAAATGATGTGGCAAAAGCGGGTCCGTTCGGAAACGTTTTTGCCGCAAGGTGAAGTAAGCCGGTCGTATCGCTATTACTGGCAGCAAGCATCGGAGCTTAAGGGAGTAGGCGATTGGAGAGAGGGAGTGCGCTCCGTCTTTCTGTCGTTTCTGTTTTATATGGAAGATGCGCGTCTGATTCGTGTGGAAAAATGGAAAACAAACTGGGAATATGCGGAGGAACTAAGAGGCTCGGCCTCATCGTTAGTTCCTTTGTTCCAGGAGAGCTCGTTGCTTTTTGAACGAGTTTGGTACGGAAAAGAAGCCGTAACTGAGCAGCAGTTCTCATGGTTGTATGAACAGGTAGCCAGGGTTATCGCCAGGAAGGAGGTAACCGGAGATGACGAAAGGGCTGAATAAGCTCCATGTGGGACTAGCTGTCAGCATCTTGCTGTTTTTTGCACTGGGGTACTGGCTGGCGAAGCCGAAGCTGCCGGATTTACCTCCTTATCTTTCGTTTTCTGCAGATGTAGATGGTACCAAAGCTTGGAAAGAACTGCTTGCCACTAAGCAATCAGCCGTTAAGGAGTGGCGGTTGGATTGGAAGCATTTGCCTGGGGGAACCTCCATGCTGCTAGTCGCTATACAGCCGTCCGCCGTGACGAAATCGGATCGGGAGCATCTGTTAAAGTGGGTGCAGGCGGGGAATGATGCCATTATTTTTGACCGCGAACCTCAAGGCTGGGCGTCTTGGGAGACGGTCCGCGTGGATGGCGGGCCGCAGGATGCACGGGGGGCGTTGGGGGAACTAGAGCAGTTAGGGAAACAAGAGCAACAAGTGAAGGCTGTCTCAACGATTCGTGTTTCGGCGGATTATGCGTCAGCGGACGAGACGCTGACGGGCAAAGTTGAAACCTCTTATCGGCTTCAGCCTGGGGGCAGCGGGCTGGCGCTGTTTGAAGATGAGCGCGGCGTGCTCGCCAGCCGCGTGCAGGAAGGGGCGGGCAGCATCACGATGGTGCTGACCCCGACGTGGTTGCAGAATGGGACAATTGATGAGGCGTCCCATTTCGAATTAATCTGGCCGCTGTTCGCGAAGTCCTGGGACGCCGTGTGGGTCGACGAGACCCATCACGGCTACGGGACGAAGCCCGGACTGCTGGCCGTGTATCCCGCGTGGCTCGTGCTGGCAAGCGCGCAGCTTGGTCTTGCGCTGCTGCTGTGGCTCTGGCTGCGCGGCAAGCGCTTTGGCCCCGTCCACACGCCCCGGGCGTGGACGGTCCGTCGCGGCGACGAAGGCGTGCACGCCGTCGCCGCTTGGTACGAGCGCCTCGGCTACAGGCGCGAGGCGCTGGCGCAGCAGCAGCTGTTCCTGCGGCAGCTGCTGTATCAGCGCTGGGGGCTTAGCCCCAGCGCTAGTGTTTTGCAGGCCGCGGAAGCTGCGCGCGGCCGGATGCCGGAGGCGCAGGCAGCGCAGCTGATGCGCCTGCTGGCGGAGCCGCCGGTAGAGAGCGGCGGCGTGAGCACGACAGCGTTCGTGCAGCGAACGCGGGAGATGGGCGAAATGATCGCCTACTTGGAGAAGGAGTGAGCGTAATGAATGAACTGATACAAGCTTTGGAGCAGCGCGTGTTCGGCCAAAAGCTGAACACCAGACTGCTTGCAACCGCCTTATTAGCAGGAGGGCATGTCCTCCTTGAGGGCGTGCCGGGTCTCGGGAAAACGAAGATGGCGCGCACCCTCGCGGAATTAACCGGCGGGGAATACCGCCGTATTCAATTTACACCGGATTTGATGCCTGCAGATATTACAGGCAGTGTGATCTACCAAATGCAGGACCATTCGTTTACAACGATTCAAGGTCCGATTTTCACGAATGTGTTATTGGCTGATGAAATTAACCGTTCTGGGCCGAAAACACAGGCTGCGCTGCTCGAAGCCATGGAGGAGCGGCAGGTCACGATTCAAGGTAATACGTACAAGCTGCCTAATCCTTTTTTTGTCGTAGCGACCCAAAATCCCGTCGAATACGAAGGCACGTACCCGCTGCCGGAAGCACAGCTCGACCGGTTCATGTTTAAGCTGGTGCTCGATTACCCCGGCGAAGAAGCGGAGATTGCCATTCTTCGGGGACATTTGCCTTTTCACCAGCAGGAAGAAGAGCCGCTTCAAGCTTTAATGACCCCAGAGCGGATCGTTGAACTGCAACGGAAATTGACCGATGTCGTGGTGGAGGACTCTTTATACGCTTATATCACAACGCTTATTCGCAAAACCCGCGAGTCCAAGAAGATTCAACTGGGCGCTAGTCCCCGAGCGGGAATCGCTGTGCTGATGGCGAGCAAAGCCTGGGCTCTTATGGATGGCCGGACCTATGTCACGCCGGATGATATCAAGCTTGTCGCGCGGCCTGCGCTGCGGCACAGACTGCTGCTGACACCGCAAGCGGAACTGGAGGGCGGAACGAGTGACCAAATCATTCAAGAAACGCTCGGCTCTATTCCGGTTCCTAGATAAAACCTTCTTCCACGACTTCATTTTGCCCACACGAAGACTCATTGTTCTGGTGCTTATTGGCGCAGCCGGGATGCTGATCGCATCTCCTTTTGATGCGGTTCTGCCTGTTTTTTGGAGCTTCAATGCGCTATTACTGGTACTAAGTGCAATCGACCTTCTTCTGCTTCCCAAACGCAGCAGTTGGAAAATACGGCGAACACTCCCTGAACAGGCGGATGTGAGGAGCACTTTTGAGGTGAGTCTAGAGCTAGAGAGTTTGGGTTTGGAGCAATCTTCTGTCGTGCACGTTGAGCTAATGGATCATATGCCCTACACCTTTCAACTGGAAAGCAGCCAATTATGCGGCTCTATTGCGGGTAAATCAACTGCTTCCTTAGGTTATACGGTGATGGCTACTGAAAGAGGCCGATATGTTTTTGAAAATGTGGTTCTGCGCTATTTCGGAGGCATGGGGCTTTGGAAGAAGCAGGTGGTTCTGAACTCCCCAAACACCATTGAGATTTATCCGGATTTGTCACAGGTGCGGGGGGTGCTTAACGCGGTTCAGGATGTTTTAATTCTGGAGGGCCATCGTGTTTTCAAAAAGCAGCGCAGCGGCTCCGAGTTCCACTACATTCGGGATTATGTACAGGGAGACGACGTCCGGCTTATCAATTGGAAAGCGTCGGCGCGTACGACGAAGCTGATGACAAACCTTTTTCAACCGGAAAAAGGGAAAATTGTCACCATCGTGCTGGACTGCGGCAGGCAAATGGCAATTGAGCTGGAAGGCCAAGTGAAGCTGGATCGGACTTTAGCAGCTGCGTTGACTTTAGCTGCAGTAGCGCTCAAGCAAGGAGATCAAGTTGCGTTGATCGCTTACTCCAACAAGGTTAAAGTGTATGTGCCGGCAGGAAAAGGACTGCCTCATCTGCAAGCCTTAACGAAGGCGGTGTATGATTTAAACACGGATTTTGTGGAATCCAGCACGCAGATCGCCTTCACACACATCCTGCGTTTTCTGAAAAAACGCTCGCTTGTCGTCCTATTTTCCGATATGGAGAGCTATCTATATAACCAAGAAATGCTGCCGTATGTGCTGCGGCTCCGCAGAAGCCATCAGGCGCTGCTCTTATCGATCCAGGATCCGCTGATTCATCAATGGGCGCGTGTTCGGGCTGAAGATAGCCGGCAAGCCTATAAGATGAGCATGGCCCACAAGTTTACGACGGATCGATACGCCTATGTAAACGAAATGGCCGGCAGAGGCATTCCCGTGATGGATGTCCCCGCCGACCAGCTGACGCTTAGCGCCGTTAATGCTTATTTGGATTTGAAAGCGAATGACCGTTTATAGCGTTAATAATTGCTTGCTGCTTGTGCGTTTGCGGATGCCATAAACGAAATACAACGCGAGGAGCAGTAAAGTAACGCCGGCGATAATGTATTTCATTTCGAGTGGCAGCGTGGAAGGCGTAATGTAACCCTCGATGAGACCAGCGATAATAAATAGCGGAATCGTACCGATCAAGAGCTGGGCGGATTCCTTGGCCGACTCCAGAAAACGCAGCTTGCGCGGATAAGGTCCCGGCACGAAAAAGCGATAGCCCATGTATAAACCGGCACCACCTGCTATAAAAATAGCGGTAAGCTCAATAATCCCGTGCGGCAAAATGTACGCCCAAAATACATAACTTTTTCCGGATTGCATGTAAATAGCAGCCAAGGCGCCAACGAGAAGGCCGTTGCTAATCATCAGGTAGACAGTTCCGATGCCAAGCGTGATGCCGCTGATGAAGGCGAGAACCGCGACTCGGATATTATTTGTCATGATTGCCGTCGAGATTAGCGGCGAATGCAGGTCCCCTCGGGGATCCGCTGTTTTGGACGGATCGATGTTATCAGCCATGCCACCTGGCATAATGAAGGCTAGATTCAGCGGATCATGCCAAACCGAGAGGAAGCCGAGCAAACCTCCCAGCAGAAACAGAACGAAAGCAAAGCCGACGAACAGGCTTCTTGCTTGGATCAGCGAAGGGAAATAATGGAGGAAAAACTCCTTCATTTGAGCGCTGCTTGTAAGGCTGTCTTTGTACATTGTATTGTGCGCTTGTGAGACAAGATGATTTAGATAAACGGTTGTTTCATCTGCGGGCGAGTGGGTTTGGAGTGTGGCCAAATGCGCTGAAGCTGTTTTGTAAAGCTCCGTAAACCTGTTCACTTGACTGGCCTGAAGGCTGCGTTTTCTCTTGCCTAGCTGAAGCAGCAATTGTTCTAGCTCTGTCCATTGGGATTTGTGTTCTCGGATAAATCGCGAGATGTCCATAAAAGCCTCCTAAGCGTTCTACTAGCTCTAGCGAAACCTATCCGGGTTGTAGGCTGAGGTTTGCTGTAATCTGTTCATTTTATCATAGGAAAGTCTTAAATTACCATAATTATGCAACATTAAGGAGATGTTATGAACGAGCCTTTGGATAGAGAAGTAACGGTCGTCACCCCTGAGCAGGTGCAATTGCAATTTCAAACTGCCGGAATAGGCAGCAGGGCGGCGGCGCATCTGTTGGATAGCCTTATTTTAATATTTGTAAATGTCCTGTTGTTCGTATTCGTCATTTTGGTGAGCAGGTTATACTCGGGCAGTTGGCTGCCTGACCTTGCGGATTATCTTTTGGCAATTACTATCGTTTTATGGATTGTATTAAACCTGGGTTATTTCGTATGTTTGGAAGCTTTTATGGGTGGACAAACGCTGGGAAAACGCTGGTTAGGCCTGCGTGTCATTCAAAACAACGGCCAATCTGCAACGCTGTTATCCATTATCATTCGCAATTTGTTTCGCTTGCTCGATGTGATGCCTTCTTTCTATTTTGTGGGAATGCTCAGCATTTTCTTAAGCTCGAAGGATAAGCGGATCGGTGATATGGTTGCTGGGACCCTTGTTGTGGTTGAAGCGCGATTTGAACGGATAAAACGGCGAAAACAACTTGAAAAGGCGATCGCTCGCAAGAACTATCCGGAGATTGTCATGGGGCATATCGAGGAGGCTTGTATGCAGGGAATCACGGCTAAGGATTGGCAGCTTTTGCAGGCTTGGATCGAAAGAGTGCCTACTATGTCTGATGCGAGGTTGGCCGAGCTGGCTGCGCCTATTGCGCACTATTTTGCGGAAAAATTAGATCAGGATTCAGCGATTGCTCAAGATGCGTCTGCGTTCTTGGTTAAGCTATATGAGACTCTGCGTGAGGATTGGGAAGTTTGAGGCACCGATGCGAGTTGAAGGAGGAGCAGTATGGGAGTGACGGCCATAGTAGCGGGAGGTACAGGATTAGTAGGACGGGAATTGATTCAGCTGCTGCTGGAGGACTCTAGGTACGATAAAATTATTGCGCTTGTCCGCAGGGACATCCAGGTCCGTCATCATCAGGGAAGTGAAAAGGTCGTTCAAGTGAAAACAGATTACAGCCAATTAGAAGCGGACCTGAGCCCGGCTGTTATGGCTGCTATGGCAGGTGCTCATGTGTTTTGTACATTGGGGACAACCATTAAAAAAGCTGGCTCTCAAGAGCAATTTCGCAAAGTAGATTTCGAATTCCCTATGAAACTGGGTGAAGTTTCCGGTGCAGCGAAGGCTGATGTCTTTGCTATCGTGACTGCGATGGGAGCGAACCGTGCTTCTTCTATCTTTTATAATCGGGTAAAAGGGGATGTTGAGCAGGGGCTTCGGGGGTTGAATCTTCGCTCACTGTATATGCTTCGTCCTTCTCTGATTCTAGGGGATCGGGATGAAGTCCGAGTGGGGGAGCAGTTGGGGAGCCTGGTTTCACGGGCGATTGCTCCGCTTATGATTGGCAGGCTACGGACTTATCGCCCTATTCAAGCGAGCAAAATTGCTGCTGGGTTAATCGCTTGTGCCCAAAAAGGCGAGGCAGGCGCTCATGTGGTATTGTCCGATCGAATCGCCGAGTTGGCGGGCAAGTAGAGGACTGTTTTCCTAATGCGTTGGAATCCTGGTCGTGCGCCGGTGTTCAAACCCGAAATGAGATATCGCTGTGGATATCGACGAGCCGATCCCTTCCTGATATGATGAAAGACGTTACATATTAACGTGCCAAAATTGTTTTGGAGAAAGTAGGGTTTGTATTATGATCGATCATATTGTACTTGTAAAATTCGGAGAAACAACTACGCAGGAGCAGCTTCAAGAAGTTGTTGACCGCTTCAAAGCGCTTCGTTCTCATCTGACGGGGATTGTCGATATTCAAGCAGGCATTAACTTCTCAGAGAAAAATAAAGGATACCAAGTGGTTTTGTCGGTGCGTTTCGAGGATCGCGCTGCGCTTGAAGCCTATGGTCCAAATCCGGAGCACCAAGCGGTTGCTGCATATATTCGCGAGGTAGGCCGTGAGGATAGCTTGATTGTTGACATTGAGATCTAAGAGGGCGAAGTCCTTCGATGGGCAGTGGGCAGCTTGCTGATCTGTTAACTGGAAATAGTCCCGTTAAAACAGACAAAACCGATAAGGGTTATCTCAAAAGGTCAGGAATTTGACCATGGGGATAGCCCTTTTTGGTGCATGGAGCCAAGCGAGGGGAACTATGATCCTCTATTTTCGAAATTACTCGGGCATAGGCCGGTCAGAGGGAACTGTGGTCCTCTATTTTGTCCATTTTTGCCCAAATGTTGGGTTTTCGTGGCGAATAAGACCCTGTAGTTCCCCAATTCTGACGATATCGGCAAATTCGGTCAAATAGCGCTCTATAGTTCCCTTCCGCGCATAAAAGAGGGAGGCAGCGTTGCTTGTAGCCGCCCCGTCGCCGCTCGTCGTGCTCTTGCCTCCGCGCCCG
>NZ_BILW01000042.1 GCF_004000765.1 Paenibacillus chondroitinus NBRC 15376 | reverse complement strand
GCCGGTGGGCGTCACCGTGCGCAGCACGTCGGGCGCCAGCCGGTCCTGCAGCAGCACGCGCAGCTGCCAGCCTGCGCCATGCGCCAGGTCCGGCTCTGCGAGCTGCAGACACGTGCGCATCGGCGACCGGTCTTGGCGCCAGCCGATGGCGACGAGCCAGTCTTCCTCGTCGAGCCAGAGGTCGGCGGCGATTTCGCCTCGCCGCATAAGCGGGTACGCCGCCTCCAGCTTGCGCAGATTGTCTTTCATGATGCCGTCTGCGTCCACCCATTCGGGGATAAGCGCATGAATCCAGCGGGAAACGGCTGGCGATTCCAGAGATTGCAACTCCTCTGGGAGCTGCAGCTTCCAGCCCATCTCGCCGGCCTTCCATTTCTCGTAATCCGGCATGAAGCTTCCGGTGGCTAGTGCCTCGCGAACCGCAGGGGCCAAGCGGATGAAATCCGCGGAGTCCTGATGCCAGCTAAGCTGCAAATGCTGCACAGGCTGCGGATCGCTGAAATAATCGAGCGCCTCAAGTGGCTGCAGCTCAATGCCTTCGCGATTTTGCCATTCGCTGGGTTCCATGAAAGTGCCATAGAAGGAAGCGCGGTGCCAGGCAAAAAGCATATTTTTCAAATCAAGGGCGTCCCAAATGCCGCCGTTCTCGCGGGATCCCCATAGAAACAAGGAGCCGCTGGGGAGGGAGCTTACATGAACCGTCAGCGCGCTGGTTTCGATCATCGAATCCATTTTCCTTTCTTAAGCTCTTCTTGGAAGGCACGCAAGCGTGAGAATTTATCCGCTAAACGATACACATAGTGCTCCCAGCGATCGTTCTGGCCTAACTGTTTGTATAAGCTGTGCAGCTTCTTCAGAAGCCGGACAGCCGTCTTGTAGGAAGCTCTGTTTTTCTCCAAAACCGCACGTTCTGCCGCTTGATGATACAGAGGGAGCAGCAAAGCGGCATCGTGCTCTTCGATCGCTTTTAGCTCCAACGTGTATAGATTTAATGGCGAAATACGGTTCGCTAGCTGCAAATCCACCCATTGCCGATACCTTTTGGTCTGCAGCAAATAGGCTGTGTAATAGTAGTAAGAGCGAGGCAGCAGGGACTCCATGACCTGTACCCATTCGCTGTCGGATTCCAAATGCTTGGTCGTGTCAAGCCAGTATTGGCAAAAGGTCCGGAAATCATCGTGATTGGCCTGGGCAATCGACTTGAACAACCAGCGGAGCCAGACCAGCATGTCGTTCCACTGCTGATCGTTGTAATAATAATTCAGGTACAGGAAGTAATCCTTAGCATGAGGATGAGCCAAAAGCTCCAGCAGCTTGAAGGCACTGTCTGTATCCCCCTGAATAATGTGAAAATGGGCTCTAGCCGCAATCAGCGCATCTTTTCTCTTGGCAGGCTGATCCTTCTTGGACAGAAGGGCGTCGAGGCGCTGAATCTCCTCTTTCTGCGCGGTTGTTTGCGCGGACAGCTTCCACCAGATGAATCGATACACGAAAAGCCAGTCAATCGGGCTGTCTTTTCCTTGCAGCGCGAATTCACCGAGCATTTTGAGCGTAGCCAGCATATGTTTGGGCTCAGCCGCGAAGGAGGCGTTCAGATCCATCCCTTGTGTAAGCTGGGCGAGCTTATCCTCACAGTTTTTTGCGGCGATTTTGCACCCGTTTTCGTGATAATAAGACAAGTAAGAGCTTTTGGTCTCTTGATAAAATTGTTCGATCTTACGCATCATGAACAGCACGATATGAAGCATATAGATCTCGCGCATCGAGCTTTTCCAATCGGCGGCAAAGCCAGGCAAAGACTCTAACGCAGAGTCATAAAACGTTTCAATGGAGTGCTGATGCGAAATCGAGAACCCATGAAATCTCCCCTCAAAAAAACGATGCCAATCAGCAGGCAAAGCCGTTTCTTCGGGTTTAGTAGCCTTGGCGGCTTCTTTGCGTTCCTGTGCCGGGGAGGCGCCTCGCAATGGTTTTTTGCGGGCGAAAATTTGTTGCTTTAACTGTTGCAGCAGCAGTTCGGGCCGTCCATAGGGAGCGTATAAGCTGAAGAACGTAGCTCCGATATGCTGACAAAAACCATCAAAGGAGCAGCTGCATGAGCTGTCCTGAAAATTCTCTAAGTTGACCGTCGTGTTGTGCAGTCTCTTGCCTGCAACCGTCGATTGAATGCTTGTGCCCTTCAGATCGACATCCGCCACGCGGCCTTTATGATAATACTCCCAGCCCTGCTCCAGTACGGCAGCATCGAAATGCAGCGGGATTTGCTTGATTAGGTAGTTCATTCGATTTTTGGGAATCTGCAGTTTCAGCATGTGTGCTTTCCTACCCTCCGAGCGGTACATTCCTTCTTCCATAGTAACAGATTTTTTCCGAAATTGCCCATTTCCACAGTTTATGCCAAACAGTATTTTTTTATCCGGGGGAAAAACGGTTAACCCTGCATTCGAACCTATAATATGATAAAGTGAAGCTAGAAGGTTAGCTACCGAAGGGAGACTTTACAATGGGTATTAAATTCGGAAGAGAATATAAGGATATTGTCACTGATTTTGTACGCGGCATTGCGATGGTGAATGGTTTCTATGAGCTGCTGGAGATGAGTGCGGACGATTGGGAGGAGCTTGAGCCCGAAGAACAGGAAGAGTGCTTGCGTACGCTGGCTGACGATATTTTCTATGGATTGGGCAACAGCCCTGTAATGCATGTTGGTGCAGGCTCGGTTCGCCATGATCCGAGTAATCATGTGTTGAAGGTTCACGACGGGGAAAAGCTCGTTTCCGTCATCTATTTGGTCTGATTTTTGAGTGAGCTAAAGAAAGGTGTATAAAAGCTATGCTGGATGGGGCAAGGAAGGTTTTACAACAAGTTTATGGGTACCCGGAATTCCGCGAGGGGCAGAAAAATATCATTTCCAACTTGCTTGAGGGGAAGGATACGCTTGGCATTATGCCAACGGGCGGCGGTAAATCGATCTGCTATCAGGTTCCTGCGATGCTGATGGAGGGCGTGACCCTCGTCATCTCTCCGCTGATTTCCTTGATGAAGGACCAAGTGGATGCCCTAGGCGTGCTCGGAGTGCCGGCGACGTTCATTAATAGTACGCTGGAAGCCAGAGAAGTGGAACAGCGGATGCAAGGCGCGATGCAGGGCAAATACAAGCTGCTGTATATCGCGCCCGAGCGGCTGGAGTCAGAGCGGTTTCGCGCGCGGATGTCGGCACTGAATCTACCCTTTGTAGCCATTGACGAGGCGCACTGCGTGTCCCAGTGGGGGCATGACTTCCGTCCCAGCTATGTCTCGATTGCTCCGTTTATTCGCGAGCTCCCGAATCGCCCGATCGTAGCGGCTTTTACCGCTACAGCGACAGCCGAAGTGACGGCGGATATTGCAAGGCTGCTCGACCTGTCGGATGCGGGCATCTTTGTGAACGGTTTCTCGCGGGATAATCTGGAGCTGACGATTCTTCGCGGAGAGAACAAGCGGGATTACATTCACAATTATGTAAAGGAGCATACGCACCAGCCGGGCATTATCTATGCCGCTACCCGCAAGGATGTGGAGGAGCTGTACGAATCATTGCGGAAAAAAGGCTACGCCGCAGGCAAGTACCACGCCGGATTAACCGACGATGAGCGCTCCTACATGCAAGAAGCGTTTCTCTATGACGATATTCGGGTGATGATCGCCACGAATGCCTTCGGGATGGGCATCGATAAGTCGAACGTGCGTTATGTCATCCACTACAATATGCCGAAAAATATGGAGGCTTATTATCAGGAAGCCGGTCGCGCAGGACGTGACGGTGAGCCGAGCGAATGCATTCTGCTGTTCAGCGCACAGGATATTATGACGCAGAAGTTCCTCATTGAGCAGAACCAGCTTTCGCCTGAACGCAAAGCCAACGAATATAAAAAGCTGCAGACGATGATTGACTACTGTTATTCGCCAAGATGTCTGCGGAATGTTATTTTACATTATTTTGATGAGCGGAATGTGAAAGACACCTGCGGCAACTGCAGCTCGTGCAAAGACGATCGCGATACCGTGGATATTACGGTTGAAGCGCAGAAAATTTTTTCCTGCATCCGCCGCATGAATGAACGTTTCGGGATTTCGATGGTTGCTTCTGTCCTGAAGGGCTCGAAAGCGAAGAAAATTGTCGAATATCGGTTCGACAAACTGCCGACGCATGGCATTATGCGAGATTTGCCGGAAAAAGAAATTTCCGATCTGATAAATGTGCTGATCTCGGAGGGATTCTTGCAGCTGTCCGAAGGCCAGTACCCGGTGGTCCGATTAATGCAGCCCGCAGCGGAAGTGCTTCAAGGGAAGTTGCCTGTATACCAGAAGGTGCGCAAACAGCCCGTCAAAGCTGCTGCTATCGACAATACGTTGTTCGAGCAGCTGCGTTTGCTTCGCCGGGAAATTGCCGCACGCGAGAAAGTGCCGCCGTATATCATATTCTCCGACAGCACGCTGCGTGAGATGAGTGAAAGCTGTCCAACCTCGGAATCTGCGATGCTGCGAATCAAAGGTGTCGGCGAGGTCAAATACCGCAATTACGGGAAGCCATTCCTTGATCTGCTGCGCACGTATGCGGGTGAGAGCGAAGCCGAGGCGGTTGCTTATGATTTTGAGTAAGGGGGAAGTAAGGGATTAGGAGAGGAATCCGGAAGTAACGAGTAAGGCTGGAAGGGGCGGAAGTGCGTGAAACTTGAGGATAGCGAGATTGATCAAAGGCTTGGGGTGCTCACCGGCTGGACGACGGACGATCATAAATGGATTTTGCGAAAATATCGTTTCGCGGAGTTCATGCTGGGCATTTCTTTTGTGAATCATGTTGCCCGTATCGCTGAAGCGGATAACCACCATCCCATGATCGCCATTGATTATAAAATGGTGACCTTGCGGCTCACGTCATGGCATGCAGGCGGTTTGACAGAGTTGGATTTTCAATCCGCTGCCAGGTTTGATCAAGCATTTGAAGAGGTTGTTGCGGGTTCCGGCGACGCTTAATTAGATAAGCTCTCGTCGTACACCATGCAGTGAAAATTCGATACGCCTGTGGGCGTCTGCTTTTCATAGGTATCCGTGATGGTGAAACCAGCACGCTCATAAGTGCGGATGGCGCGTTCATTCCAGACAAGCACTTCAAGGTCGACCTCCTGCCCGGGGGAGCGCTTCAGCGCTTCACGGGTTAGGAGCTGCACGAATTGGACGCCAATTCCGCTGCCTTTCCCGCAGAGATCCGGACGGAGTCCCAGACCTAAGCGCGTGACGCCGACAATCGGGAAGAACTGGACGAAGCCGGATAGTCTGCCATAATCATCGACGACGGCTCGGTACTGTTCTGCCCGAATGTGCGGGTCAGCGAATTCGGTTTGCTCCCGCAGCATGGTTTCCCAAGAGGGCCAATTGTACAGCTCGTAGGGAGAAGGATATTTCCACGTACATAACTCCTCGCATTGCGCGTTAGTTAACGGTACAACTCGCCAGGGTAAGCTTGCTTTTACCACTATTATTATCACCTTTTCATTTATTGGTTGGAGGATCGCATGGGTTGGCTTTGGCTTTTACATATTCCATTTACTGCCTGTATTCTGTTTTCTATGCTCATGCTGGGATTACATACATTTCGAATTTCTGTGAATAAGAAATGGCCACTTGTGCTCATCTTCACCTTGGTTATCTCCTGTTTGGTCGAACTATTTACGTTCCTTGTGGACACGAAGTCTTGGAGTCCGATGCTTGCTATCGTGCTGGAAGCCATCTGTGTTCACTATGTATTACGATTGCGCAAGCTGCATGCACTCATGATCGTATTGCTTGGAGCTGTCGGCTATACGATTTATTTATTCATTGTTCTAATCGGGGTGGCGCTAGTAACGGATGTTCCCGTTTACGATTATTTTGACAACCTGGATTCCTGGTATCGTCCTCTGAAAATCTATGCCGCACTGCTTGCGTGCCTGACGGCATTGCTCTTGAACAAGAACCGATTAGGCTTCACGATGCGGCTTGAACGTAATGATGCCAAACATGCTAATCAAGCGTGGCGTCCCCGGAATCATGTGCTTTTTCCCGCTCTTTTGACTGCATTTATTCTTTATTCCTCTGCTTATTATGGCGTATCCATGCATGTGGCGTCCATTTTCTATTGGGCTGCGGGATTTTGCCTGGTGCTAGCTTGGATGATTTACCTGCTGTATCGCAAGGAGATGGAGGAGCAGTGAGAGACAGATTTTGGATTTTTTGGATACAATAACGATAACGATTTTATTTGGATGAGGAGGTCATTTCCATGGCCCAAGTTACAGTTCGTGAAGCTGCTATACAAGATATTGCTCAGTTAAAAACGTTAATGCTCGCTTATATCGTGGACTTTTACCAATATCGCCAGCCAGAGGATGAGAAGTTGAACGGATTGATTCACCATCTGTTGGAGCAAAAGGACGGCATCCAATTTGTAGCGGAATCGGAAGAGGGGAAATTGGTCGGTTTTGCGACCTTATATTTTACCTTCAGTACATTGCGTGCCTCCAAAGTAGCGGTTATGAACGATCTCTACGTTATTGAAGTGGAACGCGGTCATGGCGCGGCTGCGAAGCTTTTCGCCGCCTGCAAAGGGTATGCGGCCAGACATGGCTACGCGAATCTATCATGGACCACTGCAACGGATAACCTGCGTGCGCAGGCTTTTTACGATAAAATGGGCGGAGATCGCAGCGATTGGCTCACTTATTCCGTGAATCCTACGATTGGTATCGGTGATTAATTGTAGCTTGATGCGATTGGCTGTTGCCTGGTGGGCAGTGGCGGATGGATGGTTGCTGCCGAGTGTGAGGGAACTACAGTCCGCTATTCGCGCGATAGTTGCCCCTCTGATGGATGAAGGGGAACTATGAGCCGCTATTTCGCCGAAATTGGCGGAAATGTGGAGTTTCAGGGGCAAATAGAGCCCTGTAGTTCCGCTGAGGAAGTGGAACTCGCGAGGATTGCAGAAATAGAGGACCGCAGTTCCTCTATTTCTGTGGAGGCAGCAAAAGGTCACCGCTCCTGCACCTCGAGATTGCATAAACTATCGCCGATCTCAGGCAATCGTTGCTTCTCGGTCTTCTCGACTGGTCGGACTGTCAGGCTACCGCCTCGACGGTCTTTTTCGTTTGTCCGAAACATAACTTCCGTGCGCAACATTTTTACGATAAAATAAGTGGAGGTAACTGGAATTAATGCAGGTAGGGAAAGGTGGCATAATCTGTGGAAAATATCGTAGGTCAATCATGGCTGCTCGGACAACTGGGCGATGCCAATATCGTCATTGCGGATTGCCGTTTTGCGTTAGGACAACCTGAATCTGGCAGAAAACTTTATGAGCAAGATCATATAACGGGAGCTGTATACGTGGATTTGGAAAAGGACCTGTCCGGTGCCATTATGGCGCACGGAGGCAGGCACCCGCTTCCTGATCTCGGTGCATTCTCCATCCTCGTGGGCAGCCTCGGGATCGACAGTACCAAAACCGTCGTCGCCTACGACGATCAAGGCGGAGCCGTGGCTTCGCGCCTATGGTGGATGCTGAAATTCCTCGGGCACTCCGAGGTGTACGTGCTCGATCAAGGATATACCGCATGGAAAGCTGCGGGCTACCCTGTTACAGATGAAGTGCCAGCCACGTTCCCGCGGACCTTCTCGCCGAAAGTGCAGCGCACCATGCTGGCTTCCATGGATGAGGTCAAGGACAAGCTCGGTCGTCCTGGCGTCGTGCTCGTGGACTCGCGTGAGGAGCGCCGCTACCTCGGCTTGGAAGAGCCGATTGATAGAGTAGCCGGTCACATTCCCGGCGCACGGAACTACTTCTGGAAAGGCGTGCTCGGAGCTGACGGAGCTTGGCTGCCTGCGGCAAAGCAGGAGCAGCATTTTGCCGGCTTGCGCGATGCCGATGAAATCATCGTCTATTGCGGCTCCGGTGTGACGGCTTGCCCGAACGTCCTGGGCCTGAGCGAAGCGGGTTTTGACAACGTGAAGCTCTACAGCGGAAGCTGGAGCGACTGGATCAGTTGGGAAGATAACCCGATTGCGACGGGTGAGGAGAAGTAGCGGAAAGCCCGCGTCCGACGGGCGTTTGGCGTACAGTGTATGATTGCTGTACGCCTTTTTGCTGTGCCTTCGAACAGTCCCAAATCAAATCAATACGGAGTCAACGACAAGTTGGTGAAAATGTTTACAGTGAAGTTGATGAGCAAACTTGCGATTGGACTAGAACTCGGTAATCGTATAGAAATTCGGAGTTGCTCAGGCACCTCACTGCCACTTGACCGTTTGTTTTGCTTGCTTATGCTAATCTCAGCGGGTCCAAAGCAGAGGAGATGCCTACAAACGCCTGATTGTGATTTATATGTTACTTTGCCAAACGAGGCATGCAATACAAACGCCAGTACGTGCTACGCGACACAGTAAGAGGGATCCCCCAACAGGTTCCCTCTTTGTTTTTTGCTATTGCACGCTAATTGAGTCAGCAATATCGGAAATAATAAACGGAGGGTCAACAGACTTAGTGTGCTTTACTTGTTGTTAGATGTCTTTGTACAATTTCTATCACCTCCACGTTTCAATGAATGAGAAAATCAACAAGGAGGCTGAATGCAATGCGTGGATGTGTCTCAAAGCGCAAAAATGGAACGTACGCGTACACAGTTGAAATGGGCAAACACCTAAAAACGGGCAAGAGACCGCAGAAAATGAAGGCAGGTTTTGCTACACGCAAGGAAGCTGAGGCGGATCTTGCTCAAGCACTCTCAGTTCTTGGGCACGGTAGTTTACGGACAATTGTCAGACTCGGATTTAAAATAAAGAATATTCACTTATTATCCCCCATTTCATCACCTTGTTCCTGCCCATTATGATATATCAGTGTTGGAACGGGTAGAGGGGTTAACACCAATCGGCGCTTCCGGCATAAGGTGGGCTTGTTACTATAAGAGCTCGACCATCGTTTTAGCCTGCGTATCCAACACGTCGGCGGACTGGCTGATCGCTGTAAAAGCTTGACCAGCAAGCTGAACGCGCACCAGGCTGTTTGCAATCGTCGTTTGGGCTCGCTTCATGCCTGTGGAGATGTTATCAACCTGCGCAGCGATGCCCTTCAAATTCCCGTTAATCTCTTTTGACGTATCATCAGCTTGCTTGGCAAGCTTGCGAACCTCATCTGCCACGACACTGAAGCCGCGGCCGTATTCTCCGGCATGAGCCGCTTCGATGGCGGCGTTCAACGCGAGCAGCTTCGTCTGCGAAGCGACCTCTTGAATAATGGAAATCATTCTGCTCACCGACTTCGTTTCCTTCTCCAAACTTTGCAGAACCTCCATGTTGTCGTTGGATTGCTGAACGGATAGCTCCATTGCTCCCTCAATTTCCCGGCTTCCCTTAATGCCTTCCTCTGTTTGGTTGAGCAGATGTTCAGACATCAGTTGCAGCTCGGCCGTCATTCTCGCAGTGGCGTTCTCGCGCGCTGTAATATCCGTCGCCACTTTAACGATGCCCTGCACACTGCCGTTCGCGTCCATGACCGGTGTATACGTCGCTTCAAACCAAAGCAGTCTGCCATCTTTCGTCACCCGCGAAATTCTCTCCTGAAAGGAGGTACCCCTCCTTAACTGATTCCACAGATGCTCATAAGCGGAGCTGCTTGCAAACTCGGGCGTGCAGAACCTGCGGTGGTGGATGCCCGGCAGTTCAGCCTCGGCATATCCCATGGTTTTGGCAAAATTGCCGTTTGCCCATAAAACATTGCCATGTGTGTCGAACTCAATCATAGCCAAAGAATGCTCCAATGCTGCCAACACGGCATCATTGGGCAATACCTGTGTGCTCTTGTAGGGAGCGGCTTGCTGTTCAAACATGTATAATTTCCCCTTTATATGAGTTATAATGTATAATGTTTGTATATGTATTATAAAAATATTATACAATATCTATATATTAAAAACAAACCTATATCGGATATGCCCCTTTAATTGTCTTTTTTATGTTAATTATGTATAACTTATGTATAACAAAACCGAGGTGAGCTTGTCGTGTACAGCATTAAGAAAGCATCCCAACTGCTCGGTATCCCTACTGTGACCATACGCGCCTGGGAGAACAGATATAACATCGTATCCCCTGTGCGCAGCGCGGGCGGTCATCGGCTCTATCGAGATGCGGATATTGAAAAGCTTCGAAAAATCAAAGTGCAAATCGAACACAACGGCTTGAAAGTCAGCGAGGCGATCGCTCGGCTGGATCAGGACGCAGCGGACGTGAATCAGGACATGCTGGCCGCTCCACCTGGAGCCCCTTATGCGACGATGATTGATCGTCTATTCGCTTACCTGGCGATCATGAAGCCAGAACAAGCGAATGAAACCATTGATCTTGCCTTCTCGCTCTATCATTACGAGGACGTGTTCCACTACATCTTGACCCCCGTGCTGAATCGGGTCGGCGAAGCTTGGCGGAGCGGGGAGTTCATGGTTGCGCAGGAGCATTTCGCCTCGCAGTTGATTATGCAGCGATGCTCGCAATTTCTAAGATTGCTGCCGACCAGACCGCATCTTCCCAAGGTATTGGCGCTTTGTCCCGAAGGAGAACATCATCAGATGGGACTCATGCTGTTCAGCTTGTTTCTGCGGAACAAGGGGATGCAGGTCATCTACCTCGGGCCGGATACGCCTATGCGGGAATTAAGTCGGCTCATTTCGTTAATCCAAGCGTCGGTAGTCGCTGTTTCGATTACGAACCCCGCGTTGCTCAAAGAAGTCGAGGACGCATTCGAGCTGTGCCGCAGTGAAATGCCCTCCGTCACGTTTGCAGTAGGCGGTGCCGCCTTCGATAACCGGGAGACTCGCCTGGCCGATTATGTGCTTTCCAATAGCAAAGCTGATTGGGAAACGTGGTATCGGAATGGAAACTTTGAGAATACGAGCGCTGAACATTCATTCATTTAATGGAACTACCCTTGCTGGTTTCTTATTGGGAAGTGTTGGTAAGGTTCGGTATAGCCAGTCTCGAAACCTCACTATGTTGGTATGGTCATTTTCTGGGATTAAGGGAGGAAGTAAACATCGTCTGATGTGCCAATTCTGTCACTTTCATACATAAAGTCAAACGCCAGCTGGAGCGACTGGATCTCGTGGGAAGATAACCCGATTGCGACGGGTGAGGAGAAGTTAGCCTAGCAGACTCAGCGAACAAAAAAAAGCCTGATTCCCTTTAATGGGAGTCGGGCTTTTTCGCCATGCCGTGTCATCTTGATGCCTCATACTGCCGCAACACGATGGCTGTTAATTAGCGTCTTAGCTGCCACAGAGAACAACTCAGGCTTGAAATCATCCTTGTTGATATAAGCTACCATGGCGGCGCCGCTCCATAACATCCGAATCTGCTCGGAGAGGTCACGCGGATTGGGGAGGCCAGCCTCCTCGGCCAATAATGTTACCTCGTCCCAAATGTCGCTTCTGCTCTCAAGTGCTTTGGCATGGTTAGGGTGCGTTGGTTCAGGGAACTCCACGATTGTATTCATGAAGGAACACCCCCGATACGTAGGACGCTTCATACGTTCAGCTAAATAGTCCATCAAAAAAAGGAGCTGCTCGAGCTTGGACTCCGGATGTTCCTTCCGTGCATGCTCGATATTCCCTAGAAACTGGAGACGACGGAGCTCTAAGTACGCAGCTACTAACTCATCTTTGGTCGCGAAGCTTCGATAGAAGCTGGCTTTGGCCACACCGGATTCATGAATGATTCGATCGATGCCGACCGCACGCACACCCTCACGATAAAACAACTCATCGGCAACTCGCAAAATGCGCTCCTTGGCTGTTTCTTTCTTCTCCATCTGAAATTCACCTACCCAAAGATATTTTTCTATATGTTAAAAAGAATGTCTATTAATAAAGGAAGAGACAGGTCTGTCTATATTATTTTAGATAAGAACACGGTTACTGTCAATTATTATCCCCTTACCAATTCGGACGCTATTCGTCCGTCTTGAACGACGAAGCCATCGCCGCATTTTGCTAGAGTAGAGCTGAACACCGTATCCATGCCCTTCAGGATAAATGGAAGAACGGCAACAAGAACGATTTCATCGTCAGCTTTAGTCCAGCTTCGGATGGCTCTATGAAGTGGGTGCATGCATTCTCATGGAGTGAAGTTGATATGCTCAAGCTGGAAGTTCAAGATTATATGACAGAGCAAGGGTACGGCAAGGACTACGTGCCGATTGTCAATCATGTGGCTCAAATGGTGGCGGACCAATTCGTGCGCAAGCAGTTTGCAGACTTTAACTATTTGCAAATTGAAGTGAGCGAGACGTCGACCTATATCATTTGGGGGCTTGAGATGTTTGTGCTTCTGATCTACATGTATAGGTGCATCATAACCTTCGTTCGTGGGCGGCGTGACCTGACATATGATTATTCCTAGCTAAAAAGCGTTCTCCCACCGGATGGTGAGAGAGCGCTTTTTGGTTTTTACAACGATGTGGCGCACAGTCTTGCTGAGGCAATATCATACTCTATGAATCTCTTGTATGATCCTATAAAACATTGGAAATACTTAATCTATTAGTATTGTATTTTTGCTAATCAAAACCGATGCTTCAGTTGGACAAAGGAGTCATTGGCATACGCCAGTTCACAATCCTTGTCATTCTGCTCACCCTTGGCGATTCCATCCTGATACTGCCTTCAAGCGTGGCTGGCGCGAGTCATCAGGATGCATGGATATCGGGGCTCTTGGGCACTTTGTTTGGCTTGATATCCGTGTGGATATACGCTGTGCTGGGCGGGCTCTATCCGGGACTATCCCTCATTCAGTATACGCCGCTCATTGCCGGAAAATGGCTGGGAGCTGTTCTGAATATCAGCTTTCTTATTTTCTTCGCTATTACAGTGGTAGTTGTTACCTGGGAAATAGGAGATTTTTTCACAAGTATGGTGCTGCCGGATACTCCGATTGAAGTTCTCGAACTGCTATTTTACGGGCTGTTGATTTTTGCTGTTCGGTTAGGAATAGGGACTATCATACGAGCTTCAGAGATCTTTTTCCCATGGATTATGTTAATCATGTTTACTTTGATTGTCTTGCTAGTGCCCCAGATGGAAATAAGTCGTATTCAACCCATATTGGAGGAAGGGATGAGGCCTGTTCTGCTAGGATCGCTGCCTGCGACATTTCTGCCGTGTATGGAAATCTTTTGCTTGCTTATCCTCATACCTCATGTTAAAGAGAGTAAGAAACTAAGAAAAAACTTTTTCATCGGGGCAATTATCGGATGTATCGGGTTAAACGTTGTAGTAGCGCAATGTATTCTGGTGCTTGGCCAATATTTCACAGTAAATATGGGTGCTCAGTTCATCAAGCTGAAGACTTACAAAATGCTGACTGTTCCAACCGCCATGATTTGCTTTTGTTTCATCTTTATCGCTTTACCGAATACCGCTAGTTTTAAATCTGCAACCAAGGTTTGGGGTTATTATGATATCAGTATATGTATGGTAATTCCATTGCTTTTAATAGGTCTTTATTTCATTCGTAAAAATAAATTGAAACATACAGGAAGTCAGTCCCCGGGAGAAGGTTCTAGCCTTCCACCCGGTTAAAATCCACTTCCAAACGAACAGGGCAATGATCGCTGCCCAGAATTGCGCAGTCGATGTCAGCGCTGACGATGTTGGTGCCGAGCCTCGAAGAAGCGATAAAATAGTCGATGCGCCATCCGACATTTCGCGCCCGCACGCCGGGCATATTGGACCACCAGCTGTAGACGTCGGTGCGGTCAGGGTAGAGATGCCGGAAAGTGTCAATGAAGCCGGCCTCCAGCAGCTCGGTCATTTTCCCGCGCTCTTCTAGAGTGAAGCCGGAGTTGTTGTGGTTGCCTTTGGCATTCTTGAGGTCGATCTCCTGATGAGCGACGTTCAGATCGCCGCAGGCGATAACCGGCTTCTTCGCGTCCAGCTGGCTGAGATAGCTGCGGAAGCGATCCTCCCACTCCAGGCGGTAGTCCAGCCTGGAAAGATCGCGTTTGGCGTTCGGGGTATACACCGTCACCAGATAAAAATCCTCGAACTCGAGCGTGATGATCCGACCCTCGGGCTCTTCGTCCTCTTCCATGCCATAGCGTACGGAAAGCGGCTCAAGCTTCGTGAAAACAGCCGTGCCGGAGTAACCTTTTTTGACGGCGTAGTTCCAGTACTGTTTGTAATCCTCGCCAAGTTCGAGGGAAATTTGTCCCTCTTGCAGCTTCGTCTCCTGAACACAGACGATATCGGCGTCCGTTTCCTTGACGTAATCTACGAAGCCTTTATTCACGCATGCGCGCAGCCCATTCACATTCCACGATACCAGTTTCATTCGTCAATTTCTCCTAACATTCGCGATGATTTCTCATCACAGTGTAACATAAGATTGACTACTGCTACATTAAGTGAGCGGTTTGAGAGAGGGATTTAGGCACCGCCCGTTGGATGAAATCCAACAAAAGGCAGATATTTACCCCGAAATTAGCCAACCCATTGGATGATTTCCAAGGGAAGCAGCTAGAACCCCCCTTTTTAACCTCGAATTAGGTGCTCCACTGTATTTCATCCAATGAAGTCACTCATTCGACCTCTGTAGCAGCCCCTACATTGGATTTCATCCAATGCCCCCCTCTCTCCAAGGGGATAGGAGCATCCGGACATCACAGATGCTCCCAAGATCCCTCCTTCACCTCGTAGGATCGGACGCTATTCCCCGTAGTCATGGGTGACAAGCATCCCTTCTCGACCAAGCCACGCAGCCACTTGCGAGCAGTGCGGAAATCAACGTCAAATAGCTGAATAACGTCCTGTGGGCGTATCGCCCGACCGAGCATCCAAGCCAGCCGCAACACTTCTTTCTCCATGACAGGTACTGGAGCAGCGGCGTCGTTTCGGAGCGTGCAAGGCCCGACTACCATCTGTAGAAGCATCCGACAGATCTCGGGGCGGCTCTGGATGTCGTCGAAGGAGAAGTGCATCATTTTCCAGCCCAAAGCAGTCAGGAAAGTGTCGCGATTCAGCGCATAGCTGAACTTCTCGCGATCCATCTCTTTGACATGGTTCTGAAAGCCGTCACATTCAATACCGAACTTCCCAAAAGGTGTCATGTACGCAAAATCGAGAAACTGAGATTTACGGTTCCAATCATAGATTTCATACTCCGGGTGCAAGTTGTCGAAATTTCCGAACAACGGCATCCAAACCTGCTGCAGAAAAAGCTTCTCTGCATACGCATGTCCCCTCACTAACCGCCCCTTTCGTTCGCCGCTCCGTAAAGCTGCGTGTTTCTCAAAAAATGAAGCATGTAATCTTTCGAAATCCAATACTCCCAACCTCCTCAGTGCTGCAAATAAAATAAAAAAACGCCCTTGTGCCGCGAGGCAAAAGGACGTTCTTCGTCTGAATCAGTATACCAAAGTCTCATATATAAGAAAATACCGCACTCCCTTATCAACATTACTGATTTCATTTTTCGCCATTTCCAAGCTATACTTTTCTTATCTTTTATTATCCGAGTAAGTTCATGGGTTTAATAAATATAGAAGGCGAGGTCATACGAGATGGCGACCATATACAATAATTTGACAGAGCTAATCGGCAACACACCGCTGTTAGAGCTCTGGAATTACAATAAACGGCAGGCTCTTGAAGCCAAGATCATGGCGAAGTTGGAGTATTTTAATCCGGCCGGAAGTGTCAAAGATCGTATTGGTTTCGCCATGATCAAAGAAGCCGAGAAATCCGGCCAAATCAAACCGGATACCGTTATTATAGAGCCAACCAGCGGGAACACAGGGATAGGCCTTGCGTTCGCAGCAGCGGCATTAGGATACCGCTTAATCATTACGATTCCAGAATCGTTCAGTATGGAACGCACGAAATTACTGAAAGCGCTGGGTGCGGAAGTGGTGCTTACGCCTGCTTCAGAAGGAATGATGGGAGCGATGAAGAAAGCAGAGGAGCTCGCAGCGAAGCTGCCAAATGCTTTCATTCCGCAGCAATTCAGCAATCCAGCTAATCCTGAGGTACACAGGAAGACGACGGCAGAGGAGATTTGGCGGGATACAGACGGGAATGTCGATATTTTTATTGCAGGCGTAGGTTCGGGTGGGACGATAACGGGCGTGGGGGATGTTTTGAAAAAAAGGAACCCATCCGTGCAAGTCATCGCCGTAGAACCGGCCAATTCACCGGTCCTGCTGGGCGGCCAGCGTGGCGCGCACCAGATTCAAGGCATCGGCGCCGGTTTCGTGCCGGATAATTACGACGCCTCCCTCGTCGATGAAGTCTTCAGCGTATCCGACGAGGATGCTTTCGCCACGGCTCGCGCGCTGGCGAAGACCGAGGGTCTGCTGGTCGGCATCTCATCCGGGGCAGCTGCTTATGCGGCGACGGAAATCGCCAAAAGGTCGGAAAATA
Source organism: Paenibacillus chondroitinus NBRC 15376 (assembly GCF_004000765.1). Lineage (GTDB taxonomy): Bacteria > Bacillota > Bacilli > Paenibacillales > NBRC-103111 > Paenibacillus_E > Paenibacillus_E chondroitinus. Next base: position 38,273 of record NZ_BILW01000042.1, on the reverse strand, counting down.
GAGGCAAGACCATCGTGGTCATCCTCCCGGATACCGGAGAGCGGTATTTATCTACGGCACTCTTTGACGAATGAGGGAGATGTTACTTCACACAAAAAAACCGCCCCCGACTTGGGAGCGGTTTTTTGTCGTTAAACTTGAACAAGTGCATGAAAAGCTTGATGCTCAGGAAGCGGTTTGCTGAAATAGTACCCCTGTACATAATCACAGCCGACCGCTTGCAGAATGAGCAGCTGCTCTTGCTTCTCTACACCCTCGGCAACTACCTCTTTATCAATTCGCTGAACGAGGGAGATAATCGACTCCATAATTACCCGATCTACGGTTGAATCATCAATATGATCAATGAAGGACTTATCAATTTTGATAATGTCAGCAGGCAATTGCTTAATATAACTAAGGGAAGAGAAGCCTTTGCCGAAGTCGTCGAGCGCGATGCGCACCCCTTTATCCCTAAGGAGGTTGAGGTGGGTGGTCGATGTTTCGAGGGATTGAATAAGCAGAGTCTCTGTAAGTTCCAGCACAAGGTGGCGGGGGTCCAGTCCAGTCTCCTCCAATATGGCTAGAACCTGATCCGCAAAATCATACTGCATTAATTGAAGCGCAGAGATATTGACGGATATGGTAAAAGACATCTGCGAGGCAATCTGCCACTTCCTAGCTGTATGACAAGCCGTTTGCAGTACCCAGTAGCCGATCGGCACAATGAGCCCGGTCTCTTCAGCCAGCTGAATCCATTCGCTAGGGGGAATGTACACCCCATCAGGCTGCTGCCAACGCAGTAGAGCCTCATACCCTTTGACCTCTCCGCTGGGCACATGAATTTGCTTCTGAAAGTGCAGCGTAAACTGATTCTGTGCCAATGCGCCCTGCAGCGCATCTTCCAGCTTCCGCTTGTAAAGCTGATCTAATCGCATCGTTTCATCAAAAATACGGAACTGATGCTTCCCGTCGGCTTTGGCCTTACGCATAGCGACATCGGCACATTTGAGCAGCTGCTCGGCCGTTTGCCCATGATCCGGATACAGGGCGACTCCCATACTCACTTTGAGCGGGAAGGAAACGCCGGCAACTTGAAAAGGGGATTGGCAAGCTTTCCAAATGGCATGAACTGTATTTATGAAATCCGTATCATTGTCGCCTACATCCATAATGAGGTTAAACTCATCCCCTCCTGATCTCGAAACATGCATGCCAGGAGTGAACATATGTACCATTTTACGGGCAAAAAAACGCAAGTATTGATCGCCTGTGGCATACCCCACAGAATCATTAATCATTTGGAAGTTATCAATATTCACCCAGATCCCACAAACTCGGCCATTAACAGCACTTGCTTGCTGAATCGCCTGTTCTAAAAATTCATAAGCGGAGAACCGGTTTGGAAGTAGCGTTAATCGATCGGTGGAAGCCATATGTTTGATCTGCTCGGCTTTATCCAGCGTATCTTTCTGAAGCGTGAAGAAGCGTTCCATGAGCTTTCTGTTATTGCTGGAAACCAGGAGCAAGCTGATAATAATGAGCAATGACCATGTAAGAATGCCCGTAAGGATTTGAGACGACAGCACGAAGCTTTTGGCTTCTACAAAAAAGAAGAAATAGGCATCCGCTGCCAAGACAAGTGAAATGGCGACAAACATCACTTGTCTGCGCATAAAAACGGCGGCTATAACAACGATGTAGATACTGCTAAATGTATTCGTTACGGCAGGCACAAACATCATGAGAAGCATTGTGTTGAGAAATTGTCCCCCAATAGGGATATAGCCGATCCAACCGGAATCCTTGTGATAGGAATAAAAGATGACATAGGTAATAAGGGTCAAGACATTGGCGGCAGCCATACACAAATAATGGGGAGCAGTTAACCCAAGCCTCATGTAAGCAAAAGTGATGACAAGGATGATAATCGTGAAATTTAGCAGCAATAATCGCAAGGCAATCAGATTTCTTTGACTGCGATTCTCGCTTATTAAAAGATCCATTTGTATAAAGGCCCCTATCAAAATTTGTCTTCTGTAGGTTTGTGTCGAATAAGTAATGTTCCTGTTGAAAATTGTAAATTAAAACAAGATATTTGTAAACCTTTGCCAGAAATCCGGGCGAATTACGTCGATAAATAATAAATTGACCAAAAGTTCATTTCTCTATTGATAATGGTTCTCATTATCAATATAATGATAATGAAAACCATTATCAATAATTGGGTGGGGAACATGAAGTGAAACCGCCTCAATGAAAGTAAGCTTTATCGTACATAACTTAAAGAAATGCGGAGGAACTCCCTATGAAACAATTGGACAAAGAAAGTATGAAACTTCAGTATTTAAAATTTACGGACAGCCTGAAATCCCTGATGTTGAGCACAGTCGATGAGCAGGGCAAGCCTTTTATTTCGTATGCCCCTTTTGTTAAAAAAGATGGCAAGTTGTATATCTACCTCAGCCGGATTGCCAACCATTACCGCTATATGGAGTCCAATCCCTCCGTGGATGTCATGCTGATTGAAGATGAAACTTCCACTGAGAATTTGTTCGCCAGACAACGGGCGCGCTTTGTATGCCAAGCCGTAAACATCGGCAACGAGGGGCATGAAGATATTTTTGAACTCTTCGGAGAAGTATTCGGCAAGCCGACGATCAATATGCTGAAGACGCTGGACTTCTCGCTGTTTGAACTGACAACTCTGCAGGGCCGGTATGTGGCAGGCTTTGGTCAAGCCTATGATATCAACTTAACAGCGGAACAATTTGATCATGTAGCAAGAGATGGCCACCAGCAACCAAAGTCCTCATAATTTATTCGGAAAAGGGAGTGTAATCACTATGAGTTTTGCAACCGTATTACCGATTTGGAACGCGATTCAAGACCGTTTCCACGCCTCAATGAGAAAGTTGCCGGAGGCCGACCTGACCCTTGAATTGGGTTCTGCTTCGATTGGCTATATGCTTCGACATAATGCGGAAGTGGAATATATGTTCGCCAACTGGTTTTTTGGTCGAAGCTTTCCAGAGGGGCTTAAGCTGCAAACCAGCGGAGGTCCTTCCGCCAGTAAAGCCGTCTTTGCGAACAAGGAGGAATTGATCGACCTTCTGGCCGCGTCCAACGCTTACTTAATTGAAGCTATGCGTGAATTACCGGAGGAAAAATGGCATATCCCCGTTGAGACGGCTATTGGGACATCGACGCCTTTGGAAGCGGTGGGGCGCTTGATGTATCACACAGGTATCCATGCCGGTCAAATTTCATTGATTCAGAAACATTTTGCTGTGAAGGAAAACGCATAAAAATTAAGAAAGATCCCCATCCAGCTCGATGTGAGTGGAAGGGGACCTTTTGTTTTTTTAGGCATTTTTATTTCCGTTTACGCAGCTTTTGTTCACGAGCAGTGTCTGAAACAGCAGGTAATGAATCGACTGCAGAAACAGGTAAATAGGGAAGGAGAACATGAGCCGGTACCCATTTTTATAATGAAAGACGCCAAGCAACGAGCTCAGCCATTCAATGCCTACACTCAGGAGTGACCAGATTATTATGTAAGGAATGATGTAATAACCTTTTAGACCCAGCCATTTGTATAGATAAATGAAGAGGTAGCCAAATGGAGCGTACATGGCATAGGAAAAGATATCGAAGCAATGGTACTTGGAATCATCTCCGACATCGTAGAGATCGAAGGGAGGCAGTCCAATGGTATGATCAAAAATAAGACCAAATACAATCCCGATCAGCAAGGTGAATAAAGTTTGTACAGGGGTGAATTTTTTGGGCAATATCACAACGGCAAGCAGCCCGAGAACGATCATAGCGATAACAAACCACTCATTCGCATTAAAGTGGTTGTCGTAATAGACATCATCATTCATGCCTTTTTCTCCTTCCGTGTGAAATGCAGCAGCCAACGGCCTAGGCCATACGTCACAAACATTATGATCAACAGCATTATACTGTCATAATAGGTGTTCCATGTCAGACTGATTATGGCAGCTGTCCGATTGAGAATGAAGCAACACATTAGGAGAAAGAGGAAGGTATAGACGGAAATAAGCACTCTTGTGAGAACTCTGGAAGCTGTGAGATACACATTGGCAAAAGTAAGCAGCGTAAAACAATAGATGAAATCTCGATATAGGATCATGGAAAGAAATTCAGGGACTTGGGTGCTAAAGCGGTACAAGCTTAGATTATTACTGAATAATGCCATGCGATTAATATCAATGATGGACAAAAGCATGTAGAGCAGCACATTCGCCATGAGCGGCAGTTTTTTGGGCAATGTAACTAACACATGCAGGCAATACCAAGTTAAAACAAGGAAATAAACCAGGACCAAGGCTGAGCTCCCCTTTTGTGTGAAAATAAGCATCAACCTCTATCCTTGCCGTTATTGTGCTGTTTAAACATTGCGGGTACGTCACGGGTTCACGGGTCTCGAATTATGGATCAAGGATCACGGACAAAATCCTGGTGTTCGACTTTGCAATTGTTCCGCATAGCGGGGATCCAGCTTTGCCAATTCGGCAAAGTAGCCGCTAATGGCGTGGTTCGCAGACATGGAGCCGGCTTGGTAGGTGAGCTCGACGCCTTTTTTGACATGCAGATAGTGGTAGACTTGGTCGGTTCGGGGAGATCGATAGATGAAAGGCGGAAGCTCCGGGACGACGTCATTGGTATTATATATGCGATAACGAGGCCCGGTTCTACGGTTGAAAAGGCTGGAAAATGCCGGATTTCCAACACGCGGTGAACCATAGGTATAGACAGAGGGCTCCTTAAATCTCGTGTTAGCCGTAAGATCGAGGGCGCACAAATTGGCGAGACATCCTCCAAGGCTGTGTCCAGTGAGGTAAAGGGTTTTGCGTGGGGAGAGTTTGGACATGACGGCTATAATCTGCTTGCGTGCGCTATTGTAGATGTCGAGAAAGCCTTTGTGGACAAGGCCTCCGTCTTTGGCGTAGGGGTATGCCGTCTGTCTGGCTATTGCATCGGAAATCCAGTCTGACGTCGAGCTCGTGCCTCTAAAAACAATCACAATTTGCGTATCAGACTCTGCAATAAAACCGAATAACTCTTTATTGCTAAAAACCGAGGTGGCCGTAAAGGGAGCAACCATCCGATAATTGCGTGGTAAAATGACGCTTTCCGGACCATTCGCAAACAGCCCGTAGCTTTGACTGCACATAGCGGCAAGGAAGATTGCGGTTCGTGTGTCCAATGTGTTGATAAGCATTGTCCGTTCCTCCACACACAGAATGCTGTTCAACTATATATATGAGAATTGTGGACAGCTGTCGTCCGGCAACCGCCTATTTTTTTCCTGATTCATTTTCTTTGATGTATAATAATCGATGGAGGTGTGAACTAACGTGTTGAAGCGTTTCTTTTCGTACTATAGGCCGTATAAGCACTTATTTATTTTGGATTTTACCTGCGCTGTTGTGGCTGGGCTTCTGGAGCTTGGTTTTCCGCTAGCTGTTAATCAAGTGGTCGATAAATTGCTGCCTGCCGGGAATTGGGCTTGGATTCTTTGGGCTTGTGCAGGGCTGCTTGCCGTTTACGGGTTGAATACCGTGTTGAATTTTATCGTTACGTATTGGGGGCATAAGCTGGGGATTAATATTGAGACGGATATGCGGAAAAAAATGTTTGACCATCTGCAGAAGCTTTCCTTCCGGTTCTATGACAATAACAAAACAGGCCAATTAATGTCGCGTATGGCGAATGATTTGCTGGAGATTGGCGAAGTAGCGCATCATGGTCCTGAGGATCTGTTTATTGCGGTAATGACGCTAATCGGCGCGCTGTTACTGATGTTGAGCATTAATGTGAAGTTGGCACTGCTAACTTTTGTGATTGTGCCTGTGCTGCTCTGGATCGCCGTGTATTTTAATCAAAAAATGACCAAAACGTTCCGCCGGATGATGGGCGATCTCGCCGACATTAATGCCAGAGTCGAAGATAACATTGGCGGTATTCGTGTAGTTCAGGCTTTTGCGAATGAGTCGCACGAGAAAAAACTGTTTGAGGATAACAATGGGCGGTTCCGGATCACAAAGCTGCTTTCATATAAAATCATGGCATGGAATGTCTCCTTAAGTTATATTCTCATGCGTTTGGTGACAGTGTTCGTGTTGATTTGCGGAACTTGGTTCGTGATTGATAAGCAAATTTCTTATGGGGAATTTATTGCCTTCGTTCTATTGACCAATGTGTTTCTGGGTCCGATTCAGAAAATTAATAACGTCATTGAGAGTTATCCCAAGGGTATTGCCGGCTTTAAGCGGTATTGCGAAGTAATGGATACAGAGGCCGAAGTGTCGGATCGTCCTGACGCCGTGAAAGTCGACCATCTGGTCGGCCAAATATCATTTGATTCAGTCTCCTTCGGATACGGGCAGGAAGACCGGGTTTTGAATGATATCTCCTTAACCGTTCGGGCAGGAGAAACCGTTGCGTTCGTAGGTCCTTCCGGTGCAGGCAAAACAACGATCTGCAGCTTGCTGCCGAGATTCTACGATGTAAACGAAGGCAGCATTTCCATTGACGGCATGGATATACGAAGTATCCAGCTGGAATCGCTGCGCCGGCAAATCGGCATCGTGCAGCAGGATGTGTTCTTGTTCTCCGGCACGCTGCGGGAGAACATTGCTTACGGCAAGCTGGGCGCGACGGATGCCGAGATTTGGGAAGCTGCACGGCGTGCGCAGCTGGAAGGATACATCCAGTCCCAGCCGAAGGGACTGGACACGGTCGTTGGCGAGCGCGGCGTCAAGCTCTCGGGCGGACAGAAGCAGCGCCTCGCGATCGCGCGGATGTTCCTGAAGAATCCGCCGATTCTCATCCTCGACGAGGCGACATCAGCGCTCGACACCGAGACCGAGGCGGCGATTCAGCAGTCGCTCGCCGAGCTGTCGCAGGGCCGGACCACGCTTGTGATCGCCCACCGGCTGGCGACGATCAAGAATGCCGACCGCATCGTCGTCGTGACGGAGCAAGGCATCACGGAGCAAGGCGGTCACGAGGAGCTTATCGCAGTGGGCGGCGTTTACAGCCGTCTGCATCAAGCGCAGTTTAGCTCCTAAGCGAGCGGAGTTTGAATAATACCTGGCAGCGATCTTTGTGATCGTGGGCCAGGTTTTTTTGTTATGGCGCTACCTGGTGGACAGCAGGGGCGGACCGGAGCGGTACAGCACTGATTGCAGCACCGATACAACTCCGATACAACTCCGATACAACTCCGATACAACTCCGATACAACACCGGTACATGCACCGAGCGTAAGGGAACACTGGTTCTTTATTTTGCGGGGAATGGATATGTACGTAACTGGAGGGGAACTGCCGTCCTCTATTTAAAGATATCAGCCTAAATTCTAGCTTTTTCGGGGAAATAGCACCCCGTAGTTCCCTCCTACAGCTGAATTGAGTAGATATAGCACGAATAGGGCCCTGTAGTTCCCTTCGCTTAAGGAAAAATGTCATTTAAATGGATAGTACTCCCAAATGAATCATGGTAAACTATGAAATAGTTATCTACCAACGGTGAATAATAGAATGAGGTGAACGGTTTTGAAGTCAACGATTCGGTGGCTGTTGCTCGGGGTGTTTACACTTGTATGCATCTTCTTTCTGAGCAACATCCGAAATGCCTTCTTATCTACCCAGCCAGATCAAATTCGGGTCACGCTCGGACCGGATGCAAACATTCACAAAATAAGCGATCAACTGCCAGGAAGCCGCGTCCTCAATGACAAAACGGGCCTGCTGTCCGTTCCTTATGGCGAGTCATGGGACTACGTCAGCAAAGCGTTGACGATCAAAGGCATTTACCGCGCATCAACGGTTCCATTGGAGCGGCCCATCATTTCCTGGCGATACTACGGCTATTCCGTGAAAGACCAAATTCAGGGCTTTTTCCAAGGCGATTTCGGTAAATTCCGCAGTCCGTACAACCGCAATGAACTCTCTGTCATCGGAGAGCTTCCCCATATGCTGCTTCGCACTTGTACATATTTCATCCCAGGCTTGCTGCTGGCAATTGTGCTTAGCATGCTCACGGCGATGTCGGCGTCATTGTGGCGCCGCTTAGGTCTTGTACTAGATGGCGCGCAGGCTCTGCTTGTGGGCTTACCCGATTTCTTCTTAATTGTTCTTATTCAATTAGGCGCAATCTATGCGACGAAGTTTCTGGGCCATTATGTACTGCTGATCGTGCAAGTCGGTGATAAAACGCCGTTCCTCATCCCATTTCTCACCATCGCGCTGATTCCGTCGGTTACGATTTACGGTACAATGCGGGTCGCGATTGCGAGGGAGTTGGGGCAGGATTATGTCCTTACCGCACAAGCCAAAGGATTGACCCGCAGTGAGGTGCTGATCTCTCACGTACTGCGCAACGTCATGCTCGATTTGCTCTCGATCCTGCCGAAGGCGACGACGCTGGCACTGGCGAGTATGGCGGTTGCGGAAGCAATCTGCGGCATTTTCGGCTTGGGAGGCTTCATTACTTCGCCTGCTATGCAAAGCGTCACATCGATGTCCGTCATTTGCATGTCGCTCGTACTGCTCGCGATGGCTTTTCACGTGCTGTATGCCTTGCTGCGTAAAAAGTTTGTCGTTCGCACAGGGGAGGTCGCCTCACAATGATCAAACGTTCATCTAGCGCATTCTATTTCTCTATTGCTCTTATCGTGCTAATTCTTCTTGTTGCGATATTTGGTACATGGCTGAAACCGCACGGCATCGCGCCGGAGGACAAAATCAACATGATTCAGTATCAGCAAGATGGGAAAACACGCTACAACATTCCGCCGTTTTCACCGAACAGCACGTTCCTGTTGGGGACGGATCACCGGGGCTTTGACATGCTGAGCCTGCTGCTTAACGGTTTGAAATATACGCTGGGAACGACTTTAGTTCTAACGCTGCTCCGTTTTGTTATCGCACTGCCTTGGGGATTATGGAGCGGGACCACTGGCCGAGGGTGGGGGGTTCTAAAAGCGATGCAGTGGGTAGTGGCTTCCGTGCCTGCGTTTGTATTTCTATTTCCGCCATTAGCCGGGATGTATTTCGGGCTGAGGCTCGATCAGTGGATGAAAGCGGACGCGCACTACAAGTTGCTCTTCTCCGCTACCTTTATTATTCTCGTCACGTTCATCGGCGTATTTCCGCTAGCTCATCAGATTGCCGAACGAACGCGTTATTATAATGATAAATTATTTATTGAAGCGTCGCGTTTAATGGGAGGCTCTGTTTTTCACCGCACGGTCCGGCATTTAATCCCCTGCATGAGGAATGAAATGACGTTCATGTTTCTTAGCGAATTTATGCAAGTCCTCTTTCTGCTAGGGCAATTGGCGGTCTTTAATATCGTACTTGGCGGTACGGAAACAATTGGCGACAGCGACGCCGGCTACTCCATTACCATTACGACATCGGGAGAATGGTTGTCCCTTATCGCGTACGGCTCCAGATATATTAGGCTGCATCCTTGGATTATTTTGAGCGTAGGAACCAGCTTCGCCTTGTTATTCCTCTCGCTGCAGTTCTTCTTAAGTCAATTGAAGCGTCGCTACGGAAGTGAACGACAGTTCATGTAAAAAAAGGTCGGGTTCCATCTAAGGATGGAGACCCGGCCTTTTCATATGCGGATGATCTTTTACTGCAAGTTGCTGAGTCGAAAATCGAGCCTGGCGGCAACACCGGCAGGATTTTCTGCGGTGCGCTGCCCGCCAAGGTTAAAGGCGATGATGACGACATCGTTGCGTCCGCGCCGTACAAATCGGCGAATGTCGAAAGTACGGCCCGGATTGTAGAAGGAAGGTGTATTCTGCGGTCCGTCAAAGAGGAGCGGCACGCCGTTGATGATGACAACGGCATAATTGTCGACTGATAGGAAGAGAGAAGCGCCGAGAATGGCTCTACGTTCAGAAAGCGTGAAACGTGTCGAAATGATCGCATTCTCACTGTTCAAGTTGCCGGAGTACCAAACGTAGTTGGCATTAGTAACAGGCACCCACGCAGGATCGCGGGGAATGATTTGCGCATTGAACCACGAGTTGTCGGTGCCGATCGAAACCGTGCGTTGGCTTAGAAAGCGACCCGAACCGGGCTTATGATACTTTCTAAGCTGTGTGCGGTACAGCAGCATGGCTTTGCTTCTTGGCAGGCCTGCGCTCTTGGGAAGCCGAACAATTCTGCTCGGTTTTCCAGCCATTCGTTGTTTGGGAATCATTTCTCCATCTCCTATCAACATATGAATATACTTGCTTTGTATTCTATGTTTACTAGAGGGTTTTGCGAGGGTGAGTGGCTAGTGTCGCCTTAGTTATGCAGCCTAAATTTTCTTTTTAATATAATGAAGTACAATAAATATGTTTTAATGACACATAATATATGTTAAAATAATGAAAATGCAAAGGAGGAATCTCCCAATGGACGATAAAAATGATAAGACCAAAAGACTTTCCGTCTACTTGCCTGAGAAGGTGAAGACCGATCTGGAACGCATGGCAGAGGAAACAGGCTTGTCGATGACACAGCTTATTGTAATGGCGACGCATGGTCTACTCGCGAATTATGCTTCGCAGGGCGGAGCAATTTTTGCCGACTTATTGGCAGCTAAACAGCGGATCGTTCACGAGGTGAAGGATAGGCAGCGGCTTTTAAATGAAGAGAAAGAGGGCATGCAGGATTACTACGGCGCGCGAGCAGCGGAATATGAACGGATTTATGCCCGCGAAGATGCGGACTATCAGCAAGAGCTTGCGATGCTGGCGGATATCGTGAAGAAGCAGGTCGCTGGGAGCCGTGTCCTGGAGGTGGCTTGCGGTACGGGATATTGGACGCAGTTCATGGCGGAGACAGCCAAACACATCGTTGGGGTGGACGTTCGACCGGAGGTGCTGCAAATAGCTGCAGCCAAATTTTTGCCGCTGCATAATACCTCTTTCGTTGAAGGAGACGCTTACCGGCTTTCGGAAGTACAAGGGGATTTCGACTATGGACTCGCCAACTTCTGGTTTTCGCATATCCCGAAAAATCGACTGGATTCGTTCCTGCAAGGATTTCACGAGCGGCTTGGTCGGGGAGCCCGCGTGTTCATTGCGGATAATGTGTATGTCCCGGGAAGAGGCGGCGAGCTGATTACGAGCGAACATAGCGAAGATACGTACAAAAGAAGGGAGCTGGCCGATGGCTCCAAGCATGAAATTATTAAAAACTACTATTCGTACGAAGAGTTGAATGAAATCTTTAAGCCGCTGTCGGAGCATCTGCGAATATTCGTCGGCAGCTCCTTCTGGTATGTTAGCTACATCGTGGCTTAGGAATCATCGACCGAAGAAAAAGATGTAAACGGCGGTCTTAATGACCGGATGTAAATTTCAGGCCGAGAACACCGACCAGAATGAGGATCATGAATAGGATACGCAGTAAACTAACGGGCTCATTCAGAAATAGGGTGCCGATAATAATCGCGCCTACAGCGCCAATTCCCGTCCAAGCCGCGTAGGCGGTGCCGATGGGAAGAGTTTTCGTAGCTACCGCCAGAAAATAAAAGCTGATGATCATGCCGACAATAGTGATGCTGGAGGGAACCAGCCGTGTAAAACCGTTGGAGAACTTCAATGAAATCGCCCATACCACTTCAAAAACACCTGCAATGACCAAGTAAAGCCATGCCATCTGTGAATCACTCCTTGAGAAAGAATATGCGAAGATGCCTATCTGACCGCGGCAAAAAGAAAAAGCCTGGAAGCAGTATCGCTGGTGCGATAAGACTCCCGGGCTTTTTCCCCTCCGTGATCACAGCGTATTCGCTGTGTGTTTTCTCTCGGACCAGACTGGCGCTGCAGCGCCACGGAACCCTAGAAACATGATGCCGTAATTATAGGACGGCTTACACGCTATGTCAAGTTACAAAATAACCGCAAGAAATGAATAAAAGCCCTGAGAAGCGGCTCATTCGAGCTAACGCTTGTCTGGGCTTTATTCATGATGAAACAAGAAAATTACTTGGATTCAGCAGTTAGTTGATTGTAGATATCATCCCACAGAACACGTCTAGCGGATACGTATCTTTTCGCATAATAAGATTCGCTTAGCTTGTTTTTCACGATACCTTCATTGGATGCGGAATGAATAAATTCACCGTTACCCAAGTAGATACCAACGTGAGAAATGCCTTTGCCCCCTGTGTCGAAGAACACAAGATCACCTTTGCGAAGATCACTTTTGTCGATCCAGTAGCCCTCTTTATTTTGAGCTGCTGAACTATGAGGAAGGTCAATGCCGAATTTGTTGAATACGTACGCGGTGAAACCAGAGCAATCAAAGCCTCTTGTTGTCGTTCCCGCATCGCGGTACGGTACTCCCATCAATTCGTCAACCGTTGAGTCCAATGTGGATTCTGACGCAGACACACTCCCTAAAGCTACACTCAAAAACAAAACAAGACTAAAAAGAAGAGCAACAACCTTTTTCAACTGCTTGTCTCCTTCCGGTGCCTACGAGGTTAGCTGGAGGGTTCGGTTGAAGGTTCCCTATGATCCCTGTCTTGCAAGATCAATTCACCCGGTATGGTTCCCCCGTTTCCCCAAGAAATGAGGAATTCGGCATGAAATATTTGGTTTTTTAATGCTAGTCTCTTAAATTCGTCATAAACATCGAAATTCCTCCTTTTTCGTGCAATTGGGTCTGAAAAAATGTGTAAAGGTTCGCTTTACAGACAAAAAAATCCCCTTTTGCAAGGGGATTGAACAAATCTAAACCATTTATGGTTTTATTTATTGCTTTTTAACGGCTTAATTTGGCGGAAAGAAGCTGGAATTGCGACGTAATGGACCACATTTGCATGAAAATATGAAAGAGCGGGAAAAGTTGATAAATGATTAGCGCTACCAGACCTGCCCAGATATAGGTCGTTGTTACCGTGATCCCTGCCAAAAGTCCCGAGCTCAGCAAAAGTATCAGAGAGAGGCCGATAATCGGAAGCGAGTACCGCATGAACGTTAGGACCGTGGAGACTATACCAAGACGTGCCGCAATGGCGAACTGCACATACATGAAGAGCAGATGCAGCAGAAAGCCGTACACCAGCATACCCAGTAACCAAGGCAGTAAATCGAGGGAAGCTTGTTCATAAGATGTGCTGTGAGCGAACACCTTCTGCGCTTTGGGCAGCACCCAGATGAGTGGCAGCAGAGACAAAGCGATTCGAATCAAATACACGGCGAAGAAGGGGAGCGTGAGTTCCTTGATGCCGCGGACGAAGCGATAGCCGGCATTTTGATCGGAATGGGTGAGCGAATAATAGACACCGCCGTTCAGCATCGGGGTAAGGAACATGCGCGCCAGGAGCAGGCCGGCCAGCCACCACAAGTAAGAATGGCTAAGATCCGTTTTGAATAACTGAAACTGGCTTTCGGCCAGAAAAAGCTGGAGTGCTTGCTTCGGCTGGTCACCGCCGGGAAACCGGTGCATGAGGGGAACTAACACCCCTTGTACAAGCTTATATAGGAGCATCCCCCAGCACATTTGGTAGATGAACAAGACAATCGTAGCGAAGGGTTGCCGTAGCGCCGCCCTGAAGCCGGATTTGAGATAGGTTGTCACCGGTGTCCCTCCTAAGCGTTGTTTTCTGAAGGCAAACTTGCCTTGTAGAGTGGGGGCCTACCAGGCCACCCACCCGAAAATAGCTTGCAGGAATTGAATAATGCCGAGATTCAGGCGAAGTTTCCACTTGGTGTCCACTTCTGCTAGCATAAAGTTATTAATATGCTTGTTCTCCAGAATGAGCGAGTAGTTCGGATCGATGCGAACCCAGGCTATAGGCGTCGTATGGGTTAGTTTGTACTCAATGCTGCTTTCTTTGCCGTCCCATGTTTTGTCGAGCACCGTACCGTCGGCGAAATGGAACTGAATCGGCACTTCAGGAGAATTGCCGCCGCGCTTGGAGATGAGGACCGTGCTCTCGTAAGGGCCGGCTCCTTTGCTGCCAGTGGCTTTCACATGGATGCTTTCAACCGAATAATCAACCATCATTGAGCCGTAGACATATTCATTGAAGAAGTCGTCCCACTTCGTTTTGGTTACATCCTCGACCACATTTTGAAAATCTTTGGTGGAGGGATGCTTGAATTGCCATTTTTGAAAATAAGTCCGCATGATACGATCCATGTTTTTGGTGCCGACCTGTTTCTCGATGGCTTTCAGCACGAGTTTGCCTCTGGTATACACATTCTCTGCGTATTGATCATGTCCGGTATAGGCCCATGCGTTTTGTCGCAGGGCGTTCGGAGAAGTAATGTAGCTGGACTCGACCGGCAAATTAGGGGTTGCCCCGAAGTCGGCCTCCATCACTTTATCCTCGGCGTAGGAGGTGAAGCCCTCATCCAGCCAAGCCTCTTCAAACTCATTGCTCGCCACAAGGCCATAGAAATATTGGTGTCCGATCTCGTGCACGACAACGCGTTCCAATTCCTGATCCGGCGTCTTATCGTCCGCGCCCCAAGCGGTGATGAGCGTAGGATACTCCATCCCGCCTGCGCCGCTGCCTCCGGGAGGAGGTACAACGATAGACAAAGTCGAGTAAGGATACGATCCGTACCACTGGCTATAGCGGGATAGCGCTTTTTTGGCAGCGTACATATAACGGTCTTTCAAATCCTGATGATTGGGATCCAGATAGAGCTTGATCTTCACACCGGGTATTTGCGGCGTAGAGAAGGGTTCTTCCACATACACGAAGTGAGGCGAAGCTGACCAGGCGAAATCATGCACATCATCGGCATAAAATTGGTACGTCTTCGTCCCGTTCTCCGTCACCGCCGGTTTCACAGGGAACCCTGTCGCGGCAACCGTGTAATTCGCCGGCACTTGAATTTTCACGTCATACAGGCCGAAATCCGCATAAAACTCCGAATTCCCATGGTATTGGTGGAGATTCCAGCCTGGCTCGGTGCGTCCCCTTGTGCCGGCCCGTTCATAAGCAGCGACCTTAGGGAACCATTGCCCAGCCATCACGAAGTCGTCCACATAGCCCATTCTGGCGAAGGCCTGGGGCAGTTTGACGAGAAATTCCGTCTTGAGTGTGACTCGTTCGCCGGCTCCTACGGGTTTCGACAGCGGTATTTTGAGCAGCGTGTGGTCGTCTTTATTGCCGTCATCAGGTTGTACAAACGACATGCGTGGCGTAAGGTCCTCGCCATCTTCCGTTTTTACGGAAAGCAAGTCCATCCAACCCGTACTATCCGCCGTAGCTTCATCTTGCCTTAGCTTGCCGCCGGACTCCCGCATAAACGTGGTTTTCTTAGATGCGAATGCATTCGGATATAAATGCAGATAAATCTCTTGCACAGGAACCGTTCCCGGATTTTCCCACGATAACGCTTGCTGCCCTTTGAGCTGCCTCGTTTCCGGCGTATAGGCAACATTCATGTGATACTCCGCAATGCGGTAGCTTAGCGGTTCCTGCGTTTGTTTGTCCGAAGATTTGTCGCGATCAGCAGGCTGCATGTCCGGCGCCGGAGCGGACGGTTCCTCCTTGGAGACGACGGGCACCGTCAGTTTACTTGCAGATGGGAGCAAAGTTTCAGACAGCAAGACAGTGCCTGCTGCAAGGAGCATGACAACGAACCATTGTAGCTTTCGGTTTTTGAATAAAACACTCAATAGATTCACCCCGCCTAACAAGCATCTACAGCATGTATATGTAGACAACCTAGGGAATATTTCTGTGAGTGGAAAAGATTTGTTAACACGGCTGAAATAGGCTCTGGCCAAGCCCGGGTTCTCTGCTCTTGTTCTCATGGAGTACTTTAGCTACAATAAAAGCAAAGGTATCATTTTAACATTACGATGAGTGGAAGGTGCAACGATGGAAGCGGATAAAAAGAAGCTGGCCTTAAATATAGTAAGCTCCAAAGTCAATCACAAAGGATTCGGTGCTGGAGCAATCGATCTTAGCAATGTATCAGGGGTAATTATCGATGGAGATGAAGCCTATCTCGATGAGGGCACACTGCATGCCAAGAGTAAAATCGAGAAAGGCATTAAATTTTCGACGAACAAAGAGGATGTGCCGAACGGACGCAAGGCGTGGATCGTATGGGTTGCCGTCGACCGCACCGAAGAGGGAGCATATTATGCCGGCATGTCTGCTTGCGAGATGCTGATCGATACGGAGGCACGCCGGGGATGGAAGATTCTGGCCGATCATGTAAACAAGATGGATGGTGCCATGAAGCGTAAATTCATCCTGGATGGCTTGTCAGACAGCGAGCGTGCAGCCTTGAAAAAACAGCTGATCAGCCATAACGAAGAATGGTGGAACCGCTCGGATCAAGTGCTGAAAGATGCCCTTTCGTAATTGTACCAAGGCATAATTGGAAGTTATGAACATTATGTGTCATCCATTGTTACGTTCATGTGAACCGAGTATACTAGACCCTAGTGTATGTTACCTCATATACTAGGACAGCAAAAAGGCAGACTAAGACGCGCTTAGTTCTGCCTTTTTGTGTTCTCGGAAAGCCGCGTGGGAGCTGGAAATCAGTCGTTCCACCAGCGTTTGAGATCGTTCCACCAAGAGCCGTTTTGGCCTTTTGGCGTGTTCTTTTTATCATCGCCCGAAGCGGGTTTGGCGGGTTTGCCCGTACAGTAAGTTGTTGGCTCCGTGCCGGCGAGAAATGCCTCAAGATGAGCGTTCGGGCAGTCCTCGTTGGACAGCTTTCCGCTCACAGGATCAATATAGACATTGGCTACGCCTTCTGGAATTTGGAAAAGTTTAGGCGGAATGGCCTCGAGCGTTTGTTCCGTGAATTCTGCAAAAATCGGCGATGCCAGATGAGACTCGACGGTAGAGATGTCCCGGTCCTTATCATAGCCGACCCATACCGCAGTAGCGAGCTCCGGTGTGAAGCCGACCAGCCAAGCATCCGTATCGGTCGTTCCGGTCTTACCGGCAATCGGCCGTTTGATCGTGCTGGCAACACGGTTACCCGTACCGCCTTCCTCGAACACACTCTCCATGAGACTCGTCATCACATAAGCAACCGCAGGGTCAATTACCTGCTCCTCTTTCGGGGCTGCTTGATATAAAATCTGACCATTCGCATCCTCAATCCGCACAATCGCTGTCGCTTCCTTATGCAGACCCTGATTCGCAATGGTTCCGAATGCAGACGCCATTTCTAGCGGGCTAACAGGGAAGGAACCGAGCGCCAGCGAAGGCAGAGGCTTCATCGGTGAGTCAATGCCCAGTTTGTGGGCTAGATCAATCACCTTTGCAGGGCCAACGTCCAGAATCGTATGAACCGCATAGATGTTATCGGACTTGGAGATCGCCTGCCGCATATCGATATTCGCGTTTACATATTGATCGTTGAAATTTCTCGGCGTGTAACGTTGCCGCCCTTCGTCGTACGTGAACACCGTCGGTTCACTTTTCACCTGTGTGACGGGGGTATACCCATTTTGCAGAGCTACCATATACACAATTGGTTTAAAAGAGGACCCCGGCTGCCTTGTATTCGACAAAGCTCGATTGAACTGATTTTCTGAATAGTCGCGTCCGCCGACCATCGCTTTAATCTCGCCGGTACGCGGATCAATGGCGACGAGAGCCGCCTGCAGCTCTGTTTTGCCGGTTAACTGTTGGTTGACGACATTTTCGGCAATTTCCTGCGCTTTCTTGTCGAGCGTCGTGTATATGCGAATGCCGCCTTCGTCGAATTGCTCCTCAGGGATCCCGAGCTTTTCGGTGGCCAGCGTCCGTACATAATCTCTGAAATAGGGGGCGGCTGCCGGCTTTTTCTTCGTCAGCGGTTGGATGGTCAACTTCTCTTTGCCGGCAGCGTCTGCGGCATCTTGCGTGATGAATCCGCTGCGGACCATCGTTTGGAGCACGATTTTTTGCCGGTCCAGCGCATTTTTCATATCATAATAAGGGGAGTAGTAACGTGGCCCCTTCGGGACACCGGCAATCAAGGCGCTCTCGGCTAACGTCAATTCACTGGCGTGTTTGCCGAAGAATAGCTCTGAAGCTGTTTCTATGCCATAGGTCGAATGACCGTAGTAAATTTGATTTAAATAATCTGCAAGAATTTCATCCTTGCTTAGCTGCATCTCCAATTGAACGGCATACATCGTTTCTTTGATTTTACGCGCCCAGGTACGGTCATGCGTCAAATACAAATTTCTCGCCAGCTGCTGCGTGATGGTACCTGCACCCTGCACTTTCGCCATCGCTTTCACATTGACAATCGCTGCACGGGCAACAGCTTTCACATCGACACCGAAATGATCATAGAAATGTTGATCCTCCACGGCAAGTGTAGCTTTGATAAGGTATGGGGAGATTTCATTTAATGGAACGACCTGCCGATTTTGCCCGGAATAGAATGTGTCGATGAGTTCGCCGTGTGTATCAAACATTTGGGAAGTTTGCAGCATCTTCGTGACAGGCAGCGTCTGCGAGCGTAGATATACGAAAAAGATGGCCGCAGCAATGAGCATGAACACACAGGTAGTGAAGAAGAAGGAGAACATTTTTTTAATACGGCGCATCCATCGCATGGACGCAGGCACCTCTTGCTCCCTTTGTTTTTGCGGAGTGCCTGAAGAAGGCTGACGATTGTTTTCATTATCGGACATCGATTCCTACCTCCTTTCTTGCTTCGCCCTAAGGACGTATTAACCAGTATGGAAAAGCATGGGTTTCCGTATTCAATAAATTGTAAATATTTTTTGTGAATTCGGGAAAAGGCCTAGGAAATTATTGCAATTTGGGGGTAATGAACTATAATACAATTTGTGCGTGTGAAGGGACGGGAAATTTTAGCCGACTTTGCATGACATTTTGGACCGGTGGAACACTGTTAGAGATAACGAATGTCAGTAATTATTCATCCAATATAGAAGCGAAAGAAGGTATGAACATGGATTTGTGGTACACAGAGAAACAGACAGACAGCTTCGGCATTACAGCGAAAGTAAAAGAGACTTACGTAAGAGAGCAAACGGATTTCCAAGATCTGTCGATGATCGAAACCGAAGAGTGGGGAACGATGCTTACCCTGGACGGCATGGTCATGACAACGGTAAGAGACGAGTTCGTTTATCATGAAATGGTTGCTCACCCTGCACTTGTGACTCACCCGAACCCTGAGAAAGTCCTTGTTGTGGGCGGCGGCGACGGCGGCGTAATCCGTGAGATCATGAAGCACCCGAAAGTGAAAAAAGCCGTTCTGGTCGACATCGACGGTAAAGTAATTGAGTACTCCAAAAAGTACCTGCCAACCATTGCCGGCGAATTGGACAACCCGCGCGTTGAAGTGATCGTAAACGATGGCTACATGCACATTCATGATCACAAAAATACATACGACGTTATCATGGTCGATTCCACAGAGCCAGTTGGCCCCGCGGTTGAACTGTTCACCAAAGGTTTCTACCAAGGCATTTATGATGCGTTAAAAGAAGACGGAATTTTCGTTGCTCAAACGGACAACCCTTGGTTCAAAGCAGATCTGATCCAAACCGTTAACCGTGACGTCAAAGAAATCTTCCCGATCGTACGCGTATACAGCGCGAATATCCCGACGTACCCAAGCGGTCTCTGGACCTTCACAATGGGCAGCAAAAAGCATGACCCTCTTCAAGTCGAGGAAGCTTCCATTCCGGAATTCCCGACGAAGTACTATACAGCACGCCTACACAAAGCAGCATTCGTGTTGCCTAAATTTGTTGAAGATTTGATCAAATAAATGAAAAAGCCGTCAGCCCTTGCGAGAGGGAGGCGGCTTTTTTGTTTGTGGTGTAGCAAGGCGGGGCCGAGTTTGGTCGTGAGTGTAGGTGCAAGTGCGAGTTCAAGTGCAACCCCAAGCCGAAGCTCTACCCCAACCCCAACCCCCGATCCCAACCCAAGTAGCCAATGTTCTGTAACGGACTCAGGAGCCGTTATTCTGAGGATTTCAGTGAATTTGGGGTTCTAACGGACTGAGGAGCCGTTATTTAGCTCTTTTGTCGCTGTTTTGGGCCATTTCATGCAAATAACGGCACATGAGTCCGTTAGAAGCTAAACTTGTCCCAAAAGCGGCGAATAGAGTCCCCTCAGTCCGTTAGCCGAGAAGTAGTGCTCGCATGGGGAAGCTGGTGATCGAAGTAACAGAATCCACCAATTAGTAGAGCAAGCTAGTTAAGTACCACGAGACCCACCGGTAGAAGCAAGCTAGTTAAGTAGCATGAAACCCACCAGTAGAAGCCAACTAGTTAAAGTACCATGAAACCCACCAATAGCAGCTCACCCACCAGCTCTTCCAAGTAGCCAATGTTTTGTAACGGACCCAGGAGCCGTTATTCTGCGGAATTCAGCGGATTTGAAGTGGTATCGGACTGAGCAGCCGCTATTTAGTGGTTTTGTCGCTGTTCTAGGCCATTTCATGGCAAATAACGGCACGTGAGTCCGTTAGAAGCTAAACTTGTCCCAAAATCGGCGAATAGAGTCCCCTCAGTCCGTTAGCCAAGAAGTAGTGCTCGCAGTGGACTCCCCCAAGCACCACCAAAAATAATTCCCCCACCTCCACAACACTGCCATACTGTTGTCAGTCACACTCCACTATACTAATTACATGAAGTATGAAATCACACAACCATGGAGGTAATTCCTATGTTCACTACCGTAGATAGCTTTATTAACGAATACCAGCGCGAATCCGCCACAACACAGCAACTGCTCGACGCCTTAACAGACGCCTCCCTACAACAGCCGCAAGCCGAAGGCTATAGGCCGCTAGGTTTTATCGCGTGGCATTTAGTGCACAATGACCGCGGAATGCTGCTCGTAGCCGGGCTCAAATTCGATGCGCCTTCTGCGGCCATCAGCCCGCCATCAGAGGCTGCGACCGTAGCGGATGCTTACCGCTCAACAACAGCCGGGATTCTGGAAGCAGCCCGCACACAGTTAACAGACGCAAAAATGCTGGAAGTCGTGAACATGTTCGGCCAGCAGTGGACGATCGGCGAAACGCTGTTCGCGTTCCTTAAGCATGAAATCCATCACCGTGGACAGCTCACGATTTTGATGCGCCAAGCAGGCGTGCCTGTTATTGGAGCCTATGGTCCTTCCAAAGAGCAGTGGGCAAACATTGGGATGCCAATTCCAGCCATTTAACAACGACAAAGCATGCCAAGGAAAGCCTCAGATTTCACGCATTCGTGAGATTTGGGGCTTTTTGGCATGAGGAAACAGCTGGCTTCGACATCATTCCTGAACGCTGATCGCAGTGATACATTGAATTCGTCGAACCTTTCATATAAACTAATACCTAACTTGCCTTATCTTGACATAAGGTGCAAAGAGGACCTGCAGAATAGGAGAATGACGAATCATGACGGATAAAGCGCGTGTGCGCATTCGCATTGAGAGCCGGAGCGGGAGCGAGACAACTGTGCAGAAGGCGCGGGGAGACCTGTACCGCAAAGGCAATCACACCTACATCCGCTATGAAGAAGAACGCAGCGAACTTGGACGAACGGTGACGCTTATTAAGCTGGAAGAGAATCAGATCCGCATCGTCCGCCAAGGAGATGTGCAAGCGGAGCAAACGTTTGTGCCTGGCGAGAAACGACTCGGATTTTATCATACGCCGCAAGGTCGCCTGGAACTCGAAATCGAGACGCACGAGCTGACAAGCGAAGCGGAACAGGGCATCGGAATCACGCGATGGAAATACGATTTATATGCATCCGGCACGCACGCGGGGACATACAGGATTAAGTTGTTAATTCAGGAGGAGTAAGAAGAATGGACGTATTAAACGAAGTCAAAGTCATCGTGAAACAAGCGATAGCAGATGCCGTTGCTGCTGCTGGCATTGTGGATGCCGCGCAGTTGCCGGAGATCATTCTGGAAGTACCGAAGGAAAAAACGCATGGGGATTTCGCAACGAACATTGCGATGCAGTTGACCCGTATTGCCAAGCAGAATCCAAGACAAATCGCCGAGCAGATCATTGCGAACCTGCAGAAAGATAAAGCGAATATCGCGGAAGCAGAGATTGCCGGGCCGGGCTTTATTAATTTTAAAATGAACAAAGTTTACCTTTATCCTGTTATCGCGGACGTGCTCGCCCAGGGTGAGCGGTACGGGGCAAGGAACGTGGGACAAGGGCTGAAAGTGCAAGTTGAGTTCGTCAGCGCCAACCCGACAGGTTCCTTGCATCTCGGACATGCCCGCGGCGCAGCTGTAGGGGATGTGCTGTGTAACGTGCTGGACCTTGCGGGGTATGACGTATCCCGGGAGTACTACATTAACGATGCGGGGAACCAAGTCGTAAATCTGGCCAAATCCATCGAAGCCCGCTATTTGCAAGCGCTTGGACAAGATGCCGAAATGCCGGAAGACGGCTACTTCGGGGAAGATATCAAGGGCTTTGCGGCAGATCTTGCCGCAGAAGAAGGAGATCGTCTGCTGAGCTTGCCGGACGATGAGCGCCGTGCTTTTTTCCGTACGTATGGCTTGAAAAAAGAACTCGACAAAATCAAACGCGACTTAGGCCGCTTTGGTGTACGTTTCGACAACTGGTTCTCTGAGACGTCGATTTATGAAGATAACCTGATTCCACCCGTTCTACAAGAACTGCGTGACAATGGACATATCTATGAAGAAGAAGGCGCTACTTGGTTGAATACGACGCCGCTGGGTGACGATAAAAACCGTGTTTTGATCAAAAATGACGGCTCCTTCACGTACTTGACGCCGGACATCGCCTACCACCGCAATAAGTTCGGGCGCGGTTTTGAGCGCTTGATTAACATCTGGGGCGCCGACCATCACGGCTACATCCCGCGGATGAAAGCGGCCATGACGGCGCTTGGTTTCGAAGCGGATCGACTTATTGTGCTGATCGCGCAAATGGTGAGCCTTTTCCAAAACGGGGAAAAGGTCAAAATGTCCAAACGTACCGGCAAAGCGGTCACGATGGAGGATCTCATGGACGAAGTCGGCGTCGACCCGATCCGTTATTTCTTCGCAATGCGCAGCATGGACTCGCATCTGGACTTTGACATGGACTTAGCGGTATCTCAGTCCAATGAGAACCCGGTTTACTATGTGCAGTACGCACATGCACGGATCTGCTCCATCTTCCGCCAGGCGGAGGAGCAAGGCATCGCGGTGCTCCCGCTGGAGCAGGTTGACCTTGCGCAGCTTTCCTCGGAAGCGGAATTCGACTTGCTGCGCAAGATCGGAGAGCTTCCGGAAGAGATCGCGATCGCGGCGGAGCAGTACGCGCCGCATCGGATGATCCGCTATGTTTACGAACTGGCCAGCCAGTTCCATAGCTATTACAGAGGCCACTACGTCATCACGGATGACGCAGCCTTGACGCAAGCGCGCCTTGCCTTGCTTGGCGCACTGCGCACGACCCTCGCCAACACGCTTCGCGTAGTCGGCGTATCCGCACCGGAGCGGATGTAAGTTTCCGCTCCCACCAAAAAGGAGTTAAGCAGCCATAAGCCGCTTAACTCCTTTTTCATTGCGAGTCTCTGATCTGCCTCGCAGCCCGCAAAGCCCGTCTGGCGTTCAGGTGCCCTGGCTGCCAGCGTGTGCTTTCGCGCTTGTTAATGCCGAGCGCGCACCGCCGCAGCACGCTTTTGATCTGCTGCGGCGACAAGGGCTTGATGGCCAGCATTAGCGCGATAACGCCGCTGACGTGAGCGGTGGCCATGGAAGTGCCGCTAAGCTCATTGTATTTGCCGTGCAGCCAGGACGAGTAAACTCGTTCACCTGGCGCATAGATGTCAATTTGTTTGCCGCGATTGCTGAAGGGAGCTATGCGGCCTAGCCGCGTTGTGGCTCCAACGGAAACGACCTGGGAGAAGCGAGCGGGATAATCAATCGTTTTTCGTTTGCCATCATTACCGGACGAAGCTACAATGACTTTTCCTCTGTAATACGCGTTCAAAACAGCCTGCTCCAGCGCACGGTTGTATGACTTCATGCCGAAGCTCATGTTGATAATATCGAGATCATTGTTTACGCACCAGTCGATTCCGGCAATAATGTCTGAGACATAAGCGCTTCCACTGTGGTCAAATGCCTTGACAGGGTGAATAATCGATCTGGGTGCGACACCGACGATTCCCGAATTGCGGCCAGTCGCGGCAATGGTGCCTGCAATGTGCGTGCCATGGCCATTATCATCATAGGGGAGCATGCTGCTATTTAATAAATTGATTCCCCGTGAGATTGAATTGCGTAAGTCTGGGTGATTGTAGTCGATGCCTGTATCGATGACGCCTACATGGATGTTTTGGCCTAGCGACTTGCCCCAAACTTCAGGTGCGCCAATTTGATCAACGCCCCAGGGGATGGTCTGGGAGCCGGAGCCAGATAGCGTGGTTGCACGTTTGATGAGGGTTCTGCTTCCGACCGATTGGTGAACGGTAACTTTGGTATCTTCTTCAATGACCGGATTGCCTGCGAACTGCTTGAGTTTCGAGTCGGGACGGAGTGTGCAGGAGAAGGCGTGAATGATGTCGATCGTGCGAACCTTGGACAGGTTGGCCAGGCGGGATCTCATTCGCTTCAGCTCGGATTTGCATGCGTAGTAGTCCTTGGCTGATGAGAAACGGATCAAATGCTTCTTCCCGGATTGCTTGGTGAGTCCGATTTCCTCATGAAGCGAATGAAGAAAGGTGGCTATATCCATACGTGCCATCCCCCCATGACAGCTAATAATCGAGTCTCCCCTATCCTATGTACAGGTCACCCCTTCTGACCGTGTGATAGCCTTTATAGAAATAAATGGGTGCGAAGCCGTGTCAGATGTGCTGGTTTTACATAGGATAAATAGAGAGGCGCGAGCAGGAGTGTCTCTTCCTCAGGTACTGGAAACGGCTGTGACTCGCTCATACCGCTTCCTTAGGATACAGTCGCAAGCGGAGGGGGACCTTCGCTTGTATTCATTTTAGGGGGGCCTGTCCGAAAGGTTTTTTGCGGGTAGTTGCAATTTTAGAAAAAATAGGTTTTACTTAATGAAGATATTGGATAAGGTAGATAGAAGAAGTGAAGAAGACGGTCGAAAGGGATGTGCCTTAGATGAGTAGCGAATACACACTCAAAATCACCACAGAACAAGCACGCGAAATGCCGATGGTGGATTTGGCGTTTGAATTATTGAAATCGGCGAATACGCCGTTTTATTACCGTGACTTGATGGCAGAAATTGCAAAAATTAAAGGGTTATCCGAGCAGCACGTTATGCAAGTGATTGCCCAACTATATACGGAAATCAACATCGATGGACGTTTTGCTTGCGTAGGTACGAATCTATGGGGCTTGAAGCGTTGGTACCCTGTCGAGAAATCAGATGATGCGGTTGGTAACGCGAAGCGTCCAAGAATCATCAATGATGAAGACGACGATCTGGATGAAGACATCTACGCGGAGGAAGAAGATACATACGCAGAGGAAGACGAGTACGATGCGTTTGGCACGGAATCCGAAGAGGAAGAAGCGGAAGAAGATACAGAATTCTTTGAGGATGAAGAGATCGAAGAGGATCTTGGCGAAGAAGGTATCGAGGAGTCTGACGACGAGGATGAGGACGATCTCGACGAAGATTCCGATTTGGATGAGGATGATTCCGATCTGGATGACGAGGATGACGACGACAAATAACTTGTCTTGACAGCCGCTGCCCGTTCAGAGTAAACTATTGCATGGGCTTTAAAAGAATCTTAACAAATCGCGCAAGCGTTCAAAAAGTGCCCCGTCTACTCACGGGTGTCACTTTTTTTTGTTTTCAGGCTGTTTTTTCACCAGATTTTCATGAAAACCCTCATTTAGTAGACACTAAATCTGAGGCAGTGGCACCACGACAACGATAGCGAATGCTTACGGTGTAAGCTTTTTGCATAGAAAGACACAGGCCGGTGATCTGGCACTACTAAACGTATGCGTACGTTGCAATTTTCAACTAAAAAACTATTAGGAGGCGTACATAGTGACAAAATACATTTTCGTTACGGGGGGCGTAGTTTCATCCCTTGGCAAAGGAATTACTGCAGCTTCCTTAGGAAGATTGCTGAAGAACAGAGGTCTGAAAGTTACGATTCAAAAGTTTGATCCGTACATCAACGTGGATCCAGGGACAATGAGTCCTTATCAGCACGGTGAAGTTTTCGTAACTGATGACGGAGCTGAAACGGATTTGGATTTAGGCCATTATGAGCGTTTCATTGATATCAACCTGTCCAAAAGCTCGAACGTGACTTCAGGCAAGGTGTACTCCTCCGTTATTACCAAAGAGCGTAGAGGGGAATATCTCGGGGGTACGGTTCAAGTTATTCCTCACATTACGAATGAAATTAAAGACCGTGTATTGCGAGCGGGCCGTGAGGCACAATCCGACGTTGTCATTACCGAAATCGGCGGAACCGTTGGCGATATCGAGAGCCTTCCTTTCTTGGAAGCGATCCGTCAAATGAAAAATGATATCGGCCGCGAGAATGTCATGTATATTCACGTTACGCTGATTCCTTATATCAAAGCTGCAGGTGAAGTGAAAACAAAACCGACACAGCACAGTGTCAAAGAACTGCGCGGCTTAGGCATTCAGCCACACGTTATTGTTTGCCGTACCGAACATTCTTTGACAGAAGATATGAAGCGTAAGCTTGCTTTATTCTGTGACATTGATCCAGCCGCTGTAATCGAGTGTAAAGATGCAGAAACGCTTTACGAAGTGCCAATGATGCTTCGCGAACAAGGACTTGACGATTATGTCGTGAATCATTTGAAGCTTAAAACGAATGAGCCAAACATGACCGAATGGGAAAGTCTCGTTCGTAAAGTCAAATCTTTGACGAAGAAAACGGAAATCGCCATTGTCGGAAAATATGTTGCTTTGCATGATGCTTATTTGAGCATTGTTGAAGCTTTAGGACATGCCGGCATCGATAACGACTCCGAGATCGACATTCGTTGGGTAAATGCAGAAGAAGTTTATGATCACAACGTAGATGAACTGCTTTCCGGCGTACAAGGAATCTTAGTACCAGGCGGTTTCGGCGATCGTGGTATTGAAGGCAAAGTGTCTGCTATTCGTTATGCCCGCGAGAAGAAAATTCCTTTCTTCGGTATTTGCTTGGGTATGCAGGTGGCTGTTATTGAGTATGCGCGTTCTGTTTCAGGTTTGGATGGTGCGAACTCCTCCGAGATTAATCCGACTACGGCTTATCCGGTTATCGATCTTCTGCCGGAGCAGAAGGATATTGAGAATTTGGGCGGTACTATGCGTCTTGGTCTATATCCATGCAAAATTGTTCCAGGTTCATTGGCGGAGAAATGCTACAATGATGAGCTTGTTTACGAGAGACATCGTCACCGGTATGAGTTCAACAATGAGTACCGCGAATTGATCGAATCCGCTGGCTTGCGCATTTCCGGTACGTCCCCGGACGGCCGTTTGGTCGAAATGGTGGAGCTTCCAGGCCACCCTTGGTTCTTGGCGGTACAATTCCATCCGGAATTCACATCCCGTCCGAACCGTCCGCAGCCGCTATTCCGTGAATTCGTGAAAGCAGCTCAAGGAATTGAACGTAGCTAACTCGCTATGTGAACTACCTCCTGTAAAACAACTTATTTGTAAAAGTTTTCAATTTGGTTCTCTCTCGTGAAGGAAAACGGAAATGAATAGCGAATACGTTATGTATCTGTGAAGTGCAGGGGATTTGTTATTCGTTTTCGGGAGGGAACTGGGCTGATGAAGAAAAAAGTGCTAATTGTCGATGATCAAAATGGAATTCGCGTACTGCTAATGGAGGTTTTCAGCAATGAAGGATATGACACTTATCAAGCCTCTAACGGTAAATTGGCTTTAGAAATCGTCAAAAATTCTTCGCCGGACCTACTATTACTGGATATGAAAATTCCCGGTATGGATGGCCTAGATATTCTCAAGCACGTTAAAGCAATTGATGCCTCGATCAAAGTGATCATGATGACAGCTTATGGCGAGCTGGATATGATTAAAGAAGCGACGGACCTGGGTGCAATCATGCATTTCACGAAGCCGTTTGACATTGATGAGTTGCGCATGGCGGTTAATATGCAGTTAAATAATGAGTCAAGCAGTGGTTTTGCCGTGGGATCCTAGTCATAGGGTCTTTTTTTGTGGCTGAGAAGCGTGGGCTTGGTTATCATTTGAAAGTATATGTGCTATAATAACTCAGGTATGACAAGAGCGGTCTACGCAAAACTACAAAAAGGTTCTAGGAGGAAGAGAAACATGGCATTGGTTTCAATGAATGAGTTTTTACCTAAAGCAAAAGCGAACAAATTCGCGGTGGGTCAATTTAACATGAACAACCTTGAGTTTGCTCAAGCGATTGTGGAAGCGGCAATGGAACTGAAATCCCCTTTCATTTACGGTGTTAGCGAAGGCGCACTGAAATATATGGGTATCGAATTTACAGTAGCAATTGCTGAAGCTGCAGCCAAAAAATCCGGTCTGCCAATCGCTTTGCACTTGGATCACGGCAGCTCCTTTGAAGTAGCAATGAAATGTATCCGCGCAGGATTCAGCTCCGTTATGTTCGACGGTTCACACTACTCTTTCGAAGAAAACATCCGTTTGACGAAAGAAGTTGTTAAAGCGGCTCGTGCAATGGGCGTATCCGTTGAAGGTGAGCTTGGAACAATCGGTGGTGTTGAGGATGACATCTCCGTAGACGAAGAGCACGCTAACCTTGCAAAACCTGAAGAAGCTATCCGCTTCTACGAAGAGACAGGCGTTGACTGTTTGGCAATCGCAGTAGGTACAGCACATGGTATGTACGCTGGCGAGCCTAACATCCATTTTGACATTATCGAGCAAGTTTCCAAAGCGATCCCAGTTCCTGTTGTATTACACGGCGGTTCCGGTGTTCCTGACGAAATGATTCGTAAATCGATCGCTGCAGGCGTTGGTAAAATCAATGTTAACACTGAGAACCAAGTAGCATGCACAGACACGATCCGCGCAGTTCTGAACAAGGACGCAAAAATTTATGATCCTCGTAAATATCTAACCCCAGCTCGTAACGCAATGGTCGAAGTTGTAAAATCCAAAATTCAATTGTTCGGAAGCAGCAACCAAGCTTAATTATAATTGTATAGATGCAGTGGGAAATGCCGCAAGACGCAAACGGAGGATGCGAAATGTCCGCCGTTTGCATGCTTGCGGGCGTTTCCTTCTTCTATTTTTTGTCTTCAGTTGTTACTAGGACTGTAAGCGTTTTTGTTATTGATGTTCTTATTTCCTTTTATTTGTTCATGTTCATTTCAATAGATTGTGATACAATTTTGGTTGCAATTGGCGTTTAGGTTGAGGAGTTTGCGTTACAGGAAGGCACCTGGATTTAGGGGGAGAATCATGTTGGAGAAATTAATGGTGGTCGGGGGACGTCCACTACGAGGGACTGTTCAAATTAGCGGAGCTAAGAATAGTGCGGTTGCACTTATTCCAGCTGCGATTCTTGCTGAAACGCCGGTAACGTTGGATAATCTGCCGCATTTAAGCGATGTGGCTACATATACAGAAATTTTGACGGATTTAGGAGCTACCATCGACTGGAACGAAGATCGGATGACGATCGATCCTAGCAGAATGAAGTCTCTTCCAATGCCTAATGGAAAAGTTAAGAAGTTAAGAGCTTCCTATTATTTGATGGGAGCGCTGCTCGGAAGGTTTGGGGAAGCGAATATTGGTTTGCCGGGCGGATGCAATTTTGAACCGCGTCCAATCGATTTGCATATCAAAGGCTTTGAAGCTTTAGGGGCTGAAGTAAGCAATGAGAATGGCGCATTAAGAATTCGGGCCAAAGAGCTGCGTGGAGCTAAGATTTATTTGGATATGGCGAGCGTAGGGGCGACGATCAACATTATGTTGGCGGCTTCACGTGCAAAAGGAAATACAATTATTGAAAATGCGGCGAAAGAGCCTGAAATTATAGATGTAGCTACATTGTTGAACTCGATGGGTGCAAGAATCAAGGGTGCTGGTACCGATACCATTCGGATCGAAGGGGTAACGGAGATGCATGGCTGCCGCCATTCCATCATTCCTGACCGTATTCAAGCAGGAACGTATATGATTGCAGCAGCTGCTACGCGCGGCGATGTGACTGTAGATAACGTCATTCCTAAACATATGGAAGCATTAACAGCGAAACTTCAAGAAATGGGTGTACATATCTACGAGATGGATGAATCCATTCGTGTAGTAGGTCAGCCTGAGTACTCTAGCGTCGATGTAAAAGCATTAATTTACCCAGGGTTTGCAACAGATTTGCAATCTCCAATGGCAAGCCTATTGTGCCAAGCTAGAGGAGTTAGTATACTAACGGATCATGTTTACAGCAATCGTTTCAAGCACATTCCTGAGCTCGTGCGGATGGGAGCTAAGATGAAAGTTGAAGGACGCTCCGCCATTATCGAAGGATCCGAGCTTAGCTCGGCGAAGGTTCGGGCAACGGATTTGCGAGCAGGAGCATCCCTTGTACTTGCCGGTCTTAGCGTAAGAACTGGCGGTATCACAGAGGTGTCCGGGGTAGAGTTTATTGACCGTGGGTATGAGAACTTAGTCTTCAATTTATCTTCACTGGGTGCCGAGGTTTGGCGCGAGAGCGAGGAGTAAGGAATAAAGTTCCAGACAACAGGCAATGCTAGAATCCAATTGAAAATTTAATAGTTTGGTGGTTGAATCATGAGCATGCAGCTTGCTGAGCTTGAAGTACTCAAGCTTACTGAATTATATAAACTAGCTAAGAAACATCAGATTCCATACTACGGTACGCTGAAGAAAAAAGAACTCATCTTTGCAATTTTACGTGCACAAGCTGCTGAAAGTGGTCTAATGTTTATGCAAGGTGTCCTCGAAATTCTTCAAGAGGGCTTTGGTTTCTTGCGTCCCATTAACTATCTTCCAAGCTCAGAAGACATTTATATTTCTGCTTCCCAGATTCGCAAATTCGATTTGCGCTCCGGGGATATTGTATCAGGCAAATGCCGTCCTCCTAAAGAGAATGAGCGTTATTTCGGGCTTCTTCAGGTTGAAGCGGTTAATGGCGAGAAACCGGAAACAGCTGCCGAGCGGCTTCATTTCCCTGCCTTGACGCCACTCTATCCGGATACGCGTATTACGCTTGAAACAGAGCCTAACAAAGTTTCCATGCGTATCATGGATTTGCTTGCGCCTGTAGGTCTAGGCCAACGTGGATTGATTGTTGCGCCTCCCAAAGCAGGTAAAACATTGCTGCTCAAAGAAATTGCCAACAGTATTTCTACGAACTACCCTGACATTGAGCTTTTCGTTCTGTTGATCGATGAGCGTCCTGAGGAAGTTACGGACATGCAGCGTTCTGTGAAAGGAGAAGTTGTTGCTTCTACTTTTGACGAGCTGCCTGAGAATCATATTAAAGTTGCTGAATTAGTCCTGGAACGCGCTATGCGTTTAGTTGAACATAAGAAAGACGTTGTTATTTTGCTGGACAGCATCACTCGGTTGGCTAGGGCCTACAACCTTGTAGTTCCGCCAACAGGCCGGACACTATCCGGTGGTATTGATCCTGGCGCATTTCATCGTCCGAAGCGTTTCTTCGGAGCTGCCCGTAACATCGAGGAAGGCGGCAGCTTAACGATTCTCGCTACAGCACTTGTGGAGACGGGTTCGCGTATGGACGACGTCATCTACGAGGAATTTAAAGGGACAGGTAATCTTGAGCTGCATCTGGATCGTAAAATGGCGGAACGCCGTATTTTCCCTGCTATCGACATTCGCAGATCCGGTACGCGCCGCGAAGAGGCGCTGCTGAGCAAAGATGAACTCGAGAAGGTATGGGCGCTCCGCAAAGGTATGAACGATTCGCACGAATACACCGAGTCCTTCATCAAAAAACTTGCCGAAACGAAAACGAATCAAGAGTTCCTGGATTCTTTGGCTTCTCCATCGACGGGCTCTTCACCGTCCACAGGGGCGAGCAAAGGGAAAGTGAAAAACTCAGCATCTTAATGAGATGCGGAAGATGCGTTAACGCATAAAGAGGAGTACCGTTATGAATTTGGTTTATTCAGACTCACAAGGAAACGTTTTTGACCATCCGGATTTTTTGGCGCTTGGTCGAAATGCTGAAATGATTACAGAAATTATGGAAGACGAGTTGATTCCGCTGCCCGAAGGGGCGACGCTTGTCAGTCTTCCTTTTACACGGCCAGTAGGCATAGATGCTGAGACTGGCGATATGAAGCTGGTGCCAGGCGATTATCATGCTGTCGGTGCGCTGCTGCCGCAGGGGTTTACCCGCCTGCTGCTGCCTGGTTACGTCAAATCCGACAAGACCAAGGCGCTGCCGCTGTTCGGTTATACGGCTGTTGTATGGAAGGATGATGCCTTCTATGTAGCTGCTCGACTAACGGATAATCCCTACTTCTGGAATCCGATTCATTGCGATGTGACGGAGCTGGAGTCCCAGGTCAAAACCTTGACGGCCAAGTATCCGGAAAACCGCTTGTACGCACACTTATCCAACTGCGCACTCGGTTATGAGTGCCTGACCGCTTCGAATACCTTCCTGCAGCGTTGGGAAGGCGCTGTTCCGGTCTCCTATTCCTGTAACGCAGGCTGCTTCGGATGTATATCGGAACAGCCGGATGAGAGCGGCTTTGTGGCTCCGCAGACGCGTATGAATTTTAAACCTCAGATCGAAGAGATCACGCAGATCATGCTGGAGCATCTACGCACGCCTGATAGCATCATCTCCTTCGGACAAGGGTGTGAAGGTGAGCCTAGTACACAAGCGGCGCTTATTGTTCCGGCTATCAAGCAGGTTCGTGAGCAGACGAAGATGGGCTACATCAACATCAACACGAATGCAGGGCTGACAGACCATATCCGCGGCATCGTAGACGCCGGGCTTGACCTAATGCGTGTGAGTACGATCAGTGCTTTGGATGATCACTACAATGCCTATTACAAGCCTAGAGCTTATACGCTGAAAAATGTTGAGAAATCCCTTCGCTACGCAACGGACAAAGGTGTAATTACTTCAATCAACTATCTTGTTTTCCCAGGTGTAACGGATCGGGAAGAAGAGATTGAGGCTATGATCGAATTCGTGCGAAGAACGGGATTAAAATTAATTCAATTGCGCAACCTGAATATTGACCCTGAAAGTTATTTGGGGATTATCCCTAAGGCTCGGGGCGAGCTGCTTGGCATGAAGCAAATGATTGAGATTTTCGAGCAGGAATTGCCTGATGTTGTGCTTGGATCTTACTCGCATACGCCAAAGTTCTACGCCAGCGACAGAAATACGACAATGGTTCTCTAAGTTAGGGGGTTCCACTCGTTTTTCCATTGCATTCGAACTTGCGAATATGCTACAATGCAAAAGTACCTAAGGTACGTCCATTAACTCTGATTCAGCAAATGATTCAGGGCGGAAAGAGGTGAACCAACATGAAAGCAGGTATTCATCCTACTTATCATGCAACCACAGTGACTTGCGCTTGTGGTAATGTGTTCGAAACGGGTTCAATCAAGCAAAATCTTCGCGTTGAGATTTGCTCCAATTGCCATCCTTTCTACACTGGTAAACAAAAGTTTATCGATGTAGGCGGCCGTGTCGACAAGTTCAAAAAGAAATACGGAATCTAATTGGTATCAATTACTTTGCTGCCAATCAGCATAAGACGTCCTCCCTTGGTCATCCTAAGTTTAGACTTAGAGTCCAATGGGAGGTGTTTTTATGTTCAAGGGTATGCGAAGAATAACCTTAGCCATTCTGCTTACCATGAGCTTGGCCGGGTGCGGCATCAATTCGAGTAACAAAAACCCGCCGCAGACGGATACGGGCAATTATAAAGCGCAAAATTACAAGCGGGACGGGTATTTAGGCATCACCAATGTGAATCCAAACGACCCGCTGAATCCGACGTATCATCACTACGAGGATGATTCAAACTTAATGAAAAATGTGCTCGCACAGTTTCAAGGAATCGAGAAATCCAATATTGCCATCAACGGACCCAATGCTCGCGTGAAAATAAAAGCAAAGCCGCACTTGACGGCGGCGCAAGTTGAAGAGCTTCGCTCTCAAGTGCAAAACGCTTTTGATACCAATATGCCGCGTTACAAAACAACGGTGAAAATGTCACGGTAATCAAGGCGATCAGGTATATTTTCCCCCTTAGTTGCTATTTACAGGTGAATCAGCTATACTATTTTTACTGTGCTAGACGGGGAGGTAGCGGTGCCCTGTAACTCGCAATCCGCTGTAGCGGGGTTGAATTCCTGTTAGCGGTACTGTGATGTGAGGTCTGGCTCTTACACGTGGTGTTGAGAGTTGGGTCCTTCGCAATGAATGCTCATGAACCCGGTCAGGTCTGGAAGGAAGCAGCCGTAAGTGAGATGTTTCATGTGCCGAGGGGCTGCCTGACTTGAGCTAACGATAAGAGTTCGCTTGTATCACTTTATCAATAACAGGTGCACGGTTTATAATGAAATTTCATATGACTTTGAACTTGGACGCCTTCTTTTGGGGCGTTTTTTATTTTGTCTATCCGCATCAGATCCGGATTCCATGTTTGATCCTCTATTTCATCCCCTGTTGCGATATAGTATAATGGATTCAGCATTCCACGCAGGGATTAATGGAGAGGAACACTATGGCACATATTGCTCTATATCGAACGTGGAGGTCTCAGACGTTTCGTGAGGTTGTCGGTCAGAAACATATCACGCAGACACTGCAGAATTCTTTGCGAGAAAATCGCCTTACCCATGCTTATTTGTTCAACGGACCACGGGGAACAGGGAAGACAAGTACGGCCAAAATATTAGCCAAAGCAGTTAACTGCTTAAACGGTCCAGCTGAAGAGCCATGCAATGCTTGCTCTGCCTGTGAACGCATCACGGACGGCGCTGTCATGGATGTCGTTGAGATTGACGCCGCTTCTAACCGCGGTGTTGAAGAAATTCGGGATATTAGGGATAAAGTCAAGTATGCTCCTACCGAAGTCAGACAGAAGGTCTATATCATCGATGAAGTGCACATGCTGACTACAGAGGCTTTCAACGCACTGCTCAAAACACTTGAAGAGCCGCCCGCCCATGTGATGTTCATACTAGCGACGACGGAGCCGCATAAGATTCCGGCAACGATTATTTCTCGCTGTCAGCGCTTTGACTTTCGACGTGTTTCGATGGATGATCAGGTGCAGCGGCTGAAATATATTTGTGATCAGGAGCGGATTTCCATTAACGAGGAAGCGCTCCATTATATTGCAAGATTGTCCGATGGCGGGATGCGCGATGCGCTCAGCCTTCTGGATCAAGCGACCTCTTTTGCAACAGGGGAAGTGCAGCTCTCGGACATATTGTCCATCACCGGCGGGGTGGCTTCCGATCAATTCAAAAAGCTCGTGCTTTGTATCAAAGACAAGAACCTTGGCGCCGCGCTAGAGCTAATCGATACATTTATGCAAGAAGGCAAAAGTGCTGACAAATGCATCGAGAATTTGATTAATTATTTCCGCGATTTGCTCATGGTTCGCATGGTGCCGAATTCGCCGGTCATTACAGAACGCGTGTTTGATATGCGCGAGCTCAGTGAAATTGCCAGCCATTTTACGCCAAACGAAATGATGGGCATGATAGAAATACTGAATCATTATCAGAGTGAAATGAAGTATTCCGTCCAGCCCCAAACCCTGCTCGAGATTTCAATTATGAAAATGTGCGGCGGTCATAGCGGCGAAGGACATGCGGCTGTCAGCGCAGGGGCAGATCTGGGAAGCCGGATGCCGCAAGGCGATCTTTTTGCTCAAATGACCCAGAAGCTCAAACAACTTGAAGACCAGATAGCTGGACTGTTAAAATCGGGAGTATCGGGTGCGGCTGTTGAAACGAAACCAGCGCCCAAAATGCCGGTGGCCTCTGCGCCGTCCAAGAAGTCAGGGATTAAGCTTGATGGATACCTGAAGGCTTCGGAAGGTCCGGAAACCAAAGCAGCTCTTATGAAATGGAGTCAGGTGTTGGGTCTGGTCAAGGAGAAGAAGATTACAGTCCATGCTTGGTTTGTGAATGGTGATCTGGTCTCAATGCTCGATGATGTGGTATTGGTTGCGTTCAAGAATGAAATGCACCGTAACACGACAGAGAAACCGGAGAACAAACTCATTATCGAGCAAGTACTCAGCTCAGTATTCGGCAAGTCCATGCGCTTGCTTACGGTTATGCGCAAAGAGTGGGACGACGCGAAGAGTGATGCGACTACCAGTCAGCCTGAAGTTCTGGAACTTGTGGCGGAAGAAGGCAGTCCAGGATCTCCACCCAAAGAGGAATGGATCTCCGAAGCGATTCAACTGTTTGGCGAAGATTTAGTGACCATTAAAGAAGACTAGACTAAATACAAAGGAGCAAACAAAAATGAATAACATGAACCAAATGATGAAACAAGTGAAGAAAATGCAAGAGCAAATGATGAAGGCTCAAGAAGAACTGGGCACGAAAATCATTGAAGGCACAGCTGGCGGCGGCGTTGTTACTTGTACAGTGAATGGACACAAAAAAGTACAAAGCATCACAATCAAGCCTGAAGCTGTTGATCCGGATGATGTTGAAATGCTGCAAGATCTTGTGCTTACAGCTGTCAATGACGCGATGACCAAAGCGGAAGAAATCGCGAATAAAGATATGGGCAAATTCACAGGTGGTATGAACATCCCTGGTTTGTTCTAATCACAACCATGAGCTACGATTCTGAAAGATGAGGGAGAACTTCCTTTGTATTACCCCGAACCGATTTCTAAGTTAATCGACGCTTTCTCCCGCTTGCCGGGGGTAGGCCCCAAAACGGCGGGACGCCTTGCTTTTCATGTACTTCGTATGAAAGAAGAAGATGTGATTGATTTTGCGAAGGCGCTCGTCAACGTAAAAAGAAACCTCCACTACTGTTCCGTCTGCTGCAACATTACCGATGTTGATCCTTGCCGGATCTGTCAAGATAAGAACAGGGATGGTTCCGTCATTTGCGTCGTACAGGAGCCTAAGGACTTGGTTGCTTTGGAACGCACCAAAGAGTTCGAAGGCTACTATCATGTCCTGCATGGGGCGATTTCCCCTATGGAAGGGATCGGACCCGATCAAATTCATATCGCCGAGTTGCTCAAGCGGTTAGGGGATGAAACCGTACAGGAATTAATCTTGGCCACGAACCCGAACATTGAAGGTGAAGCTACGGCCATGTACCTGTCTCGATTAGTGAAGCCTTTTGGCCTGAAGGTTACGCGAATCGCGCACGGACTACCTGTTGGCGGAGATTTAGAATATGCCGATGAAGTAACACTGTCCAAAGCCATGGAAGGCCGCAGGGAATTATAAATAGCCGTTAATCATGCAAAAGGGAGCTGAAGAGCTCTCTTTTTTTGTTTCGTGAAAAGAAGTGCATAGTTCTATTTGCTCTATTTCTCCCATAAGCATAAGGGTAGATTAACCCGTATTTGGGGTCATGGAGGTTTGCTGATGAGACCAGCTCTGTTAGGTATGCACGGAAGGAAGAATCCACAGACGAAAAAAGGGGCAAAAGAGGAGCTTCTGCGGGACAAGCAATTGCTGCTGCAAGAGATCCGTTCGGCACATGCGAATTGGGTGGCAGCTCAGGCGCATTTCGAGTTTGCCTTGGACAAGGATCAGATTGACTATGCCATCTATGCGATGGAGGCGGCTGAGAAGAGATTTGAAATGCTCATTAAGCAGGCTAAAAGGCTAAATCTGAGCATGATTGACACTGATCGATTACTGGAGGTGTAGACGTGTATATTAAATATGCGGTATGGGTATTACTCATACTATCCTCACTATTGCTGCTAGTTACCGTATTGCGTAACAGAGGGGCTGGCAGATTATTGTCTGGTCTGACATTGAATGTTGTTGTAGCAGCCTTCCTGCTATATGCTTTGAATTTGCTGAGCACCTATACGCAGGTGGACTTGCCGATTAATACAGCTACACTAGGAACGGTGACGGTGTTAGGTGTACCGGGGGTTCTTCTGCTTGTTGGATTAAAACTGACCTTGTTATAGGTGGAAGGAAAATACAGTTGTCATATGGGTTGACTCGGAAGCAGCATCTATGTTATCTTATAAAAGTTGCCGCTGAGACATGCGGGAATAACGAGTAACTTGAGAAAAACAAGTTGCAAATGAAAAGTTAGTATGGTATATTGAAC
>NZ_BILW01000041.1 GCF_004000765.1 Paenibacillus chondroitinus NBRC 15376 | reverse complement strand
AATTTCTTTCACTCACTGCCGTGTTACCGAAGCAGCGAGAAGTAATATACCATACTAATTTTTATATTGCAACTTCTTTTTTTCTATTAACTTTAATTGGTCTGTCTTGCGACCGGATTGCTAATATACCATGCATAATAATTAAAATGCAATGTTTTATTTTCCCAATATCAATATTTGTTCACTCTTGCCTACACTACCCGACTTTTTTTATATTTATGGGGTCAATGTTCATCGGAGATGAAACGAAAAAAGAGCTGCATTGAAGCAGCTCTTGCGCTATAAAATATTCTTTTGCTCACCATTTTTGAACATTAATATTTCATGCCTTTATTTGTCATGAAAACCTGTAGACGGATTTGTTATGAAGAAACCTTCATCAGACACATAAAAATACTGAATCCAAACTCCATCTAAAAGGTCTTCGCGTTTATCTAATAAGATTTCAATGCCTTTGTCTGTTTTTACGATTTCATCATGTTCAGTTGGTGTATCAAGCTTTATATCATAATGCCCATGATCTCCATGATTCTGTGTTATAAAAACACGAATCATCTTCCCGTCAGCCGCTTCTTTACTATTCAGCATATTTTTTAATACGTTTGCAGCATTTCGATTGATTTTACATTTCATGTTTTGTGTCCTCTATTCAAATTTTGTATACTGTAATAATATTTTTTACAGTATATTTTGTCAAGATATTGATTTCATCTTTTAAATCGTAACATCGTTGATTTTGTAATTCTGATTGTTTCAACTTCATAAATAAGAGCGCCTCCTTGCCAAGTGGCGTAATTGATAGACAGGCGCATTATCCGAACGTGTCAAACCGCCGATTCATCCAGCGATAAGCTCATTTCCATAGCTACCAGTTCATTAACAAACGAAGACAATCGTCCTCCTTCAACGCCAACCCCAACTGAACCTCCATCAACTCAAGATGGGTGATAGCCTTTATGCCATGTCCAACGTTAATAGGAATTTGTCTAACATCGCCCGCCTGAAGCCTGTACCGTTTATGATCCAATAAGATTTCTGCTTCGCCGCTTAAAATCGTTACTATCTCTTTCCGTGTCTGATGCAGATGATAACTGGTTTGCTCCCCTTGGGAGATCTCCACTCTTTTAACCATAACCTCCGTTCCCCGTTCATCCGTCCAATACTCCAAGACCCGACAGGTTCCCCACCTTTTCTCTATATATCTCGGAAACTGAGGTGCAGCATCTAACTTATCCTTAATTAAATTGGCCTGATCCTTGGCAGCAATAAGAATACCATCTAAACTTGCCGCAACAATAACATCAGGTACGCCAATTACTTCAATTGGATAGGGGAGTTCATTAATCATATGCGTATTGGAGGAATCGTCAGATATACGGCCGGGGCCAATGACCTGATTTTCAAAATAACCTGTAATCGCCTTCCAGCTCCCCAGATCATTCCATAAACCCTCATAGCCCATAACGGCTACTCGGTTAGAGTGCTCCACGACCTCTTGATCAAAGCTTGCAGTAGCAAGCTGCTCGTAACAGTCTAGCCATTTGTCAACCTGAATAGGCAGCGCCTTTTTCGCCACATGGTCCAGCATATACTTCAAATTGAACGCAAAAACACCACAGTTCCACAACGCATGCTGCTCAATCAACAAGCCGGCCAGTTGCTCATTAGGCTTCTCTACGAATTGCCGAACGAGGGCATAATCATCCTTCTCCATTAAACGCTCAGGAACAATATAGCCGAATTGGTTAGAGGGGTGTTGAGGCTTCGTTCCAAGAAGGGCAAGCTCCGCCTGCGACTGCGAAAGAATATCCGGAAAGCGATGAAGTTTCCCGAAAAACACCGAATCCGCAAAAGTGTCCACTGGGAGGATACATATCGTTTCGTTCGGATCTACTTGCATCTGCTCATGCAGATAACAGGAAGCCAGCGCGACAGCCGCAAACGTTCCTCTTTTAAAAGGTTCGCTAATGATAGGAATGTTTTCGCCCACATGCTTTCTCGTAATTTCCACTTGGCTGCTATGCGTGATAATGCTCGTAAATTGCAGCAAACCTACTTCATCCAATTGTCGGCATATGCGCCCAATCATCGATTCTCTCGTTCCATCGTCCGATTTCAAAAGTTTAAGAAACACCTTAGAGCGGATCTCGTTGGATAACGGCCATAACCTTTTACCAGAGCCTCCGCACAATAGTACAATCCGCAAGTCAAATGCCCCTTTCCGGGAGACATAACACTTCCCCTTATTTCTTTGAACGAATTACCTTTTCTATAACCTGTTTCATTAACACCCCTGCTCGATTCCAGGATAAATCAAGTACATCTCTTCGGCCTTGGCGTCCTTTCTCCTTGCAAAGCTCAGGGTTTTGGTAGGCTTGCCGCATCGTCCGTCTTAGCGCATGCCGATCGGCTTCCGCCCATCTTTGTCCTTTCTGAGCAAACAGATAGCTGAATGATCGCGAGATCGCATGCCGCCTTTTCATACTAGCTGCAGGACTTTGGAGTCGATAGGGGAGAAGGAACGAATTACGAGTCGTCAAGAAATCCATTTGCCCTCCCCAACCGGTCGCAATGACAGGGACACCGCTAGCCAGCGATTCTAAAAAAGGCAAACCGACGCCTTCGCCACGAGTTGGAAGGACAAAAACATCACCAAGCGTGTAAAGACCTCTCATCTGACTTTCTTGAAGTCGGCGTGCAATCACGACAACAGGGGCTGTCGGCTTTTGAAAACCTAATCTCTTTTGGTATTGCAGAATTTGATTTTTTATCCATCGCTCTGTCTCATAGGCCGCGTATCCATTGGTTTTGATAACGAGAATGACATTATCTTGAGACGAAAACTCTTCCCAGTACGCCCTTAATAAAGCCTCTGGATTCTTGCGATGCTGGAAGCCAAATACGGACACGAACGTAAACTTGCCTGCCGCACGCGGTAGTGACAGTTTTTTATTATCAGGATGGTAAACCTTCGTATCTACGCCATGAGGAACAATATAAATCGGCACCTTCACACCGCTATTTCGCAATGCTACCTTGTTATGTTGGGAGGGGACGCAGATCGCATCGAATTTGTTCATATTCGGCAGCCAATTCCTTGGCGTTCTGCTAGTCTCCCATACCGTGTTCAGAATGATAGTATCGTATCTGCTTCGCGCCGCCTTGAAATTTATATGATTGGGAACATGGTTATAGATAAGCACCTTTTTGCCATGAGATGACCTCCCTTTGGGACCAGACAATCCCCAGCTCACCGCAACCCCCTGGCGCGTAAGTGCCCGTGCATAGGCTCTACTCGCATAACCGAGACCACTGGCTCTATGGACAGGTCCTTCCCAGGTCACACGATAGGACTTCATAAAGACTTTACCTTCCTGGCTTTTACATAACCCTTGCGTTTATGAAGAGAAATGGATCGGTAATGCTTCGCAAGAGCCCTGACCGTCGATGGAATGCGTGAAGCACCCAAGCTTAAACTTTTGTTCAATGCAGACTTCAAGATCATGTTGTGCGGAGCGGTCGCGTAGAGGAAATTACCGTAAGTTTCAAATTCTGAGAAAGCAAACTGCTTGGATTTATTCATACTGGCCATAATAGCCGAATACCAGCTTCTGTTGTGCTTCGCTTCAATCGTGCTTTTCAGCTGTGCCACTTTCGATCTCTCAAACAGCATATAGTGGGTAACAAACGACCGACGAGACAAGCGTCCTCTGCCCATTAGTTTTCGATAGGTTTTAAAATATTCACTCTGACTCCAGTCCCGGCAATAAAACACGGTCTTGGATCCCACTTTAAAAACATGCGGACGAATGAGTACTGTATCCGCATCAATCACCAAGTAATACTTGGATGTACAGAGCGTGTCACCGTTAAGCTTCAGCAGTTGTTGATAAAGCCAGCCGGATCGATCCCATGTTTTGGATTCATAGTGGATATTCTTCTTCGTTATAGGGAGAACCGTGTCCTCATGAACGAACCTGCACCCCTTGCGCTGACAAAGGTCCAGAATTCTCTTCTTTCGCGGAGCAACAATGATGATTTCACCAATAGGATGTTTCACATACTTCCGTACGGCATCAATCACCATAGGAAGTGTTCCCAAATCCTTCTCGATCGCTGGGATTAACACATCAATTTGGGTTGAACTACTCAACACGACGCTTCCTGACATCAGCATGTACTCATCTCCATTAACCGAATGTATGAATTATCATATGTTCGACGGAAAAAAAGGCATGGGTATATGGAAAAAAAGTGACCCTTTTAACATTAACGATTTCTCATTTAAGTCGTTCCCCTCAACGCAAAAAAAGCCACGATAGTCGCGGCACTTAAGAAGTTCTACTATAACGAGATTTTTGAAGCAGCCGCCGCATCGAGAATAATCGTCGCATTCGCATGCAGCTGCAAAAAAGACGCTGGAACATTGGTTGTTATTGGCCCAGCAAAAGCTTTTGCCACCATGTCGGCTTTATTGTCGCCTGTAGCAACCAGAACGATGTTCCGCGCTTTCATAACGGCCTCCAAACCGATCGTTATCGATTGCTTAGGCACCTCATCTTCAGAACGAAAATGCGGCGAGTGAACAGGTCTGTTCTCTACAAAAAGTTGTGAAACATACGTTTTCGCAGGTATATGATTGCTTGGTTCGATAAAAGCAATATGTCCGTTTAAGCCTAG
This sequence comes from Paenibacillus chondroitinus NBRC 15376, assembly GCF_004000765.1. GTDB lineage: Bacteria > Bacillota > Bacilli > Paenibacillales > NBRC-103111 > Paenibacillus_E > Paenibacillus_E chondroitinus. Next base: position 55,112 of record NZ_BILW01000041.1, on the reverse strand, counting down.
CCCCATAAGCTGCCAATCCACGTAACCGAGATCTGCCAACACTTGATCAAATCTAAGGCACTCAGCCATCAGGTCCGTTGAACTGCCATCGGGAATTTGCGGCTCGTATCGAAGCGTCTGAAGCTGGCCAAACAAATGCTCTTGCATATAGGTTCGATAACTTTCCGGATGATCAACCGGAATGCCGACCAGTTCATCAGGGTTAATGAATCTAGCTTCATGAAAGATGAGCTCACCTGCTTGCTCCCGCCGGATCCACTCTTGATAGATCCCGTATTTTATAGGTGACGAGCCCGTGGTCATGCCAAGCACCGATGTCGGTTTACGCTTAATCTGTTCCGATAACAGGTCGGCAACTCTGGTTTTAATTTCTTCGGGCGGTAACACTTCAATCTTCAACCGAATTCTCCTCTCCATATTTATCTCGTAAACAATTCCTATATAATCATTTAAATGGTAACGGCTTGATTTTCATACTTCCATAATAATGCGGCGCCAACTGCCCCTGCATCTACACCAAGAGATGAGCGGGCTATTTTTACATCTTTTACCATATCTTCGATTCCAAGCTTTTGTATGGTGTTCCACATGGGCTCAAAAAGCACATCACCACATAGAGACACGCTGCCACCGAAAATGATAATTTCCGGATTGAACAAATGGATGAACGTCACCATCGCGGTCCCCAGTGCTTCCCCCGCCTCTTTCAGCAAAGAGATGGCATAAGGGTCACCGCTTGAGGCAGCTTCTGCCACAAGCTTCGCCGTAACCTTGTTCGGATCATGTCCAGCCATCTCAGCCAGCGGTGCGGTTAGCAACTTTCCTGAAATTATGTCTTCAGCGGCTATCCGGGCTATTGAATTGCCGGAGGCATACATTTCTACACAGCCTTTATTACCGCATTTGCATATAGGCCCTTTCCTATCAATGCTGATATGGCCGATCTCCGCTGCATTATTCGAAGCACCCAGCAGCAAGTGGCCACCGCTGATGACACCGCCCCCAATTCCCGTGGACACGGTTACATATAAACAGTCCTCTGTTCCTTTGCCTGCACCAACGATCCATTCTCCTAGCGCTGCAGCACTTGCATCATTGATCAAACGGACAGGAATACCGAATTTCCGTTCCAATATCGGCCCTAAGGCAACATTTTTCCAACCTAAATTTGTCGAGAGAACAATTGTTCCCGTATCCATATCAAGTATCCCTGCAGTTGCGATACCTAGGCTTAAAATGCTGCGAGCATGAAGATTGGGTACAGAAGACAAAAGCGACTCTATCATATGGATCAGCCTGCTAATGACTTCATGCTCTCCTTGAGCTGCTAAAGTAGGCTGTTGATCTTTGATTATTACGCGACCTTGTGTATCCACCAAAGCTGCCAACATTTTGGTTCCACCGATATCTATCCCTAAAAAGTACCCGTCAATTGTCATAGCTGCTCCTTCATACATCTGTCTTGGTAGACTCGTACCTATGTTCTTTCATCTGTTGAATCCGAACGGGATCGATCGGGCCCAGCGGATCGCCATTTATTCGTACGCCTTTTCCGAAATGAACTTCCTGAACGCCTGTTTCGGCTACAAATGCAGGCAAAGACGCAATCGTAAGCCCGCTTCCCGCTAAAATCTGAATGGACGTCTTCTGACTCCAAGCGACCAGATGCTTCATCTCCTGAACGGCATCCAAAACATTGGGCTTACCTCCCGAGGTAAGGATACGATCAATTTGCTTGAACTTCTCTAGCTCATCTAACGCTTCCTGAACATCCCGAACTTCATCGAACGCACGATGGAAGGTAACGGAGAGCCCCTCCGCCTCTTCCAACAATCTCGCCAACACTTCCACATCCGGACGCCGGTCTGGCGTCAGCGCACCTAGCACCACGCCAGCAGCCCCAATTTTTTTGACCATGCGGATGTCCGTCATCATGGCGGCAACATCCAGACGATCATAGAAGAAAGAATAGCTGTGAGGTCGGATCATCACCTGAACGGGCAGCTTGGTAGCCTGAACCGCCGCTTCGATTAGCCCATAGCTTGGCGTTAGTCCGCCTTCCAACATGCCGGTGATGAGTTCGATCCGATCGGCACCACTCTGTTCAGCCGCAATGACGTCCCTCACACTTGTAGCGATAACTTCGAGCAGCACATGTTTCACCTAACCTTTCACAGCTCCTTGCGTTAAACCCGCAACGATATATTTTTGCACGATGGCGAACATAATAACGACAGGAATGAGTGATATGATGCCTGCCGCACTCATTTGCCCCCAATTGATATCGAATTTCTGAACAAAACTGCTGAGACCGACAGGAACCGTCTTGGCAGATTCGCTGTTTGTGAACATAACCCCGAAAAACAAATCGTTCCAAGAACCAATAAAAGCAAATACAAATGTCGCTACAATACCTGGCTGCATCATCGGCAGCACAACTCTAGACATGGTCTGGAATTTGTTGCAGCCGTCAATCATGGCCGCTTCTTCCAAAGAAACTGGAATACGCTGAAAGAAACTGGACATCGTAATCAAGCAAAACGGGATATTCATTGCTGTATAAGTAATAATTAATGCAGGCAGCTTATTTAATAAATGAATTTGGCCAAAGGTAATAAACAAAGGCACTAGGATGACCATGACCGGCACCATTTGGGTAGCCAAAAAGGAGACGAGCACAAATTTTTTACCCTTAAATTGATATCTGGCCAAACTGTATCCTCCCAAGATGGAAGCAAGCAGAACCAGAATTGAACTACTCATGCTGACTGTAAAGCTGTTCAATAAATAGCGGGGGAAATTTGTATTTTGCAGCGTATCCACATAATTCACCCAGGTCAGTGCCTTGGGCCACAAAGTCAATTGTCCGCTATATATTTCTTGCCTTGTTTTTAAAGAAGTCACCAAAATCCAATAAAAAGGAAGCAGCGTACCTAACCCAAAAAGCAATAGTACAACAAATCGAACTAATTCAGGAGCCGTTTTTCGTCCGAAGGAAGTCATTTAAAAATCACCTGCATCGTCATATTTGGTTGCACGAAGGAAAATTAACGTATAGAGAATTAGGATAATCAACATGAGTACGCCAAGAGCGGACGCTTGCCCGAAATCCGTCGTATAGGAAATCTGATTAAATATGTACGATGACAGATTATGCGAGGTGTTAGCTGGCCCCCCATTTGTCATGATATAAATAAGATCCGCTGAGTTGAACACCCAAATAACCCGGAGCAAAACAGTAAGGATGATCGTCGATTTAATGAACGGAATGGTCACGAAAAATAACTTCGTCCATCGGCCGGCACCATCGATATCTGCGGATTCGTAAATATCCTTCGGCACCGATTGCAAAGCGGCCAGCAGCATGATTCCAAAGAAGGGTACGCCATACCAAACCATCGCGATAATGATAGGAAATATCGAAATGCCAGGCAGCGCCAAAAACGAAATACCTTTTTCGATGATTCCCAGCTTTATTAACAAATAGTTAATCAAACCGTTTTGCTCACTAAACATCCATTTGAAAATCATCCCGATTAAAAAAGCAGACACCGCCCAAGGTAGAAATACAACCGATTGGTAGATGTTTTTCCCTTTAAACTTCGTATTCAAAGCCTGTGCCAGCATAAATCCGAGAACGAATTGCAGCCCGACAGTCAGCACGACCCACAACAAGGAATTCCACAAAATTCGAACGATATTGTTGTCCATAAATATGGCTTTAAAGTTCTCCAAACCGGAAAAACGAATGTCGTTCGGCTCAAACAAGATATAGTGCATAAAGGCCAATTTCAAGCCTTGGAGCAGCGGATATGCAAAAAAAGCTAACAGGATCAGGATAGCCGGAGCAATAAGCAAGTAAGGTTCCCATCGTTTTAATATCAATTTCAAAGCCGCTTCACCTCCCTATCGGATAAGGAAAAGACAACCGGTACAGAACTCCGCCCCGGTTGTCTGCTTCTAGATGTTATTATTTATTGGTTTTCAAATAATCTTGCTGTTCCTTAGTCAGGAAATCAGCCAAATGCTTAATGGTATCCTCGAGGGATTGTGTTTTACTCAAATATTTCTGGGTTTCTTGGACAGCGAATGTACCTGAGAATTGCCCCAGCTTGGTCAGATGGCTTGGCGGTCCGGCAAATACAATGTTAGAATCCGCCATAGCACCCGCATATCCGGCAATTGGACCTTTGCTGAAGAATGGATCTTTCAAATTATCTTTATAAATCGGAATGCTTGAATTTTTAATGCTATATTGCAAATTGATCTCTGGAGAGCTTAAGAACTGGATAAACTTCCAAGCTGCATCTTTGTGTTCGGAGTTGGCAGCCATCGCGTAGGCAGCTGTGTATCCCCAGAAAATATAACGTTTGCCGTCATCGGATTTCGGCATTGGAACGACGTTCCATGTGCCTTCCTTCATGTTCTTCTGAGCTGTAATAATGACTTCAGGGGTTTGATTCAGGATGGCCGTCTGCCCGTTTAAGAAGCCCTGCACCATTTCATTAAAGCCCCAGTTGATCGACTCTTTAGGAGAATTACCGTTTAGATAGATGTCATAAAACTTCTTGAATGCCGCTTGCCCTTCCGGTTTGTAAAGAATCGATTTGCCGTCTTTATCGAACCAACTCTCGCTGTGCGTCGCCGCCATCACGTATTCCATTGCTCGAAGAATACCATTCGCGCCGCCACGGAATGAAATACCATAGTGTCCTTTGGAAGCATCCGTTAGCTGTTGGGAAAGCTTGAAGTAATCGTCCCAGGTATCGATTTTCTCCGGCAGGTTACTTTCTTTGAACCAGTCGCTACGAATAAATAGACCTTGGAGCAAAAATCCATCGGGAATTGCATAGACTTTGTCCTGATACTTGTTTCTTGCCTGCTTGAACGCCTCGGTGAGGTTGCCTACTTGATCCCATTTATCGTAATAAGGCTGTAGATTTTCGATATAACCGGCAGCAGACATGGCTACGAGAGATGTATCGTCGATGCTGATGACATCCGGAAGCTGTTTGGCTGCACCTAGAGCCATCCATTTCTTATTCGCATCATCCCAAGGAACGGATGTGTATTCAACTTCAATGTTCGGGTTTTTGGTTTGGAATTGTTTGATGAAATCCTGCATGAGTGCTGTTCGCTCTGGGCTTGGAAGCGGATCTAAATACGTAATTTTTTCTTTTTTGCCTGAACTTTGAGCTGCATTACTACTTGAATTTGCTGCAGGTTCGCTGGAGCAGCCGACAAGTCCGACCGTCAGTACAAGAACCATGCTCATCACCATTGTTGACACTCTTTTTTTCAAAATAACCCCTCCCGATTGTTCCTCGAAATTATATATGTAACTTGTCGGCGTGCTTGTTGATCTTATCCGACAATGCTCATATCACTTATGAGTGAATTTGAAGCGTGAAGACAGCGGTGTTGCGACCGATAACTTTCTTGTTATCATTCTTGATTTCTATGGGTGCAAGCTCATACATGCTCTGAATCGTGTTGAGATTGTCATACTGGATTTGCTCTAAAATCGACGCGACGATTAACGGCCATTCGTCCTCTGAACCGTCCAGCACTTTCAAGGCGAAGGCCAGCTTTTCTTTTTTTAGCCCGAAACAATAAACGCCTTTGGCCCCACCCTTCGCTACAATATTCGGATCCATGAGCAAGGACGAACAAATGCGATCAGAACCGGCAACCATCTCATAGTGCTCATTCATGAGCCCCACCATCTTCTCGACAGCTGTACGAATCGCTGCATCCTCTATGAGTTCCGGGCAGGCCAATTTAAGAAAAGCAGTTGCCAAGTTTCTCAATGGAATGGCAAACACGGGGAACCCGCAGCCATCAGTGCCAAGCTGAATCTGATCAATCGGGCATTCCGACAAGTACGAGAGCGTTTCCAATATCTCTAGCTGCGCCGGGTGTTGAGGCTCATAATAGGTCTCCAAGGGATATCCCATCATTTTGCACAGTGCTAGAACTCCCAGATGCTTACCAGAGCAATTATGATATATCGAGCGCTTAGGCGCTTGATGGCGAAGCAAATCCTCCGTCGCATAGACGCTAAGCGGGTAAGTCGGGTGGCAGACAAGCCCGTCTTCCGTCACGCCAATTTTTCCCAACATCGACTCTAGCGCATCTACATGAAAAGGCTCGGCTCGATGAGAGCCCATCATGATGGCCGTTTCCTTACCCGTTAATCCGAAGTGGACATCTGCGCCATGACGCAGCACAGGAATTGCTTGAAATGGTTTGCCAGCAGATCTTAAGAACGTGACTGCGTTCGTATCACCGACAACATACTTCACATCCCCCGAATAAGAAACTCCGCAAATATGCCCCCGATGCACGCATTCCAGCGTGTCTCCGCGATATTCTTCCAGCAATATTTGATCCATATGACTTCCTCCTAAGTTACATTTCATGATCTAAACGCTGCTGCAGCGCAAGGGTCGCCGCTCCGATCATAACGGCATTACTTTGCAATTTGGAACTAACCAGCTTATATGTTCCGTTAAAGGGGCCCCATATAAACTGATTGATTTTTTGTTTCACAGATTCAAGCATTTCTGTATGCTGCTCAATCAAATGCCCACCGAGAATGATCGTGTCCGGGTTATACATGCATACAACATTGCTAACGGTAATCGCAATATACGTGCAGGCACGGTCAATAATCTGCACGGCCCACGTCTCATTATTATGAGCACTGTCAAAAATCTCCTTAATGCTGGTTACAGGCTTAACTTTATTGGCTTCCTGAATGATGGTGAAGTCGGCAATATACGTTTGCAGACAGCCGCGTTTCCCGCACTCGCACAGCATACCATTCGGGTCAACAGTTGAATGACCAATCTCACCTGCGATATTCGATTCCCCCCGGTAGACCGTACCATCAATGACGAGCGCAGAACCAACTCCGCTGCCAAAACCAAGCAATACCGCTCTTTTGGATCCCTTAACGAAACCGTAGTACGTTTCACCCAGCGCTTTGACTTTCAGGTCATTATCAATAACCGTCGGAATATGAAGATGTGACTCTACCAAAGCAGCGAAATGGACATTCTCCCATCCTAATTGGGAAGAGAAAACAATCGTCCCCTTATCCGTATCGATGATTCCCGGAACGCCTATTCCGATTCCGATGATTTTAGAAATAACAATCTCATTGCGTTCAATAAGCTCTTGAATGAACTCGGAAAGCTCACGCGCCACCTTAACCGGATCATCCAAGTGATAAAGCTTCGTTATGGTATGCTCAGCAATCATGTGACCGTCAAAGTCGACGATCCCAATTTTGATTACTCCTTTATCCATTTCGACACCGATTGTGAGCACTGACCCGGCATCAATATCAAGCATCGTCGCTTTTCTTCCTACACCTGAAGAGTATTGCTCCGTCTCCTTGACCAGGCCGATTAGACAAAGATCGTTGACGATTCGGCCTACAGAAGTAGCGCTCATCGAGGTAAGCTTAGCAATCTTCGCTCTTGATATCGGGCGGCTGCTTTTAATGAGATCGAGCACCATGTTCTTATTTTTTTTCTTTATAAACTCCTGATCGTGCTTGCTAATATCCATTTCTTTACCACCCTTTAATTACTCCACTGATGTTATTAATTAAATAAAAAAAATGACGAAAGCACATATATTTATGTAATATTAGTAGTTTTATCAAAAAATAAGTTAGTAATTAATTCCTCGGTGTTAATAATACGATATTATCAGGAGATCTATAACCTGTCAAGAAAATTTGATTTTTGTGTTATGTAATGTGACATGTAATCGCTAGAATCATCTAAATATTGGAATACCTTCAGAATTCAACCCTGAAATATTGTTATTTTACATGACACGGCTAATATCTTTTATTGGAACCATCCAACAAACAAGGAAAAAACCGAGGACTCTCCTGAGAGAACTTCCTCGGTTGTAATGTTCGTGTTAGATCCCAGGATAGCCTGGGGGATATGGATAGTAGGGATTAGGCGGGTAGGGATAAGGATACGGATATGGGTACGGATACGGATATGGATAGTAAGAATCAGCCGCACTATATACAAGTGGAGCTACTAGCCACGGAAGTGCATTGTTGAAACCACCGCCGGGGAAGAAACCGCCATGAAAGCCAGGACCAAAACCGGGTCCATGGCCAAATCCAGGCCCGAAGCCAGGTCCATGGCCAATGCCGCCGATACCTCCGACATGTCCTGGACCACCGATACCTCCTATACCGCCGACATGCCCTGGACCTCCGATTCCACCATGCCCGATGCCTCCGCCATGTAAACCGCCACCAACTGGCGGACGAAATTCAAGTTCTTCCTGATTCGTCATTAAAGGATCACTCACATTCTTGTGTAGTTGAAATGCCTAATACACTGTATGTGTGAATGCCTAGTTGGTGATTAGTTTGCTGAAATTGGGCGGCGAAAATAAACCGGACACATCCGTCAGGATGAGCCCGGTTAGAGAGTTGGTTGCCATTTAACCTATTTTTTCCGAACACTCATAAGATCGCAAAGCCCAACAAAAAAAACAATAATCGTCGTTATAACAATAAATCGAAAATCCCAGGCATTGGGGAATTCATTCACTTTGGTTCCCGTTACACGCAAAATGATGACAAATAAGAGGAGGAGCAAATCAAAAAACATGCAATACGCCATACGGGCTGAAAGCTTGTGGAGGGGAAGTTTGTCCATCATCCTGCCAAATCCGAAAAGATCTGATGATTTGATCGGTTCATTGGATTTTTTCTGGGGGGAATTGTCCTTTGGAGGTTCAGTGTTCGGCTTTTGTTCGTTTGTCATCCTTTTTTACAGATCGTTGAATGGCCTCGTTGACGTCCAGCACATCCAACCACATGAGCATAGCTGCGCCGAAACAAAATCCGATTATGCATATCCCCCCAACGTTTGATAATATATTCATTTGCCAAGTCATGAGTGCAGCCATTAAGCTTATAAAAAACAGGAAAACTATCCCCGTTTTTTTCATGAAGTTCCCGTTCATTGTCTGTTACACCTCCCTTGCTCGAAGTTAAAATAGTATATGATAGATTGCTAGATTCCGTGTTCCTATTTACCTTGTAAAAAAAAGCCCGAAGCGCCACCCGCGCTTCAGGCTTAATTTATCTGTTCAGCAAGCTTCCCACATAACGCAGCAACTCATTGGCGCACACCGGGCAATACCCGTGCTCATCAATTAACTGCTTCGTCACATCGTTGATTTTCTTCAGCTGCTTCTCATCCGGTGTTTTCGACGATGTCGTGATCTTCACGATATCCTTCAGATCGGCGAACAGCTTCTTCTCAATCGCTTCACGCAGGCGCTCGTGGCTGCTGTAATCGAATTTCCGGCCTTTCCGCGAATAGGAGGAAATACGGATCAGAATTTCTTCCCGGAACGCTTTTTTCGCATTTTCGGAAATGCCGATTTGTTCCTCAATGGAGCGCATCAGGCGCTCATCCGGATCCATCTCCTCACCGGTGAGCGGATCCTTGATTTTGCCCCAGTTGCAGTAAGCCTCAATATTATCGAGATAGTTGTCGAAAATGGTTTTGGCCGACTCTTCGAAGGAATAGACGAAGGCTTTTTGCACTTCTTTTTTGGCGATATCATCGTACTCTTTACGCGCGACGGAAATGAAGTTGAGATACCGTTCACGCTCATCCTTCGTAATCGACGGATGCTGATCCAGGCCATCTTTCAGGGCACGCAGGACATCCAGCGCGTTAATGCACTGAAGATCCTGCCGAATCAGAGCGCTCGAAATCCGGTTGATGACATAACGTGGATCGATGCCGCTCATGCCTTCTTCTTGGAATTCATTTTGCATTTCTTTCAGATCGGCTTCTTTGTAGCCTTCGACGACTTCGCCGTCGTACATCCGCATCTTTTTGACCAAATCCATCCCTTGCTTCTTCGTTTCCTTCAAACGGGTCATGATGGAGAAGATGGCAGCCACACGTAAAGAGTGCGGGGCTGTGTGAATGTGCGACATATCGCTCTGTCCGATGAGCTTGTAGTAAATTTTCTCTTCATCGGTTACCCGAAGGTTATACGGAATCGGCATGACAATCATCCTGGATTGCAACGCTTCATTCTTTTTATTGGCAATAAAGGATTTGTACTCCGTTTCATTCGTATGCGCAACGATCAACTCGTCGGCACTGATGAGCGCGAAGCGCCCCGCTTTGAAATTCCCCTCCTGCGTAAGTGAAAGCAAGTTCCAGAGGAACTTCTCATCGCACTTCAACATTTCCTGGAACTCCATGATCCCGCGATTGGCCTTGTTAAGCTCCCCGTCGAACCGGTAAGCACGCGGATCGGACTCGGAACCGAACTCGGTGATCGTTGAGAAGTCGATGCTTCCCGTCAGATCGGCGATATCCTGCGATTTGGGATCCGATGGACTGAACGTCCCGATACCGACACGGCCCTCCTCGGATACAAATACACGCTCCACCAAGACGTCTTCAATGCATCCGTTGTAGTCGGTTTTCAACCTCATTTGGCAGGACGGACATAAGCTGCCTTCGATTTTCACATTTAACTCTCGCTCGATTTCGGGACGCAATTCCATCGGAATGAGATGAAGCGGCTCCTCGTGCATCGGGCACCCTTTGATCGCATAGACGGCCCCTAAGTCTGTTTTGGCAAACTGTTCCAACCCACGTTTCAGCATTGTCACAATTGTGGATTTACCACCGCTTACAGGACCCATTAGCAGCAAAATACGTTTACGAACATCCAATCGACGGGCAGCGGAGTGGAAATATTCTTCTACCAGCTTCTCAATCGCTCGATCCAGGCCAAAAATCTCTTGGTTGAAAAATTTGTAAGACTTATGCCCGGATTGATCATTAATCCCTTGCGAAGCAATCATATCATAGACTCTGGAATGTGCGGTTCTTGCGAGTCCATGATTTTTGCGAAGCAATTCTATGTACTCCGCGAACGTACCGGTCCAGCCCAATGCATCCTTCTCCGTACGATGCTCCGAAATTCTTTTGAATATGTCCATGGGTACCTCCTTTCACTGCTGCCTTTCTAACTACAGGTCAGCTCGTGATGGTGAATTGTGTACTACAATCCTATGCACCCACAGAAGAGAACTTGCCCGAAATTTTTATGAGAATTGGTTTTCATAAGAAAGAAAGTGCGCCCTGCTAATCCGGCTGCTTCCATCTACTCCAGCTTTGGAGGCAAAGCCGGCATGGCCATAATCATCTTGGTGCCTTGTTCAAGCTTGCTTTCAATTCGCAGTCCATACTGCTCGCCGTAGACCATCTGAATCCTGCGATGAACGTTTAAAACGCCGATGCCGCCCTTTTTCCCTGCTTCATCCACTTCGCCGTCCGCCAATCGATTCGTATTCAGCTTCTCCCGAAGCTGCATAAGCTTGGCTTCTGACATTCCTGCCCCATTATCCTCCACACTGATCCAGAAGATGTTATCATGAACGCCGCCATCAATCCGGACAACGTGATAATCCTCCAGGCCGTCCGGGAAGGCATGTTGGAACACATTTTCAACCAGCGGCTGCAGCGTCAGACGCACCATGACATGAAGCAAATATTCAGGCTTAATCGCCACATCAATCTCGAACTCCCGGCCTATGCGATGCCTTAATACGACCAAATAATACATAACGTGCTTCAACTCATTCGCTACTGTAATTTCTTCAAGATTCGTCTGAACGGAGTAGCGCAGCATGTAGGCCAATGCCTTCACAATTTCAGAAATCTCCTCAGAATCCTGGATAGTAGCGTAGCAAACGATTGTCTCCAGCGTGTTGTACATAAAATGCGGATTAATCTGCAGCTGAAGCGATTGGAATTCTGCCTTCTGGCGTTCCATCCGAATTTCGGAATTGCTTAATTCCACTTGCACCACGCGGTCGACAGCTTCCGAAAGCCGCTTGACCATCAAATTATAGCGGACCATCAGCTCGACAATCTCATCGCGGTGAGGCGGCAGTGGAATGGTTGCCCAATTCCCTTTCTCCGTCTCCCGCATGCCGGATTTGAGCGTTTGCACGGGTTTGGCAATAGATTTGCCGAATCTGTAGGCGAGCAGCATCGCCAAGATCAAAGTGAACAATCCGACGACCAGCGTTGTCGAGCGGATGTTGGAAAGCGGCTTGCGCAGCTCGCGAATCGGCATGGACACAACAAGCTGCCAATCGGAAAACTCCGATTTGCGGCTTACATACATGCGCTCATCGCCTTCGTAAGCATCGGCAAAGGAATGCGAACCGGCTTGATTCAGCTTAGCAAAAAAAGCTTTCGGCACACTCGTGCCGACTTTGAACCCATCCGGGTGGTAAATGTAACGCCCTTTGTCATCGATGATAAACAAATACCCATACTTCCCTAAATCAATGCCTTTCCATAAGGCCGACAGATCGGCTGACCGCATCTCAATCGCAAGTAAACCCGACAATTCCGGTGACGTGTAGCCGCGAATACGGCGGACGATCGTTAGCATTTGATTCTCTTGCCCTTCTATAATCGTGTGGTTCAGGATGCTTAATTGACCGTCAGCCGTCGTATTGGCAAGGAAATAATCGCGCTGCTTTTGGATATCCTCGGCATTAAAGGATTGTTCATTCACATTATTATAATAATAAACCGCATTCTTCTTATCGCTGATCAGATAAACAGAAGCAAGTTTGGGATTACGTATAAATAGCGGGTCCACGCTAACTTCCCGGATTGTTTTACGATACAAATAGTAGTCATATTCTTCCCTTGTGGCAGGCAGATCAATGAACTCCATAATCTGTCTATTCGTTAACAGCGAGACAATCGAGCGCTCATAGTCCTTCAAATACAGATCGGTATGGTGAACGGCGTTCCCGGCAATTTGATCCATTTGATTTTCTACCATTTCCTCCAGTTCTCCGGAAGTAATGATATAGGAGAAGATACCTACACAGCTGAGCGAAAGGACAATAACAATGAGGAAATACGCAAATATTTTCTTCGTAAAACCTCTGATCTTCATTTGATACCTAATCTGGCGCGGTATTCCGTTGGGGAAACACCGACAATTTTCTTAAAGGTTTTCGTAAAATGGGGATAATCGTCATATCCGACGTCCGCTGCAACATCAACGATTCGAACATGCGGTGCGGACAGCATTTCTTTCGCCTTCGCCATCCGCTTGTTAATCCGGTACTGTACGAAGGTCTCTTGCGTGATTTTTTTGAAAAGCGAGCTGAAATACGTCGGCGTCAGTCCAACCATCGCCGCGACTTGATCCAAAGAAATATCCTCTGACAACCGGCTGTCGATATACGCCTTGGCTTCTTCCATCGGATCTTTGAAATGACCGCTGCGGACTGCGTGCAGCCCGCTGATCATGTTCAAAAGACCTTTCTCAAAAGCATCCAGCGCTTCTTTGACGCTATCCGCCTGCAGATGGGCAGGAACGGACGCAGGCGAGTAGTGGCGTGCTTGAAAGCGTTTTACGAGAAGCGCATTGCAATCATCCAGCAGCTCTTTCAGCTGGGCCAGCGAGATATTCGCCGACAGGCAATATTCCCGCCAGCCTGCGATAAGGTTCTTGATTTCCTCCATTTGCAAAGCCCATATTTGCTGTTCCATCTGATCGATCCACTCGATATAGCGGGATGGGGATAAATAACCGTGTTTCGGTTTTTTGATCAGCTGATCCAGCATGTCATGGACATCGCTTTTGGTAGCCGGTTTCAATAAATAGTGCCTGACACCGTAATTCATGCTCTTTTGTGCATATTCAAAGTCATTGTAACCGGATATGACAACGGTTTTGATATGAGGGAACTCCTCATGAATAATTTTGCATAATTCCAGTCCGTCCATTTTGGGCATGCGAACATCCGTCAACACCAGATCAGGCTCTGACGCCCGAATTTGCTCCAAAGCAGCTTCGCCGTTCTCGGCCGTCTGAATTTTGGAGAAAGCGGGGACGTACAGTTCCGCCATTTTTACCATTCCTCTGCGAATAACAGGTTCATCGTCCACGATCAGTACATGCATGTCCAGCCCCCCTCATGCTCTCAGCGTTGCTAATCCAATTATGATAACCTACTTACTGCTCGTTCATCAACAAACGTGTTTGTGCAAATCGCCAAGTGACCGCCCGGTAAGATGACGATCCGTTGTTTTCTCCTATCCATGCGCCGATATATCGGCCATCTTGATCGATCGTTACGCTCAAATTCCACCAACTGCATTTGCCTTGCTCGTAATCGAAGGTTTCGCCATCATCGTCATAAAGCCTTGTTGTTCCAGGTTCGGTGCCAAAGTGCACCAATTCAATCTCCGTAAGCGTTCCAGGTGACGGAACATGCGGAAGCGCAGCCATCATAGGAATAATGGAGCCGCTTTTCACGAAAACAGGGATATGCTCAAGGCCTGCCTGCACACGGATCACACAACCGCCTGTATATCGCTCTCCCGTCTCCAAGCCATACCAAACACCAGCAGGCAGCAGTACCTCACGCTCTGTTTCTCCCTCGACCAGAGGAGCTACAAGCAGCGCATCCCCGACCATATACTGGTCGTCCCACTCTCTAGCCTTCTTTTTACCGTAAGCGCCATCCGTCGTATTCAAAAGCTGCTGCTCATCTTGGGCGGCTAACTTGGCCTCAGCGTCGGCAATCTCTTCCGGCGTCAGTACGAACGGCATCGCCCGAAACGGTGGAATCCCTTGCTCGCGATAAACGGCAAAAGCGGTATATAAATACGGCAGGAGTTTCATCCGCAGTTTAATATAATGCCGCACGGTGCCCTCTACCTCGGGGAAGGACCACGGTTTAGTCCCGTCACCCCATGCATTCAGCATGGCCATCGGTGAGAAACAGACCGTTTGCATACGCCGAACCCAATCTTCGGCATTTCTCGCCCGGCGGACCTCCGGTGTCCACAGCAAACCACTAAAGGAAGAGCTGCAAATCCCCCGAATAAACTGCTTATGGTCATATAAATCCGAGTACAGAACATATGGCATCGTTGAGGCAGCGCCACCTGAAGCTCTGACCAGTCCGTACGTCCGGCGATTCCGGCTTCGGAACAGATCAGCCGTCATTTTTTGGAACATCAAGCCATACATCTGTCTCATCTGCTCGCCGTCCAAGCCGGAGGGGAACTTGGCATGAGCCGGGAACATCCAGGAATTGTTCGTCAATTCACTGCCATCGCATTCATCCAGCTTGTACCCGGACACTCCGATATGCACGTGCTGCTCCTCATGCTGTTTCTTATAAAGCTCAGCTGCTTCTGGCAGCGAGTAATCCGGCGCAAGCCCGCCCCACACGGTATGGGTTCCCGAAAGCGGCTGCAAGCCTGCGTATAGTTCGCTCTGAGGCGAAACGTACGGGTGCTCCCAGAGGTTCACACGAAAGCCCTTTTGAGCCAGTTGATTGACAAAGCTGGCAGGCTCAGGAAACCGGTTTTTTTCCCATTCATAAGTGACCGGATAGCTGTGGCTGTGCCAGCCAGGCTCCAGTCCAATGACATCGCAAGGGAAATCGTTAAGGCGGAATTGCTCGGCTTCTTCAAGCACTTGCTGATCACTGTACAATGTCGGAACACGGTGCCAGAAACCTAGTCCCCATTTCGGAGGCAAAACGCCTCCCCCGCACATTAAATTGTATCTGGCTACCACTTCAGAAAGGGTAGGTCCGCCAAATAAATAGACGACTGCGCCGTCAGCAGGAATCTGGATTTCTACCCGTGATGCCACTGGCGTAGCCTTCCATCCTTTATCCGTATTGCGATCGCGAATCTCTTCCTGCTGCGTATCCTCTTGCTTCAACGTAGAGCCGCAAAACATCGTTACGATGCGTGGCGTATCCACCCAGACTCCATACCCTTGATCGCTCACATAAAAAGGGACGGGCGCATGCGTTTCACCCGTATCCTGTTTAGGATCGCTGTTCACACGCAAAAAGCGGGTTCTCCCCCGTTGATTCATTCGCAGCAGCTGAAGGCCTGTACCATACAGCTTCTCGGTCCTATTTAGTGGGAAGGACACAACGAAGCGCCCTCCCGCTTCCTCCAATTGAACATGATCCCAGGCAAAAGGAGGCTCTACCTGCGGCATTTGCAACAAAGCCTCATCCTTAGGTGCAACCCCCATCCATGTTAATGGTGTGATCCCCTGAGGCTCTCCAATTGTTAAACGCCATATGCCTGGCGCTGTTTGTTCCCACTTTGTAATCGGCATGCTCGCATCTCCATTCGTCTATATGATTGGAACCGGAATTGCGTACGTCTTCCCGAATTCGCTGGCCAACTTGGCATAATGCACAAGCGCCTGCGTTTTCAAATAATCCCGGCCGCTAGTCTCCGACTCCCGCCCTTCCCGCAGCGAAGCCAGGAATTCAGCCAGCGTATCGGTCAGATCAATGCCGCTATAGTCCTCGATCCGTTGAACCTCTCCGTCCCGTATAACGCGGATCTCATTACCGACGTATTCAATTGCTCCCTCCGTGCCTTCCAAGCGCCAATTCCCGCTCCATGGTGTTTCAGTCCCTCTGGCCGAGATGGAGGCATTATACGATGCCGTAATGCCGTTATCCATCTCTAAGAACGCATAAGCATTAATAATGGCGCCGTCCTGCTCCCACGCATTGATTGGGTTGTACAGCTTTGCTTGTACGGTTTTTCCTTCTCTTCCGCTAAAATAACGGAACAAATCAAAGTGATGGACACCAATGTCATCCAGAATGCTGACGGTGTATCTTCTTTGAACGTTGTGATATCTATAAAACTGTACATCCATAGAGGACAGGCTGCCGATAACGCCCTCGTCCAAAAGCTGTTTCATTTTACGTATATGCGGCATCCTCCGGTAATTTTCTGCGATCATAAAAGGCAGCTTTTCTCGCTCCGCCCGAGCCACCACTTCAATGGATTCCTCATAATCAAAGGAGATCGGCTTTTCGCATAAAACCGCCAATTTACGATCAAAAGCCGCATGATTCACCACGGTGTGCACCATCGGTGACGTTACATTGACAAGAAAATCCGCTTGCTCCTTCTGCAAGGCTTCCTCTAAGGAAGTGTAAAAAGGAAAAGGGTCATTCTGCATTTTCTCTTTCATCGCCGCATCCACCTCGACAACGGCTGCCAATAAACCTTGATCTCGCAGGCGCTTATACCAGCTAAATCCTGCCGAACCCAAACCAACCAATATCGCTTTCACGCGTTGGTCACCCCTTCATTGTTTCGTTGCCTTCATTATAGGAATTAATTCGGCACGCTGAAAGGATAAAATTAAGATCGTATGTCATTTTTTACGATTTTCTGCAAATAAAAAAATATCCACCAGCAAAACTCCGCCAATGGATACTTTTCCGCCTTTATTTAATATCAATCATAATTGCGCCTTGTTTTTTGTTCCAGCGATCGGTTGCTTCCTTAATAATCTCGTTACCGCCTTTGGACTTGTACTCTTCGATGACTTTAGGCCAATCGCTGATCGGTTCCTTGCCGTAAATCATTTTAATCATATGATCAACGATAATTTTGGGACCTACATCGGGTTGCGGTGCCGCAAGATCCGGGAATTTAGAGAATGTGCTCAAATCCGGATAGAAACCAATGCCTGGCAGCCCTTCCTTCGTTAACACTTCATCAAATGCTTTCAATGTTGCTTTGCCATCCTCGTTCAGCAGCAATCTTGGTTTGTTGTAAGTGGAGTCATGCACCGCCCACATCGTTCCGCTGCGGAAGCCTTCTTCATCCGTCTCTTCCTTGGTCGTAGGGAACTTGTAATTAATTTTGCCGCTGCTGTCCTTGGTGTAAGTATCCCCTTCAATACCAAAAGTGAAGAAAGTTTCGGCTTCTGGCGAAACCATCCAATCGAAGAATTTAATAATGTTTACGGCTGTTTCTTGCTTCACGTTTTTGTTAATAAAGAAGGTTCGAATGACCGGCGCGTAATAGAAGTAGCCGCCTTTCCCTTCCGGCCCTTTGGGCGAGGCAACGATTTCGACCTTAGACCCTGGAACAGCTTGTTGAATTTTCGTCCGGTAGCCCGGCAAGCCTGAGGCGTTCTGCGACCAAATGCCGGCTTTGCCCGACTCAATATTTTTAGAGAAATCCGTGGAGGAGATTGTAGCGAATTCCTTTGGAATCAAGCCTTCATCGTACATCGTTTTGTAGGTCGTAAGTGCTTTTTGCACATTCTCTACATCGAAAAATTTCGGAACAACCTGACCGTTCACCAATTCAAATTGATCCTTGTAAGGAAGCACATCGTACGCGCCCAGAATAACGTCCGCATACTTGAAGTTCTCCCTCATCTGATACGGATTCTCGACGCCCAGCTTCTTGAAAGCACGCAGCACATTCAGGAATTCATCGACGGTTTTCGGCGCTTGTAACCCTGCTTTCTCTAATAGATCCGTACGAATGTAAGTCGAACGACGGGAAGGATTGCTCAAAAATTCAGGCACACCATAAATTTTGCCTTCATACGAAACGCTATCCCAAGCGGCTTTCGGAATCGCTTTCATCAAGTTCGGAGCGTACTGTTTCAGCAGATCATCCAGCGGCATGAACACGCCGTTCTCCACGGAACCGGACATCGACTTACTGCCTGGACCGCCAATGCTGCCAACGACATCCGGGATATCGTTACTTGCGAACATGACGCCGAATTTGGCATCCTCCATCACTTTCACGTCAAGATCCGTATTGGTTAGCTGCTCCAGCTTCAATACCCATTTGTCCTTGTTCAAATCCGGCACGCGGGTATGATAGCCCGTACTTACGGTCGTCGGGAAAAGGATAGAGAATTTCGCCGGTGCTTTCTTCGCATCTGCAGACGGCTGCGACGACGCTTTTTCCGCTACTTTGCTATCTGTTGAACAAGCGGTGAGTGCGGATGCTGCCATGATGACAGCGAGAGTGAGACTTATCGTTTTTTTCATATAACCCCTTCTTTCCAGCTTTTTTGCAAGCGGTTCCACTGCTCAGTGTTATCATAACGACTGCTTAAAATTTTCTGAATGTATAAATTTAAGGAGCTATGTCATTTTATACGATTGCTTAGCGGTCATCCTCATTTCTTTCCAAGAAAAAGAACGCCCTTTTTATTTTGATAACGATCGGTTGCTTCTTTGATGATTTCGTTGCCGCCTTTGGTCTTGTATTCTTCAATCACCTTCGGCCAGTCAGAAATCGGCTCTTTGCCGTATATCATTTTGATCATATGATCCATAATGATTTTCGGAGCTGCATCCGAACCCGGCGAAGCAGCGTCGGGGTATTTGCTATTCGCCTCCAAATCCGGAGCAAAGCCAATCCCAGATAACCCTTCATGGGCAAGAATGTTATCGAAAGCATCCAAAATATACGGACCGTTCGGATCCGTTTCCATTTTCAGACGGTTCACCGTGCTTTCATGGGCGGAGTGCAAGGTGCCTCTATGGTCCTGCTCTTCCTGTTCTTCTTTGTTGGTCGGTTCCTTATACTTGATTTTACCATCGACCACCGTATACGTGTCGCCTTCAATTCCAAACGTGAAGAACTTATAAGCTTCGTCTGACGACATCCAATCAAAATATTTCACGATCTCCGCTGCCGTCTCAGGCTTCACATTTTTGTTAATATAGTGCGCACTTGTAACCGGTAAATACATCAGATAGCCGCTTTTGCCATCCGGACCCTTGGGTGATGAGATTACATCGACTTTCGCGCCCTTCACGGCATTCGGAATATTCGTCCGGAAATCATTTAAACTGACCAAGTTGGAAGACCATATGCCTACCTCGCCGGCTCGAATATTTTTTAACCAATCCGTCGATGACGTCGTCGCGAATTCCTTAGCCATCAAACCTTCATCGTACATGGTTTTATAGACGGATAAAGCTTTTGTCATATTGTCCACATCAAAAAATTTCGGCACAACTTGACCATTGACCAATTCGAACTGTTCTTTGTACGGAAGCACATCGTAAGCACCGAGGATCGTGTCGGCATATTTTAACGTTTCACGCCCCCCATACGGGTACTTAACGCCCATCTCTTTAAATTTGCGAAGGACATTCAAAAACTCATCAACTGTTTTCGGTGCCGGCAATCCCGCCTTCTCCAACAGATCGGTACGGATAAAGGTGGCGCGCCTGGAAGGATTGTTCAACCAGTTGGGAATGCCGTATATTTTGCCATTATAGGATACAGCTTCCCAAGCTTCCTTCGGCACCATTTTCATCAAATTGGGAGCATTCTGTTTTAATAAGTCATCCAGAGGCATGAACATACCCGCTTCTACGGAACCGGACATCGCTTTGTCTGTCGCTGTTCCCAAGCTTCCCACGACATCGGGCACGTCATTGCTGGCGAACATGAGGCCCATTTTGCTTACTTCCGTTATTTTCAGCGTGAGGTCGGTGTTCGTCAGCTCTTCTAACTTTTTCACCCATTTGTCATTGTTAATATCGACACGGGTGTGGTAGCCGGTATTGGAAGTTGTCGGATACGAAATGGAAAATTTCGTTGGCTGCTTTTTCGCCTCGGGTGCCGCCGTAGCCGCAGCGGTTTGCTGCGGCTCTGTCGTTCCTGTGGAGCATCCGGCCATAGTTCCAGCAGACAGTGCTGCGGCTAACGCCACAACTGCTACTTTTTTCAATGGAATCCCCTCTTTCTAATCGAAATTAGATGTGTTTCCATAAGGTTAAGACTTGACGGAGCCTACCATCATACCTTGAATAAAGTGTTTTTGCAGGAACGGGTAGACCAGAAGAATGGGTATCGTCGCAACAACAATCACAGCCATTTTGATCCCTTCGGGTGAAAGGAAAAGCATTAATTCAGACGATACATCCGATTGGCCGAACTGATCCGTGAATACAATCTCCCTTAAGCGAACCTGCAGCGGAATCCAATTTCGGTGATCGATGTAAAAGACGGCTTCGGCATAACGATTCCAGTGTCCAACGGCATACATGATCCCCATGGTCGCCATAGCGGGCTTGGAAAGCGGCAGTACAATGTTCCACAAGATCCGGAACTCCCCGCATCCGTCCATTCGGCCTGAATCCAGCAGCTCAACCGGCAGGTTTAGGAAGAAAGATCGCATAACAAATAGATTAAAAGCGCTGATCGCCATCGGGAGCATTAAAGCCCATAACGTATTAAGCAACCCTAACTGCTTCACGAGCAAATAATTTGGAATTAGCGGTGCGCTGAAAATCAATGTAAACAGTATCATAATCAGAATCGATTTACGGAACAAATATTCAGGCCTGGAGAGCGGATACGCCAGCGTCGTTGTCATAAACAAATTGATGAATGTACCGAAAACGGTAATAATGACGCTGTTCCTGAATCCTAACCAGATTGTCGGATCCTGCAAAATAAGCTTATAGCTTCCCAGTGTAAAACCAACCGGCCAAAGTGAAACCTGCCCTGCGTTAATCGCGACGTTATTGCTTAAGGATTGAGCAATAATATGGATGAGGGGAAGCACCATACTTAGTCCGAGAGCTCCCAATAGAATAATATTAATAAAATTAAAAATTTTATGGCCTCTTGTCATAATCATAGCGAATTACCTCCTTTCTTATCTGTGTCCTTAATACAAGCCTTCACCCGTTACTTTTTTGCTGAATGTATTACTGAACATAATTAAAGCTAAGCCGACAACCGACTTGAACAACCCAATAGCCGTTGTGTAACTGTACTGACGGTCAACAAGTCCTGCACGGTATACGAACGTATCGATAATTTCCCCATTTTCGTTGTTGAGCGGGTTGAGGAAGACAAAGACGCGTTCAAAGCCAAAGTCGAGAAAGTTTCCGATATGAAGCAAAAATAGAATGACAATCGTCGGTAAAATCGTCGGAATGGTAATAGAAAACACTTGCCGAAGCCGGCTGGCACCATCGATTTGGGCAGCCTCGTAGAGATCAGGGTTAATCCCAGCAATAGCAGCCAAATAGATGATCGTCCCCCAACCGCTGTCTTTCCAAATGCCTGAAGAGATAAGAATCGTACGGATATATTCATTTTCCCCTAAAAAGTAGATCGGATCGACGCCGAATAAGCCGAGAAGATGATTAACGATTCCAGTGGACGGGGATAGTACGCCGACAACAACCCCGCCTACGATGACCCACGATAGAAAGTGTGGCATATAGACCACGGTTTGAACGATTCTTTTGTACGTCATGATGCGTAATTCATTGATCAATAAAGCCAATAGGATGGGAACCGGAAAGGCGAAGAGCAAATCGTAGATCCCGATCAAAATCGTATTTTTCAAAATCTGCAGAAATTCGGTGTATTGGAACATCCGCTGGAAATTTTCCAGCCCGACCCACGGACTCCCCTTAATGCCTTTGAATATGTTGTAGTTTTGAAAAGCAATGACTGAACCGAATAAGGGGATATATTTAAAAAGCAAGAAATAAATAATACCCGGTAATGAAATCACATAAATCGGCCAATGTTTTCGCATAAAAGCCCATTTCTGACTCTGCGATGTGAAATTGTAAATTGTTCGATCGGATGGCTGAATTTTACTGGCCATGTTCTCCTCCCCTTCATGCCTGCAGCATTTAATGTACTTCCTTATCTTACAAGGGTTGGCAGCAGCTAGCGATGGCGAAACTTATAGCGCTTTGTGTTTTTTTATGATTGATTGGAGACTGGATAGCAGCTCGAAAAAAGTCTCTTTATAACTCGACGCCGTACCGTTTCGCCGCACTTCGATACAGCCAATCTTCCGCGATTTGTAACGCTGTGGACTGATCAATCCAGCCCGCTTCGATTTGATTCCAGAGGAACTCGCCTACTAGCCGTTTAATCACGATAATCTTCCCGTAGCTCCACTCCATGCAGCGCGCATCGGATACGATCAGCGAGCTTTTGATGGCAGGCAGTGCTTCCAGCCTGTACTGCATGCTGTCACGGTAGGTGCTCGCGCGGAAGTTAAACCACCAGTGCCCGCCGACGTGCACATTAGGGAAGTTCCATGCGGCCTGCACGATATCCAGGTTATTCAGCTCTGACGCTACAACAAGCTCAAACGGACAAGCGTACGCTTCAAATAGGGCGGACAACTTTAAGATACGTTCCGGATCATTAACCGGCACAGCTGTTCCACACCAGGAGCGCTCTACGCCGAGAAATAGCTGCACGAGCAGTCCCCGCTGCTCAGCTGCTGCTCCGATTTCATGCAAAAGCATCATCAGGATCTCGTCTTTGGTGCTGTCCTGTCCGATGACAACCTTGTGATTGGCGCTGGCCTTATAGCTCGGCAGCGTCGTCATAATCCCCTTGACGCCGTCCTTTTTGTACGCATCCAACAATTGGCCCAGCTTCGCGCGCGTGTCCGCCAATGCCGCAGCACGGTCACTCGACGCTTCAATGTCCTTGACCCATGCCCCCAACTTGCCATCTATTCGTGGAATGAGAATGGCATTGTGTGCCATGCCTTGAAACTCGGCGTGCTCCGGGATATTCACGACGAAACGTCGCGCTTGCATACGGTTGGCTACCTCTTGCGCCCAATCGGCCCTTTGGGCAGACTGCTTGATGGCCCTATCGGCTTCCAGCACGGAAGCCTTATCGCTAAGCGTTATGCCATAAAGATCTTTGAGAATATGCGTAAATGCAATGTTCATCAAGGTATTTCTGGTTGCTTGGTAGGCATCCAAGAACGCAGAAATTCGCAAATCCTCCGGCAGCTCCATCGCACCTGCTGGATAACCTGCTGCCTGCATCTCGCGAAACAGCCAGAAGTAATGAGCTACTTCCCAAAAATCCCCGGCAGCGAGACGATCCCCCACAAGGTGGGTGTGAGTATCCAAAACCGGTTGCTGCAAAATATGTTTCGTGAATGCTTCTTTACTGAGTTGTATCCCCATGCTCATTTCTATTTCCTCCTCCTGCTGCTATGAAATTTGGATCTATGCAAGAATTTGATCAATCAAAGCCAATTCTTCCTCTGTAAAATGAAGCTGATTCAAAGCAGCCACATTATCATCCAACTGCTGCACCTTGCTTGCCCCGATCAAAGCGGAAGTCACGTGCCCCTTGCGAAGAACCCACGCCAAGGCCATTTGGGCCAAGCTTTGTCCCCGCTCCTGGGCCATCACGTTCAACCGGCGCGATTTCGCAATTTTCTCTTCGGTGATGTCTTCAGGCCGCAGAAACACACTGCCTCCGGCGGCACGCGAGTCTGCCGGAATGTTCTCCAAATAACGATCGGTGAGCAGCCCTCTAGCCAGCGGGCTGTAAGCGATCGAACCGATGCCCTCTTGGGCCAGCACATCCTGCAAGCCTTGTTCCAGCTTTCTTTCGAACATGGAATAGTGTACTTGATGGATCACGAACGGAGTTCCCAGGCTTTTCAAAATACTCGCTGCCTGTTCCGTCTGCTCTGCATTATAGTTGGAAACGCCAACATACAGCGCTTTCCCTTGGCGTACCGCTTGATCCAAAGCGCCCATCGTTTCCTCAAGCGGCGTTTCCGCATCGAACCGGTGCGAATAATAGATATCGACATAATCCAAGCCTAGTCGTTTGAGGCTCTGATCAAGGCTCGATAGCATGCTTTTTCGGGAGCCCCGCTCTCCATAAGGGCCCTCCCACATGCGATAGCCGGCCTTCGTTGCGATGATCAACTCATCGCGGTAGGGATGCAGATCCTTTTTCATAATCTGCCCAAACGTTTCTTCCGCAGAACCTGCCGGCGGACCGTAATTATTTGCAAGATCAAAATGCGTAATCCCCAAATCAAAAGCGTGACGTGAGAGTGCCCTGCTGCTCTCAAACGTATCCACGCCGCCAAAGTTATGCCATAAGCCGAGCGAGATCGGCGGCAGCTTAAGTCCGCTTTTTCCCGTTTGATGATAAGCCATTTTGGTATATCGTTGTTCGTCTGCTAAATAATTCATGAAAGATACCTCCTAATAGGTACAAGCTTGATAGAGTGATTATGAAAGATAGAGGGTTGCCATCCCGGAAGCTGGAATCGCCAGCTTATGAATACCTGCTGTAAACTGTGCGGACCTTTCCTCAACAATCTCACCCGTGCACGATGTAATGACCACTTTCGCTGCCTCAACCGGTTCTGATACCTCAAGGAACAGTCCATCCTGCCTTCTGCCGTTCACCACCATCCATTTCGACACGGATCTAGCAGCTGGAATAGGCACAATGCTGTCATGGTAAGCGACAACAATCCCTTTATCTTCTTTAACAGAACGTACAAGTGGATATAACAATTCCGGATTCATCGGCTCCATGCTGCCGTCCAGAAGCAGACCCCGGTTCTCTTTCCAAAAAGCAAGCCAATAGTCCAGCATCGCCAAATGGTCGGACGGCAATGTATCCAGAAGAACAGACACTTGAGGGACGGAGAACAAACAGTTGATCAGCTGGAGTGCGGCGCTTTCCACCGGCTCCTCGGGATGCCACATGATCATATCCGCATGAGCCGCCGTATTGCCGCAAATCAGTCGAATATCAAGCGTCCGCACCCGGTTCTGAATGCTGTCATTCGGACAATCCGACGCACGAAACATATTGCCGTACTTGCGCATCGCCGGCCCAATATACATTTGGCGAAACTCAATCATGATATCGGGTTTCAGTTCTCTCAGCCTGCCGATCGAATCCGTCAAGAGACGGTCAACAGCCGCCGGAATCGACTCATAATCCTTCCCTTCAACCGTTGAAGGAAGCTGCAGCTCCGGCGAATAAAACGTATCGATGAAGTCCAGCTTGAATCCGTCCAAGTCCCATTCTTTCACCGCTTCTTCATATTTATGAATGATATACTCTCGGACATCCGGGTATCTCGGGTCAAGCACGGCGGCGCCATGGTTCTCATTAAAGCGCAATATTTTATCCTTGAATTGATCCCACACATGACTGTATTTACCGATAAATGGCACAGAGTACCATAGAATAAATTTCATGCCCAGACCATGAACCGCATCCACATGCCGCTTCATGTCGGGGAATTTCCCCGCGTATGTCTCCCAATCGCCACAGTAGGCATACCCTCTGCGGTTATCCTCCGTCTGCCAGCCATCGTCAACGATGACGGCTTCCATTCCAAGCTTTTTGGCGATCCGGCACTGCTGTTCAATCTGTTCGTCCGTTACATTCTGGTGCATGCTGTACCAAGTTGAGTACATCGGTTCTTTGGCGGCGGCTGGGACGAAGGCAGGACGGTATTCCGGCATTGAGCTCCACCACTCCTGCACGCCTTGTAAGCTTTCGTAGTAAGGAATATCTCTTGTATCCACGAGAAGTTTGGCCTCATAAGAACATAATGGTGCTGTCGTCTCCGCAAATAATTGGACCCGGCAATGGAAATCCGCTTTTTCCTCGCTAATGCCTCCCGAGTAATGAACGGTATTCAGCGCATCCGAATAAGCGAATGTAAGTCTATTGTGGCCAAGGCTGTTAAACAGCGCATAGACAGGGGCAGAGGCTGCTGCGTTCGAGCGCAATGTGCGCATCCAGTCGGCCTTAAAGCTTTTATTGCGGTCTTGCGCCGGATGCCAGCTGGCCTGAATATCACATGCGGGATGTGACCAATTGATCGTTAAAACAGGGGGAACTGCCGCTTCTTCCGCATCCAGACGCAGCGTGATTAGATCCAGGCCCTCTTGCAGCTTCTCAGCTGCAAGGGACACCGTGAACCCATCACTCTCTCCAGTTAACGTAAAGGTATGGGCAGCCGTCGTGATTTGCCGGTTCATACAGACTCCTCCTGCTGTTGATTCTTATGGCGGTTCAAACCTGCATGGCACCATACAGTCACAATCGGATCGTCCTCACTCGAATTGAGATGATGATCTTCGCCTGGCTCAACAATCACAATGTCCCCTGTGGTAACCGGCGTATGCTCCCCGTTAATCTCCATGGTTCCACTGCCCTGTAAAATGATGAACGCCTCACAATCCCCATGGATATGATAGTCCCTGCCGTCAGGTCCATCATTGGTGTGACTTCGCTCCCCTCGTTTGGCAAATGAAAGACCGCCTGAAGATAAGTAATCACCTGGCAAAACATCCTGCAAAATGTGTCCGCTCTTGGTATCCCGCAGATCGCTCAAACGCAGCTTTATCATCGTTATCCCTCCATTTTCAAACGGTAAAGGCGGCTTCGGAAATCGCCTTTCCAGATCGGTAAATTCAAACCAATATGCATGAAATCATCTCCACCGAAACAGATGGCGTCGGTCTCATCAGGAGCATCCGCATCATACAAAAGATAATTGGCGCCTGCTTCCAAGCCCTTCAGACGCAGCTTCTTCAGCGGAGCATTGGGCTCAGCCAGCACTTGGAAATAAGCGACGAGCGCTTCTTTCTGGTCCTCCGACACGAACATCCAAGCCGCATCCACACCTTGGAAAGGACTGCTCAATCGGTAAAATTGCCCGAATTGAATCAATGGGCGCAGCTCCTTGTAGAGCGCAACCTGCCGTTTTACAGCTTCCTTTTCCTCCTCTGTAAACGTGGTCAAATCCAGCTCATAACCGAAATTGCCCGACATGGCGGCATGCCCCCGCATATCCAGCGGTGTCATGCGATGGACTTGATGATTCGGGATCGCAGAAACATGCGCCCCCATAGCGCTGATTGGATACACCAAACTTGTGCCATATTGGATTTTCAGCCGCTCCACCGCATCCGTGTTATCACTCGTCCACGTCTGCGGCATATAGTAAAGCATGCCTGGGTCGAACCGCCCGCCGCCGCCGGAGCAGCTTTCGAACAGCACATTTGGGAATCTGGACGTGATCCTCTCCAGCACTTCGTAGAGCCCAAGCATGTAGCGATGAGCCGTCTCCCGCTGCCGCTCCGGAGGGAGCAGAGCTGAACCGATTTCCGTCATATTGCGGTTCATGTCCCATTTGACATAAGCAATCGGACTGCTGGCAAGTATATCCGTAATGACTGTTACGATGTAATCCCTCACATCTTGGCGCGAATAATCCAGAATCAGCTGCTGTCTCGCCTCGGTCCTGCGCCGGCCCGGCACATGCAGACACCAATCGGGATGTGCGCGGTACAAGTCGCTGTCCGGTGACACCATTTCCGGCTCAGACCATAGACCGAACGCCAGTTCCTGCCGGTTCACACGGCTAACCAAATCCGGCATGCCTTTAGGCAGCTTGCCCGGATCGACGAACCAATCTCCGAGCGAGCTTTTGTCATTGTCCCTTTTGCCGAACCATCCATCGTCAAGAACTAGCAGCTCTAAACCGAGCTGTTTGCCAACCGCCGCCAGCTCTTCGATTTTATCCGCATTGAAGTTGAAGTAGGTGGCTTCCCAGTTGTTGATGAGAATCGGCCTGTGACGATCCCGATACTCCCCTCGGCATAGTCGCGTGCGGTACAGCTTATGGTAAGTGCGCGACATCCCGCCAAGCCCTTCTGCTGAAAATACAAGAATGGCCTCAGGCGATTGAAAAGCTTGCCCCGGCTCTAACAGCCAGGAAAAGTCAAAGGCATTGATCCCCATGACAACACGGGTTGTTCCATAAGGATCTACCTCCGCTTGCGCGACAAAGCTTCCGCTATATACAAGACTAAAGCCATAGGCTTCTCCTTGATCTTCATCCGCTTGCTTCGAAAGCAAGGCCATAAACGGGTTGAGCGAATGGCTGCTGCTCCCCCTCCGGCTCTCAATTACGGATCCCCCCGTTGCCAGAGGGCGTCTTTCGATATGGCGCTCGCGCGCCCAGGTTCCAGACAAATGGAGCATATCGAAATCGGAATGCGAGATGTCGAGGCCGAAACTCAACGCTCTAAGCAGTTTCATCGAACGGTTTCCCGTATTGATGTACCGAACCGATCTGGCAACCGCATCATGATCTCGAAAAACCGTATAAGTCAGAATGGCTTGCAAGCCGATGGCAGCATCCGTCAAAACGATATCGAGACTCTCCGCCTCGCCGTCCTGTTCCACATAAGTTGCAGGCAAGCCCTCCAGCTGCGGTTTACCCGCATAGATCCGATGAGACTCATAAATAAGCTCACTGACGGTCGTTCCGTCTTCCATCTGCACTTGATAAGCGGGTACGCGAAAATCACTGCCTCCATATGCCGGAAATTCCTGCGGCAGCGTGTCGAGCGACAGTGTCAAATCATCCGGATCCGTTGACGGCGAAAATGAGCAGCGGCGCCGCATGGCGAGCAGACCGCCAAGATTGCTTCCGCGAACCCTTCGTCCAAAATGGACGTGGGCAAGATATTTGGATTTAATCAACTGTATGATGTAGCTGGTCGACTTCCCTTGAAGATGGAAGGTTTGCGAATTCGAATCGTACACAATGCCCATATCCCGCAGCCCCTTTCTTGTGCATTTAAATCTTTACCTGTTTCCAAACCATCCGTTTAAACCTGAAATAAATGAGATTTGATCGTAGAAATTGATCGCAGGCAACGGCACTCCACAAGCCGAACATCCCCCACGAAAAGATATAAACAAATACATAACTGAGCATGACCCGCACGCCCCAGACGCCAATCAAAGTCGAGTACAATGGAAATCTCGTATCTCCAGCTCCCCTCAAAGCTCCTCCAAGAATGAACTGAGAGATTTGCGAAATTTGGATAAAACCAACAATTCGAAGCGCCCATGCCCCTTCGCGGATAATGGTGGCGTCACTTGTGTACAGCCTGAAAATGTAGGGGGCAAACAGGATAAACACCGCCCCCATGACACCGCCTAAGAGCATGCCGTATTTCCGGATTTGCCAGACATACCGCTCAGCAAGGTCGGGTTTGCCGACGCCAAGCGTTTGCCCTACCAACGTAGAAGCCGCTATGGCAAAAGCAGCCCCGGGCATAAACGAGATGCCGATAATACTCGTCACAATTTGCGAGGCGGCAACGGCAACCGTCCCAAGCCCTGCGCATATTTTGACAAACGTCATAATCCCCAGACGCATGATAAGCTGCTCTAGGCTTGAGGGAATACCAATTCTCAACATGCGATAAATCATGCTTTTATCTAGACGGCTTATCTCCGCCCAACCAATCCGCACCGCAAATTTCCCGCTGAACATAACGACTAAGAAGGCAATCATCGCCATAGCCTGAACCGCCAAAGTGGCGATAGCTGCTCCAGCGACTCCCATTTCCGGTAGGCCTAAATGGCCGTATATCAACACAAACCCCAGAGATATGGACAGACACCCTGACATCACATTAATTTTCATGGGCGTCCGGGTGTCTCCGGCCCCTCGTAAAATAGCGGACAAAGCAGACGAGATAGAGGAAAATCCAATGGACAAAAACATCAGCCGGGCATAGTTCAGCCCATAGTGAACGACTTCAGGGCTAGCCCCCATCATTCGGAGCATCTCCTCCGAAAATAAGATGCCAAGTGCCACAATCAGAACGGAGAGCACAGAGCCCAGCATAAGCGATTGGCCGGCAGCCCGGTTCGCATCCCCCATTTTTCCTGCCCCCGTGGAACGGGCGACAATGACCGTTGTGCCTGTATTCAGCGCTGCAAATAGGACGGTCATTAACATATAAGGCTGGCTTGTTAATCCAACAGCGGCAACCGCAATCGCTCCTAGATGTCCCACCAGAATCATCATTACCATCTGTGTCATGTTAATGAGCAGCATCTCCGTCAAAGAGGGTCCGGCCAGCTTAAAAATCATGCGGCGAACCGCCTTGTGATCCTGCGGATCAACCGTGACGGAATCGCTATAGGCTTCTGCCGCTTTCATGATCGGACCGCCATTAGATGTTCCATCCCGGCAAATACGATTTCGTATTTTGCAGCATCTGCTCGAACAACATCTCCGCCTCGTTCACATCGATGTTCACAAGCGGGTCATTCACGAAAGCATTGAAGGCTAACGCCTTATCCTTTTGTAGAGCGGCCTTCAAAATAAGCTCTTGATTCACCGTGTGCTGCAGCACCAGATTATGCACAGCGGGCGGAAGCTCGCCTGAATAAACAGGACGCAGACTGTTCGCTGAGAAATAGGCATTCGTCTCCACAACCGCTCCGAGCGGAATCCCCTTCATTTGACCCACATTCGGAACGTTGACATTCGTAACAAAGGGCTGAAGGCCGATTAATCCTTTGAGCTGTCTAACTTCTTCCTCTCCCGATGCCTTCAGCGGCAGCTTCTCTTCTCCGCTAAGCAGCTTGCGGTAAAAAAGCTCCGTCGCCATGTGCTTCTCCACACGGCTTGCGACCGTCGTCAAGCCAAACTTCCAGTAGCGAACCGTTTCCGGGTCCTTCATGTACCAAGGAGGCATAAATTCTGCCAGATGGCGATCGCCTGCCGCCGCAATAATCCCGTAACGACGGAACAAATCAAACTTCACTCGGTTAGCGGCCGTGTATGTGTTCGTCATCCAGGCATCTTTGTTATGCTCGAAGCCCGTCTCGTAATACTTATCTACAAACTTCCGATACATCGGGAGCAGATCGATATTTTGGTACGTGGCTTGATCAATCCAAGTAAAATGATTAATGCCCTGCACATTCACTTTCACTTCATCCCGGTGCACGCCCTCTATGCCTTCCATGTCACGCAGCATGCGAATCAATAATCCCTGCGTTCCAAAAATTTCGTGACAGCAACCGAGCGCCTTAATTCCTGGAAACACTTCATAGAGCGTTCTCGTACAAAGCGTCATCGGATTCGTATAATTAAACACCCAAGCATCCGGCGAAAAACGCTCAATGGCTTGGGCAATTTGCAAATACATCGGAATCGTCCGCAGCGCTCTAACCAGCCCTCCCGGTCCAGTCGTATCACCAACCGCTTGGTAAATGCCGTATTTTTCCGGTTCATGCACATCGGAGGCCATCTCCGTGAACGTTCCGGGAAGAATCGAGATGAACACAAAGTCACAACCGCTCAACGCTTCCTTCAGCGTCGGATAAGCCTTGTAGGTCCATCTGGACCTCGTTTCGGCATAATCCGAAACCGAGTTGCCCAATTTCTCGTTATTTTTGGCTTTGTCGTAGTCAAGGTCATACAACCGAATCGTACCGGACAATTGTTCATCCAGCGCAAGATCCGCAATGAGATTTTTGGCCCAATACATGGAGCCCCCACCAATATAAGCAATTTGTATCTCATTAACTTTCCCGTTATTGAATTTCATTGTGCTTTGCTCCTCCTCACCATCATCCATTCATGCATACGCTACAAGTATAGAAAACAATCCGAATTAAAGGGATGGCAAAAATTTAGCGGGGTTGTGATTTTTTACACTTTTCACTTTTGTGGATTAGCAAGCTTACAAATGGAAATTCCAGTTACTCCTTGTGCGACCATCAAAAAAAGACCGTTCAGACGGTTAGTCTGACGGTCTTTTGGGTAGACAGTTGCTCTGCTACTGCTGTTTCTCTAGCTACCTATCTAGCCCCTTCTCCTATCCTGCGTTCTCTAGATACTTGCTCTGTTACTTCTACTTTTGCTTCTCAACTAGCATCCTCGCTTTTCATTGGATGAAATCCAATGCAAGTGCCTTTTCTAGCCATATTTACTACCTTGCATTGGACGAAATCCAATGTCCCTCCTTCAAAACACCCCATTGGACTAAATTCGATCATCTGATCGGATTTAGTCCAATGGGATCGCTATTTTAGCCGTCATTTCCGCCCTCTCATTGGCATTCATCCAATGAGACTATCCGACTTCGCTGGAATACAACAAAAAGACGCCCAGAGGAGCAAACGCAACTCCTCCCCGGGCGTCCCAAACATCGTTTACAGCAGTCGCAGTAAACGCAAAACCGTAAACCGGTTGCGCACGAACAGCGCATCCCGCAGTGACGCCGCGACCAGCTCCGGCTCCACGCCGAGCTGCTCCGGCGCAACCGGTCCCTGCACAGCCCCGAGCCAAGCAGCCAGCTGCTCGGGTGCAGGGACCGCGCGGGCGATGGCCTGCACATCGCCCCAGCGCATAGCGATGCGCGCTTTCAGCGCCTCGCTATCAACAACACCGCCATCCGCCGGAAAATTCTCGGCGATGACTTGCTCGGCCATGGCCCCGTAGGCCCCGCGGATGCGCTCCGCATCCGTCTCCCGGCTCGGGGCCTGGCTTTGCGCTAGGCGCGCAGCGGCCTCAGCGGCCGTGATGTCCCGCAGCGACGCATAGCGCTGCGCCATCATCACGGTCGCGACGCCGACCTTCGCGCCGTGCAGCAGCGCCCGGCGGCGCTGCTGCAGAAGCACCATCTCCCAATAGTGGGAGAGATGGTGCTCAGCTCCGGAGGCCGGCCGCGAGTGGCCGACCATAAGCATGGAAAGGCCGGACAGCAGCAGGCCTTCCATCAGCTTTAACATGCCGAGATCCGTGCGCTGCGCGATCTCGTCCAAGTGAGCCGTGCAGAGCTCCACGGCTTCCAACGTCAACTGCGCGCTCAGCTCGCAGTAGTGCTCGTCAAGCAGCACACGGCCAAGCGACCAGTCCGCAAGCGAAGTATGCTTGCCGAGCATGTCGCCGAGGCCGGCTGCGATCATCGCTTGCGGCGCTTCCGCGAGCAGCGCGAGATCGGCAAAAATCGCTTCCGGTGAACTTGCCGGAATCGTGGTTTTGAAGCCGCGCACGATCAGCGGCGCGCCGACGGAAGCAAAGCCGTCGACGGATGGCGCTGTCGGCACAGACAAGAAAGGCCGCTTCGTGCGGTGAGCCGCGAAGCGCACGATGTCGTGCAGGGTTCCCGCCCCCACGGCAACCAGAACCTCCGACGATAGTGGCGTGTCCAGCAGCAGCTGAACGATTGCTTCCTCATCGGCGGCAACTTCACCCATCGCGTTCTCACGGATCACGCTGATGCTGACCTTGACTTGCGCGGCTTCCAGCAGTCCGCGCAGCTTCACGCCCGCCGCTTGATACGTCTTCTCGTCCGCAACAAGCGTAACTTCACAATATCCGGCTTCTTTCACATAACCGGCCACCTGCCCCAGCGCATCTCGCTCAATCACGATACGTCGAATCGGAACTTCATGCTTTTGTCCACAAGGGCAATCAATCGTACGACCAAGCCATGTATCCAAAACCTCACTCATCCCTCAATATCCCCTCTCCATCTCCAAACCAAATTTTTGCTTGCTCCGTCACATATGATCTCATCAGCCATCTCAAGATGTACGTACAAGTACTTCTTCCCCTATTTTAACAAAACCTGTGCTATAATGATACACACTGCCTTCATCGCAAGTAGGAGGAGAATATCCATCATGCCTATTCAAACCGAAACGGAGCTCTACGCTCCGGTGAAACAATATTTCGAAGATCGCGGCTATGCCGTTCGCGGAGAAGTGAAACATTGTGACCTAGTCGCCATTCGCGGGGATGAGCCCCCTATCGTCGTAGAGCTCAAAAAAAGCTTTAACATTCCGCTTCTTGTGCAAGGTATCGACCGGCTTCGTCTAACGGAGCAAGTATATGTCGCTTTCGAATTGCCTAACAAAGGGAAAGCTCCACATCGCTTGCAGTGGGAGGATATCCGGCGTCTCTGCCGTATGCTGGGGCTTGGCGTCTTGACCGTACAATTCTACAAACGCAAAAAACCCGCAGTCGATCTCGTCTGCGAGCCTACGCCTTATACATTACGTCATAACAAAAGAGCAGCTTTAAAAGTCGTCAATGAATTTCATGAACGCAGCGGCGACTACAACGTAGGAGGCAGCTCCCAGCAAAAGCTAATGACCGCTTATCGTGAGAAATCGCTGCATTGCGCCTATTTGATGCGTGAGCATGGACCTCTCAGTCCGCGGAAGCTGCGGGACCTGACGAATAACAAAGCCGTCAGTTCCCTGCTCCAAAAAAACTACTATCGCTGGTTCGTTCGCCAAAGCCGCGGCATCTATCACATTACCCCGCTCGGTGAAAAAGCTTTGGCGGACTACGTTCACGTTACAACTGCTTTTTCCCCTGCCGAAGCACCAAATTCTTAAGAGCGAACGACCACTTTATGGGCGTTCGCTTCTTCTTTTAACATGAGCAGCACCTTGTTCATCCAGATCGCGGCTTGTGCGCCCTCGCCCATCGCAATCGTGACCTGCTCCGCATGTACGCCTACGTCACCGGCTGCCCAGAGGAACGGCACACTGGTCATTTTGGAACGGGCATCGGTCATGATGTGCCGATTTTCCAATCGTTCCGCACCCAGCTGACGAGCCAGATCCGATTTCACTTCATTTCCACCAAAAGCAATGAATCCGCGCTCCGCTTGCAGACGTTTCCCATTAACGGTCACAAGCCCTCCAAAAAGCCCGTTTTCCTGCCCAAGCACCTCTTGAATATCATCCGCTATGTAAGTGATCCCTTTTTTCTTAAGCTCTTCCAAATGGCTGCCTTTTACAGCGCACAAGCCATGGTTAACATAAGTCAGCTTATCCGTGCGAAGGCTGAGCTTCAGTGCCATTGCGGCTCCGACATCACCTGAACCCATCACGATCGTCTCTTTATTTTTTATTTCATAACCATCGCAATCCGGGCAGACATAAATCGTTAATCCGAGACAGGGCTTTAACCCTGGAATCTCAGGGATACGGTCCATCAATCCTGTCGCAAGCAGCAGCGTCGGCGCTTCATAACCTTTACCGGACTTCCCCCATAACTCAAAGCCATCGCCTGGCTTTCCCTTATTCACCGCTTGCACAACTTCATCCTGGGCAAAAGCTACCCCCAACCTCTCGGCCTGCAGCCTTCCCAGCCTGCGAAGCTCTTCGCCTGAAACGCCATCTGGCCAACCTAGAAGATTGTGATAGCTTTTGCACAAGGTTGACCTGCCATAGCCGGCATCAATCACAAGAACGCGGTGTTCATATCTGCCAAGCTGAATGGCCGCCTGAAGTCCGGCGATGCCTCCGCCAACAATTATACTGTCATACTGTTCCATGACCTGATGTCCCTCTTCTCCTATTATCTATCCCTAGGATAACCGGGTTAGGGCGCTTTCATGCTCATGTTAACGATTCTTAATAGACCAGACCAAAGCAAATTGCGTGAGAGAGGCGATCATCAGAATCCACGGAATCATCCCGCCTTCCAAATCACTGCCAAATGTAATGAAGCAAAAAATGGAAATAACACGCCCTACGTTTAGAAAAAGCTCTCGAACGACAACGCTTTCGACTTTCAATTCGCCCTTAAGCGGCAATTTCGCGATGAGCCCGTAATAGTAACCCGTCATGGTGTTGCCTTGCAGCGGCGAAAAGACCGAATATAAAATCATAAATCCTACGACAGTCCAAATCGTGATGCTTCCTAATAAAAGCGACACACCGACCAGATACCCGATCGTGGAGATCGCTAGATACAGACGAGATTTGCTGCCCTGCGCATATTTCGAAATAAACATGCCCATGGCTATGCTTAAACTAGAGTAAAGCACCCCTAAATAGCCAACGATATCTTCCCGCGGCATAACTTGAAACAAGAGAATGTTCGGAAGGAATAACATCGTGCCTTGGAGCAAGCCCATCCCGAAAAAACCAAGCAATGCCTTCAGCCAGTCTCGGTTTTTTTTCATAATGAGCCCGGTCCACTTTAAATAGTACACGCGATGGTGTCCGCCCGAAGCTTTTATTTTCATAGATATCAAGGCAGCAAGCAGAAACATACAAAATGCGATGCCAAAAACGATGGTATAGCCACTGAGGCCTTCTTTTAATCGGATAATAAACCCGGCAAGCGCCGGTCCTGCCAGAGAAGCCATCGTGAAAAAAATCATGTTGTAAGCAAGATAGCGAATACGATTCTGCTCAGTTGACACATCGTACATAAGCGTCAGATATCCTACCCAGTAAAAAGCAGCGGCGAGACCATTGAAAATGGCGAACGCTACATAATATTTTACAAGCGCCTCTTGCGCAATAATCACACTCAAGTAAAATAAACCGATCAGCATGATGCCTAAGCGGTACGAGACCATTCTGTCTTTCTTTTTGATCATCCAACCGCCAAGGGCGAACCCAATCGGTGTCAAAATGTACACGATAATGTTGTAAGTTCCATTCACGGCTACGCTGTGTGTCAAACGCCAGAGATATAAGTTCAGAAACACACCTGACATCGAAGCGCCAAATTGAAAAGTAGAATGAATAATGAGTGAAATGACCGCTTCGCGAGTTAATCTTTTCTCTTGCGGCAGTGTGTTCCCTTTGCTTTGTAACCAAGATTTGATTCCTAAATCCATCGTAGCCCCCCGCTCCTCAGTCCTCCTTATTGTAACAGCCCTCCCATCCTTCTGTTAAACGGCAAAAAGCCCCAGCTTTGGCGCTGAGGCTCTATTTCTATCCAATATCGTATTACTTCTTCAAGCTATCCCATGTTTTCTGGAATTCATCAAGCATTTGGTCCTTCGTATACTTCTTCGCTACATAACCTTGCATAATGTCGCCGAATTTTTTACTGGATGCTTCGCCGCCAGGGAACTTGAACCAGTTCCAGCTCAATGTTTTGCCAGCTTTGCTGTAAGTAATAATGTCAGCCGCCAATGGTCCAAGCACTTTCTCGTCAGCAGGAATGGATTTGAAAGCCGGGATGAATTTGAACTCGTCTGTGATATACTTTTTACCCACATCGGACGTTACCATCCAGTTCAGGAATTTCTTCGCTTCGTCTTTCACAGCGGAGTTTTTGTTAATAACCCAGTTGTTAGGAACACCGACAAACAATTTGTCGTTCGAAGCCGCATCATCGTTGATCGGCATTGGCAAGAAGCCAACTTTGATGTCCGGGTTCGTTTTGGAAATTTGGACTTGTGTCCAGTTACCTTGCTGCGTCATTGCCGCTTTGCCTGTTGCAAAATCAGTTACTTGCGTGTTGTAGTCCGTTTGCAGCGGGTTTTTGTTTCCATATTTCAATTGAAGATCAAATAAATTTACCCATTGGTTAAATTGCTCGTTACCTGGAATTTTCGCTGTTCCTTTGTTCAAACCATCGATGAAAGCATTCGGATCTTTCTGATACGCGAAAGGAAGGTTTACGAAGTGATTGCCCAGTACCCACCACTCGCCATATCCGTTTTCAAAAGGTGTAATCCCTTGAGCTTGCAGCTTTTTAGCGGCATCTTCCAGCTGTGTGATTGTTTTTGGCAGCTCAGTAATACCTGCTTTCGCGAACAAATCTTTATTGTATTGGAAGCCGTAACCTTCAAGGTTCAACGGTTGGCCGTATAGTTTACCATTTTTGGTCATTGGCTCTTTCGCCACGTCTACAAGGTCACCAACCCAAGGTTGATCGGAAAGATCTTCCAGGTTGTCGATCCATTTATCAAGATCGGAGAAGCCGCCATTGTTGAAAATGTCCGGTTTGTCGCCGGAGTTGAACTTCGCCAGCAAAGCTGCGCCATAATCCGCGCCGCCGCCTACCGTATCAATTTGAATTTTCACGTTAGGATTCAGCTTTTGATATTCAGCTACCAATTTACCCAATTGGTCCGCAATTTCTACTTTGAACTGGAACATTTTAATTGTTACAGGTTTACCGGATGCAGCAGGCGCTGCTGATGATGTCGCCCCCGCTGAAGCAGCAGGCGCAGGTGTCTCTTCTTTTTTACCACAGCCAGCTGCAACCACAGAAAGTGTGAGCAAAGCAGCCATACTGATCATCGTTAATTTTTTCATTGAGGTGAAGCCTCCCTTTTTTTGTTTACTCAGCTTACCCTGATAACAGGCCGTTCATTCCCTCGTCATCAGCTTACATGGTTTATTGTAAACACTTTCTTGAACCCTTAACACAGAGGATATTGAACATAAAGGTGGAAGATTTTGAACTTCCTAACAAAAGTGTCACCCTTTTACGGAACCTGCCGTGATACCTTCAACAATATGCTTCTGCATGGCCAGGAAGAAAATAACGATCGGTAGAACGCCCAACGTTAGACCCGCCAAAGCCAAATCCCATTGCTTCGTATATTGTCCAAAGAAAGAGAACGTCGCTAAAGGTATAGTTCGCAGATCGGGACTGTTTAGCACGAGTGATGGCAGCAAATAATCGTTCCAAATCCATAAACTGTTCAAAATTACGACCGTCGTAGACATCGGTTTTAATAACGGGAACACGATACGCCAGAATACGCCATAAGGCGAGCAGCCATCCACCGTTGCCGACTCTTCAATTTCGAGCGGAATGGATTTGATAAAGCCGTGGAACAAGAAAACGTTTAGGGATACACCGAAACCAAAGTAACAAATAATCAAGCCTATCTTACTGTCCATCAGTCCGACACTGCTCGCTACACGAACCAACGGGATCATAATGGACTGAAACGGAATGACCATCGCCGCAACGAAGGCCAAGAAGACAAGATTGTTGAATTTACTTGGCTTCCGTACCATGCGATAAGCAGCCATAGAGCTAATAACGACTAGCCCGATATTACTGAAAACCGTAATGATCAACGAGTTCATGAACGCGCTAGGGAACTTCATGATCGTCCATACTTTTTTGTAATTATCGAAATACAACGTTTGCGGAAGCTTTGCTGTACTTGCAGCGAGCTCTGGGAACGTTTTGAGCGAGTTGACAATAACAAAGTAAAACGGAACCAGGAAGAGCAGAGCGATCAGGATCCCCAGCACTTCAAGCGTGAATAACCGTCCGGAATATTTTTTGACTGTTTCCATTACACTTCAACCTCCTTGCGTTTCGTATACATCACTTGGATGGTCGAAATAATGGCAACTACGATGAAGAACACTAATGCTTTCGCTGTTCCTAAGCCATAGTTATTGTTGCGGAACGCTTCTTGATAAATATTAATCGATACGGATTCTGTGGAGTTGAACGGTCCGCCTTTGGTCAAGGAGAAGTTCAAGTCGAACATTTTGAAGTTCCACGAAATGGTCAGGAACAGACATACCGTAACCGCCGGCATAATGAGCGGAACAATAATACTTCTAAGTACTTGGAAACGGGTCGCTCCATCAATATAGGCCGCTTCGATCATATCTTTGGGCACATTGGACAGCGCCGCAATATAGATGATCATTAAGTAGCCCGCACCCTGCCAAATACTAACGATCGCAATCGCCCAGAAAGCCGTAGGCGCGTCGCCCAGCCAAGGCAGTTGGAAAAAGCTCCAGTTCGTCAATTCGCCCAGTGTTCCGAAACCTTTGACGAAGATAAACTGCCAGATGAACCCAAGCAGAAGTCCGCCGATGACGTTCGGCATGAAGAAAATGGTACGCAGCAAATTTCTTGTTTTCAACGCTTGTGTGAGCAGCAGCGCCAACAGGAATCCGACGACATTCGTTAGAATAACATCCGTTACGGTAATCCGCGTTGTGAACCAGAAAGCGTTGCGGTAATCCTTGTCATCAAATAGAAGGTGCTTGAAATTGTCCAAACCGTTGAATTTCACGTTTGTCGTGACACCATTCCACTCTGTAAATGAATAATAAATGCTCATGAGAAAAGGAACTACTACAATGAGCGCGAAAAATAGGAACGCAGGTCCGATGAACACCCATTGCTGTAATAGTCCTGATAACCCCTTGCTCTGTTTCATGGGAATTTCCCCCTTACGATTAGGTAACTATAACCTATAGTATAAATACCTTTATCCTCCTGAAACACAGATAATCGTGATGCATTAGGTGGAATTTGTTGACCTCTACTGCTACAATATAGGGTGAAAAGTCCACGAAGAAACCGAGTTGATTCGACATGTTTCGTCACAGCATACGCAACAAACTGATCCTTTTTCTGCTGATCGCCACACTCGTTCCATTCATTACCTCCATCGTAGTCTCCTATATATTCACCAAGGAAAAAGTCACCGAAGATACCATCACCAACAATTCGGCCCTCATCTCCCAAGCGAAATTGAATATATTAAACTATTTAAATGGGGTTGTCCAAGCATCTACAACAATCTATACAGGTCAGCATTTGTCAGAGCTCGGACAATTATACGATATTCTGGAACGTGAGCGGGATATCGATTATATGAGTGATAAAGTGATCAAAAGCGGGCTGCAGGTCATGTCGCATGCCGTTAAAGAGTTTAAACAAGTTTACTTGTACGCTTCTGTGAGCGACCGCTCCTTTTTGTCGAGCAACGACTTCACAGGAAGTACAACCGGTAAATATGAGTTTTTGCGGCCTTTTCCGGAAGACAAAACCGTTTATTTTGAAACCACTCATATGAATCACAGTTACAATATTGCAATTAACGTGTATTCTGCTCCAACACCAGTCCTGTCTATGCATCGCAAGCTGATGTACTCACCGAATAACACATCAATTGGAGAGCTGATCATTGATCTTCATTTGGATCTGATATCGGAAATTTCCCAGAGCTTGTACACACATGACACAGAAGAACTGTACATTCTGGATAATGAGGGCAATATTGTATTTGGTCCGGATCCATCCAAATGGGGACAGCGGCTTGAAGGCAGCTGGGGAAACGAAGCTATTCACAGCTCTTTGGACAAGGGCTCGTATGAATGGAGCAAAGGGCCTTATGCCGGCATCAATGTTTTTGAAAAAATGAAAACGGACTATGTCGACTGGACGATTGTCAAACGTCTTCCCTACGATCAATTAACCAAAAATGCCAAACAATTAACACTCATCAACTCGTTGGTCCTGACTTTTTTCATGCTGATCGTCATCGGTGGAACGATTTATATTTCCATTCGTTTTACAGAACCGATCAAGCAATTGATCCGTTATATCACGCGCATTCAGGCGGGTCAGGTTCAACTGGGCCAGATGCATAAAGATATCGAATTGACGCGCACCGATGAAATGGGCATTCTAGCCAATCGTTTTCACGGCCTCATGCAGGATTTGAATCAAATGGTCATGCGCGAATACCGTCTGGAGCTTGCGAACAAGTCCAATCAGCTTATGGCGCTGCAAGCTCAGATCAATCCGCATTTTCTGAACAATGCGCTGCAATCTATAGGTACGCTAGCTTTGCAGCACAATGCGCCCAAAGTGTATGCTTTAATCGCTTCGCTGGCCAAAATGATGCATTACAGCATGAATACGAATGAATCCGTCGTCCCTTTGGGCAAAGAACTTGAACATATTAAAGCTTATCTGGAGCTGCAAAAGCAGCGCTTTGAACATCAATTCCAGATCGTCTACGACATCGAGGAAGGCACCAAGGCTATCTCAGTGCCCAAGATGATGATTCAGCCGCTTGTCGAAAATTATTTCAAACATGGTTTTAATCCAAGCGCAGCTGAAGATGGGCTCTTGCGTATTCAAGCATCCAAACGCATAAAGGAA
This sequence comes from Paenibacillus chondroitinus NBRC 15376, assembly GCF_004000765.1. GTDB lineage: Bacteria > Bacillota > Bacilli > Paenibacillales > NBRC-103111 > Paenibacillus_E > Paenibacillus_E chondroitinus. Next base: position 12,896 of record NZ_BILW01000041.1, on the reverse strand, counting down.
GAATATGAATTTTTAGAAATAATGGTTGAGGATAATGGAATTGGCGTTACGGAGGAGCGTTTACGCGAAATTAGAAACAGGCTGAATGCTCTCTCCACAGGCGATGAGGCCTGCATTGGGCTTAGCAATGTACTGACTAGAGTAAAATTGTATTTCACTGACGATGCTACTCTTGACATTGAACATGCGCAGCCCCGGGGGTTAAGAATCGTCATCCATATCCCGATGAATAAGGGAGTTACTTCATGAAAGTTTTACTTGTCGATGATGAGAAACATGTGCGTGATGCCATCCGACTGCTTGTGAACTGGGAGCAGCACGGTATTGATACCATATTGGAAGCGCCGGACGGCGAATCCGCCACCGCGCTTATTGCCCAACACCAACCTGAAATCATTATGACAGACATGATGATGCCCATCATGAACGGCGTGAAGCTGCTGGAGTGGCTGCAAGCGAATGCTCCAAACTCCAAAACGATTGTCATCAGCGGTCATGACGATTTCTCCTTATTGCGCCATACCTTGAAATATGGAGGAACCGACTACATCCTGAAACCCATTGATCCGGATCAGCTGAATGAAGCGCTGGATAAAGCGATCCAGGCTTGGTCCAAGGATGAAGAGCTTCGTCAAACCAATCGCGAGCTGAATATTGAAATGAATACGATTAAGCCGATGTATTGGGACAAGCTTCTTTCCGGAATCATCGCAGAGCCTTCCACGTATGAGAGCGCCGCTGAGCAGCTCGACAAAGAACTTCAGTTGACCCGGAACATTAACGAATGCCGGGTTGCCATTTTATCGCTCGATACCATGGAGCGCAGTGTGAAAAATAAGTTCAGCCAGAACATGGACCTCTTATTTTTCTCGCTCATCAATATTTGTAATGAATTTCTCACGACGGATGGCCGCGGCTTCGCTTTCCGCCATTGGCACAGCGAAACGGAAATTGTTCTTCTATTATGGAAGGATCTCCTCGGGGCTGAAGCTTTTTTGGAAAAAATTAATGAAGGCATGCGCACTACCCTGCACACCCGCGTTGATTTTGGAATCGGCCGCTTGCATATTTTCCCTGCTGATGTGACCTTATCCTATCAAGAAGCGCGCGATGCGCTTCGCAAACGCAACCTTAAAGCTAGGGATACCTGGATTCACAGTATGTTGAACCCTGCCAAAGCCCCTCAAGCTGCGCTAACCTTTACCCAATATGAGGAGAAAATCAATCTGGCTATCCGCAGCGGCAGCATAGAGCAGATTGAGGAAGCCATCCAGCTATGGATGGACACCGTCAAGCTAAGCGAGGTCATTACGTTGGAACAGCTCGATCTGTGGTGGCGGGAGTACACCGTCATGAAACGTCGCTGGGTGCAGCAGTTCTTCTCCGGCATTAGCGAGGACAAAGTCAAGGAAATGCTCTCGGATGAGCCAACCAGCTTCATTGTGCCGCTTGACGAGCAGGGGATTTTGTCTCTTTCCCAGTGGCAGCAGGAGCTTACACGAAGTATCGTGCACATATCCAAGATGCTGCTTGAGAATCAGCACAAGGACAAAAATGTGATTTTCGAAATTGCCGAATACCTTCAAAATCATTATCACGAAGATGTGACTTTGCAGGAAATTGCGAGCCGTTTTTTCCTGAGCCGCGAATATATCTCCCGCAAATTCAAGCAGGAATTCGAGGTGAACCTCTCGGATTATTTAGGTCAGATCCGCATGAGCAAAGCGAAGGTTCTGCTGCGCAATCCGCATCTTCGGATTTCCCAAGTGGCCGAAATGGTCGGTTATCAGGATGAGAAATATTTCAGCAAAGTTTTCAAGAAATTAGAGGGCATTACCCCGAATGAATATCGAAAAACATCGAATTCCATCTAAATTTCTGTATAAAATAGGGAATATGCTATACTAGGAGACAGAGGTGATTATCATGAGTATGCAAATCGAAACAACAACGGCGAATTCCTTCCCTCGCGCGGCCAAAGCCACAAAAGCTGGAAGAAAAACGTACGTTTACTTGTTTCTTGGTTGGGTCATGCTGATCGCAATCGGAGTGGCAGCAGCCATGCTGTATACAGAGCATTTAAGACAACAAATCGCAACCGATATCGCACAGCAAACCCAGCAGCAATTACAAGTCGTGCAGGAAGATTATCAGAAGCAAGTGACTGACTTGAAAGACAACGTTTCAACAGAGATGAAAGCTTTACAGACCAAAGTAGACTCTTTGAATGAACTGCTTTCCTTCACGAAGGACAGCGCCAACAGCAAGACCGATAACAGTAACCAGCTCTACACCCAGTTGGCTGATGTGAAGAAGAAGCTTGATGAGCTGCAAAAGAACTTGGATGTGTTGAAATAATGACGACCATTCAAGGTATCAATCGCGTCTTTCTACTGGCTTGCGCCCCGTTCGTGGGCATGTTGATTTGGCTGCTTTTCGTTACCGCGAGTATCCCTATTCATCCATGGTCAACTGCTCCTGCAGTTCCAGTTTCCTTTCAGCAAGAATCTTCTGCTCTTGACAGCTTGCTGACCAAAGCAACGATGGATGCAGCGCAAACCAAGACGATTATTCAGAAATATTTTGAACTGTATGAGAAAAGCACAGCCGAAGTCACGGCTGCCCTTCAAAGTGCCACAGCCCAAGTCGCCAAGCCCGGCATTATCTATGATGCGCGGATTACCGCGAAGCTTGGCAGCCCCATTCGGCAAGCCTCATCTGGGAATATTGATTTGAAACTGTTTGCTTTGAGTGAAAATAACTACAAAGGTTATGCCCTTAAAGTAAACCTCAAAAGCGATAAAGCCATTAAGCTTGTTCTCGGCAAAGATAAAATGGGCTCCAGCGAGACCACTTTGGAAGCTGTGTCTCGCTACGGCGCTATTGCCGGGGTAAATGCAGGAGGTTTTGCCGATGACAGCAAAGGCAAGCGCTACCCGCTCGACACGACGGTGATGAACGGCAAGTACTTAAACGGCTTTTTCCCGACGAAAAACGATACGATTTTCATCGGCTTGAATAAAGACCGCCAGCTCATTGGCGGCAAGTTCAGCTCCCAAGCTGACCTGGACAAGCTGAATCCGCTGATGGGTTCGACCTTCGTTCCTACGCTCCTTAAGAACGGAGCCAAAGCGACCATCCCGTATCAGTGGCAAAGCTCGCCTGCGCGTGCAGCCCGAACCGTGATGGCCAATTACAAGAACGACCAGCTGCTGTTTATCGTAACTGACGGCTATGATGAAAGCGGCAACTCAGGAGCAACGCTGGCTGAGCTGCAGGACAAGATGCAGCAGTTAGGCATTGTCGACGCTTATAATCTTGACGGAGGCGGTTCTACTACGCTAGTTATGGGTGGAAGCGTCATTAATCGCCCGTCCGATGGAAAGCTGAGACCGCTGGCTACGAACTTTTTATTTTTCAAATAACCGCATTTATTCACATTTTATTCAATATTTTTTTTAGAATGTTTGGGGTATAATAAAGGTTAACTATATGCTTCTACGTTCTTTAACCTATAGGGGGTGCAGCAATGTTTGGCTTATCAGCAACATTTTGGCTCGTTAATTCCGTTTTTGTGCTATTTCTCGTCGCAATGATGACGGCTTCCTATAACGAGGACAAAACTAAGGGCCTGTAAGTTGACCAAAGACCATCGGAATGTCTCATTCCGGTGGTCTTTTTACGTTCGGCTAAACGAAAAAAAGCACCGCTTTCCATGTAGGAAAGACGATGCTTTTTTCACTATTACGCTCTCACTTTAAGTACATTCATTTCTGTTACACAAGTGCTGCATATGTAACGTTCTTTGAATTCACTCACGCTCTCCATACTGCCGCAAAATACGCATTTCGGGCGGTATCTTTCCAAAATGATATGATCACCCTGTACCAAAATCTCGACAGGATCCCCTTCATTCATCTGATATCGTTTACGTAACGATTTAGGCAGAACAATACGTCCCAATTGATCGACTTTACGAACGACTCCGGCTGGTTTCATCATAGGACTTCACCTCTCTTCCGCTATCATTTTCTATGCTCGCGTGTGGGCTTAGCATATCTATACGGACTGATAGGGAATACTATTCGCCGTTGGTCAAGAAACTCCTTCTAATTAAAAGCCGAAATTTCTTTTATTGTCAATTTTGTCGACACAGACCTAAATAACTTTGTCCTCCTACTAACCGGCCAATCTAGTCAAGCCCCTCGAAACCGGTCTGCCGCAATGCCTCATAGAGCATAATGGCAACCGAATTGGATAAATTGAGCGACCGGACGTTATCCGACATCGGAAGTCGAAGCAGTGTTTCCGGATGCTGACGCAGAAGATCCTCCGGGAGACCTTTCGTCTCTTTGCCAAAAACCAAAAAGTCGCCATCCTGAAATGTAAATTCTGTGTAACGCTTTTTGGCCTTCGTCGTTGCAAAAAAGAAGCGATGCCCTTTATACATCTCCAGCACTTCGTCAAATGAATCGTGATACTCGAGTTTTACGGAGTGCCAATAATCCAAGCCAGCGCGCTTCAGCGTTTTGTCATCTGTCTGGAAGCCAAGCGGCCTGACCAAATGGAGATGCGTGCCTGTTGCCGCGCATGTCCTTGATATGTTTCCTGTATTTGCAGGAATTTCGGGTTCTACTAGTACAATATGAAAAGCCATCTCTGTCAAATTCACCTCATCCTCTATCCTATTATATGCGCCCAAGGATTGCAATTTTACACAGGGTTAACTTTATCTTAATATGTCGATGATAGAGCCCCTTCATAATAGAGTTATCCTTCTCGATAAAAGGAGTCAACCTAAATGCTGAAAAAAAAGATCCTCGTTGTCGATGACGAACCTTCAATCTCCATGCTTATAGAGTTCAACCTGAAGCTCGTGGGCTTCGAAGTATATTGCGTATTCGATGGTGAAGCTGTATTTGATGCGATTCAAACTTTTCGACCTGACCTCATTGTTCTAGACCTTATGCTGCCGAAAATGGACGGCTTTCAAGTATGCCGCAAACTGAGAAACCAGAATAACCTCGTTCCGATTATTATGCTCACAGCCATGCAGGACCTTACGGATAAAATTGCGGGGCTCGATAACGGGGCCGACGATTACATGACGAAGCCGTTTTCGCCGCAAGAACTTATTTCCCGTATTCATGCGATTCATCGTCGGATTCAGACGTTGCCGTCTGCTTCCGAAAACACGCCGATTACAATTGGCCAGATTTCAATCAAAGCTGACCAACGCGAAGTTACGATGAACGGTGCACCGATCGAACTCACACCCAAAGAATTTGAACTGCTGCTATTCCTATGCAAACACCGCGGTAAAGTGCTAAGCAGACAACAGCTGCTTCATGGCGTCTGGGATTATCACTTCCTGGGCGATACCCGAATCGTCGATGTGCACATTTCCCATTTGCGTGATAAAATCGAACAAAATGCCCGCAATCCGGAATATATCATGACAATTCGCAATGTTGGTTACAAACTGACGGAGCCTGTCGTGAAAGAATCACTGGCTTAAAGAATGACAAAATCGCCGCCCACTCAACGTTGCAGGGGCGGCGATTTACCATTTATCAATTGTCAGCTATCTGCATAGCTTCAATCAGCATTCGGAATAACTGCAAGTCCTCTTTGGCATCCTCCGGCGTTGTTTTCGGCGTTAAACCATTCACGACTACATCGTAAAAATACTCAAATTGACAAGTGTATGCATCCTTAAAAGTAGGACGAACAACCGTTTCGCTATACGCTTCCCCGTTGGTTTCGTTCACCTGCAGCGTTGTAGGAAGATGGCGCATGTACGGCGTATTGTACTGGACTTTCAGCGATTTGTTGTCGCCGTAAACTTCAATGTGCGCATCAAACCTTCTTATATTGTCAATCCCCGTTTCATAGGTAACATGAAAACCATCATATTCCAATATCGCGCTCATAAATCGGCCGTTATTCCATTGCCGAGCGGAAACCACCCTCTTGGGGAATCCGATCACTTCCCGCATCGCGGATAGATCATGGCTGCCTAGCCCGCAAAGCAAACGATAGGCTGAACGCAAATCCACGGGGGCTTCGCCAATGGCGTCCTTCACCAATTTGGCCGCCCGATCTGCGCGGTCTGACTTAGCATGCTCACTGATATCATCAAAACGATGGACTTTACTCGATTGGTCGATAAACAAATGATTTCCACCAATAATATCACGGACCCTCACATAGTTGATCGTATCCAGCTTCTTCACTTCTTCAACCATTTGCACGAATGCCGGGGCATACCTTCTCATATAACCGACCATGACTTTCACGCCCATTTCATCCCGGACACGAATGATATCATCGGCTTCTTGCAAGGTTAAGCACATCGGTTTTTCGATTAACACATGCTTTTTGTTCTGGAGAGCGGCAATCACACAATCCGCATGATATTCATCACTATTGCAGATGAGAACGGCATCCAGCTCTGGAAGGCTCGCCATTTCGGCAGCATCCACATAGCGGTTCGGCACGTGATACCTATCCCCGATCACCTCTAATAGCTTAGGTGAAATGTCGCAGATAGCAGCGATTTCATACCTCTCAGACAAGGATTCCAATACGGGGAAATGGATAATTTGGGCGACCTCGCCAAGACCTACAATGCCTAATTTTATTTTGGACACGGAAATCTTTCCCCCTTATAGACGACTAGCATTGTTTTACGGACCGCTAGCAAATCCAGCTATGAACACAGGTAGTATCTCTTCCCATATGTACGCTGGCAAGGACAACTTCATACATGTTTGCGCTTACAATTCTTGACTGAGATACAGCTTGGCGGAGGGAATAACCTTATACTAGAGATATGTTCGTCAACACTACAACTTTGAGGAACTATAGACCGCTATTCTGGTAAATCAGCCCGTTTCAGCGTTCAAGCGGAACTACAGGGTCTTATATGTCCGCCTCATCCCGTTTTCTTTAAGAAAACGGATAAATAGCGCCCCACAGTTCCCCTCCGCGTGAAAAAGAGCTTATTTCGACGAAATAACGCCCTGTAGTTCTCCTACCATAGAGGAACCGCTCAAGCGCTTTTTATATGCAAAAAAGGTACCCAAAGGCACCTTTTATCAAACCTTAAAAAACAAAATCATCATCCGTCAAAGCTTCAACGTGAATCGTACGCACATACCCGTTCCCTTTTTTCGAGAAAAAGTCATGCTGCTTCGTCTTCGTGCTGAGTCCATTCAGAACAATCGGGTTAATATCCTCTTCCGGGAACAACGGCTCTACCCCTAAGTTCATGAACGCTTTGTTCGCGTTGTAGCGCAGGAATGCTTTCACATCATCCGCCAGCCCCAGAGGACCATACAGGCTTTCCGTATAGCCTTCCTCATTCGCATGAAGCTCTTTCAGCAGCGCAGACAACGTCTCATACGCCTCATCTTGCTCAGCAGGGCTAAGCTCTGCGTAAACTTCCTGAGCCAATACACCAATGTACAGACCGTGAATACTCTCGTCGCGTAAAATCAAATCAATGATTTCCCCGCTGCTTGTCATTTTACCCTGTCCGGCCAAATAAAGCGGGTAATAGAAGCCGCTGTAGAACAAGTAGCTCTCCAGCAAAACCGACGATGCCATTGCTAAGTACAGCTCTTTGGTCGTCGTAATATTCTCGTAATAATGGGAAATTTTATTCGCTTTGAACTGCAGATAAGGATTCTGCTCTACCCATGCAAATAATTCATTGATCTCTTCTGTCGTCGACAGTGTCGTGAAAATAGAGCTGTACGACTTCGCATGAATTTGCTCCATCATGCCCATGAAGCTGAGCACCGCTTTGCGCTGCAGCCCGTCGACATGCTCAAGAATCTTCGGCATGCCAACGCCGCCTTGCATCGTATCAAGCAGCGTGAGGCCGCCGAGCACCTTCATGTATAGCTCACGCTCAGCACCGCTCAGCGTGATCCAGGACATTTTATCGTCAGACAATGGAATTTCTTCGTCCGTCCAGAACTGCATAATGTTCTGATTCCAGAATGTTATTGTGAAATCATCATCCGGCCGGTTCCAGTTCACCGCTTTTTTGACGATTGGCTGATTAATGGTAGTTGCCGTGCTCATCTATGTTTGGTCCCCTTCCCAATTACACCGAACAGCTGACACATTCCTCAACGGATAGCTGATTCGTTCGCGTGTAGTAGAGCGATTTAAGTCCTTTGTGTGCCGCATACAGATACAATCTAGCAAGTTGTCTCGTAGATACATCACTATTTACGTGCAAAATAGTTGAAATGCCCTGATCCACATGCGTTTGAATTTCCGCAATCAGATCGAGAATTTTGAATTGATCCATTTGATACGCGGATTTATAGTAAAAATAATTGTCACGAGCCATGAATGGCATCGGGTAGTATGTCGTTGAGTTCGCATATGTACGAGTCTCGATCGGTTCAACAATCGGCATAACGCTCGAAGTGGAGTTTTGGATATACGAAATACTTTGTGTTGGCGCAACAGCCAAACGATAAGCATGATACAATCCGTGCTTCCGGACTTCTTCTTTCAGCTTGCTCCAATCGTCCCGTGATGGTATCTCCATACCAGCAAACAGTTCCTTCACTTTATCGGTAACCGGACGGTAATCTGTCTCTGTGTAACGGTTAAAATAAGCGCCGTTCGCATATTCAGACAGCTCAAAGCCCTCGAAGACCTGCCCTTTCGCTTTGGCAATTTCCATACTTTTTTCAATCGAATAGTAGTTCATCGCCATGAAGAACGTGCGGACGAAATCCTTCGCTTCTTCGCTCTCATAGCTGATTTTGTTTTTGGATAGATAGCCGTGCAGATTCATGACTCCCAGACCAACCGAGTGCAGCTCACGATTCGCTTTAGCCACGCCTGGCGCATTGCTGATCGTCGTCATGTCACTGACTGCTGTCAGAGCCGTCATGCCCTCATGAACGGTTTCACGCAATTTCTTGTGCCCCATCACATTCGCAATGTTCATGGAAGCCAAGTTACAGCTGATATCACGCAGAATCACATCATCTTGACCGTAATCATTGATTTCCGATGTTTCTTGCAGTTGGAAAATCTCTGTGCAGAGATTGGACATTTTGATCGTTCCGATCCCTTTCAGGGCATGATCCCTGTTCGCATTCGTACGATTCATCATATAAGGATAACCGGATTCCAGTTGCGTTGTCGCAATTTTGACCAGCATGTCACGCGCGCTCATCACGACTTTTTTCTTCACTTTCGGGTTCGCTAGCAGCTCATCGTACATTTCATCAATATCCAGATCATCCAGATGCTTGCCGTAAGCTTGCCACACCGTATAAGGAGCAAAAACATGAAGAGGTTTGTTCTCTTCCGCCAGCTTGTAGAACTTATTCGGTACGATAAGACCGATGGAAAGTGTTTTCAGACGCGATTTCTCATCTGCATTAATTTTCTTACTGTCCAGGAACTCCATAAGATCCCAGCCGAAAATGTTATAATAAGCCGCTCCGGAGCCTTTGCGCTGTCCCATTTGATCCGCATAGGAGAACGCATCCTCCATCAGCTTAAGAACAGGCATAATCCCTTTGGCTGCGCGTTCTACGCCTTTGATGGACTCGCCGCGCCCGCGAAGTTTGGACAAGTTAACGGCTACGCCGCCGCCAATTTTGGACAGCTGCATGCATGTCGCCAGTACGTAGTTAATCGAGTTGAGCGAGTCATCCATCTCCAGAAGGAAGCAGGAAACCATCTCGCCACGGCGGCTTTTCCCTGCGTTCAGGAATGTCGGCGTCGCCGGCTGCAAACGCTGCTCCATCATCGACACGGCAAGCGTACTCGCCGTCTCAACGTTACCGCGTCCCAAGTAAAGCGCAACAATCGCAACGCGATCCGGGAAATGCTCCAGGTATAAGGATTTATCGTCACTGCGCAAAGCGTAATCTGTATAGAATTTCGAAGCTGCCATGTAGGAGGCGAACTCGAACTGATGATCGTGGGCCACTTGATAAACTTGATTTACTTCTTCTGAAGTGTAGTACTCATAGACATTCTCATAATAGTTGTTATCAATCATATAACGAACTTTTGAAGAGGTATCGGGGAAAGTGAGGCTTTTACTGTGAACATCCTGCATAAAAACTTCAACAGCTTCTTTATCCTTCTCTAGTTGAAAAAAACCATCCGCTCCGCGTTGCATTAATAAATTATTCAGCTCAATGTGCCGCAATTGCATGTACCCCCTGAACAAATCGTTCTACATCATTTTTGGTGCCGGATAACTCAAACTTCGTTAACACAGGCACATCATACAGCTGTGAAATGGTGTCTGCGCTTTTGGCAAACCCGTCTCCCCAGTTGCGGTTGCCGCTTGCTGCCACTCCGATCAAATTGGAGGCGTTCGTTTCCAGGAAGGAACTTACCTTCTCAGGAACTTGGCCAAATCCGGTTGTGTAGGTAACGAGCACGAAAGGCTCGTCCACTTTCAACGCTTCCTCGATTTGGATCGCCGGCATTTGAAGTTTGTTAATAAATCGGCGAACATTCCCCGTTTTCGAATCGTAAGCAATCAGCATGGGCTCCGTCTCCTAACATCTCTATCATTGGTTCAAGCATTCTCGTTCTTGTGTCTGTCTTATGTAGATAACCTATATGTAGTTAGTAATATAAATCTTACCGTCCATCCATATCTAGTATTGTCCTCTGTCTCCTCGACAAAATAAGCGCATTTCTGCAAGCAGGAAAACGGCTGAAAATAGCGGTAAATCGGGTGTTTTCCCGGTATTACGCGATATTTCCGCTGCGAATTCAGGAGTTGCCGAATTCGCTTTTTCCCACGACATCTAGTTGATAGATTCAAATTTATATCAATATATTGTGTTTGTCAACGTGTATTATGACACATTTCCGAGCCCAAAATAGGCAAACCCAGACGGGGCGTGGCTCGAGAGGATTTGAAAAAATATTTTCATTTTAGACTTGAAATTTTCACATTTGTCGAAAGGAACTTCGCTTGGAATCTCTTCTTTTCCCCTACTAGATCTAGTTCCGTACCCCACTCAAAAAAAGCCTCTCAAACCGTCTCAGAGGCCATCTTAAGACATTGTAAACGACAATCCGACCCTTCTATCCTGAGAACATAAAAAAGCTATCCACGCGCACATGAGGGTGCCATGAATAGCTCCTTGATTTAGCTTATTGATTTAGATAATAATTTCGTCCGTTACTAGCCGTTGCGTTTTTGGAAATCAATCATGAAATCTGCGAGCGCTTTGCAGGAAGCGTAAGGAACCGCATTGTAAGTAGATGCTCTCAAGCCGCCTACACTGCGATGGCCTTTCAACCCGACAAATCCGTTCTGCTCGGTTTCCTTGATGAATTTCTTCTCCAGCTCTTCATCCTGCAAGCGGAACGTGATGTTCATTGCCGAACGGCTGCCTTTATCGACAGGACCACGGTAGAAACCGCCGCTTTGATCAATTGCGCTGTAGATCAAACCTGATTTCTCCAGATTGTTTTTCTCGATAACAGCTAATCCGCCTTGTTCCTGAATCCATTTCAACACAAGGTTCACCATGTAGATGGAATACACCGGAGGCGTATTGTATAGGGAATTGTTTTTGCCGTGAATGTCATAACGAAGCATGGTCGGGATTGTTTTCGGCAGGTCCTGCAGAAGATCTTCTTTGACGATGACAACCGTCACGCCGGATGGACCTAGATTTTTTTGGGCGCCGGCATAAATCATGCCGAATTTCGAGACATCAACCGGACGGCTCAAGATATCGCTGGACATATCCCCGATAAGCGGCACATTGCCTGTGTCCGGGTAACTTTGGAACTGAGCGCCTTCGATCGTTTCATTGGAAGTCAAGTGGAGGTAAGCGGAATCCGGATGAATGTTGATTTCACTGAGATCCGGAATTTTCATGAATTTGTTCTCTTTGGAGCTGGCAGCAATCGCTACTTCTCCGAAAAGGTTTGCTTCTTGCACCGCTTTCTCAGCCCAGGCGCCGGTCAGCACATAGCTGCCCACTTTGCCCGGCTTCAAGAAATTCATAGGAATCATAGCGAACTGCGTACTTGCTCCGCCTTGTAAGAACTGTACTTGATAACCGTCAGGAATAGCAAAAATTTGCTTCAATAATTGCTGCGTTTCCGTATGTACTTGCTCATACTCCGCGCTGCGATGCGAAATTTCCATGATCGACATGCCGATACCCTTAAATTCGACAAGTTCCTCTTGCGCTTTCTGCAAAACTTCGAGCGGTAATGCCGCAGGCCCTGCGTTAAAGTTATAGGCCCGATTTCCCATGAATGACCACACCTTTGCTTTTGTATTATGGCTATGATAGCAATATTCTCCTCATGCATCAAGTAAAACCTTAGTTGGCAATGCTAGTTGAAGCAGGAAACCGGAACCAGGAGACACGACATAAAAATCCAAAAAGGAGTCCACACTCACATGCATCCCTCCGCTCATTCGACAAAAGCGCTTTCAACACCGTCCGACACGTACCGGCTTTTTGTCGGCATCCGGCTCCCGCAAGAAACACAGCGGGAGCTGGCTCTCGTGGCCGCCGCCCTCAAGGAGCGGCTGCCTTTCCAGAAGTGGACGCATCCGCAGGACGTCCACGTCACGTTAAGCTTTCTCGGCGACGCATCCGCCGAGAAAGCTCAGGCGCTGGCGCACGACCTGCGCCAGCTTGCAGCAGCTGCGCTGCCGCTGACCCTGCACGCCGACGGGCTCGGCGTGTTCGGACCTCCGGCAGCGCCGTCGGTGCTGTGGGCGGGCGTCGCCGGCGACCTGGACGCGCTGGCTGCGCTGCAGCGCGAGGTCGCGGGCGCCTGCGCCCGCCAAGGCTTTCCGGCCGAGGCTCGCGCCTACCGGCCGCATCTCACGCTAGCCCGCCGCTACCGGCTGG
>NZ_BILW01000040.1 GCF_004000765.1 Paenibacillus chondroitinus NBRC 15376 | reverse complement strand
CTCTTACGACAATTCTAATGTGAGATTCTCGAAAAGTGTCACAAGGGAAGTACAGGCCACTAATTGATCAGATTTGTGACTTTTGAGAGCTTGAGTGGAACTACGGGGCTTTATGTGATCTAAAAAGGCAGATTTTTAGCTAAAACAAACAAAATAGCGGATCGTAGAGTCCTATAACAAGCGAATCGCTCGAATCGCCAGAAATAGGGGATCGTAGTTCCCAATTCCCCAAAGCAGCAGCCTATCACCCTTATACCCCAAAAAAAGGAACAGCCCCTGACGTTAAGCAGGGGTTTTTTTGTAAATACTGAGAGTAAGCTGTGAAAATGCTCTGTTTTCTTATATACGGCCAATGTTTAACGGCAGCACTTGTCAAAAAGAAAGGAAATGATTATAATCTAGTTAAGGTCAAAGAAAGTCAAAGTCAATCAAAGTCAATTTACTTCTAGCAGTCTGGGAGGATGAATTGATGCGTAACGTATCAGAGATTATTGAGCAGTATTTAAAGCATGTCCTTCAACAAAGCTCTGAAGGAGCCATCGAGATTCAACGAAACGATCTAGCCGATCAATTCCAGTGTGTGCCTTCCCAAATCAATTACGTGATTAGCACCAGGTTTACGCTGGAAAAGGGTTACCTCGTGGAGAGTAAGCGTGGCGGTGGCGGGTACATTCGTATCCAGAAGATTGAGCTTAAGAGCCATGGATCGATATTGGATCATATTTTTCGAACGATTCATACACACATAGATCAAGTCGCTTCTGAGGGACTCATTTACCAGCTGCTGGAGGGCCACTATATTTCAACACGAGAAGCCAATTTGATTCGGGCAGCGATATCCAGAGACGTGTTGACCTTCAAGCTCCCGCTGCGCGATGAAATTCGAGCTAGAATCCTTAAAGCGATGCTGATATCCTTGCTTAGCAGATGAGGAGGCATTTGAAATGATTTGTCAGGAATGCGGGAAACGACCGGCGACTCTTCATTTTACGAAGATTGTGAATGGAGACAAGAACGAGTTCCACATTTGTGAGAATTGCGCCCGTGAGAAGGGTGAAATGATTCCTGGGACATCTGGCGGGTTTTCGATTCATAATCTTTTATCAGGATTACTTGATTTCGACCCTTCCTCTTTATCCGCCGCGAAGTCCCAAGCGATCCGTTGTGAGAATTGTGGGTTAACGTATTCGCAGTTTAGCAAATTAGGCCGTTTTGGATGCGGATCCTGTTATCAGAGCTTTTCGGAAAAGTTGGATCCTCTGTTCAAAAGAGTGCATGGGAACACCGTGCATGTGGGGAAAGTCCCCAAACGAAGCGGTGGCATAATCCAATGCAAGCGAGAAATTGATACGCTGAAGAAGGATATGATGACCTGCATTGAAGCAGAAGAATTCGAACAAGCGGCGAAGATCAGGGACCAAATTCGTGAGATAGAGAAGAAAATTGCCGGATTGTGATTTTGTAAGGAAGGTGTGAATCCAGTGACACTACAGCGGTTTACAGGAGATGCATTAAGCGAATGGATGAAGGGAGAGGGGCCGGAGTCGGATATCGTCATCAGCAGTCGAATCCGTATTGCACGCAACCTCAGAGACTACCCTTACCCGATGCTAGCTACCAATCAACAATCACAAGAAGTACTTGATCAGTTGTCCGGCGTGCTGGAGAATGATGAGCTGGAGACGATCAGTAATTTTTCGCTTATTCCGCTGTCTGACCTTAACGAGCTTGAGCGAATGGTACTTGTTGAAAAGCATTTAATTAGTCCTAACTTAGCTAACGAATCCAGAAATGGTGCTGTTATTTTAAGCGAAAATGAATCCATCAGCATTATGATCAATGAAGAGGATCATCTTCGCATACAATGTTTGTGCCCGGGCTTCCAAATCAAAGAAGTTTGGGACTTGGCGAACCAGATTGATGATATTTTTGAAACCCAGCTGGATTACGGCTATGATGAAAAGAGGGGCTATCTTACAAGCTGCCCTACTAACGTCGGAACCGGCATTCGTGCTTCGGTAATGATGCATTTACCCGCTCTGGTGCTCAGCCAACAAATCAATCGGATTTTATCCGCTGTTACACAAGTTGGATTGACGGTTAGAGGATTATATGGGGAAGGCAGCGAAGCTTTAGGTAATCTGTTCCAAATTTCGAATCAGATTACATTAGGACAATCCGAAGATGAGATTATTGATAATTTACACAGTGTCGCAAGGCAAATTATTGAGCATGAGCGTGCTGCAAGGCATAAGCTGATGCAAGAGTCTAGAATGCGTATCATTGATCGCGTGAACCGCTCGCTTGGTATTTTGTCCTATGCAGGGATTATGGACTCTAAGGAGGCTGCACAGCGCCTGTCGGATGTGCGATTAGGCATCGACTTGGGGATTATCAATAATGTTTCTTCTAATGTTTTGAATGAACTGCTGGTCATGACACAACCTGGCTTTCTCCAGCAATTTGCTGGTGAGAAGCTGAACGCCGATGAGCGCGATATGCGCCGGGCCGAGCTGATTCGAGAGAAATTCGGCAGGATATAGTCAGTTAAGATTCATCCTTTAGGTTTTCCATAGATATACTACTTTTGGAGGTGTTCTCTATGATGTTTGGCAGATTTACAGAACGTGCGCAAAAGGTGCTTTCTTTGGCTCAAGAGGAAGCAGTTCGCTTAGGGCATAACAATATTGGTACTGAGCACATTTTGTTGGGTCTTATTCGTGAAGGGGAAGGTATCGCCGCGAAAGCACTCGTTGCTTTGGGCTTAGGTCTTGAAAAAATTCAAGATGAAGTCGAATCCCTAATCGGCAGAGGACAAGAGCAGCCTACCAACATTGCGTATACCCCTAGAGCGAAAAAAGTCATTGAGTTGTCCATGGATGAGGCAAGAAAATTAGGTCACACGTATGTGGGGACTGAACATATTTTACTGGGGCTAATTCGCGAAGGCGAAGGCGTTGCTGCCAGAGTCCTTAACAATCTAGGTGTTTCTTTGAACAAGGCTCGTCAGCAAGTTCTTCAATTGCTAGGCAGCAGCGAGACCGTGTCTCCGAGCCACGGCAACACTCAGAATGTGAATACACCTACATTGGATGGTTTAGCAAGAGATCTGACCGCCTACGCCAAAGAAGGCCATTTGGATCCTGTAATCGGGCGCAGCAAAGAAATCGAACGCGTGATTCAAGTGTTAAGCCGCAGAACGAAAAACAATCCGGTGTTGATCGGTGAGCCAGGGGTTGGTAAAACGGCAATTGCCGAAGGCCTCGCTCAGAAAATCATTAATAATGAAATCCCGGAAACGTTGAAGGATAAAAGAGTGATGACACTCGATATGGGATCTGTGGTAGCAGGGACCAAATATCGCGGTGAATTTGAGGATCGCCTCAAAAAAATCATGGACGAAATTCGTCAAGCAGGGAACATCGTGCTCTTCATTGACGAGCTTCACACACTGATCGGTGCTGGTGGTGCGGAAGGTGCGATTGATGCCTCCAACATTTTGAAACCGGCTTTGGCTAGAGGCGAACTGCAGTGCATCGGTGCTACGACGCTGGATGAATACCGTAAATACATCGAAAAGGATGCCGCGCTAGAGCGCCGCTTCCAACCAATCACAGTGGATCAGCCGTCCCCAGAGGAAGCCATCCAAATTCTATACGGGCTGCGTGACCGCTATGAAGCTCATCACCGTGTGAAAATTACGGATGCCGCTATTCAAGAGGCTGTTAAGCTCTCTGATCGCTATATCACGGATCGTTTCTTGCCGGACAAAGCGATTGACTTGATTGATGAGGCTAGTTCCAAAGTGAGACTTCGCTCCTACACAATACCGCCTTCATTGAAACAGCTGGAGAACAAGCTGGAGGATATCCGCAAGGAGAAAGATGCCGCGGTTCAAAGCCAGGAGTTCGAGAAAGCAGCGGGGCTTCGCGATACCGAACAGAAGCTTCGTGAAGAGCTGGATACGACGAAAAACGACTGGAAGGAAAAACAAGGTCGTTTGGATACAGAAGTAACACCGGATGATATCGCTCAAATCGTAGCAAGCTGGACAGGAATTCCTGTGAGCAAGCTGGCGGAAGAAGAAACAGATCGTCTGCTCAAAATGGAAGACATTCTCCATGAGCGTGTCATCGGACAGGAAGAAGCAGTAAAAGCCGTCAGCCGGGCGATTCGCCGTGCTAGAGCAGGCCTCAAAGATCCGAAGCGTCCAATGGGCTCCTTCATCTTCTTGGGACCTACGGGTGTGGGTAAAACCGAGTTAGCTCGTGCATTAGCCGAGTCTCTATTCGGAGACGACAACGCGGTAGTACGGATCGACATGTCGGAATACATGGAGAAACATTCGACTTCTCGTTTGGTCGGAGCGCCTCCAGGGTATGTTGGCTATGAAGAAGGCGGCCAATTGACGGAGAAAGTTCGCCGCAAACCATACTCGGTTGTATTGCTCGATGAGATCGAGAAAGCACATCCGGAAGTTTTCAATATTCTTCTGCAAGTGCTGGAAGATGGACGTCTGACGGATTCCAAAGGACGTACAGTCGACTTCCGCAATACACTGATCATCATGACGTCGAACGTAGGCGCGGATATGATTAAGAAAAACTCCTCACTTGGCTTTACTGCCGCTCTGGATGCTGGTAAAGATTACAACAACATGAAAGATAAAGTGATGGGTGAGCTCAAGAAAAGTTTCCGTCCTGAGTTCCTTAACCGGATCGACGAAATCATCGTCTTCCACTCCTTGGATGAGAAACATATCGCAGAGATCGTTTCTCTGATGGCGGATGATCTTCGCAAACGCCTGAAAGAACAAGAGGTGGACTTCTTGTTGACAGACAAAGCCAAAGCCTTCCTGGCCAAAGAAGGATATGATCCGACTTACGGCGCAAGACCGCTTCGCAGAGCCATCCAGAAGCATATTGAGGACCGTCTGTCTGAAGAGCTTCTCAGAGGCAATATCGCGAAGGGCGACTCCTTAACGATTGATGAGAGCGAAGGCGAGCTGGTTGTCCGGAAGGGCGAAGGCGTAGCAGCTAAATAAAAGCAAGCAAAGAAGCATTTTGCTGCATCCGTTCCTGGGTGTGGCAAAATGCTTTTTATTTTCAGATGACCTTTCATGGGCTTCGTAAAAATGGTAAACTTTATTGGTAAGGATAGCCAAATAATGAATTTAAAGATCTAAGGAGTCACTTACGTCATGAGTAAACAGAAGACGAAATTTTGCTGTCAAGAATGCGGGTATGAATCGCCAAAATGGATGGGCAAATGCCCAGGTTGTCAGTCTTGGAATACGATGGTGGAAGAAATCGAAACGGTCGTACGTACAAAGGGGATGAATTCTTCTGCTCCTCGCACGAAAGAAAAACCTACCCCCATCATACATATAGAAAGTAGCCCAGAGCCTAGGGTTGTGACCAGCAACAAGGAATTGAATCGCGTCTTAGGCGGAGGTATTGTGCCTGGATCTTTGATTCTCGTAGGTGGGGATCCGGGAATCGGGAAATCAACGTTACTGCTCCAAACTTCTTTCGAGCTGACGCAAGCACATCAGAAGGTGCTTTATATATCGGGGGAAGAGTCCGTTAAACAGACGAAGCTTCGTGCAGATCGCTTGAATGCCTCATCTCCGCTGCTGTATGTTCTTTGTGAAACGAACCTTGAGCTTATTGAAGAAGCCATTCAAGAAATTGAACCCGATTTCCTGGTGATTGACTCTATTCAGACTGTCTTCCATCCTGCCATCACATCGGCCCCGGGCACCGTTTCGCAAGTTCGGGAATGCACGGGTCACTTTATGAGAATAGCTAAGGGGAAAGGGATTGCAACGGTCCTTGTCGGCCATGTGACGAAGGAAGGTGCCATTGCGGGACCTAGGATGCTGGAGCACATGGTTGATTGTGTTCTTTACTTCGAAGGAGAGCGGCATCACTCCTACCGCGTGCTCCGCGCAGTCAAGAATCGATTCGGGTCTACGAATGAGATCGGCATTTTTGAGATGCAGGAAGTAGGACTTGTCGAAGTGAGCAACCCCTCTGAACTGTTCCTGTCCGAAAGACCGCTTGGTGTTGCCGGTTCTACCGTGGTTGCGAGTATGGAAGGAACGCGTCCGGTATTGGTAGAGATTCAGGCGTTGGTCTCTTCGACGAATTTCCCATCCCCAAGAAGGATGGCGACTGGTGTCGATCACAACCGACTTTCTTTAATCATCGCCGTTCTAGAGAAACGCATGGGCATGTTCTTGCAGAACCAGGATGCTTACCTGAACGTGGCTGGCGGCGTCAAGCTTGATGAGCCTGCCGTTGATTTAGCAATTGCGATTAGTATCGCATCCAGCTTTCGGGATCATGCAACGAGACCTTTTGATGTCGTGTTCGGTGAGATCGGGTTGACCGGTGAAGTTCGTGGCGTGTCGCGGATTGATCAGCGGGTGAAGGAAGCCGAGAAATTAGGATTCCGCAGAGTCATTATGCCAGAGAAAAGTTTGAAGGGGTGGACGCATCCGCCCGGAATGGAGATTATTGGGGTGAACACCGTGTCGGAAGCATTGAAAGCGGCACTGGATTAGCTCTTGAATCATTCAACCTGCAAGCCTTCAGGAGGAAACTATGAGTAAAGAAGAGATAAAGCGAGACGTCATGAGCCAATTGCTGCAAATGGTAGCCCCTGGCACATCGTTCCGCGACGGTTTGGAGAATGTATTACGCGCCAAAACGGGCGGACTTATTGTTGTTGGATATAGCGCGGAAGTAAGAGAAATTGTCGACGGCGGATTTTCGATCGATTGTGATTTTTCACCCAATTATTTATATGAGCTTGCCAAAATGGATGGAGCGATCATCCTCAGCGAAGATATCAAACGTATTCTATATGCAAATACGCAATTAATCCCGGATTCCTCCATTTCCTCGTCGGAGACTGGCATCCGTCATCGGACTGCTGAACGTGTTGCGAAGCAAACCAATAAGCTGGTTGTTTCGATTTCGCAACGACGCAATGTCATCACCCTTTATCAAGGAAACTTGCGCTATGCGCTCAAAGATATAGGCGTTATCCTAACGAAAGCTAATCAAGCCATCCAAACGTTGGAGCGGTATAAAGTGGTATTGGATCAGTCGCTGACGAACCTGAGTGCGTCGGAGTTTGAAGAGCTGGTTACGCTGCACGATGTCACCAATGTCATTGCCCGATTTGAAATGGTGCTGCGCATCAAGGCGGAAATCAATCGCTATATTAACGAGTTGGGGAATGAAGGCCGTTTAATTAGCATGCAATTGGAAGAACTTGTTGGCAATGCGGAACTTGAAGCGCGTTTGCTCGTAAAAGATTATGTAAGGGAATTATCCGAAGAACGAGTCAAAGAAATGCAAGCTGGTTTGAAACGGTTATCTTCGGATGAGTTGCTGGAACCGCACCAAATCATTCGATTACTCGGCTATCCGCATACGAATTCAATAGTTGAAGAGCCGGTTTCTCCGCGTGGATTCAGGGTTCTTGGGAAAATACCGCGGCTTCCCTCGATCATTATTGCGAATCTTGTAGAGAAATTTGGCTACCTGCCGCACATGATGATGGCAACGATTGAAGAGCTGGATGAAGTTGATGGAATCGGTGAAGTGAGGGCGCGAGCTATTAAAGAGGGCCTCAAAAGAATTCAAGAACAAGTGTTCATTGACAGACATATTTAAAGTGGATACAATCATAAAGTATCTAATGTTGAGGTTTTATAAAGTCAAGTTTAGGGCATAGTAAATCCAGAGGTGGACAAAAACATATGTTAACGAAATCAATTCCCAGTCTTTTTACAGTAGGGAACTTATTCCTAGGTGTTCTGTCGATTATTCTTGCTTTCAGTGGAGAGCATGGAGTCGCAGCTGTACTTGTCATCGTTGCCATGCTGCTTGATGGTCTTGACGGCCGTGTAGCAAGGGCATTGAATGCACAAAGTGAATTTGGTAAAGAGCTAGACTCGCTGTCCGACGTTATTTCTTTCGGTGTTGCACCAGCCTTTATCATGTATGTAGTCGCTTTTAATGATCCGAGTGTGATCAGTCCGGCATTTGCCTGGATCGTCACGGCGATCTTCCCCATTTGTGGAGCGCTTCGTTTGGCCCGTTTCAACGTTGTTGCTGGTACACCTGGCTATTTCATCGGTTTGCCGATTCCGGCTGCTGGCGGTGTGCTTTGTACATTAGCGTTGTTCGTGAACGAAATCAACGTCTACGTGCTTTTGGTAAGTACGATCATGTTGTCATACTTAATGGTAAGTACTGTGAAGTACCCGAACTTCAAGAAAGCGGGTATTCCTAAAGCGGCAATTTGGATTACACCCGTTATCGTTGCTGTAGCTGTCCTGATTGCAATCAAATGGCCTGAGTCCATTTCCAAAATGATCTTCGTACCGCTCCTGTTGTACGCGCTTTATGGCTTAAAAAAAAACGTTGATGGCTTTTTCATCCGAATCCGCAGAAAAAACAAACGACGCGGTGTAGACGATTCAAATTCCGTTAAGTCCGACGTTTAATCAGCAAAATAAAAAGCATTTATTTTCTTCTGATCATCTCAGAGAAAATAAATGCTTTTTTGTTTGTTCATCTTCATGTTCATGACATGTTGAAGAGTCCTAGTGTTGTGCATTTCTTGGATTCATTCTCAACGACTTGTTCCAGGTTAACATCAAGAATGTTGCTGAGTGCGGACATATAGAACAAGTTCCTGCCCAGTTCACTACTGACAACCTCGATGCATTGTTCACACAGGTGACCGGATACATGAGTGCCCAGCACATCCTTAGCCTCATTCAAAGTCATCTCTGGATGGTACTCTTGCTTCGCTGCGTTGACCTGAATACAGCCACATTCTGTAATGGATTTCACCACGGAACGGTTAGCAGCTGCACCGGACTGTTGAAATTTGGATAAGACATCAAGCAGGCTTCGGTGACGGAGCAACAATTCGGATACTTGATCTTGAAACTGCTTTAAAGTCAAGGAGCTCATTCCATCCACCTCGGGTGTGTTGGTAACTTCCAATTTCATTATAATGGAAGGCCCTTAATATTTCAATTTTACATCTGAAGAAGTGATTAACGATGGATAAATTGGAACATAATTGTAATGTAGCTTTATTAATATGTTGATGCAGGGGGTGAATCTATGATGAGGAAATGGGTACAGTTCATTTTGGCCATCATGGGTGCTAGTTTAGGATTTGGCTGGAGTGACGCCATCCTTCGAACGACAGGTTTCATGAATGAGTCAGGAAAAGCAATAGTCATCAATAGTTTATGCGCGGTAGTTATGTTCATTCTTTCAGCATGGGTTGCAGGCAAGGGGATGAAGCTGCTTGTCAAAGGGGAAAGAAATGTTGCGGACATTCCTGTGTCCGATCTGCTCTCAGGTACATTAGGACTAGTTATTGGACTGCTTATATCGGTATTGGTATTCCCTGTACTCGATCAGGTGAAGTGGGCAAGTCCTATTTTACCCTTCGTCGTCTCGGGGGTTCTAGCAGTGATGGGGTTTCGCATCGGTTACAGCAAGCGGGAAGAGCTGGTTCAGATTATTGCGATGAGCCGGGTAGTCGCTCCGGAGAAGCAGACACACCGTCCTTACGAGGAACATAAGATTCTCGATACAAGTGTCATTATTGACGGACGTATTGCGGATATTTGCAAAACAGGTTTCATCGAAGGGACCCTCGTTATACCGGAGTTTGTACTGGAAGAGTTGCAGCATATTGCGGACTCATCGGACTTGCTCAAGCGGAATCGCGGGCGGCGGGGACTTGATATTTTAAACAAAATTCAAAAGGAACTCGAAGTGAAAGTGCTTATTTATGAAGGCGATTTCGAAGAGATCTCCGAAGTAGACAGCAAGTTGGTCCGTCTGGCGAAGGTGCTGCAAGGCAAAGTGATTACGAACGATTTTAACCTGAATAAAGTTTGTGAATTACAAGGTGTTTCCGTGCTAAATATCAACGATTTGGCGAATGCCGTGAAGCCTGTTGTTCTGCCGGGTGAAGAAATTATTGTTCAAGTCATTAAAGATGGCAAAGAGCATGGACAAGGTGTCGCTTATCTGGACGATGGCACGATGATTGTCGTGGAAGGCGGTCGTGAATTCATTGGCATGACGCTCGAAGTGATGGTGACCAGTGTGCTGCAAACATCGGCGGGCCGCATGATTTTCGCGAAACCGAAATTATTGGAAAAAGCGCAATAAAACCAGTATGATAGGGAGATGTAACATAACACTTACTAGTTGCTAGGAAAGCTTTCGAATAGAAAGCGCTCAGGTGGAGTTGGAGGGCTTAGGACTTATGGGGAAGCTAGGGGTTATCCTCGTGGCGGCGGGCAAGGGCTCGCGCATGGGAACGGCGGAAAGCAAACAATATTTACAACTGGGACAGAAGCCAATTCTGGTACATACGTTGCAATTATTTCAAAACATACATGAAGTGAATGAAATCATTTTAGTTGTAGGCGGAAATGACGTAGAGCGCTGTACAGGCTATGTACAGAGCTATGCGCTTTCCAAGGTCACTCATGTGCTGGCAGGCGGGGCGGAGCGTCAGGACTCCGTCAGACAGGGCCTAGAAGCCCTGGAGCAGGATACCGCTTGGGTGCTCGTACATGACGGTGTTCGTCCTTTTGTCAAAAAAGAACATGTGTTCGATTGTCTGTCAAAGGCGAAAGAACAGGACGCAGCTGTGCTGGCGGTACCCGTGAAGGATACGATCAAAGTCGTAGATTCCGAAAAGCGAATACAATCTACACCGGATAGACGAAGCTTGTGGGCCATCCAAACCCCGCAAGCTTTTCGGCTTTCTCTTTTACAGGAGGCGCACCGGCGTGCCCTTCAGGAAGGCTTTCTGGGGACAGACGATGCTATGCTGGTAGAGCGTATAGGAACAACGGTGCATGTTGTTGAAGGGGACTATTACAATATCAAGATAACGACACCGGAAGATTTGCCATGGGCAGAATGGATACTACAGAACGTAAGGGGAGAGGAACAACAATGATTCGTGTAGGACAAGGATTTGATGTTCATCAGTTGGTGGAAGGCCGTAAATGCATTATTGGAGGCGTGACGATTCCTTATGAAAAGGGGCTGCTGGGCCACTCCGATGCGGATGTGCTCTTACATGCGGTGAGCGATGCGATTCTAGGCGCTCTGGGCTTAGGAGATATCGGGAAGCACTTCCCGGATACGGCGGCGGAATTCAAGGATGCGGACAGCCTGGTCCTTTTGAAACACGTGTGGCAGCTTGCCAAAGATCGAGGATATCGTCTGGGGAACACAGATTCCACGATTATTGCCCAGAAGCCGAAGATGGCACGGTACATCCCGCAAATGGTAGAAATTATTGCCGATGCCCTAGAAGCGAAGCCGGAGCAAGTCAACGTGAAAGCTACAACGACGGAGCAGCTGGGCTTCACGGGCCGAGGCGAAGGGATTGCGGCGCAATCGGTTGTTTGTTTAATTCGAGATATGCTAGAATAGCAGGTATTATTGGGGAGAGAGGGTATAGTCATGAACCAACCTTTGCGTGTGCGCTATGCACCAAGTCCAACGGGACATTTACATATAGGCGGTGCTCGTACGGCACTTTTTGATTATTTATTGGCGCGCCGCCATGGCGGAGCTTTCGTTGTGCGTTTTGAAGATACGGATCAAACCCGCCATAAAGAATCCGGCATCGAGGATCAATTGAATGGGCTAAGATGGCTTGGATTAGAGTGGGATGAGAGCGTAGATATCGGGGGGCCGTACGGTCCTTATCGTCAGATGGAGAGACTTGATATTTATCAAACCTACCTCAACCAGCTTCTTCAGAGCGGTCATGCGTATCCTTGCTACTGTTCGGAAGCCGATCTGGAGCAGGAGCGGGCAGAGCAGGAAGCACGCGGCGAGATGGGCGGTTACTCCGGGAAATGCCGTCACTTGACGCCTGAGCAAATTGCCGCTTTTGAAGCGGAGGGCCGCAAGCCTTCGACTCGATTCCTTGTGCCGGCAGACCGCATCATCGGCTTCGAAGACAAGGTTCGCGAGCATGTTGAGTTTGAATCCAATGGCATCGGCGATTTTATTATCGCGCGTCCTGACGGGATTCCGACGTATAACTTTGCTGTTATCGTGGATGACCACATGATGAAAATCAATTTGGTTATTCGCGGGGAAGAGCATCTGTCCAATACGCCTAGACAAATTCTGATGTACGAAGCTCTCGGAATGCCTGTTCCGGAATTTGCGCACTTGGCGCTGATTCTTAACCAAGACCGGAAGAAGATGAGCAAACGGGATGAGTCCATTATCCAGTTCATCGAGCAGTACCGGGAGTTAGGTTATTTACCGGAAGCTGTTGTGAACTTTATCGCTCTGCTGGGATGGTCTCCTGGCGGCGAAGAAGAAATGTTTACGAAGGAAGAATTGATCGCCCAGTTTGACCTCGACCGTGTGTCGAAGAGTCCGGCTGTGTTTGATATGGATAAATTGAACTGGATGAACAACGCCTATTTGAAAAAAGCTCCGCTCTCGCGCGTTGTTGAGCTGTGTGTCCCTCACCTGCAAAAGGCCGGATACATCGAGCCGCAACTGGATGAAGCGGGCCAGGCGTGGGTGACGGCTCTAGTCGGCCTCAATCAAGAGAGAATGCGCTTCGCGGCGGAAATTGTCGAACTGTCGGGCATCTTTTTCAAGGAAGAGCTTGTTATCGACGACGAAGCAGCAGCAGTTTTGAAAGAAGAGCATGTGCCTGCTGTATTGACCAGCTTCTTGGGGCAAGTCGAGCAAGCTGAGTCATTCACGGTGGAGGCGATCCCTGCATTGTTGAAGCAAGTTCAGAAGGATACGGGCTATAAAGGGAAGCAATTGTTTATGTCGATCCGTTCTGCGCTGACAGGACAAGTGCATGGACCTGACCTCAATGTGTCGCTTTATCTGCTTGGAAAAGAAAAAGTCGCTTCGCGTCTACGGAACTTGTTGTAATACAGGGTTCTTTTCGCTATACTTAGTTCAATAAGGAATGCAATGATCAGGAGAGTACGATTATTTAGGGATTTATCAGAGAGGATAATCGAAGCCGTCAGGCTTTGGCTGTGAGTTATCCATTCCCTCTAACCGGAAATGCACCTGGGAGCTGCCGCGCCGAATACTCGGATTCAGAGTAAGGTAGGCGCAGCCGATATGCCCACGTTACGGGTTATTGAGTTGGGAGACTTCCGAGTCACCAAGCAGAGTGGAACCGCGATTAATCACGCCTCTGCAGCCATATGGCTGCGGGGGCTTTTTATTATACGCAGGAGTATGATTTCCTACAAAAGAAGGTGAGAGCATGTGGCGAACGATCAAATCTGATATTTCCGCCGTATTCGATAACGACCCGGCTGCACGCAGCTGGTTTGAGGTTGTGTTTACTTACTCTGGCCTTCACGCCATATGGGCGCATCGAATCGGTCATTGGTTTTATAAAAGGAAGATGTTCACGATTGCCCGTGTTGTCTCCCAGTGGAGCCGTTTCATGACAGGCATCGAGATTCATCCAGGTGCTACGATCGGCCAAAGATTGTTTATTGACCATGGGATGGGTGTCGTCATCGGGGAAACCTGTGAGATTGGCGACGATGTTATTTTGTATCAAGGGGTCACACTGGGGGGAACAGGGAAAGAGAAAGGTAAGAGACATCCAACTATTGGCAATAATGTAGTTATTGGTTCGGGTGCCAAGATTTTAGGCTCCTTCCTTGTTGGCGAGAATTCACGGATTGGCTCCAATGCGGTGGTTATCCAAGAGGTTCCTTCGAACAGTACCGTTGTAACGATGCCAGCAAAGCTTGTGAAGCGGGATGGTGTGCGTGTGAACCGGTTGGACCATGGCAATTTACCGGATCCCATTATTGATATATTCCAGGAAATGCAGCAGCAAATTAATGAATTGCGAAGACAGTTGGAACTAGAACGGGTTAAGAATGGAGGAGCGAGAGAACATGACGCTCAGAATGTATAATACGTTAACACGCAAGAAGGAAGAGTTTGTACCTTTAGAACCAGGTAAGGTAAAGATGTATGTGTGCGGACCGACCGTATACAACTACATTCATATTGGAAATGGCAGACCGGTTATTTTCTTTGATGTCGTACGCCGCTTTTTAGAGTCTCAGAACTATGAAGTCACTTATATTACAAACTTTACCGATGTGGATGATAAAATGATTCGTAAAGCCGAGGAAATGGCTGTTACCGTTCCGGAGCTGGCAGAAACCTTTATTGCCGCCTTCTTGGAGGATATCCAAACGCTTGGGGTGCATGAAGCTACATTGAATCCCCGTGTAACGGACAATATTCAAGAAATCATTGAATTCATCGCTGCTTTGGTTGAAAAAGGCTACGCCTATGAAGCCCGCGGCGACGTCTATTACCGGACGACGAAATTCGCCGAATACGGCAAGCTTTCTCATCAAAATCTGGAAGAACTCCAATACGGAATTCGCATTGAAGTGGATGACCGCAAAGAGAATCCTCAGGATTTTGTTCTTTGGAAAGCTGCCAAACCGGGAGAGATCTATTGGGATAGCCCTTGGGGTCAAGGTCGTCCGGGCTGGCATATCGAGTGCTCCGCTATGGTGCGCAAATATCTGGGTGAAACGATTGATATTCACGGCGGCGGGCAAGATCTGACGTTCCCGCATCATGAGTGCGAGATCGCGCAAACCGAAGCGGTGACCGGCCATCCAATGGCCAATTACTGGTTGCACAATGCCTTCCTTAACATTGATAATGAAAAAATGTCCAAATCGCTGGGGAATGGCATTCTCATCCGCGATCTTGTGAAACAAATCAAACCGGAAGTTTTCCGTTTCTTTATGTTATCCGCTCACTACCGCAATCCGTTGAACTTCAGCGATGAGAGCCTCAAGCAAGCGGCCAATGCGTTGGAGCGCATTCAAAATGCAAATGATAACCTGAAGCATCGTCTGGCCACAGCCTCAGTAACAGGGGAGATCGAAGCTGCTCATACGGAGCGTGTAGCGGCGATCGCCGCTCAGTTCGTCGAGAAGATGAACGACGACTTCAATACCCCGGATGCGATCACGGCGGTGTTCGATCTCGTTGCAGAAGCGAACCTGTACTTGCAGCAGGAGCGGGTGAATGCTGCCGCTTTGCAAATGTTCTTGGATCAGCTTCAGGTGTTTGATCAAACGTTGGGCATTTTGTCGAAACAGGCTGACGAATTGTTGGACGAAGAGATTGAGCAGCTGATTGTCGACCGGACGGAAGCGAGGAAGTCGAAGAACTGGGCGCGTGCGGACGAAATCCGTGATCTGCTCACAGAGAAAGGGATATTCCTTGAGGATACACCACAAGGAATTCGTTGGCGCCGCAAATGAGTGAGACTTATACTGAAGCTGCGAATCTGTTCGTTTTTCCGCCATCCAAGAGTCCTCATTTGCTGAATCCTCTCGTGCTCGCCTATATTGGCGATGCGGTCTATGAGGTCTATATTCGGCAATATGTGATTTCTGGCGGGAACCATCGGCCTAATCATTTGCACAAAGCAGCCACCGGCTATGTATCGGCTAAGGCGCAATCCAAGGTGTTGGATGCGCTGATGCCGATGCTGACGGAAGAAGAGATTGACATGGTAAAGCGCGGACGCAATGCCAAATCAGGAACGACAGCCAAGAACGCGGATGTGCTTGAATACCGGCACAGCACCGCGTTTGAGTGCTTAATTGGATATTTGTATTACAAGCAATCTTTTGAGCGGTTGAAGGAAATATTGGATTTTGTTCTGGATCACAAGAATAAAGCTTAGTCCACTGCGGATGTAAGTTATGTTAAACGAGGAATATCTAGGAGGAAGCAAGAGATGGATGAGGAATATATTGGCGGGAAGCACTCCGTAATGGAGGCGATCCGTGCCGGTCGAACAATCAACAAAATTTGGATTGCTGAGAATGCGCAGAAGCAATTCGCTGGCCCGATTGTAGCGGAGGCCAAAAATTTAGGGATTCTTGTACAATTTACAGACAAACGTAAGCTTGATCAAATGGTAGAAGGGCTTCAGCACCAAGGGGTTATAGCGCAGGTAGCAGCCTATGAATACGTAGAAGTAGAGGATATTCTTGCTAAAGCTAAGGCGCTTGGCCAGGATCCTTTTATCCTCATTCTTGATGAGATTGAAGATCCGCACAACCTGGGTTCGATCCTGCGAACAGCGGATTGCACGGGAGTTCATGGTGTCATTATTCCCAAAAGACGCTCCGTAGGTCTAACAGCAACGGTTTCCAAGACATCTGCGGGAGCGGTAGAGTATGTTCCTGTTGCTCGAGTAACGAATATCTCGCAGACCATCGAACAGCTCAAAGAGCAAGGAGTTTGGGTCGCGGGAACGGATGTGACGGCAGCGCAAGATGTATATAAAGCGAATTTCAGTATGCCCATAGCTCTTGTCATCGGTAATGAAGGTAAAGGTGTTGGAAGGCTGATTAAAGAGAGATGTGACTTCCTGGTTAAGCTGCCGATGGCGGGACACGTGAACTCTCTGAATGCCTCTGTTGCCGCGGGTGTACTGATGTATGAAGTGGTTCGCCAACGAACTAAGAGTTAAAGCAGATGGAAGAGTTTCTAATCGTAGACGGCTACAATATCATAGGGGCATGGCCTGAACTGAATAAGCTGAAGGATACCGACTTGGAAGGGGCCCGCGATAAGTTGATTCATATGCTGGCTGAATACCAATCGTACTCAGGTATGAAGGTATACCTGGTTTTTGACGCTTACATGGTACCTGGACTTGGGAAGAAGTATGTACAGAGCAAGTTGAACGTCCTCTACACCAAAGAGAAGGAAACCGCGGATGAACGGATTGAACGATTGGTTACGAATCTGATGGGAAGACGTAAGCAAATCTATGTGGCCACCTCCGATATGATTGAGCAGCATGTTATTTTCGGTAAAGGAGCTCTTCGATTGCCGGCTGGTGAACTTCTCATCAAAATCAAACAGAATCGCAAAGAAGTTCGAGACCGCATTCAGCCGGAGACGTCGGCGAAACGCAATCCGTTTGAAGGCAAATTGAGCAACGAGTTAAAGGCGCAGTTCGAACGCTGGCGAAGAGGGGAGTAATCCTCCAAATGCTAGAAATGGTGGGGGTCCCCGTTGACGGTGTGAGATTTCATCATGTATACTTAACCTAAACTTTTAATGTGAATCTGGGTAGTCCTGCAGGCCGGAGGGATTGTTGGTGAGTGTCGACCTCAAAGAACTGAGAATGTATGATTATGACCTCAAGCCAGATGAAGACATTGTCGAGGCAGTCCGTGAAGGCAGTAGCGAAGCGTTGGAATATCTTATCAACAAATATAAGAATTTCGTACGTGCCAAAGCACGTTCTTATTTTTTGATAGGTGCAGACCGAGAAGATATTGTGCAGGAAGGAATGATAGGTTTATATAAATCTATCCGCGACTTCCGAGGAGACAAGCTTGCTTCTTTTAAAGCCTTTGCTGAACTGTGCATTACCCGACAGATCATCACGGCGATTAAGACAGCAACACGTCAGAAGCACATTCCTCTTAATTCCTACGTGTCACTGGACAAGCCTATCTATGATGAAGATTCTGATCGTACGCTGCTTGACGTCATCAGCGGTTCCAGGGTCACAGATCCTGAGGAGCTTGTGATTAATCAAGAAGAATTTACGGGACTTGAAGATAAAATGGGAGAGATATTGAGTGACTTGGAGCGTAGAGTTCTTATGCTCTATCTCGATGGAAGATCCTACCAAGAGATTGCGGTGGACCTTGATCGTCATGTCAAGTCGATTGACAATGCTCTTCAACGTGTGAAACGCAAGCTTGAACGCTATTTGGAAGTTAGAGATTTGTAAAATGCGCCCGCGCTGCCTTGCTTGGTCTTGGCTGCGCGGGCCTTTTATTTGTACGAGGTTTATTATCATACTGGAGCGTCTATACTGATATTACTCTTGCAATTGTGAGACTTCTGCCTTGACACTCTGTAACTGGTTGTGATAAAGTATTTCAGGTAGCCCTAAAAGTCGCTTTCTTTTTGACGCGCTTCGAAGGGCTTTAATTAGAACGTGTCTGTAGGAGGTGTACATCATGCGGGTCATCATCACATTAGCGTGCACAAATTGCAAACAAAGAAACTATGCATCCACTAAAAATAAGCGCAACAATCCCGACCGTATTGAGTTGAAGAAATATTGCAAATTTTGCAATGAACATACTGCTCATCGCGAGACTAGGTAGTTCTTTGGAGGTGTAGTTTGTGGGGTTCTTGGCTAGAATGAGACAAAGCTTCGGATCCACTTTTTCCTTCTTCACCGACAGTTGGACAGAACTCAAAAAGGTCAAGTGGCCAAGTCGCAAAGAGATGATTACCTATACGCTTGTTGTGTTGGGTACTGTAGCTTTTGTTGCTATTTATTTTTTTGTGCTGGATCTTGGAATTTCTGAGTTGCTGCGCCTTGTTTTTAAATAAACAGGACTATAGGTGAATTTATTCATGGAAAAAAGATGGTACGTCGTACATACCTATTCAGGGTATGAGAACAAAGTGAAAGCCAACCTGGAGAAACGTGTTGAATCCATGGAAATGACGGACAAGATCTTCCGTGTGCTTGTGCCTATGGAAGAGGAACTGGTGAATAAAGACGGCAAGAAAAAAGTCGTCATGCGTAAAGTTTATCCAGGGTATGTTCTCGTAGAAATGATTCAGACGGACGATTCTTGGTACGTAGTTCGTAATACGCCAGGAGTTACCGGATTCGTAGGTTCTACGGGATCCGGCTCTAAACCGACTGCATTATTACCTGAGGAAGTTGAATCTATTTTGAAGCATATGGGAATGGAAGAGCCGAAGGCGAAGATCGACTTCGAACTCAAAGAGACTGTACGCGTCAAGGTGGGACCTTTCGCAAACTTTGTCGGATCTGTTGAGGAAATTGTGGCTGACAAGGGTAAACTTAAGGTGCATGTCAACATGTTTGGTAGGGAAACCCCGCTTGAGCTCGATTTCGACCAAGTGGAAAAGCTATAACACAAGACAACCAAGGGTTTCTACCAGGTCTATTCCTCGGGATAGACCTTCGTTAGTGGGATCTATATTATAAACAGGAGGTGTCTATCATGGCAAAAAAGGTTATTAAAATCGTGAAGCTTCAAGTTCAAGCTGCGAAAGCAAATCCAGCACCACCGATCGGTCCAGCATTGGGTCAAGCAGGTGTGAACATCATGGCATTCTGTAAAGAGTTTAACGCTCGTACTGCTGATCAAGTAGGCCTTATCATTCCGGTTGAGATCACAGTATTCGAGGATCGTTCCTTTACATTCATCACTAAAACGCCTCCGGCTGCAGTTCTTCTTCGCGTCGTTGCTGGTATCGAAAAAGGATCCGGTGAACCAAACAAAAAGAAAGTTGCAACTGTGAAACGTGCGAAAGTTCGTGAAATCGCAGAACAAAAAATGCCTGACCTGAATGCTGCATCCGTTGAGGCTGCAATGCGTATGGTTGAAGGTACAGCTCGCAGCATGGGAATCACTATCGAAGATTAATTCCGCAAGGAATGCGGCTGTGTAAACCGCGGTTTACGTAGAAGTTTTCTTGGAAAACTTTGAGGTCGCTCGGTGGGAGGATTATCCGCTAATACCACTAAGGAGGATATACATTATGCCTAAACACGGTAAGAAATACCGCGAAGTATCTCAGCTTGTTAATGCTGAAACTTTGTACGATCCGTCAGAAGCAATCGAGCTTGTTAAGAAAACAGCTCCTGCTAAATTTGATGAAACTGTAGATGTTGCAGTTCGTCTGGGTGTAGACCCAAGAAAACAAGATCAGGCTGTTCGTGGTGTTGTAGTACTTCCACACGGTACTGGTAAAACGAAACGTGTACTTGTATTTGCTAAAGGCGAGAAAGCGAAAGAAGCTGAAGCAGCTGGTGCAGATTTTGTTGGTGATGCTGACATGATCAACAAAATTCAACAAGGTTGGTTCGAGTTCGACGTTTGCGTAGCTACTCCAGACATGATGAGCGAAGTTGGTAAACTGGGTCGTATCCTCGGGGGTAAAGGTTTAATGCCAAACCCTAAAGCAGGAACAGTTACTTTCGACGTTACCAAAGCTGTTCAGGAGATCAAAGCTGGTAAAATCGAGTACCGTCTTGACAAAGCAGGACAAATCCATGCTCCACTTGGTAAAGTATCTTTCGATGCAGACAAGTTGAACGAAAACTTCAAAGCATTGGTTGATGCACTTGTAAGAGCGAAACCAGCAGCTGCTAAAGGTGTCTACCTGAAAAACATTGCTGTATCCTCCACAATGGGACCAAGTGTTCGAGTAAACGTAAGCTCCTTCAGATAAGTAATAGCTTCCAGTTGACTTCGGCCCACTGGACGTGATACTCTATCAAAGGTCATAAAAACGAATATGCAAACCGTAGACAGTAGGTGCCTCGTGCTTAATTTCCTACCGAGGTGTTATGATATATATAGCGATTTCTTTGTACATCAGGGAAAAAGTGAACACATCATGCCTTCGTAGCGTCTACGAAGGCATTTCTTATTGTTATAAGGAATGCTGATGCTCCTACAGTTTGTGATATTGAATCATAAATGCATAAGAAGTGAGGTGTACTATGGCAAACGCGAAAATTCTTGCAGAGAAACAACAAGCGGTAGCTGAAGTAACTGAAAAGTTCAAAGCTAGTGCTTCTACAATCATCGCTGACTACCGCGGTTTGAACGTAGCTCAAGTAACTCAGCTGCGTAAAACCCTGCGCGAAGCTGGTATTGAATTCGTAGTTCTCAAGAACTCGTTGGCTAGACGCGCATCGGCAAATGCTGAACTAAGTGAATTGGATGAGTACCTAACGGGTCCTACTGCCATTGCTTTCAGCAAAGACGATCTGGTTGCTCCAGCGAAAATCTTGACTGAATTTGCGAAAAAGAATGATCAATTGAGCGTAAAAGGTGGCGTGGTCGAAGGCCGCGTAGTTGGATACGATCAAATTAAAGCACTTGCTGAACTTCCATCCAGAGATGGTCTTCTCTCCATGTTGCTTAGCGTTCTTCAAGCTCCTGTTCGTAACTTTGCACTTGCTGTTAAAGCAGTTGCTGAGAAAAAAGAAGCTGAAGGTCAAGCTTAATTCAGTGTACGAAGTGTTTTATAACAACAAACTAATTTATTAATGATAATGGAGGTTTAACCATGAGCACAAATGCAACGATCCTAGAAGCAATCAAAGGCATGACAATCTTGGAATTGAACGACCTGGTTAAAGCAATTGAAGAAGAGTTTGGCGTAACAGCAGCAGCTCCAGTAGCAGCTGGCGGTGGCGCAGCAGTAGCAGTTGAAGAAGCTCAAACTGAGTTTGACGTTATCTTGACTAGCGCTGGTGCTTCCAAAATCAACGTAATTAAAGTAGTTCGCGAAATCACAGGTCTTGGCCTGAAAGAAGCGAAAGACCTAGTTGACGGCGCTCCAAAACCAGTAAAAGAAAAAGTTAGCTCCGAAGAAGCAGAAGCTGTTAAAGCTAAGCTTACAGAAGCTGGCGCATCTGTAGAAGTTAAGTAATTTCTTTTCAGGAAACCTCTTGAAGCTTGCCTTCAAGAGGTTTTTTTACCTAAGCTTTTACCCTTAGGAAAGCCTTAGGAACGCTCGCAGTTATTTGATTTTCCTATTGGTAAAAAAGAGGAGGGAATCTTAACGTGTCAGAGCATTATTATACGCAGCGTCCTACAGTTAAGCATGATGTCAATGTGGCGCAAGAGGAACTGCGTGGCAGAAAGTACACATTCCTGACGGATGCTGGCGTCTTTTCGAAAAAAGGTGTGGATTATGGAAGCAAGCACTTGATTGAAACGATGCAGTTGAAAGAGAATGCCAAGGTGCTAGATGTTGGTTGCGGTTATGGTCCGATTGGTTTATCAGCAGCGGTAATGTGTCCGAAGGGGCATGTGACAATGGTCGACATTAATGAGCGGGCTATTGAGCTAAGTACTGAAAATGCGCGGCGCAATGGAATTACTAATGTGTCGATTCTACAGAGCGATCTTCTGGAGCAGGTGAAAGAACAGCGTTTTGACGCCGTGCTCACCAATCCTCCGATTCGTGCCGGCAAGGAAGTTGTGCATCGCATTTTTACAGATGCCTATGATTGTTTGGTTGACGGTGGATCAATATGGGTTGTCATTCAGAAAAAACAAGGCGCGCCTTCAGCGATGAAGAAACTTGAGTCGATCTACAGCGAAGTTATTGAAGTATCCAAGGACAAAGGGTACAAAATTCTCAAAGCCACAAAGTAAGGCTCCAGTATTTTGTAAACGGAAGTCTTATCTGACAATCGTGGAAATTAGTTTGACTTGATATTTCATATGTGGTATTATTAAAAAATGTCAGTATTAAGATGGGACACATGTCTTTAGTTAACAAAAATGTCAAGTCTTTTTTTCCTCCAGGATGAATAAAATTTGAACTTGTAACGTATAATGTTTGAATTTTAGGAAATTCTAACAGGATGGAAAGAAATATTTGGAAAGTCTTATTGATTACAGGGAAAAATCTTCATCCATACAGTCGCTTAATTCGGACGGGCTCCAATAACGGAGGCGTCCTGAGTGTACGTCGGTCGAAGTTTTTCTTCTTCTTTTTATTTATTGAGTAGAGTTGAGGGGTGAATGAAAGTTGGCGGGACATCTTGTTCAATTTGGACGACGTAAACGCAGGACTTATGCACGAATTAATGAGGTGCTGGGCATTCCAAACCTGATTGAAATCCAGCAAAAATCGTATGAGTGGTTTTTGGAAGAGGGATTACGTGAGATGTTTCAGGATATCTCTCCGATTCAAGATTTCACAGGTAACCTAGTACTGGAGTTTATTGACTATAGCTTAGGCGATCCTAAGTATTCGGTTGATGAATCCAAAGAACGCGACGTAACCTATGCGGCGCCGTTAAGAGTCAAAGTCCGTTTGATTAATAAGGAAACCGGCGAGGTCAAGGAACAGGAAGTGTTCATGGGGGATTTCCCTATTATGACCGATACGGGAACGTTCATTATTAACGGTGCGGAGCGTGTAATCGTCTCCCAGCTCGTTCGTTCCCCCAGTGTTTATTATAGCACGAAAGTGGATAAAAACGGCAAAAAAACTTACACGGCAACGGTTATTCCGAACCGTGGGGCTTGGTTGGAGCTTGAGACGGATGCGAAGGACATTATCTATGTTCGTATCGACCGCACGCGCAAAATTCCAGTTACGGTATTGCTTCGTTCTTTAGGATTTGGCACAGATGCAGAGATTTTGGATTTGCTTGGTGACAATGAATATATCCGTAATACGCTCGATAAAGATAACACGGATTCTACGGAAAAAGCGTTAATCGAAATCTATGAGCGTCTTCGTCCGGGTGAGCCGCCTACGCTTGATAATGCAAGAAGCTTGATCGTTGCTCGTTTCTTTGATCCGAAGCGTTATGATTTGGCTAACGTAGGTCGTTACAAAATCAACAAGAAATTACACATCAAAAATAGATTGTTCAATCAACGTCTGGCTGAAACTTTGGTAGATTCCGAAACGGGAGAAATCATCGCTGAAGCAGGACAGTTGCTGGATCGTCGTGTATTAGACGAAATCCTTCCTTTTATCGAAAAAGGAGCAGGCTACAAAGAGTTTTCCATTCCAAAAGGTGTAACTGGCGCGGATACAATCCCTGTTCAGTGCATTAATGTTTACTCACCAACAGAAGAAGGCAAGGTTGTTAAAGTAATCTCTAACGGGGTTATCGACAAACAAGTTAAAAACATCACGCCTGCCGATATCATTTCATCCATTAACTATTTCATCAACTTGCTGCATGGCATCGGGAATACGGATGATATTGACCACTTAGGTAACCGTAGACTTCGATCCGTTGGTGAATTGCTGCAGAACCAATTCCGTATCGGTTTATCCCGTATGGAACGTGTTGTTCGTGAACGTATGTCCATTCAAGACGCGAATGTTATTACGCCGCAAGCATTGATCAACATTCGACCAGTTATTGCGTCTATCAAAGAGTTCTTCGGTAGTTCTCAACTTTCTCAATTTATGGACCAAACGAACCCTCTTGCTGAGCTGACGCACAAAAGACGACTATCTGCACTCGGACCGGGCGGTTTGACGAGAGAGCGCGCAGGGATGGAAGTTCGTGACGTGCATCACTCTCACTATGGCCGTATGTGTCCAATTGAGACTCCAGAGGGACCGAACATTGGTTTGATCAACTCCCTGTCTACATTTGCCCGTATTAATGAGTATGGCTTCATTGAAGCTCCGTACCGTTGGGTAGATCCGAAGACGGGAACGGTGACTGATCAAATCGCTTACCTGACTGCGGATGAAGAGGATAACTACGTTATCGCGCAAGCGAACGCGCAGTTGACGGAAGAGAACAAATTTGTTGATTCCGCGATTATCGTACGTTACAAGGATGATAACTTAACGCTGCCGGTTGAACGTGTCGACTATATGGACGTTTCTCCGAAGCAAGTTGTATCCGTTGCGACTGCGTTAATTCCGTTCCTTGAAAACGATGACTCCAACCGTGCGTTGATGGGTTCCAACATGCAGCGTCAAGCGGTACCGCTTTTGATTCCAAAAGCACCTCTTGTAGGTACAGGGATGGAGCACAAAGTCGCTAAGGACTCGGGAGTATGTATTGTCTCCAAATTTGATGGAATTATTGAGAAAGCTGCTGCAAATGAAATTTGGCTGCGCCGCCAGGAAATGGTAGACGGCAAATTGGTCAGCGGTAACGTCGTCAAATATAAGCTTCACAAATTCATGCGTTCCAACCAAGGTACGTGCATTAATCAACGCCCGATCGTGAAGAAGGGTCAATTGATTAAAGCTGGAGATATTCTTGCTGATGGACCATCGACTGAGCAAGGCGAATTGGCTCTTGGCCGTAACGTTGTCGTTGCCTTCATGACTTGGGAAGGTTACAACTACGAGGATGCGATCTTGTTAAGCCAAAAGCTTGTGAAAGAGGATGTTTACACATCCATTCACATTGAGGAATATGAGTCTGAAGCTCGTGACACGAAGCTTGGACCTGAAGAGATTACTCGCGATATCCCGAACGTAGGGGAAGATGCACTGAAGAATCTTGACGAGCGCGGCATTATCCGTGTCGGTGCCGAGATCGGCGCAGGCGACATCCTGGTTGGTAAAGTAACACCTAAGGGTGTGACTGAACTTACTGCGGAAGAAAGATTGCTGCATGCGATCTTCGGAGAGAAAGCTCGTGAAGTTCGTGATACATCCCTTCGTGTACCGCATGGTACAGATGGTATCGTTGTTGATGTGAAAGTATTTACTCGTGAGAACGGCGATGAGCTGCCTCCAGGCGTGAACCAACTCGTACGTGTCTACATTGCGCAAAAACGGAAAATTTCCGAAGGCGACAAAATGGCGGGACGTCATGGTAACAAAGGGGTAGTAGCGCGGATTCTCCCTGAAGAAGATATGCCTTTCCTTCCGGATGGTACGCCGGTTGAAGTTGTACTGAATCCACTAGGGGTTCCTTCCCGGATGAACATCGGTCAAGTGCTTGAAGTTCACTTGGGTATGGCCTCCAAGTACCTTGGTATCCACGCAGCTACGCCTGTATTCGACGGAGCGCGTGAGTATGACGTATTTGATGCAATGGAAGAAGCTGGCATGCAACGTAGCGGTAAAACGATTCTGTACGATGGTCGTACAGGGGAGTCGTTCGAACGCGAAGTTACGGTTGGCGTCATGTACATGATCAAATTGGCACACATGGTTGATGATAAAATCCATGCCCGTTCCACAGGACCTTACTCCCTTGTTACTCAGCAGCCGCTGGGTGGTAAAGCACAGTTTGGTGGACAACGTTTCGGGGAGATGGAGGTATGGGCGCTTGAAGCATACGGCGCTGCCTATACGCTGCAAGAAATTCTTACTGTGAAGTCCGATGACGTCGTAGGCCGTGTGAAAACATACGAGTCCATTGTCAAAGGCGAGAATGTTCCAGAACCGGGTGTTCCGGAATCATTCAAAGTTTTGATCAAAGAGCTTCAAAGTTTGGGTATGGATGTCAAAATCCTTTCCGGCGACGAAGAAGAGATCGAAATGCGAGAAGCCGATGATGACGATGAAGTCACTAGCGATAAATTAAACCTAAATTTAGAGGGCTCTGAATTAGGAGTCAACGAATAAAGAACGCCACAATAGATCGAGATCGATTCACTGCATAGTGGGTTTAAATTCTTAAAGGAGGGTTGCTCCTTGATGGACGTTAACAACTTCGAGTTTATGAAAATCGGTTTGGCATCACCCGATAAAATTCGCTCTTGGTCCCGTGGGGAAGTAAAGAAGCCGGAAACCATTAACTACAGAACTTTAAAGCCTGAGAAAGAAGGTCTTTTCTGTGAAAAGATCTTCGGGCCAACCAAAGATTGGGAATGTCATTGCGGTAAATACAAACGCGTCCGTTACAAGGGCGTCGTTTGTGACCGTTGTGGTGTTGAAGTAACCCGCCAGAAAGTGCGCCGCGAGCGTATGGGACACATCGAGCTTGCTGCTCCTGTATCTCATATCTGGTACTTCAAAGGTATCCCAAGCCGCATGGGTCTTGCGTTGGATATGTCTCCAAGATCCTTGGAGGAAATCATCTACTTCGCTTCCTACGTGGTTACTGATCCAGGGGATACACCTTTGGAGAAAAAGCAGCTGCTTTCTGAAAAAGAGTACCGCAGCTACCGTGAGAAGTATGGCTATGCGTTCCAGGCTGGTATGGGTGCTGAAGCTGTTAAAAAGCTTCTTATCGATATCGATATCGAACGTGAAGTAGATACACTCAAAGAAGAATTGAAAACAGCGCAAGGCCAACGCCGTAATCGTGCGATCAAGCGCTTGGAAGTTATGGAAGCTTTCCGTAACTCGAAGAACCTTCCAGGTTGGATGATTCTAGATGTGCTTCCTGTCATCCCGCCGGAGCTTCGTCCGATGGTACAGCTTGACGGAGGACGCTTCGCGACTTCCGACTTGAATGATCTCTATCGCCGAGTTATCAACCGTAACAACCGTCTCAAAAGATTGCTCGACCTAGGGGCACCGGACATCATCGTTCAAAATGAGAAGCGTATGCTGCAAGAAGCGGTAGATGCTCTTATCGACAACGGTCGTCGCGGCCGTCCTGTTACAGGTCCTGGTAACCGTCCATTGAAATCTCTCAGCCATATGCTGAAAGGTAAACAAGGACGTTTCCGTCAAAACTTGCTCGGTAAACGTGTTGACTATTCTGGTCGTTCCGTTATCGTAGTAGGACCTCACCTGAAGATGTACCAATGTGGTCTTCCTAAGGAAATGGCGCTTGAATTGTTCAAGCCTTTCGTGATGAAGGAGCTTGTTAATAAAGGTTTGGCCCACAACATCAAGAGCGCGAAACGTAAAGTTGAGCGTGTAAGTCCGGATGTTTGGGATGTTCTTGAAGAAGTTATTAAGGAGCACCCGGTTCTTCTGAACCGTGCCCCTACATTGCACAGACTCGGGATTCAGGCGTTCGAGCCGATTCTCGTTGAAGGTCGTGCCATCAAGCTGCATCCTCTCGTATGTACAGCGTATAACGCTGACTTCGACGGTGACCAAATGGCGGTCCACGTACCATTGTCATCTGAGGCTCAAGCTGAAGCTCGTCTGCTAATGCTGGCATCAGGTAACATTTTGAACCCGAAAGACGGTAAACCGGTTGTTACGCCTTCACAGGATATGGTTCTTGGAAGCTTCTATTTAACAACGGATAACAAATTTGCTAAAGGTGCTGGATCTATCATCAGAACAGTACACGAAGCGATTTCATCCTACCAATCGGGTAAAATGGCCTTGCATGCTCGTGTTGCAATTCCGGCTAAAGCGTTGAACAAAACCAGCTTTACCGAAAAACAACAAAATGCAATGTTGATTACGACTATCGGTAAAATCATTATGAACGAAATCTATCCAAGTGATTTCCCGTTCATCAATGAGCCTACCAAAACGAACTTGCTGAATGGTATTCCGGATTCTCACTTTGTATTTGATAAAGGTGCTGATCTAAGAGCCATCATGCTTGAGCGTCCTGAGAATAAAGCGGTTGGTAAGGAATACCTTGGCTCCATCATTGCTGAGTGCTTCCGTAAATACCACACGACGCAAACATCGATGATCCTTGATAAAATTAAAGAACTTGGATTCACATATTCTACTAAAGCGGGTATTACCGTAGCGGTCTCTGACGTTGTTGTTCCGACTGAAAAAGAAGGAATTCTTAAAGAGTGTGAAGAGAAAGTGCGCGTAGTAACGAACCAATACCGCCGCGGTTTGATTACGGATGAAGAGCGTTATGACCGTGTTATCGCGATCTGGAGTAAAGCGAAGGATGAAATCACAGATATTCTGATGAAATCCCTTGATAAGTACAACTCCATCTCGATGATGGTTGAGTCCAAAGCACGGGGTAACAAATCTCAGATTACACAGCTTGGCGGTATGCGTGGTTTGATGGCGAATCCATCCGGTAAAATTATGGAGTTGCCGATTAAATCGAACTTCCGTGAAGGTCTGACAATCTTGGAGTACTTTATCTCCACGCACGGTGCGCGTAAAGGTCTTGCCGATACAGCGCT
This sequence comes from Paenibacillus chondroitinus NBRC 15376, assembly GCF_004000765.1. GTDB lineage: Bacteria > Bacillota > Bacilli > Paenibacillales > NBRC-103111 > Paenibacillus_E > Paenibacillus_E chondroitinus. The sequence goes on along the minus strand of NZ_BILW01000040.1, from coordinate 31,305 downwards.
TCGTACAGCTGACTCCGGTTACTTGACTCGTCGTCTCGTAGACGTTGCACAGGATGTTATCGTTCGTGAAGACGATTGCGGCACGGATAAAGGTTTCATGGTTAGCAAAATCCAAGACGGTAAAGAGGTTATTGAGGATCTCTACGACCGTATTGAAGGGCGCTATGCATTTGAAACTGTTCGTCATCCACAAACAGGCGAAGTTATCGTTCAACGCAACGAATTGATTGAGTCTGAAATTGCTGATGCGATTATCGATGCTGGCATTGAAAGACTTCAAATTCGTTCCGTTCTTAGCTGCCGTACAAATCATGGTGTTTGTAAGAAATGTTACGGCCGCAACTTGGCGACTGGCCAATTCGTTGAGATTGGTGAGGCTGTAGGTATCATCGCCGCTCAATCCATCGGTGAGCCGGGAACACAGTTGACAATGCGTACGTTCCATACCGGTGGTGTTGCCGGAGACGATATTACGCAAGGTTTGCCGCGTATTCAAGAGCTTTTCGAAGCTCGGAATCCGAAAGGTCAAGCGATCATTTCCGAGATCGACGGTGTCGTCAAAGAAATTCGCGAAGCCAAAGATCGTCGTGAAATTGAAGTCCAAGGTGAAGCGGAATCCAAGGTTTATGCAGTTCCTTACGGTTCCCGCGTACGTGTATCCCTGAACCAACAAGTGGAAGCCGGAGACGAGCTGACAGACGGATCTATCGATCCGAAAGAAATGCTTCGCATCAAAGGTATCCGCGGCGTGCAGAACTACATTCTGCAAGAGGTTCAACGTGTTTACCGTAACCAAGGGGTAGAAATTAACGATAAGCATATTGAAGTTATGGTTCGTCAAATGTTGCGTAAAATCCGCATCGTTGATGCTGGAGACACAACTCTGCTTCCAGGTTCCTTCGTAGACATTCATGAATATGAAGCAGCCAACAAAGTAGCCTTGTTCGCCGGCAATGAGCCAGCTGTTGCAAGACCTATCTTGCTTGGTATCACCAAAGCGTCTCTTGAAACTGATTCCTTCTTGTCTGCGGCGTCCTTCCAAGAAACAACTCGTGTCTTGACGGATGCAGCTATCAAAGGTAAGGTCGACCAATTGCTTGGTCTGAAAGAGAACGTTATTATCGGTAAACTCATTCCTGCAGGAACGGGTATGCCTCGTTACCGGAACATCCGTATTACGGATCCTAACGAAGTGCTCGTGCAAGATGAGGATCTCGAAAAAGAAACAGTAGCCGTTGAATAACGACTATTCATCTGAGAGGGATGGCCATATGTGCTGTCCCTCTTGGTTTTTATTACGAATCTATGATTATGCGAAAATTATGCGGAAAGAAAGAAGTTCTTCCTTGACACTGGAACACCAAAATGCTAATATATCGTAGTGTGCCTAAGTTGATATTCTTTCCTTTCTCAGGAGGGGTGCCTTATGTCTTATGATAAAGTCAAACAGGCGAAGAATATAAGTGTAGGGACGAAGAAAGTCACTAAGACGGTCGAGCAAGATAAGGCTGTTGAAGTTTTTGTTTCTAAAGATGCAGATCCGCGATTGACGATAAAGCTGGTAGCTCTCTGTAACCAAAAGGGTGTGCCAATAACCTATGTGGATTCTATGAAGCTGCTAGGTAAAGCATGTGGAATTGAAGTTGGAGCTGCGGTAGCAGCTGTTGTAAATGAATAAACGCTTAAGACGTTTTTGTTAGTGGGATGGTGTACATAAGTTTCCGTAACTTTTGCAGCTGACCTTGGCAAAGACTTTCTCTTTGCTCATTTATGACTCGCCTGGATCTGTGGGCTTGAAGAAGTTTATCATGTTATGAATGTAGGGAGGAGGTGGCGATATGCCAACAATTAACCAACTAGTACGTAAAGGTCGTCAAGCGAAGGTGGATAAGTCTAAATCACCAGCTTTGCAAAAAGGTTTTAACGCTTTGAAAAGAGAGGCAACGGATTTGAGTGCACCTCAAAAACGTGGTGTCTGCACTCGTGTAGGTACTATGACTCCTAAGAAGCCTAACTCCGCACTTCGTAAATATGCTCGTGTTCGTTTAACGAACCGTGTAGAGGTGACAGCATACATTCCAGGTATCGGTCACAACCTGCAAGAGCACAGCGTTGTATTGATCCGTGGAGGAAGAATTAAAGACCTTCCAGGGGTACGTTATCACATCGTGCGTGGCGCGTTGGATACTTCCGGTGTTAACAACCGTAAGCAATCCCGTTCCAAATACGGTACTAAACGTCCAAAAGTTAAAAAATAAGAAAAAATCATCAAGAATGATTCTTATAAGAAAGGGGGATAACTATGCCTCGTAAAGGTCCAGTTACTCGCAGAGACGTATTGCCAGATCCGATTTATAATAGCAAACTTGTTACTCGTCTTATCAATCGTATTATGATCGATGGAAAAAGAGGGGTAGCACAGTCCATTCTATACAACGCTTTTAACCTCGTGAAAGATCGTACAGGTAAAGAGCCGATGGAAGTGTTCGAAGCTGCTATCAAAAACATCATGCCAGTTCTTGAAGTTAAAGCTCGCCGTGTAGGTGGAGCGAACTATCAAGTTCCAATCGAAGTTAAACCTGAGCGTCGTACGACACTTGGTTTGCGTTGGTTGGTCAACTATTCCCGTCTTCGCGGTGAGAAGACGATGGAAGAAAGATTGGCTTATGAAATTATCGATGCTAGCAATAGCACAGGTTCTTCCGTTAAAAAACGTGAAGATACACACAAGATGGCTGAAGCTAACAAAGCGTTCGCTCACTATCGTTGGTAGAATTTTGATTCACACACTGAAAGGAGAAATAACGACCTATGGCTAGAGAGTTCTCCTTAGCAAACACGCGTAATATCGGGATCATGGCTCATATCGATGCTGGTAAAACGACAACTACAGAGCGTATCTTGTACTACACTGGTAAAGTTCACAAAATCGGAGAGGTGCACGAAGGTGCTGCTACGATGGACTGGATGGAGCAGGAGCAAGAGCGCGGAATCACGATTACTTCCGCTGCTACAACTGCGCAATGGGCTGGTCACCGCATCAATATTATCGATACCCCGGGGCACGTTGACTTTACCGTTGAGGTAGAGCGTTCCCTTCGCGTTTTGGACGGAGCAGTAGGTGTATTTAGTGCGAAAGAGGGCGTTGAACCTCAATCCGAAACAGTTTGGAGACAAGCTGATAAATACCACGTCCCACGTATTGCCTATGTTAACAAAATGGATATCATCGGTGCAGACTTCCTGCAAGTTGTTCAATCCATGCGTGAGAAACTTGGTGCAAATGCTGTAGCTATTCAATTGCCAATCGGTGCTGAGAGTGATTTCAAAGGTATCATTGACCTGGTTGAAGAAGTTGCATATATGTACAAAGATGATCTTGGTAAGGACATCGAGAAAGTCGAAGTTCCTGCTGAGTTCAAAGATAAAGTAGCAGAACTGCGTTTGGAGCTTGTAGAGAAAGTTGCTGAGCTTGATGAAGAGCTTACAATGAAGTATCTAGAAGGCGAAGAACTGACAGTGGCAGAAATCAAAGCTGCACTTCGTAAAGGTGTAGTTGAGGTTAAAATCTTCCCTGTTATCGCAGGTTCTTCCTACCGTAACAAAGGTGTTCAATTGATGTTGGATGCGGTAATTGATTACCTGCCTGCTCCAATTGATGTACCTGATATTAAAGGTGTACTTGACGATGGAACTGAAGTGACTCGTAAGTCTGCTGATGACCAACCGTTCTCAGCTCTTGCGTTCAAAATCATGACAGATCCTTTCGTTGGTCGTCTTACATTCTTCCGCGTATACTCTGGTGTTCTTAACTCCGGTTCCTATGTCATCAATGCGACAAAAGGCAAACGTGAGCGCGTTGGTCGTATCCTGCAAATGCATGCGAACAGCCGTCAAGAAATCAGCATCGTATATTCCGGTGATATCGCGGCTGCCGTTGGTCTGAAAGATACAACGACAGGAGATACGCTTTGTGATGAGAAAAACCCAGTTATCCTTGAGTCCATGAACTTCCCTGAACCGGTTATCCAGCTTGCTGTTGAGCCGAAGACGAAAGCGGATCAAGACAAAATGGGTATCGCGTTGCAAAAACTGTCTGAAGAAGATCCTACTTTCCGTGCTTCTACGGATGAAGAAACTGGCCAAACGATCATCGCGGGTATGGGTGAGCTTCACCTTGAGATCCTCGTTGACCGTATGCTTCGTGAATTCAAAGTAGAAACAAACGTAGGTAAACCGCAAGTTGCTTACCGTGAGACTTTCCGTGCACCAGCTAAAGTTGAGGGTAAATTCGTTCGTCAATCCGGTGGCCGTGGTCAATACGGACATTGTTGGGTTGAATTCGAGCCTCAAGAAGCAGGCGCTGGATTCGTCTTCGAAAGCAAAATCGTGGGTGGTTCGATTCCTCGTGAATACATCGCTCCGATCCAAGCGGGTATCGAAGAGTCTATGAAGAACGGGGTTCTTGCAGGATTCCCTCTAGTAGACATCAAAGCTACAGTTGTCGATGGTTCTTACCACGATGTTGACTCCAATGAAATGGCGTTTAAAATTGCGGGTTCCATGGCGCTTAAAGCTGCTAAAGACAAGTGTAAACCGGTTCTTCTTGAGCCAATCATGAAGGTTGAAGTTACTGTACCAGAAGAGTACATGGGCGATGTTATGGGTGACCTTAACTCCCGTCGTGGACGTATTGAAGGTATGGATAACCGTCATGGTGCGCAAATCATCCGTGCTAAGGTACCTCTTTCCGAAATGTTTGGTTACTCCACAACACTTCGTTCGAGAACACAAGGCCGTGGTGTTTACTCCATGGAACTTTCACATTATGAAGAAGTACCTAAGTCCATTGCAGAAGAAATTATTGCAAAAGGCAAAGGCGCCTAGGGATAAACGACAACGTCGTCCATTAGGGATGAGCGCGTTTACCAAGATTGATGCAGAGCAAAGTATATAAACATATACTTACTGATCAATTTAATATAAAACTAATAGTCACTCTAAGGAGGAATCGTTTAAAATGGCAAAGGCTAAATTTGAACGTAATAAACCGCATGTTAACATCGGTACTATCGGTCACGTTGACCATGGTAAAACAACTTTGACAGCTGCTATCACAACTGTATTGTCCAAAAGATATGGTGGAGCTGCAGTAGCATTCGACCAAATCGATAAAGCTCCAGAAGAGCGCGAGCGCGGTATCACAATCTCCACAGCTCACGTTGAGTACGAAACACCTAACCGTCACTACGCACACGTTGACTGCCCAGGTCACGCCGACTATGTTAAAAACATGATCACTGGTGCTGCTCAAATGGACGGAGCGATCCTGGTTGTATCCGCAGCTGACGGCCCTATGCCGCAAACTCGCGAGCACATCCTTCTTTCCCGTCAAGTAGGCGTACCTTACATCGTAGTATTCCTTAACAAATGTGACATGGTTGAAGATGATGAGTTGCTTGAATTGGTTGAGATGGAAGTTCGCGACCTTCTTAACGAATATGAGTTCCCAGGCGATGATACTCCAATCATCCGCGGTGCAGCTCGTGAAGCTCTTCAAAACCCAGACGGTGCTTGGGCTGACAAAATCGTTGAGTTGTTCGAGCAAGTTGACACTTACATCCCAACTCCTGAGCGTCAAACTGACAAGCCTTTCCTTATGCCGGTTGAGGATGTATTCTCCATCACTGGTCGTGGAACAGTTGCTACAGGCCGTGTAGAGCGTGGTACTGTTAAAGTACAAGACGAAGTTGAAATCGTTGGTATCGCGGAAGAAACTCGTAAATGCGTTGTAACAGGCGTAGAGATGTTCCGTAAATTGCTTGATTCCGCTCAAGCTGGTGACAACATCGGAGCATTGCTTCGTGGTGTAGACCGTAAAGATATCGAGCGTGGACAAGTTCTTGCTAAACCAGCTTCCGTTAAACCACACACTAACTTTACAGCTCAAATCTACGTTCTGACTAAAGAAGAGGGTGGCCGTCACAAGCCTTTCTTCACTGGTTACCGTCCACAGTTCTACTTCCGTACAACTGACGTAACTGGTATCATCTCTCTTCCAGAAGGTACTGAGATGGTTATGCCTGGTGATAACATCACAGTTACAGTTGAACTGATCAACCCAATCGCTATCGAAGAAGGAACTCGTTTCGCGATTCGTGAAGGCGGACGTACTGTTGGTGCGGGCGCGGTTGCTACAATTCAAAAGTAATCCCTTTATATAGAAGAAACACTCATCGTTTAGGCGGTGGGTGTTTTTTTATGCAAATGCCTAAAGTTTTGCTTGCATTTAGTTTTTAAATTTTATATAATATTAAACGTTGGTCTGTGACGTTGCGATGATGTGAAAGGTTGCCGACACACCCGGACCCTTTGCCATGGGAATGGTTGTTGGAGAATTTTCACGGAGTATGTCCGATACTAAATTGGGCGATAGAAGGAGGGACTTATATGGCAAAGCAAAAAATTCGTATCCGTTTGAAAGCTTATGATCACAGAATCATTGATCAATCAGCTGAGAAAATCGTGGAAACTGCCAAGCGTTCCGGTGCAGGTGTATCCGGTCCGATTCCGCTTCCGACAGAGAAGCAAATCATCACGATTCTTCGTGCGGTGCACAAGTACAAGGATTCGCGTGAGCAATTCGAAATGCGTACGCATAAGCGTCTAATCGATATTGTGAATCCAACACCACAAACAGTTGATGCTCTAATGCGTTTGGACTTACCGTCTGGCGTAGACATCGAGATCAAACTGTAAAACAACTATAGAATGAACGTTTAGGAAGGAAAAGAGGTGTCAACGATGAAAGGTATCTTAGGAAAAAAACTAGGGATGACTCAGTTGTTTACTCCGGAGGGTAATGTAGTTCCGGTAACTGTCATTCAAGCGGGACCATGTGTGGTTCTTCAAAAGAAAGATGTGGATAACGACGGTTATGAGTCAATCCAAATCGGTTTTGATGATGTGAAAGCTAGCCGTATCATTAAACCAGAGCTTGGCCATGCGAAAAAAGCAGGGGCAACGCCTAAGCGCTACGTTAAAGAAATTCGCGGCATTCAATTGGGTGACTATGAAGTTGGCCAGGAATTGAAAGCAGATCTGTTCACAGAGGGCGAATTCGTTGATGTAACGGGTACTTCCAAAGGTAAAGGTTTCCAAGGTAACATCAAAAGACATAACCAGTCAACAGGCCCTATGGCTCACGGCTCCCGTTACCACCGCGGACCAGGTTCGATGGGTTCCATTCAAGCGAACCGCGTTCCAAAAGGTAAAAAGTTGCCAGGACACATGGGTAACGAGACTGTAACTTTACAAAATCTTCAAATCATCAAAGTAGATGCTGAACGTAATGTATTGCTAGTTAAAGGTTCCATTCCTGGTCCTAAAAACAGCTACGTTAGCGTGAAGTCTGCTGTTAAAAAGTAAGAAAGGAGGAAGACAGATGCCAAAAGTAGCTTTATATAATGTAACAGGTGCTCAGGTAGGGGAAGTTGAACTGTCTGACGTTGTTTTCGGAATTGAGCCTCACGTTCATGCGATTCACGAAGCTGTTCTTTTGCAACAAGCGGCTGTGCGTCAAGGAACTCACAAAACAAAAGGTCGTTCGGAAGTTCGCGGCGGTGGTCGTAAACCTTGGAAACAAAAAGGAACAGGCCGTGCTCGTCAAGGTAGTATTCGTGCTCCACAGTGGAAAGGCGGCGGTACCGTATTCGGACCAACTCCTCGTAGCTATGGTTTCAAATTGCCAAGAAAAGTTCGTCGCTTAGCGATCAAATCCGCTTTGTCCTCGAAAGTTCTTGATAACAACTTGATCGTATTGGATCAACTTCAATTGAATGCTCCTAAGACGAAAGAATTCGTAGCAATCTTGAACAACCTGAAAGTTGATCGCAAAGTATTGGTTGTGGGCGTAGATAACGACTCCAACGTTGCTTTGTCTGCTCGTAACATCCCAGGTGTGAAATTCGTTGCTGCTAATGGCGTAAATGTTCGTGATGTCATGTTGTATGACAAATTGATCATTACGCAAGAAGCTGTACAGAAAGTTGAGGAGGTGCTTGCACAATGAAAAATCCACGCGACATTATCAAGCGCCCGATCATCACTGAGCGTACAAGCGACCTAATGGCTAACAAAAAGTATGTTTTCGAAGTGGATCTTCGCGCTAACAAAACAGAAATCAAACAAGCCATCGAAGCAATCTTCAAAGTGAAAGTTACAAATGTAAACACACTCAGAATGCCAGCTAAGCCAAAACGTTATGGTCGTCACTCCGGCTACACTTCCATCTGGAAGAAAGCTATCGTGTCCCTAAGCGCAGAAAGCAAAGAATTGGAATTCTTTGAATCGGTATAAACCATTTCTTAAAGTAAGGAGGAAATCAGAGTGCCAATTAAAAAATATAAACCAACCTCACCAGCTCGTCGTGCGATGTCGGTTTCTACTTTTGAAGAAATCACAACATCAACACCAGAGAAATCTTTGCTTGCTCCTTTAAGCAAAACAGCTGGCCGTAACAACCAAGGTAAAATTACGGTTCGTCACCATGGCGGCGGACACAAACGTAAATACCGTATCATCGATTTCAAACGCACTAAAGATGGAATACCAGGACGCGTTGCTACAATCGAGTACGATCCTAACCGTTCCGCAAACATCGCATTGATTCACTATGCTGATGGTGAGAAAAGATACATCATCGCTCCTAAAGGTCTTAAAGTGGACGATCGCATCGTATCCGGACCACAATCCGATATTAAAATCGGTAACGCTCTTCCTTTGGAAAACATTCCAGTAGGTACAGTTATCCACAACATTGAGTTGAAACCTGGTAAAGGTGCACAACTAGTGCGCGCTGCTGGTACGGAAGCTCAACTTCTTGGTAAAGAAGAAACTTATGTAACAATTCGCCTATCCTCTGGTGAAGTTCGTAAAGTTCTTAAAGTTTGCCGCGCAACTGTAGGTTCTGTTGGTAACGAAGATCACGAGCTCGTGAAAATCGGTAAAGCAGGACGTAATCGTTGGAAAGGCAATCGTCCTCAAGTTCGTGGGGTTGTAATGAACCCGAATGATCACCCACACGGTGGTGGTGAAGGACGCGCACCAATCGGACGTAAATCACCTATGTCTCCATGGGGTAAACCGACGCTTGGTTACAAAACTCGTAAAAAAGGTAAAGCATCCGATAAATACATTGTACGTCGTCGTACGAAGTAATCTAGGATATATGAATTTTCTTGAGGTTCAAGGAAGGGAGGAACACCCATGGGTCGCAGCTTAAAGAAAGGTCCATTTATCGATGGATACTTACTGAAAAAAGTAGAAGACTTGAACACATCCAGCAAAAAACTGGTTATCAAAACGTGGTCCCGTCGTTCTACGATTTACCCGCAATTCGTTGGTCACACTTTCGGAGTGTACGATGGAAGAAAACACGTGCCTGTATACGTAACAGAAGATATGGTTGGACATAAGCTTGGTGAATTTGCTCCAACACGTACTTACAAAGGTCACGATGACGATAAGAAAACCGGTAAACGTTAATTTCAATTTTTAACCGAGAGGAGGTACTACCATGCAAGCTAAAGCAATATTGAACCACGCTCGGATTGCTCCTCGTAAAGCAAAGCTAGTTGTTGACTTGATTCGGGGAAAAGCGGTAGGTGAAGCGATCGCGATTCTGCGTCATACGCCTAAAGCAGCTTCTCCAATCCTGGAGAAACTTCTAAACTCCGCAATTGCCAATGCAGAGCATAACTACTCATTAGATCCTAATAAGCTAGTGGTTTCTGAGACGTTTGTTAACCAAGGACCAACAATGAAAAGGTTCCAACAACGTGCAATGGGCCGCGCTAGCGCGATCAAAAAACGTACCAGCCACATTACAATCGTGGTATCTGAGAAATAAGGAGGGATAACGTGTGGGTCAGAAAGTCAACCCGGTAGGCCTAAGAATTGGTATTATTCGTGATTGGGAGTCCAAATGGTTTGCAGAGAAAGATTTCGGAACTCTGTTGCTTGAAGACGTCAAAATCCGCGAATACTTAAAAAATAAACTTAAAGATTCTGCAGTTTCCCACATCGACATCGAGCGCGCGGCTAACCGTGTGAACGTTACGATTCATACTGCAAAACCAGGAATGGTTATTGGTAAAGGCGGAGCTGAAGTAGAAGTAATTCGCAACTACATCGCTGGCTTGTCCAATAAAAAAGTTCACATCAACATTTCTGAAATCAAAAGCCCTGACCTTGATGCTATCCTAGTAGCTGAAGCAATTGCCCTTCAATTGGAGCGTCGTGTTTCTTTCCGTCGTGCAATGAAACAAGCTATGCAAAGAACAATGAGATCCGGTGCAAAAGGTATCAAAGTAGCAACTAGCGGACGTCTTGGCGGTGCTGAGATCGCTCGTACGGAAGGATATAGCGAAGGAACTGTTCCACTTCATACGCTTCGTGCTGATATCGACTACGGTACTGCAGAGGCACATACTACTTACGGACGTATTGGTGTAAAAGTATGGATCTATCGTGGAGAAGTGCTTCCGACAGCTAAGAAAAAGGCTCAGCCGGAAGGAGGAAATTAAATCATGTTAGTACCTAAACGTGTAAAACACCGCAAAGAACACCGCGGTAGCATGAAAGGTCGCGCTAAAGGTGGAACGGAAGTAACTTTTGGCGAATATGGTCTGCAAGCAGTTGAACCGGCTTGGGTAACCAACCGTCAAATCGAAGCAGCTCGTATTGCCATGACACGTTACATCAAACGTGGCGGTAAAGTATGGATTAAAATTTTCCCAGCTAAACCAATTACACAAAAACCGCTTGAAGTTCGTATGGGTAGCGGTAAAGGTAACGTGGAAAAATGGGTTTCCGTTGTAAAACCGGGCAAAGTATTGTTTGAACTTGCTGGTGTTAGCGAAGAGGTAGCTCGCGAAGCGATGCGTCTTGCTGCTCACAAGCTTCCAATCAAAACGAAGTTCGTGAAAAGAGAAGAAGTAGGCGGTGAAGCAAATGAAGGGTAGTGAATTCCGGAACTTAACCACTGCTGAAATCGAGCAAAAAGTTAATGGTTTTAAAGAAGAACTCTTTAACCTCCGTTTTCAACTAGCTACTGGTCAATTGGACAATCCGACTCAAATTCGTGATTTGCGTAAAGAGATCGCTCGTGCCAAGACTATTTTGCGTGAAAGAGAATTGGGTATTGGGTAACCAAATCTAGAAGGGAGGCTTCCTTAGATGGCTGAACGTAACGAACGTAAAGTTCTGATCGGTAAAGTTGTCAGCGATAAAATGGATAAAACCATTGTTGTTGCTGTTGAAACTTACAAAAAGCATGATCTCTACCACAAGAGAATCAAATATACGAAGAAATTCAAAGCTCATGATGAAAACAATCAAGCTAAAATCGGTGACACTGTGAAAATTTCTGAAACTAGACCTTTGTCCAAAGATAAATCTTGGAGACTTGTTGAAGTTCTTGAAGTTGCAGTTGTTATCTAATAATCTAGATATGAACCCCGAAAGGAGGGAATACGATGATTCAACCATTTACTCGTTTGGCTGTTGCTGACAACTCCGGTGCTAAGCAATTGATGTGTATCCGTGTTTTGGGTGGTACTGGTCGTCGCGTTGGTCACATTGGTGATTTGATCGTATGTTCAGTAAAAGAAGCAACACCTGGTGGCGTTGTCAAAAAAGGTGACGTTGTTAAAGCAGTTATCGTTCGTACGAAGAGCGGTGCTCGCCGTAAAGACGGATCTTATATCTCATTTGATGAGAATGCGGCTGTTATCGTGAAAGAAGATAAAAGTCCACGTGGTACACGTATCTTTGGACCAGTTGCACGCGAACTTCGTGACAGAGACTTCATGAAGATCGTATCCTTGGCTCCAGAAGTTATCTAAGAACAGTTAGTCTGTTTTCCTTACGGGAAACCTCAGGAGGTGTAGAAGCTAATGCCAAGAACTAAAAAGAGATTAGAATCTCATAACAATAAACTGCACGTGAAAAAAGACGATACGGTTTTTGTAATCACTGGTAAAGACAAAGGTAAGAAGGGCCGTGTAATCGCTGCTTATCCTCGTCAAAACCGTGTACTGGTTGAAGGTGTAAACATGGTTAAGAAACATGCGAAACCATCCCAACAAAACCCACAAGGCGGTATCTTGAATCAAGAAGCTGCAATCCACGTATCTAACGTGATGCTGATTGATCCTAAGAGCGGCAAACCTACTCGCGTAGGATACAAAGTATTGGATAACGGAACGAAAGTTCGTATCGCGAAAAAATCCGGCGAAGTTATCGACTAATACAAACAAGCATGGAAAGGAGGCAATTGAGTCATGGCAGTAAGAATGAAAGATCGTTATTTGAACGAAATTACTCCAGCGTTAATTCAAAAGTTTAACTACTCAACAGTAATGCAAGTTCCTAAAATCGAGAAAGTTGTTATCAACATGGGTGTTGGTGAGGCTGTATCGAATTCTAAAGTACTTGATACTGCAGTAGAAGATCTTCAAAAAATCGCTGGTCAAAAACCAGTTGTAACTAAATCCAAAAAAGCAATCGCGGGTTTCAAACTTCGTGAGAACATGCCAATCGGTGTGAAGGTTACACTTCGCGGCGAGCGCATGTATCATTTCTTGGATAAACTTTTCAACGTATCACTTCCACGTGTACGTGACTTCCGCGGTATTTCCAACAAGGCTTTTGATGGCCGTGGAAACTACACGCTTGGTTTGAAAGAACAACTCATTTTCCCTGAAATTGAGTATGATAAGGTTGATAAAGTTCGTGGTATGGATATCGTTATCGTAACAACGGCTAAGTCCGACGAGGAAGCTCGCGAGCTTTTAACACAACTCGGAGCGCCTTTCGTTAAATAGGTTCCAGGTCGTACCTATCAGGAGGTGTTATATTAAGTGGCAAAAACTTCGATGAAAGTCAAACAACAACGTACCCCGAAGTTTAAAGTGCAAGCATACACACGTTGTGAGCGCTGCGGACGTCCGCATTCAGTGCTTCGCAAGTTCAAAATTTGTCGGATTTGTTTCCGCGAATTAGCACACAAAGGTCAGATTCCAGGCGTGAAAAAAGCAAGCTGGTAATCACCCTATTTTCGGGAAGGAGGTTTACACAAATGGTCATGTCAGATCCAATTGCAGATATGCTAACTCGCATTCGTAATGCGAATATCGTACGTCATGAGACAGTTGAAATCCCTGCATCAAAAGTGAAAAGGGAAATCGCTGAAATCCTTAAAAAAGAAGGATTTATCCGTGATGCTGAGTACGTTGAAGATAGCAAACAAGGTATCATTCGTTTGTTCCTGAAATACGGTTCAAACAATGAGCGTGTTATCTCCGGTTTGAAGAGAATCTCCAAACCAGGACTACGCGTTTATACGAAATCACAAGAAATCCCTCGTGTATTGGGCGGATTAGGGATTGCCATCATCTCCACATCTAAAGGAGTTATGACGGATAAAGATGCTCGTCAATCCAAAGCTGGCGGAGAGGTTATCTGCTACGTTTGGTAATACAATTGTAATTGAATGGAGGTGCAAACATGTCTCGTATTGGTCGCAAACCAATCACCATTCCAAGTGGTGTAAATGTAACACTAGAGAATACTCAAATCACGGTTAAAGGCCCTAAAGGTTCCTTGTCCCGTGAACTTCATAAAGATATGAAAGTTAGTGTTCTAGAAAACGAGATTTCCGTTGAGCGTCCTTCCGACAACAAGCTCCACCGTGCTTTGCATGGTACAACACGTAGTGTTGTTGCCAACATGGTAAGTGGTGTAACGGAAGGCTTCGTGAAATCTTTGGATCTAGTAGGCGTAGGTTACCGTGCTAACAAAAGCGGTGACAAACTGGTTCTTAACGTTGGGTACTCTCACCCAGTTGAAATCACGCCAGAGAGCGGTATTGAGTTTGAAGTTCCTTCAAACACAAAAATCATCGTTCGCGGAATTGATAAAGAGCGCGTAGGTGCAATGGCAGCTAAAGTTCGTGCCGTACGTGAGCCTGAGCCGTATAAAGGTAAAGGTATCAAGTATGAAGGCGAGCGCATTCTTCGTAAAGAAGGTAAAGCTGGTAAGAAGAAATAAGAACGTTAGATCGCGGGTAATAGCTAAGAGCTTTCGTGAGAAAGCTTGCTATCTAAGCGTAAGCCTCGCATCATAAGTGATGAAAGGAGTGTAAGTATAGATGATTACTAAAGGCGATAAAAACAAAGCACGTTTGAAAAGACACCTTCGCGTTCGTAAGAAAATTGAAGGTACAACTGCTCGCCCACGTTTGAACATTTTCCGTTCTTCCAAACACATGTATGCTCAACTGATCGATGACACAACTGGTGTTACAATCGCTGCAGCATCCACTCAAGATAAAGATCTGAAAAGCGATATCGGTAACGGCGGTAACGTAGAAGCTGCTCGTAAAGTTGGCGCATTGATCGCAGCACGTGCGAAAGAGAAAGGTGTAGACAAAGTGGTATTTGACCGCGGTGGCTACCTCTATCATGGACGTGTTCAAGCATTGGCTGACGCAGCTCGTGAAGCTGGACTAGAATTCTAGGAAATAGATATAAGGAGGTAAAAGACTTGCGTGTAGATCCTAATACTTTAGAGCTAACAGAAAAAGTTGTTAATATTAATCGCGTAGCTAAAGTAGTAAAAGGCGGACGTCGTTTCAGCTTCAGCGCACTTGTTGTCGTTGGCGATGGCAATGGCTGGGTTGGCGCAGGAATCGGTAAAGCATCCGAAGTTCCTGATGCAATCCGCAAAGGAATTGAAGATGCGAAAAAGAACTTGATTCATGTTCCAATCGTAGGCACTTCTATTCCTCACCTTGTAACTGGTAAGTTTGGAGCAGGACGCGTTCTGCTTAAACCGGCTTCCCAAGGTACAGGAGTTATCGCAGGCGGACCAGTTCGTGCAGTTCTTGAACTTGCTGGTATCGGCGATATTTTGACAAAATCCCTGGGTTCATCGAACTCTATGAACATGGTTAACGCAACGCTTGAAGGCTTAAGCCGTTTGAAAAAAGCGGAAGAAGTTGCAAAGCTTCGTGGTAAAACTGTTCAAGAGTTACTAGGTTAGGAGGGGTAAACATGGCGAAACAACTACAAATTACCCTAAAACGCAGCCTGATTGGCCGCCCTGAAACGCAACGTGTTACTGTGAAAACTCTTGGTCTGCGCAAGCTGCACCAAACTGTTCTTCACCAAGACAACGCAGCAATCAGAGGTATGGTTAATCAAGTGAGCCATTTGGTAGAAGTTAAAGAAATCGAAGCATAATTGCACGATATTAAGATCTAGAGGAGGTGTACAACGATGAAGTTACATGAACTAAGTTCTGCTACAGGCGCTCGTCAAACTCGCAAACGTGTTGGACGTGGAACAAGTAGTGGTATGGGTAAAACATCAACTCGCGGACACAAAGGTCAAAACGCACGTTCCGGTGGTGGCGTTCGTCCTGGATTCGAGGGTGGACAAAATCCATTATACCGTCGTTTACCAAAACGTGGTTTCACGAACCGTTTCCGTACGGAGTACGCAATCGTGAACCTTGAAGATTTGAACAATTTCGCAGCTGGTACCGAAGTTACTCCAGAAGTTTTGATGGAGTCTGGTATTGTTAAAGCTCCTAAAGACGGCATCAAGATTTTAGGAAACGGTGAAATCACAGTAAAATTAACCGTTAAAGCGAATAAGTTCTCTCAATCAGCGATTGAGAAAATCCAAGCTGCCGGCGGTCAAACCGAGGTGATTTAATGTTCAGTACCATAGCCAACATCTTCAAGGTAGAGGATTTGCGTAGAAGGATTGTTTTTACACTCATCTTGTTAATCGTCTACCGTTTAGGTGCGTTCATTCCGGTGCCTAACATAAATACAGATGTTCTTAAACTTCAAGACCAAGCGAATCAGAGCGATGTCTTTGGTTTGCTTAACACGTTTTCCGGCGGTGCGCTCTTCCAGTTCTCCATCTTCGCGATGGGAATTATGCCTTACATCACAGCTTCTATCATCGTTCAGCTTTTGTCCATGGATGTAGTCCCGCGCTTTGCGCAATGGGCGAAAGAAGGCGATGTTGGAAGAAAGAAGATGACGCAAGTTACTCGCTACGGTACGATCATCCTAGGTATTGTGCAAGCATTCGGTCTTTCAATCGGGTTCAACCGCTTATATAACGGGCTCGTTATTGATCCAGGGTTCGCAACATTTGCTTTGATTGCTATCGTACTGACTGCTGGTACAGCTTTCTTGATGTGGCTCGGGGAGCAAATCACTGAATTTGGGATTGGCAACGGTATTTCCATTATCATCTTTGCAGGTATCGTCGCGGCGATTCCTACAAGCATACAGCAAATCTACAAGTCACTGTTTGCGACCGAAGGAGCTTTATTCCTGAATATCGTAAAACTGATCATTATTGCTATCGTTGTTGTGCTGATTATTGCTGGTGTCATCTTTGTACAACAAGGGGTTCGTAAGATTCCTGTACAATATGCTAAGCGTGTAGTTGGTCGTAAAATGTATGGTGGTCAAACTACGCACATTCCACTTAAAGTGAATGCTGCTGGTGTAATCCCAGTTATCTTCGCACTTTCGTTATTAATGTTCCCTCCAACCATTGCAAGTTACTGGAGAGGTAATGTCGTTGCAGAATGGATTATTAACAACTTGAGTATTAACCAGACTGCTCCGTTAGCGATTGTTCTGTATGTACTGTTGATTATCGGTTTCACATACTTCTACACTTTCGTACAAATTAATCCAGTTCAAATGGCTGATCAGATGAAGAAAAATGGCGGCTACATACCGGGGATCAGACCTGGTAAAACAACTTCTGTTTATCTGACTCGTGTAATGACTAGAATTACTCTTTCTGGAGCTCTGTTTCTTTCAGCAATCTCGATTCTCCCTATGCTTTTTGGAGGTCTTGCAGGTTTGCCAAGTTCGGTTCGGATTGGTGGTACTTCTTTACTTATCGTAGTAGGCGTTGGTCTTGAAACGATGAAACAAATCGAGAGCCAATTGATTAAACGGCATTACAAAGGGTTTATCAATAAATAGCAAATAGGTTCTGATGGGGCAAATTATGCGACATCGGCACCTATTGTGCTGTTCGTAATGCCGAGTGCGATGGGAGGATTTAAAGTTGAACGTAATTTTTATGGGGCCTCCTGGTGCAGGCAAAGGTACGCAAGCTGAAAAGATCGTAAGTGAATTTCAAATTCCTCATATCTCAACTGGAGATGCGTTTCGCTTGGCGATGAGCCAAGGAACACCACTTGGTGTTGAAGCCAAAGGTTATGTGGATAAGGGGCTTCTTGTTCCTGATGAAATCACAAACGGTATTGTAAGAGAGCGTCTTGCTCAACCGGACTGCGATAAAGGTTTCCTGCTTGACGGGTTCCCGAGAACTGTTGCTCAGGCAGATGCTTTGGCTGAAATTGTAGATTCCTTAGGCAAGAAGATTGAATTAGTAATCAATCTTTCCGTTGATCGCAGCTTTTTGCTCGCACGACTAACCGGCCGAAGAATTTGTAAATCCTGTGGTGCTACGTATCATGTAATCTTCAACCCACCAAAGCAAGATGGCGTATGCGATAAGTGTTCAGGTGAGTTGTACCAACGATCTGATGATACGGAAGAGAAAGTCGGAACGCGTTTGGATGAGTACATCAACAAAACCGCTCCGCTGCTGGATTACTACCAAAAGAGGGAATTATTGCGTGAGGTTAACGGGGAACAAGACATTCATGCGGTAACCGAACAAATTAGTTCACTGCTACGAGGTCTAGCGTAATGATCATTTGTAAGTCCGAGGTTGAACTAGACCTTATGCGAGAAGCAGGTCGTATCGTAGCAGATACGCATCGCTTATTGGCGAGGGCAATTCGTCCGAACATTACAACGAAAGAACTTGATCAGATCGCTGAGGATTACATTCGCAGTCAGGGAGCAATTCCATCTTTCAAAGGCTATAACGGTTTTCCTGGAAGCATTTGTGCTTCAGTCAACGAAGAATTAGTTCATGGTATTCCTGGTCCAAGAAAGCTGGTTGAGGGCGATATTATCTCTGTTGATATTGGCGCTCAGTATAAAGGTTATCATGGAGATTCTGCTTGGACGTATCCTGTCGGTGAGATATCTGAAACAGCTAAACGTTTGTTAGCCGTGACAGAAGAATCACTGTATCGAGGCATAGCAGAAGCTAAACCGGATGCTAGACTCTACACGTTGTCGCATGCAATCCAAACTTGTATTGAAGACGCAGGCTTCTCCGTGGTTATAGAGTATGTCGGTCACGGTATCGGAACGGATCTTCACGAAGAACCACAAATTCCGAATTACGGTGTACCTGACAAAGGTCCCCGTCTCAAACCAGGCATGGTCCTAGCCATTGAACCCATGGTGGTCGTTGGCGAAAGATTCGTCCAAACACTCGAAGACGATTGGACTGTTGTCACCGCGGATCGTACATTATGCGCTCATTTTGAACATACGGTTGCTATAACGGCTTCTGGTTACGAAATATTAACCTTGCCTAGATCGTAGGTGATGATGAATGGATAGGTTGATGCCGAAGGTGGGTCAAATCGTAAAGGTGCTTCGCGGTAGAGACCCCGGAGAATATGCGGTCGTGATTGGTATTGTCGATGATCGCTTTGTCTGGCTTGCAGACGGCGTAAATCGGAAATTCGATCAGCCGAAGAAGAAGAACCTGAATCATCTTCAAATACAAGAAACGATTAGTAGTGAAGTGGAGTCAAGCATTAGGGAAACAGGTCGTGTTACTAATGGAAAGTTGCGCTTCGCAATTGCCAAATTCGTTGAACTCAAGCAAGTTGAAGCACAAGAGAAAGGAGAATGACTGTGGCCAAAGAAGATGTAATTGAAGTAGAAGGTACAGTGATTGAACCTCTTCCGAATGCAATGTTTAAGGTTGAATTGGAAAATGGTCATAAAATCCTAGCCCATGTATCTGGTAAAATCAGAATGCACTTTATCCGCATTTTACCTGGAGACAAGGTTACCGTAGAATTATCGCCTTATGATTTAACGAGAGGCCGTATAACCTACCGCTTTAAATAAATGTTCGGCTTACATGTAAGTTACTCTCTCAAGGCGTATGCTTACGAAGCAAGTTTTCTAACAGAAAACGCAACATGGTTGCTTACGATGATAAGGAGGGCTTAGAAATGAAAGTTAGACCATCGGTTAAACCGATTTGCGAGAAATGCAAAGTTATTCGCCGTAAAGGTAACATTATGGTAATTTGCGAAAATCCAAAGCACAAACAAAAACAAGGTTAAAAGGAGGTGCAATCTGTAGATGGCACGTTTAGCTGGAGTTGACTTACCTCGTGACAAACGAGTAGTAATCGCGTTGACTTACATTTTCGGTATCGGCACTACAACTGCTCAGAAAATCATCGCTACAACAGGTATTGACGGCAGCACTCGCGTTCGCGACCTGACGGAAGATGAAGTGAGCAAAATCCGTGATGTAATTGACAAAACCCTTAAAGTAGAAGGCGACCTTCGCCGTGAGATTTCCCTGAACATCAAACGTCTAATCGAAATCGGATCCTACCGTGGTCTTCGTCACCGCCGTGGTCTTCCTGTTCGTGGTCAACGTACTAAAACTAATGCTCGTACACGTAAAGGTCCTCGTCGTACAGTAGCTAATAAGAAGAAATAATAAAGGGGGTTAGAGCTAATGGCAAAACCTAAAAAAGTAGTCCGTACGAAACGTCGTGACCGTAAAAATATTGAGTCCGGAGTTGCACATATCCGTTCAACGTTTAACAATACGATCGTAACGATCACGGATCCTCATGGCAACGCAATTTCCTGGGCATCTTCAGGAAACCTTGGATTCAAAGGTTCCCGTAAAAGTACACCTTTTGCGGCACAAATGGCAGCTGAAAAAGCAGCTAAAGCAGCTATGGAGCACGGCTTGAAAACTGTTGAAGTTATGGTTAAAGGTCCAGGCGCTGGCCGCGAAGCAGCAATCCGCTCTTTGCAAGCAGCAGGTCTTGAAGTAAACCTGATTAAAGACGTGACTCCGGTTCCTCACAATGGCTGCCGTCCTCCAAAACGTCGTCGCGTATAATTCAGGATTACTTTGTAGTATAATTATCTTAAAAACGTGAATAATGGTTTGAAGGATAGGCATACTATGAAATTTTGAAGCGAAGTATCCAGAGGGAAACGACGTATTGAATGGAGGGTACATTTCATGATCGAAATCGAAAAGCCAAAAATCGAAACTGTAGCTTTAAGTGAAGACGGCGCTTATGGAAGATTTATCATAGAGCCTTTGGAGCGTGGCTATGGTACAACATTAGGTAACTCACTACGTCGTATCTTACTGTCCTCTTTACCCGGGGCTGCAGTAACCTCTGTCCAAATCGATGGCGTTTTGCATGAGTTTTCAACGATTCCTGGCGTGCTTGAGGATGTAACGGAAATTATCCTTAATCTTAAAGGACTTTCGTTGAAAATTCACTCCGATGAGGAGAAAGTGCTTGAAATTGATGCAGAAGGAGAAGGTAATATTACTGCGGCAGATATTCGCGGTGATAGCGATGTGGAGATTCTTAACCCGGATCTGCATATTGCAACCTTGTCTCCGGATGCGCGTCTTCACATGAGGATTCATGCGGGCAGAGGACGCGGTTACGTCCAATCGGATAAAAATAAGCATGAAGAGCAACCAATCGGTGTGATTCCAATTGATTCGATCTACACGCCTATTACCCGAGTAAATTACAGTATCGAGAATACTCGCGTCGGCCAAGTGACGAACTATGATAAGTTGACCCTCGAAGTGTGGACCGATGGAAGTATTAGACCAGAAGAAGCAGTAAGCTTGGGCGCCAAAATCTTAACTGAACATCTGAACTTGTTCGTCGGTTTGACGGACGAAGCCAAAGATGCTGAGATTATGGTGGAGAAAGAAGAAGATAAGAAAGAGAAAGTTCTGGAGATGACTATCGAAGAGCTTGATCTATCTGTTCGTTCTTACAACTGTCTCAAGCGTGCAGGGATTAACACCGTACAAGAGCTTATTACCAAAACAGAAGAAGACATGATGAAAGTTCGGAACTTAGGTCGCAAATCGCTTGAAGAAGTTCAAGAAAAGCTCGAAGAGCTTGGTTTGGGTCTTCGTACCGAGGAATAGTCTTGTCAGAAGGAGGTTAATTCAATGAACTACAGGAAGTTGAACCGCGATTCCAGTAATCGTAAAGCATTGTTCCGTGATCTGGTTACAGATTTGTTCATACATGAACGCATTCAAACTACAGAAGCAAAAGCAAAAGAAATTCGTTCCATCGCTGAGAAGTTAATCACTCTTGCGAAACGCGGAGATCTTCATGCTCGCCGTCAGGTTGCTGCTTTTGTTCGTAGAGAGGCTGCAAACGAAAATCAAGATGCGATTCAAAAACTTTTCTCCGATTTGGCTACTCGTTACTCCGAGCGTCCAGGTGGATACACGCGTATCCTTAAACTGGGACCACGCCGCGGTGACGCAGCACCAATGGTATACCTAGAGCTAGTAGATCGCGCATAAGACGGATGGGAAAGGGTGGACGGAATCATAGATTCTGGTGAAGCCCTTTTTTTGCAGTCTTTTACCTGACCTATACGGTAGGAAGGATGACTCATGGAGGAACAAGCCTTGAGAAATCTACGGTTTACTATAAGTTATGATGGCACAGCATACTCAGGCTTTCAGATTCAACCCAATGCGGATACCATCCAGCAGCGGTTAGAACAGGCTGTTTATCTGTTGACTGGTGAGCAAGTGAAAGTGGCCTCCTCGGGGCGCACTGACGCGGGTGTTCACGCCAAAGCGCAAGTTATTAATTTTACCACGAATTCCAAGATACCTGTGGAACGTTGGTGTTTAGCTCTAAACGCTAGACTACCCAAGGACATCGTCGCTCATACGGCGGAGGAGGTCCCCCCTTCTTTTCACTCCCGCAAAGCCGCGAAACGCAAGACTTACTGTTACACGATTCGTTCGGTGCGCTTCCCTGATGTCTTTCACCGCAATTATGAATACCATCACCCTACGCATTTAAACGTGGAAGCCATGAGAGAGGCGCTCCCTTGTTTGCTAGGAGAGCATGATTTCACTTCGTTTTGCACGGTGAGAACGGATAAGGAAGTAAAGGTGAGAACCCTCTACGAGGCTCGTATGGTGCTTGAAACCGACGAGTTAATCGGTGGGGGTCAGGTTGAAAGGATTCGGATCATTGTGACGGGGAACGGCTTCCTTTATAACATGGTTAGGATTATTGTAGGCACGTTAATTCAGATTGGCGAAGGCAAGAGACCTAGCAGCGATATGCAGCGCATTCTTGAGGCCAGAAACCGGGCTGAAGCAGGGCCAACTGCCGAAGCGATGGGGTTAATGTTGTGGAAAGTAGAGTATTAAAAAAGTTGAAACTTTTCTTGCTTCTTCACTAGGTTTCGTGTAAAATATAACTTGGCGTTTCGTGATCGGCTATCCCACAGCCCCTGATCCGCAGCTGCCACAACCATCCATCGATTATGTAAGTTAACTATAATAAATATGTATTTGAGATATATTTTTAGGAGGATTCAGCATGCGCACGACATATATGGCGAAGCCAAATGAAGTAGAGCGTAAATGGTACATTGTTGACGCTGCAGGCCAAACACTTGGTCGTCTTGCAAGTGAAGTTGCTAGCATTATCCGCGGTAAGCACAAACCGGAGTTCACTCCACACGTAGATACTGGTGATTTCGTAGTTGTTATCAATGCTTCCCAAATTAAGCTTACTGGTAAAAAAATGCAAAACAAAATGTACTACCGTCACTCTTTATACCAAGGTGGTTTGAAAGTGACTTCCGCTCAGGACTTGCTTAACAGCAAACCTGACCGTATGATCGAATTCGCTGTACACGGTATGCTTCCTAAGAACCGTCTTGGCGACAGCTTGAAAACAAAGCTTAAAGTATACGGTGGAGCAGAACACCCACATCTAGCACAACAACCAGAAGTTTGGAATCTTCGCGGTTAATATAAGGAGGAACGTTTCGTGGCACAAGTTCAATATTATGGAACGGGTCGTCGTAAACATTCGGTAGCGCGTGTGCGCCTAGTACCGGGTGAAGGACGCATCATTATCAATAAACGTGATCTAGATGAGTATTTCGGTCTAGAAACTTTGAAACTTATCGTTAAACAACCTTTGGCTTTGACAGAAACTGTCGGTAAATACGACGTTTTGGTTCTTGCTAATGGTGGTGGAATCAGCGGACAAGCTGGAGCAATCCGTCACGGTATCTCCCGCGCTTTGTTGAAAGCTGATCCTGAATACCGTGGATCCTTGAAAAAAGCTGGATTCCTAACACGTGATTCCCGTATGAAAGAGCGTAAAAAATATGGATTGAAAGCCGCTCGTCGCGCTCCTCAATTCTCCAAACGTTAAGATCTTGCGCTTCGGCGCTCAAAAGAAACCTTCCTGGCAGCTTGCTGGGGAGGTTTTTTTGTCTTTATGCAGGTTTTTATTTTTTTGTTGAAAAGTATTCTCAACACGTGCCATTTTTCATCGTTTGAATATATATAAGGGTATAAATAAGGTGAAGTTAATACCAAAATGATGATAAGTCATTGACAGAAAGAATAACTCAGTTATAATTAAGTATAAATCATACAATATCACTCGGAATTAAAAATGGAGGTAAAGTACCCATGAATCTTTTCGAAAAAGAAGCCTTTGTTACTAAAGCCGCTGAAGAATTTGAAAATCAGCCAGCTGAAGCTGTTTTGAGATTAGCTGTTGAAAAATTCCCTAGTTTAACACTTGCATGTAGTTTTGGTGCGGAAGATGTTGTACTCGTTGATATGCTTCAAAAGATTAATCCGAACGTAGATATTTTCTACTTGGATACGAATGTTCATTTTCCAGAAACCTATGAAACTCGGGATCGTCTTGAGCAGCATTACGGAACGAAGTTCGTTCAAGTACTGCCGAAACTTACGCTTGAAGAACAAGCTGAGAAATTTGGCGACGAGCTTTGGAAAAGCGATGCAAATCAATGCTGCAACATTCGCAAGGTCGATCCGCTTACAGATATTCTAAAAAACTATGATGCATGGATTACGGGAATCCGCCGCGATCAAGCTCCGACTCGTGCAAATGCTAAAAAAGTAGAATATGATGTGAAATTTGGTTTGATTAAATTCAATCCGTTGGCTAACTGGACGTCAGAAGATGTATGGAATTACATTCGTGAGAATAATGTAATTTATAACCCGCTGCATGATCGTAACTATCCCAGCATTGGCTGCACGCATTGCACACGTCAAGTAGCAGAAGGAGAAGATCCACGCGCAGGCCGTTGGGCGAATACGGAGAAAACGGAATGCGGTCTCCATAAATAAGAATGGCGGGATGATGGGGGGACTACGTCAATGACGAGGATCAAACCACATGGTGGCGAATTAATCAACCGCTTGGTACCGGCAGAGCATAGAGAAGAATTTCTCAAAATCGCGGCTTCCTTGAAACAAATTCGTGTAAACTCATGGACCATTTCTGACCTTGATCTTATTGCAGTAGGCGCGTTCTCCCCTCTAATCGGTTTTCTTGATGAAGCAAATTACAATACTGTTGTAGAAACTATGCGCCTGACAGATGGGACGGTCTGGAGTATTCCAATTACGTTGTCCATTCCTCCTGACATTGCTGCTTCCATTACTATTGGTGAGCAGGTTGCGCTTGTAGGCGAGGAAGATGGCGTACCTTACGCTATTTTAGACACGACTAGCATCTACAAAGTTGACCAAGTGAACGAAGCTGTTAAAGTTTTCAAAACGGATGATACGGCTCATCCAGGTGTTAATAAGCTCTTTTCTCGATCCTCTACCAATATCGGTGGACCGATCCAGATGCTGAATCGTCCTAAGCCGAAGAAGTTTGAAGAGTTCTACTATGATCCATCGGAGACGCGTCGTATTTTTGCGGAAAATGGCTGGAAAACCGTTGTTGGTTTCCAAACGCGTAATCCGGTCCATCGTGCGCATGAATACATTCAGAAATCTGCGATGGAAATTGTGGATGCTCTATTTCTCAACCCGCTTGTTGGTGAAACAAAGTCCGATGACATTTCCGCTGATGTTCGGATGAAAAGCTATCTAGTTCTCCTCGAGAACTACTATCCAAAGAATCGTACGCATCTTGGCGTTTATCCGGCCGCTATGCGCTATGCAGGGCCACGTGAGGCGATTCTGCACGCTATAGTGCGTAGAAACTATGGTTGCACTCATTTTATCGTTGGACGCGACCACGCAGGCGTAGGCGACTACTACGGTACGTATGAGGCGCAAGAGATTTTCAGCGGGTTTACAGCAGATGAATTGGGGATCACTCCTCTATTTTTTGAGCACAGCTTCTACTGCACCAAATGCGGTAACATGGCGTCTAGTAAAACTTGTCCACATGATAAGTCATACCACATGCACCTCTCTGGTACGAAGGTACGCGGCCTTCTTAGAGATGGACAGTGCCCGCCGCCGGAGTTTACTCGTCAAGAGGTTGCTCAAGTTTTAATTGAAGGGCTTCGAGACCCTGATTATCACGTGTAAGCAAGGTATATTTGTCCACCCTGTCCCATATAGATGATACAGAGTCTATGGGGAACAGAGGTGGATTTTTTATGCGTAAAAGGAAGAAGCGGTTGGTCGTCTGGCTGACTTTTCACAGCAGCCTCAAGCTAGCACTTTCGACTTTACTGGTAGCGCTCGTTGTTTTTATCTATGCCTATGAGCTTCCGGCGACGAAAACATGGTCAGACTGGACATTACCGTTATCGGGTAAAACCATCGCGCTGGATGCCGGGCATGGCGGTCCGGACGGCGGTGCTTCGAGCAAAGAAGGTGTGATTGAGAAAGATATCAATCTAGCCATTACTTTGCAATTGCGTGATTATTTACAGCAAGCAGGGGCGCTCGTTGTAATGACCAGAGAAACGGATACAGATCTAGCAGACCCAAGTACCAAAGGGTACAGTAAAAGGAAAACAGAAGATCTCCACAATCGAGCGGATATGATAAATGAGAAAAATGCCGATATGTTCCTGAGCGTTCATTTGAACAGTATTCCTTCACCCAAGTGGAAAGGGGCACAAACGTTCTACTACACGAATAATCCCAATAACTCCAACCTTGCTGCACTAATTCAACTCGAATTAAAAAGAAATTTGGAAAATACTGATCGTGTCGCGAAGCCTGCAGACAAAACGGTGTATTTGCTAAAAACTTTAAAAATTCCGAGTGCACTCGTAGAAGTAGGGTTCCTTTCTAATCCGGATGAAGCAAGACTTCTTGCTGACGAGAAATATCAGAAAATGGTCGCCGCCGCCATTTATCAGGGTGTTCTTAGATTTTATGCCGGCGAGAAAGTGGGTTCTGAATCATAATGTGTTATAATAAAGGCCACTAATATAATTACGATCTCTTAATAAAGGTGAGTGGCTATGATAAATAAAGAGTTGCTATTAGAAGCTTTAAAACCTCTGCAAGAGCCTCGATATAACCAAAGTGTTGTCGAGCTGAATTTGGTTCGGGATATTTTAATAAAAGAAGAAAGTGTCTCGCTAAGTTTGATCGTTGCAACGGAAGATGAAGCTTATAAAGACACGGCGAAGAACTTTATTCGTGAAGCTATAGAACAACTAGGAGCAGTGCAGGTTCATATTCGCTTTAGATTGATGACGGACTATGAACGAAATCAGATTGAGGAGCTACATAAACCAACTTCAA
Organism: Paenibacillus chondroitinus NBRC 15376; assembly: GCF_004000765.1. Lineage (GTDB taxonomy): Bacteria > Bacillota > Bacilli > Paenibacillales > NBRC-103111 > Paenibacillus_E > Paenibacillus_E chondroitinus. The sequence goes on along the minus strand of NZ_BILW01000040.1, from coordinate 4,484 downwards.
GCGCTTCAGATAACACTAAGGACACCAAACCCGTACAACCTCCTATCGATCAACCCATATTGGGTGAAGCGTCCAAGGTACAGTTTATTGCTGTTGCCAGTGGTAAAGGGGGCGTAGGTAAATCGACCGTGACGGTGAATCTAGCTGTTGCGTTAGCACGCCAAGGGAAAAAAGTAGGCATCATCGATGCAGATATTTACGGCTTTAGCATCCCAGATATGATGGGCATTGAAGAACAGCCTAAGCTCGTTGATAATGTCATCCTGCCAGTAGAGAAATTCGGTGTCAAAGTTATTTCTATGGGTTTCTTTGTTCAAGATAATGCACCCGTTATTTGGCGTGGGCCGATGCTGGGTAAGATGCTGCGGAACTTCTTTAACGAAGTGAACTGGGGGGATGTGGAGTATATCCTTCTAGATCTTCCTCCAGGCACAGGGGATGTTGCACTTGATGTGCATCAGCTAATTCCACAAAGTAAAGAAGTGATCGTGACTACGCCGCATGCAACTGCAGCTTTCGTAGCGGCTAGAGCTGGCGCAATGGCGATTCAAACGAACCATGAAGTGTTAGGGATTGTTGAAAATATGTCCTACTATGAGTGCAAAGATTGCGGCAGCAAGGATTACGTATTTGGAAAAGGCGGCGGAGCTAGACTTGCGGATGATTTGCACAGTGAATTATTAGCTCAGATACCGCTGGGAGCTCCTGATAATCACATTTCAGAAATTGATTATTCACCTTCGGTGTATAAACAAGAATCCAAAACAGGTCAAATCTATCTGGATGTGGCCGCGAATATCATCGCCAAATTAGAAAAGTAATAGAAAAGGGCTGGCGGAGAACCTCTCCGTTAGCCCTTTTTCGTGTTTTATTGCGAATCGGATGAACCGGATTCTTTCTTCTTCTTGTCGGTATCTTCAGAGTCGCTTTTCTCATCCTTTTGTTTATTGTCTCCACTACCTTTATCTTTACTATCCCCGCCACTTTCATCCTTCTTTTGAGCGGCTTTTGCCGTAGGCATTTGATCAGGCTTGCTCTGCTGAGCAATAGCGGATTTAAGTAAGTCGACCATATGTGCGCGGAAAAGAGGGCTTTGAATCGACTCTTCCATTACGGTCATCATTTGCTGACGATAAGCTGCAGTTTTCATGACATCGAGCATCATTTTCTCGTAGTCAGGATTTTTCATCACATCAACAAGTGACTTCTGATATTCAGGATCTTTTAACAATTCTTTAAACATTTGTTTTGTTTCTTTTTGAATGGCTTTTGCGAAATCTCCTGCAAATTTTGGATCCTTCATCATATCTGTGAGAAACATGTTATTTTCTTTTGCTGTTAAAACATCTTTGACGGCCATTTGTAGTTGCAAAGATTCGTTGGCTGAGAGTAGTTTGATCTGAGACTGGCCAGCTACGCCTGTGGCACCAACATCGCCATTCATGATGCTGCGATTGGCTGCACTAATTGCTTTTTTGCCGTCTTCTGACTTTAAAATATCAAGAATCATGGTCTTTTGTTCTTTATACGTACCCGCTTGTGATTGACCCTGCGATGATTTGTCAGTCCCGCACGAAGAAAGAAGTAAAGCGATAGTAATGAGCGGCAGGACCATCATTGGGCTTAACCTTCTTATTATCATGAGAAAAAGCTCCCTTCCCTAGCTAAGTAATATTAGTATGCGTGGTTAGGGATAGATTATAAGGGCAAATCATTGGCTTTTTATCTCAATCGTTGGTACAATTAACAATTAGAGTCTATGATGGAGGGAATGCACGTGACGCTTCGCAAATGGTTTCATTTATTTTGGACAACACTATTATTAGGAATGATTGTCTCTATAGGAATCGGGCTAATTTTACAATTTTCCGATAAAGAATTCTCTGTTATGGGGTTGTCGGCTGTAGGCTTCAATGTGGTAAATATGCTGCTTGGGGGAGCGACGATTAGCGTCCTAAGTCAAATGGGCTTTTTCGCTTATCTGATCGTTAGATTTATTGCCGCGGGTATTATTAAATCCAAGACGGTGTGGGATCTTTTACAACTAACGATTGTCATCGTCGTATTGATTGACCTTGTGTATCTCAGAATGACCAATTTTGAAGGAAATGATTCCGTATTAAGTTACTTTATTTTGCCGCTGATCATACTGATAATTTCTTTGGGAGTTGCTTACTGGAAAGTCAAAATGACGAATCGAAACGCCTTTATTCCGACCTTATTCTTTATGTGCGCCGTATCCGTGCTTGAAGCCGTTCCCGCGCTTAAATTAGACAATGCTGCTTCGAGCTTGTTTATGTTAGCTCCACTATTGGTTTGTAATGCATGGCAAATTCTGATTTTACATAAAATATTAGATAACAAAAAGAGCTAATTCAATTAGCTCTTTTTTTTGTGGAAATTAATTAAGTTGTTTCATTGTTCTGTCTTCCACAGGGGTTGTTTGTACTTCAGTTTGTTTGATTAGTTCACTAACTGTAACGAATTCATAACCTTTGGATCTCAATTGATCAATAATAACAGGTAAGGCCTCATGGGTTTGTTGGGAAGAATCACTGGCATGCAGCAAAACAATGTCTCCTGGATGAGCCTTAGTAATAACGCGGTTTATAATCGTATCCACGCCTTTGTTGAGCCAGTCCTGCGAGTCTGTATCCCATTGAATAACGGAATAACCTAGATCGTTGGCGATTCGTAGCACACGTTTGTCGAAATCCCCATTGGGCAATCGGATCAGATTGGGCTCTTTTCCGATTAATTCCGTCAATATACCATGTGCTGTCGTTATTTGTTTGCGTATTTCTTCATCGCTAAGTGTGCTGTAATTATCATGCTTATTACCGTGACTGCCGATTTCGAAGCCATCTTTCTTAATTTGTTCTACGATATCGGGGTGAGTTTTACTCCAAGGCGAGGAGAGGAAGAAAGTTGCGTCCTTTACCCCTTTATCTTTAAGAATGTTCAGAATGGGCTCAGCTCGTTTCTCTCCCCAGGAAATATCGAAGGTTAATGCAATAACCTTTTTCTCTGTCTGCACACTATAAATCGCCGAAGGCTCAGCATTAGAAAAGACAGACACGTTGCTTTGCTCCGAATAGACAATAGCTGCTGCGAATACGATGGCAAGGGCAATAAATACATATTGCTTGAGTTTCTTGGCATTCAGTACAAAAAAATAGTTCATTTACAGCCTGTACCTCCTTATGCCTTACAACGGGTAAGGCTTGTATACTCTTTGATAAATAATGTATGCTCGTACACAGTACTTATGCTTCCGAAATTGGAGGAAAGAGAAATGACATTTAAACCTTTATTGCAGCATTTTAAAGAAATGAAGCACTATTTCATCGTCGTTGTTTTAGTATTTGGCGTCAGTTTCTATTTAGGCTGGGCAAACTCAGATCAATTTTCACACTTTTTAAAAGATCAACTAGAAGGAATTAAGTCGATAAGTCAATCGCTCAGTAAGAAAGACAATCCGCAAATATGGTTTTTCTTTATTATCTTCCTGAATAATGCCATCAAATCTGTGGCCATTATTTTTCTTGGGCTTCCTTTGGGTGTGCTGCCGCTCTTCATGTTGGTTGCAAACGGTATGATATTAGGGTATGTTCTATCGCTGCAAACACATGAGAGTACCCTAGCTATTGTGCTCAAAGGGATTCTTCCGCATGGTATCATCGAAATCCCAGTTATACTTCTTGCCTGTGCTTATGGACTTAAAATAGGCATGTTGGTCTGGAAAAGTGCCGCGCAAATATTTATTCCTGCAGCCAATAGAACGGCTATTCCAGAACTTAAGAAAGTACTAACCTTAACCAAACCTCTAAGTGTTGCAATCGTTGTTCTTTTGTTCCTTGCGGCAATCATTGAAAGTACACTCACCTACTGGTTGGTTCATCTGTAAAAATTTTTCAGGGATCTTGTCATAAAAATGGCAAAATCTGAGCATAACAGTAAAGCAGTAGGGTGGCGGGCAAACGAGGGTTTGAGTTGGCCGCTTCTTTCGACTCTACTGTTAGTGCCATTAATCTCTACAGTCGAGAGGGGTTTGGGTGGATGTATGCTCGGATTTTTGTTCAATGATCGGGAATGCAGAGAGTTAGATTACGTATTACGTAAAGAATTAGATGAAATGTTATTTGATTTAAACGACAAACGAATCGATCAAGAAATTAAAGGGGCCATAGAATCCAGATATAAAGTTATCTTCAGGATGTATGCTCGTTTAGCGACTCCCAAAGAAATTTCGAAATATGCAAGAAACCGCAACTACCAGGCTCAAAAAAAATAGGGGGTATGTTCTTGACTTACCCTCTCCTTATGTGTTATTTTATATCTCGCCCCTTGAAAAATAAGGACAAGCAAGCTGACTTAAAATGACTCGAAAAGTTATTTCAAAAAAAGACTTGCAATGTTCCGGGCGAATGTGGTATATTTAAAAAGTCGCCGCTAAACAGAGGTGGTGATAAACGGAAGAAATT
>NZ_BILW01000039.1 GCF_004000765.1 Paenibacillus chondroitinus NBRC 15376 | reverse complement strand
TCAACTTTGCTGAACAGCCATCTTTACAACGAAAAATATTTGTTTGAGTACATTCGATAAATTATCTTTTTACTAAAACGAGGCTGCCCCATACGTAGGGCAACCTCGCTCTTTTTTATTCTAAAAGTCCGCTAAGCTCAGCGTCTTTCTCAGCAATTGTTTTATTGCCAGGCATTAAGCCGAGTCGCTGGGTCATCTGCTGGCTAATGTTCCCGAGCCTTTTCGTGTGCTCCGTAGCCGATTGAATGATTGTCCGATTGGACTGTTCGAATAGATCCAGCGCACTGAAGAGATCATTCATTCCACGCTCAATGGAATCCATCTGTAAGCCCGAGTTCCCAAGCAGCTCGTTCGTTTTCTGCGTCGTTTCTTTCAACAACCGCGAGTTGTCCTCAAACATTTTATTAAGTGTCGCGTTCGCCGAATTGACTGCATCAATGGTTTGTACTTGATCCTCGATCGCCATCGAAATCATCGCGGATACAGTAAGTAAATTCTGCGTTTTGTCGATTGTCGCATCAACAGCATCGATAAGCTTATCATTATTGTCATTGATGATATCCGTACCCGCAATCGCTTGCTGATAGAGGATGACCATTTCCTGGAATGACTGGATACGCGTCACTACTTTACGAAGGCCTCTTTCCAGATGAACCTTACGCCCTTCATTTTCCGGCTTGCTAATCTCCGTTTCAAACAACTGCTTTAAGTTCTCGCCCATGGCAATCCGCATTTGAAGGTTGTAGACCGATTCTAAAGAGTTTTTCTTCAATGTTTTCATGTAAGCCATATTTTCTTCCAGTGTTTCCTTGCCATTGCGAAGCGATTGGACGATCGCATTCACGTTCGTTTTTACGGACTGATATTTATAAATATAGTTTTTCAGCGGTGTCTTTTTCATGATTTTTTCGAAAAAACCCAACTGCTTGCTTTTGCTCAAAGAATCGATTTCATGACGAAGTTTCAAAATGTTGTTTTGAACTTCCGATCGTTTGCCGGACATCAATTCATTCACGGGGCGCTCTAACATGGCTAAGGATTGACCCGCTTGCTCCATGGTTTTGGAACCCATACGACCGATGGAGTCTATCAGGACTTCTAATTCCATGTCATCCGTGGTCGATACTTTTTGGAGCATTTGTTTCGCTTCCTGCTCTACTCTCTGCAAATCTGCCGATTTTAATTGTACTAATTGGGTTGTCATCGTTAGTTCCTCCTTTAGTCTTCAGAACGATAGCGTTGTTGGATGAGTTCCATTCGCGTTTGCAATTCCATGAGATCTTTTTGTTCAATTGTCTCTACATAAGCGGAGAGTTTGGAGTTAATATCCTTAATCCCCGTAAGCAGAAGACGACGATTCAGCCGTTTCGCTTCTCCACCCAACTTCAGAAAGGGGTTAATCGCACCATTCAGATCCTTGAAGATCAACCGTTGTATGTTATGATTCATGTTTGCATCATTTAGTTCTTTCAGCTGCGGAATTAACCTGCCGACTCTTGATAGTAAACTAAGCGTCTTCTCTACGATTTCATTATCCAGCGTATTTTTCTGGCCTTCGGATATCATCGTCTCTTCGATGACATGAATGTACTCGGCTATCGGACCCCAAAATGGATCGTTTTCACTTTCACTTTTACCCTGCAGCTCCATTTCACCGCTCGGATTCGTGCTGCTTGTACTCCCCGTATTCGGTAAAGAATCACTGGCAGTATTTGGACCTTGCAGCTTTTTCATCTCCATTGAATGATTGCGACTAATCAGCATAAGACTGCCTAATGAGAAAGTAGTTGGCACTAATAAGTTAACTGCGCCAGGCAGAAAGCGGGCAGTTATAAGACTTACAACATACCCCAAAACGGATATGCCTATAGCAACTTTAAACTTCGATTGCACCGTACATCCCCCTTTATTCACCCAGTTGTTAATTCATCTATAGATCTATTATACATTCAAACACCAAATTCACACAAAGATTGCTGACATTTCTTGTCGCTTTCTCTCCTTTTTTCGATATGAAGTGCTCATATAGCAGAAAAAATAGTTGGGCAGGATGCTGATCCCCGCCCAACTATTCACTTTAAATCGCTTATCAAGCTTTAACAAAGACCGTTTTAATATCCGTATAAAAGTCTATCGCTGCTTGCCCCTGTTCCCTAGAGCCGGAACTGGACTGCTTAACGCCGCCGAACGGTGCCTGCAATTCCACACCAGCGCTCTCCGCATTGATCCGGACCATACCGGCATCGATATCCTGCAAGAACGTCAGCATGCTCGAAATATCCCGCGTAAAAATGGAAGCGCTGAGTCCAAATTTCACGTCATTCGCGATTTCGATCGCCTCTTCCAGCGAATCCACTTTCATAAGAGCAAGCACGGGGCCGAAAATCTCTTCCTGCGCGATGGTCATTGAGCTGGAGATGTTTTCAAAAACGGTTGGTTCAACGAAATAACCGGCCTCCAAATCCTGCCTCTGCCCTTTTCCGCCTCCACATAGTAAAGTGCCGCCTTCTTCTACACCTTTTGTGATATAAGAGAGGACTGTGCGGTACTGGTTTTCACTTGCAAGAGGGCCCATCCACGTCGCAGCTTCAAGGCCGGAGCCTAAACGGATGTTCTGAACTTTGTCCAGCAGCTTCGTCTTAAAAGCTTCGTAAATTTCGCTATGGACGATTACTCGGCTCGTCGCTGTGCATTTCTGCCCCGTTGATTTTAAGCCTCCGCTAATGGTGGCATCAACGGCAAGGTCCAGATCCGCATCCCGCGCCACGATAACGGGGTTCTTCCCGCCCATTTCGAGCTGGTACTTGGCTCCTCTTGCCAGAGCGCTTTGCCCGACTTTTTTCCCCACTGCGTTCGATCCTGTAAAGGTGATGCCCTGGATGTCCGGGTGGTCAGCCATTGCTTGTCCGATGAGGCCGCCGTCGCCTGTCACCATATTGATGACACCGGCAGGAAGTCCCGCTGCCTGGAAACATTCCATGATCAAAGCCGCGGTTACCGCTGTTTCTTGCGCCGGCTTGAACACAACGGTGTTCCCGTAGATCAGAGCAGGAGCCATTTTCCAGATTGGAATCGCAACCGGAAAATTCCAAGGCGTGATAACCCCGACGACACCAAGCGGCGCACGGGACGTGAACATCAACGCTGTGCTATCCGTTGAAGGGATTACGTCACCGATACTCCGCATGCCTTCGCCGGCGTAATACCGCAAAATCGCAACCCCGCGCGCGGTTTCCCCTTTTGCCTCCGGGAGCGTTTTTCCCATTTCGCGGGTCATCATTTCCGCAATTTCATCCAGGCGCTGCTCCACTTGATTCGCAGCTTTGTACAAGAACTCGCCGCGTGCCGGACCCGATAATTTGCGCCATCCCATCTTGGCTGCTCTGGCCGCGACAACAGCTTCCTCCAGATCATCCAACGTTGACTTCTGGATGTAGCCCACTGTTTCATGGCGGTTAGCCGGATTCATGCTAGCTTCAACCATGTTGCTTGAAGCTGCTTTCCACTCCCCGCCGATATAATTAAGAAACGTTTGAGGTTCAAACATGGCTTAATCCCTCCCGCCTCTAAATTCGGTTAATGCCGCGAGCAGCGCTTTCACATAGCCGATGGAATACGCCCAACCAACCCAGCCCATGCCGGATTTCGAAGGATTATGCGGTGCACGGTCCATTTCAAGAGAAGTAATGTGATCCGGGTTAATACAGCCGTTATAGCCAACCTGATGCAAGGCTAACAAAATTTTCGCCATATTCATATGACCATCGTCCAAAAGCGCCTCTTCAAATGCCCCGGCCGTCGCCAGGCTGCCCCGAATATTACGGAAGTGAACGAGAAAAATCCGATCTTTACGCCCATATTGATAAATCTCATCAAGAACCAGCGGTGTACCGCCTGCTTCTCCGCGAGTACCGACGCAATAAACCAAGCCAACATTTCTGCTGGAATAAGCATCTATAACGCGATGAAAACCAAGCCCGCCGAAAGGCGTATTATGGTGCGGTGTATCGGAAGGATGCACAGCCAGATTGACATTGTACTCTTCCGCTAATGGAACCAGCTTGCCGAAGACGAGATCGAAACGCTTCCACCAAGCGTTTAATTGTTCCACGGTAGGAGGCTGCTTGTCTGGATTCCGGTGAATAGATTCCCCGCGTACCAGCGCCCCTCCTCGGTGCACAGCCGTGTATTCCTCTGACAGATAAGGAAAGACATCGCCGGCAAACCGCTGACGAACAAGCGTGATCCCCGCTTCGCCAAAGGCTTTGATGGCATTGCCGACATGCTCCAATTGGATCTCGGATCCAGGTTCCTCCAACATAAAACTGCTTGATATATCTGGCAGCGTCACACGGTTAATGTCCATCCCATGTGATCGGATTCTTCGTCTTAACTTGATCAGTTGATCGAGATCCGGATAACCGAGCTCCTTCACGCCGGGAAAGGAAGATCCTCGCGTAAAATCAATACAATCAACGCCAAGCTGGCACATTTGTTTTAAATCGCTATCAGACAGATCGCAAGTTGGAACTTGAATCGATACCTTCATCATTGTTCATTACCTCCTATAGGTTATTGGCAGCAGCGATCAAGTCCACGCTCTTTTTGATAATCGATTCCAACTGTACATAATGCTCTCGCTCGACCTCTACTAACGGTGACCGAACTTGCAAACCAACGGGCAGACCGACGATATCCATCCCTGCTTTGATTAGGGAAACCGCATACCCTTTGCGTTGCTGCCGGATGCGGTGAATCGGCAAAATCACTTCGCGATAGATCATTTGCAGCAACTCCTGATTGCCTCCGATCAGGCTCTCATGAAATTTCCTTGAAACTTGAGGGATATAATTGGATATAGCCGAGGAATAGGAATGAAAGCCCAGTGCATGATAGGCAGGCATCGTCAGTTCCGCCAGCGGCATTCCGTTCATCCATTGCAGCTTATTTCCAAGGGATTGCACAAATTCGATATTAAGCTCGAAGTTGCCTAATCCGTCCTTGAACCCAATGACGTTTGGCAGATTAGCCAATCTTTCAAGCGTTTTTAATGTAAAGACCGCATTATCACGCTGATAAATAATAACTGGCAATGCCGTGCTCACAGCGATCGTACGGTAATAATTGTACAGCCCTTCCTGTTCAGGGATGATCAGGTAAGGCGGCAGCAGCAACAATCCGTCTGCTCCAATTTTTTCCGCCAATTGGACGCGTTCGACCGCTTCCTTCAGGTTGCCCCCTGCACCTGCAAAGACAGGCACTTTCCCAGCGGATACTGCAACTCCTATCGTAACTAGCTGCTCATATTCTTTGATATCCAACGATTGAAACTCCCCGGAACCGGCACAAACAAATACGGAATCTAAGCCACCCGCCAACAAAAATTGTACATTCGCTTCAAACGCTTTTTCATTCACATTCTCGTTATGATCAAACGGTGTTACCGGAAAACCCATAATCCCAGCCAGTGATAGATGTTTTTCGCTTCCCATATCGAACAACCCCTTCGTGTGATCTTCCATTTCATTATAGGAAAGGAACACGAAGTCAGTCTTTGTAAAAACACGCCGCTTTTTTAAAAAATTCCGTGATATAATAGATGTCAGCTTACTAGAGGGGAGATACGCTTTCATGCTGAGCCATACTGTTTATTCTCGAAGTAACTTATACCTCAATCAACATGTGGATCAGCTGTATGGTGCCTCCGCATCCATTTTTGTTCACTACTGGGGTGCAAAACCGCAGCATATGGGAAATAGCCCCCATGCGCATTCCTTTTTTGAAATTTGTTATGTCGTCCAAGGGGAAGGCGTTTACTTTTCAGATGGTGTAACCTACCCGCTGCGCGCTGGAACGCTTTATTGTTCCAAGCCTGAAAGCAGACACTATATACAAAGCGATGAGGGCATGCTGCTGCTGTTTTTTGCCATTGAACCCGTAGCATCCGAATCCAGCGAAGCTTTTATTCGCGATTTTCAGCAATTAAGCGCTTATCCGCATTTATTCATCCCGAATGCCGAGCAAACTTCGCCTGCACTTATTTGGCAAGCACTGCTCCTGCATGCGGCTGAGTCCGAAATTCGTTATAAAGAATCCATTGAACATCTAGCCTATACGCTGGTCATGAGTTGTGTCAGCTTATTTCTGCAGCACTGCGTCTCTGGCGATACAGCTTTATCTACTGCAAGATCAGATCTTCAAGGCACTCTCAAGCGAGCAAAAGAATATATCCAAACTCATCTCACGAATAAGATAGCGCTTTCAGAGGTAGCCCAAAGCCTGCATCTGTCTGAGCGGCAGCTTTCCCGCCTCATGGCGGAAGAATTAGGGCAATCCTTCCCTTCGGTTGTCAAAACCGAAAGGGTCAAAAGAGCCGCCTATCTGCTAGGTTACACCGACATTCCGCTTAAACAAATTGCCGAAGATACCGGCTTTGAAAGCATCCACTATTTCACGCAAGTGTTCACCAAGGAAATGGGTACTCCGCCAAGCTCCTTTCGCAAAAATAGTCTTAACGCCGAAACGGTCGATGCCTGGATTCACAAATATTTAGAACAAGTAGCAACCCGTTATCAAAAAAATCTGCCTTTGCATCCAAATGCAGCTCTCAAACGTATACAAGATGCAAAGGAGTTGTAATCATGATGGAATCAAGGGAACAATTGCTGAAAGAGTTGAACATCGTTAAAGCTTGGGAGTCTGAACAGAAGGATTTATGGTTTTGGGAGAAAATCGGGCGTTTGCCTTTTCAATTGTTGGACCGGTTGACGCCTAAAATATTGAACAAGAAGATTAGCGAGGCTTTAAATGAACTAGGGAATTATTTGCAAGCGGGTGGACGGTATCTCATCTCTGAAGCCGGGACATTGCGCCATATCGAAGAAGTGCGTCACCGAAGTGAAGGTCATCATCGGGTCCATACAGAGGTAGCTGCTATTGAAGATGTGGAGACACTTCCCCTTCGCATCCTGGATCAAGCAGCAGATGAGATCATTCACAATCGGACGAAGTTAGCAACGCTCCAAGGAGCAACGACAGGAATTGGCGGCATTCTGACACTCGCCATCGATGTTCCAGCCGTTCTCGGCCTGTCTCTGAAAACCATTCAAGAACTGGCCATCTGTTACGGCTATGATCCCAAAATCAAGCAGGAACGCATCTTCACGATTAAATGTATGCAATTCTCTTCTGCGGATATCGTCGGGAAGAAAGCGATTCTTGATGAGCTCAGCGACTATGCAGCAAATGATCAAGCAGACTCGCAGATGATTTCGCAGCTGCAAGGGTGGCGGGAAGTTTTTGCTACCTATCGTGACAATTGGGGTTGGAAGAAACTGTTCCAGTTGATTCCTGTTGCCGGCATCCTGTTCGGTGCATGGATCAATCGAGGCACGCTTATAGATGTAGGCGAATCAGCAAAAATGCTGTATCGTAAGCGTAGAATTCTTGAGCGGTTAAGCGAATTAGACAAACAAAACATTGAGTAGCTCCCGAGCCGATTGAAACTAATGGAGTCTCCATTCGTATTAAAAATTAAAACGATTGGAGGCTTCCTGACAAATGATAAAATATTTGCTAAAAAAGCTATTAGGCTCCATCTTCCACTCCAAACACCGAGGTTATCGTCACAATAGCAGTCATCGTGTCCACTATGGTCGTCGTCATTCTTCATCTGATCGGTATTACGGTAATGGTCACAGCCAGCAAGGTCATGGTTATTACCGAAACAGACAACATAGCTCAAGTTAACCATAAGCCGCGAAAGTGGCTTTTTTGTTTTGCTTTAGGATGAACGAATTATGGCTGCTGCAGGATTGTATTCAGTTCATCAATGAATGCTTGCGTACTCGTATAAGCAGGCTCTATCTGAAGCAGCTTGCGAATCATACGTTTCGTCGCCGGTGTGAGATCAAGCTCCTCCTCCCACCCGTTGGCGCTTTCCTCATGCACTTCCGATGTCTCAAAGGTTGAATACAACATGAAAAGCAAAAAGTGACCGATTGCATACAGATCGGACGTCTCCTCAGTCACCCGCCGCCTCTGCAGCGCTTCCCCTTCTACGTACTCATTTGGGTCCCCGATTCGCGAAGCTAAACCAAAATCAATTAAATAGATGCGCTCCCCTTGCAAAATAACATTAGGAATCCGGATATCGCGATGGACAAAACCTTGCATGTGCAAGTAGGACACCACTGGCATTAGCTTGCTAATCAGGCTTAACGCTTCTTTTTCTAAAAACTTCTCGCCTCTTTCAAAAATCAAATCCTCAACCGTTTGCCCTTTCACATAATCCATGAGCATGAACATCTGTTTATTTTCCTCGAAGAATGCCAGACATCTTGGTATGGATTGATGTTGCAGCTGCTGCATGATTTCGAGCTCCTTTTGCAACAGGTCCCGCCCCAACTTCCCTTTACTTGGCTTCGCTTGCTTAATGACGAGTTCTCCACCAGTCCTGATGTCCTGGCACAAGTAGGTTAACCCATAACTTCCCATGCCGAGAAATCGCAGGATACGATACTGAGCTTGAAGCAATTTTCCCTCTTGCAACGGATAATCGATCCAAGCAGCATACACTTTTTTCATATAGGCAAGCAATGCCATAATCGCTCCTTATAGTCCATTAGTTTTCATCAAGCTTCTTGATTTTTTGTTGAAATCGCAAACAGCCGTAAGCTAGTAAAACAAACACATATGAGTTCAAGGGGAATTTGTGATGGCTGATCTTGCATTCGACAGCAATTCTTCCATACGATTCATCTCAGCTTTTAATACATTCCTTCCCAGCTCGGTTATCGCGTACAGTTTGCGACGTGAATCAACACCAACATCTGCCTCAGGCGCATGCTCAATTAACCCCTTTTTCTGCAGCGTATTTAATGCTGTATATAAGGTACCTGCACCTATGCGTACCCTACCGGCGCTCATCTTTTCCACATCCTGCATCATCGCGTAACCATGTGCCGCACGGGGATATAAAGTCACTAAAATATAGTAAAATGCTTCCGTCAATGGCAGCAGATCTTTGGAAAACTCCATGTGGTTCTCACCTCCATTCAATCCGTATTTATATCGCATTTTGTTATTTCGAAGCACAATATATCGTATATCGATATAATATAACATGATATATCGAGTATCAATATAGTTGGCCGTAAAAAGACCGTCAAAGAAGAATGAGCTTCCTGACGGTACTTTTATGTTCAGTTAAGCGTTCGGCTGCATGCGGAGCTTCTTCCGTTTGACAAGTGCCAGTAAAAGCAGCAGAAGCGGACCTGCCACCATGAAGATCGGGAAAATATAAGGAGCAGCCACTTTTAAGGGAAAAATGACGGAAATCTCCTCATAATTAACGGGTATAAATGTGGCTAACATGACGATCGCCGATATCACCCATGTCATTTTTCTCCAGTCTTTCAAACCAAAAAGCTGTGAGGTGCCGTAGCTTGAAACAAATAAATAGAGCGATAATTTAGTAAACACACTCATGATCCAAATCGTTACAACGATGGCATCCAGGTTTTCAATGATACCGCCGATGGAAATCGATCGAACGATCATGAGCATTGGATAGGTGTAATTCGCGGCGACGTTGTGTCCAAACATCAAAATGCTAAAAATCACGGAGATCAATGTTACGACGCCGGAAAGCATGACGCCTCCTACCGCATGGCGGACAATCTGCTTCTTCTGCACAACAAAGGCAATTAATATGAGCAGCATGATGCAATCGCCCAAGAAGGCGGCCGCTGGCAGCGAACCTTTCATTAATGCCAGCAAACCGTTATCGATGTAAATCGGCAGCAGCCGGTCCCAATCCAATTGATTAATGGCCAAAAACATAGGACCTATAACGCCAATTAAAATGATTGGGCCCGTCAGTTCACAAATTCGAGCAATCACGCCAACACCATGCACTGTCGGGTAAATCACAACGAGAAACATGGGGATTTGGATTAAAAAAACCGGCGTTCTGGGCATGATGGTCCCTGTAATAAACAAGCTGAATTGTTTTAATATGACGGTAAGAATAACAATCCAGACCAGCAAATACATCACCGAAATCACACCGCCAAACCATTTCCCAAGCAAAATCCGGTTAAATTCAATGAGTGTTTTATCAGGAAAAATGGAAGCCAGCTTCCCGCAAATATAGGCGATTCCTACCGCCACCGCGGTAGAAACAATCAAGGACATCCAGGCATCCTGATTGGCCAATTGAATGGCTGGCGCGGTTGTCAACAGAATGGTCATGATGACTTGCGTGCTTACCATCATCCAGAATAGTTGGCGGGTCGTTAAAACCATGTCACTCATCGTTAACCTCACCTCTTCTCTGATACACAGGAATATTGGCAACTCCTGGCCCCTGTATAGAGCTATCAACTTCCACTTCCATTTCCATGGTTTGGAAGATGGAAATCCACTCGCCCTTTTTGTCTCTCCAGATAAGTGGATATTTTTTGTGAAAGGCTCTCGCAAATCCTACAACATCCGCTTTTTGCTCCGTTTGCAACCGATGCAGGGTATGTACCATAATTTCTTTCATTGATTGATTAAAAGGTTCCTCTATGCTTCTCATGGCGTCGGTACCTTTTGTAATATTAATTGAGCTTGAATTTTGAACGACATTTCCATCCAACGATAATTTCACTCTCATTTTCCAAACGCCGTTTTCAATCGAAGGGTACAATCGTATTTTGGTATGCATGATCTTGATGACAATATTACCGCCGTCCAATTTCTGAGTCATGGTTATATTTCGTCCAAGATCTTTTGGTCTTAATAAGCGGATTCCCATGATGTCTTCCGGGCTTAGAAAACCTTTTAGTTTCTGTTTTTGGATGACGGACATTCCTTCGACAGTTAGAATCTGCTTTTTAGCCCTATTTGTGATTAGAGTGGCAGGCGCAACTACCGGTAAAAGAAAGGACTGTGATTCAGCGCTTAACAGTTCCTCTACTTCGTGCATGGTAGAAGAATGGTTGACCGGCTTCTGAGAAAGTTTAATTAAGGTTTCATAAGTATTGGGATCCACTTGCGATTCCAACAGCTGTCTGGCGGTTCCTTTACAGATAAAGAAGTTGGATTGCTCCCGCGTCTGGATATCTCTGAATAAGAAATCAAACTCGTCACTCAAACCCTGTCTTGCCAATTCTTCCCCAAAAAAGAAGGCTTTCGCATGCCCCCAAGAAAAAAAACGAGGCAGTTTCTTTTGCAACTCACTTAGAGCATCCGCCATGGATATGCCCACCGATGACATGGTATATACATTTCCCTGCCCTCCGCCATTGCCCTCACTGCCTCCTGAAGCTGGATTCGGAATAAAGACCTGAACGGTCATTTCAATTTCATCTTCATCTTTCAAGTCTACTCCTGCGGATATAATCAAGGCCATGTCATTGACCTCCACACGATCCCAGCAGCCTGTAGTCAGAAGCAGCACTAGTATAAGTACTGGGAAGCCAATCCAGTGCCTCAATTCTCTTCCCCTCCATCACTCCTGCATCATTACTTACTATCCGGCTTATCGCCTTGTCTTTTGATATTGCCTTCACTGTAGAACAACGGCCGCGTCTTTAATTTATTGATAGGGGCCCTGAAAAGCACATCTTTCATACCGCTTAAGGAAATTGGAGCTAACGGAGCCATGTAAGGAACACCAAATGAACGAAGTATACAAAGATGGCTTATGACTAACAACAGCCCCAGAATTAAGCCAAATAACCCCATCATTCCTGACAAAATCATAATGGGAAATCGCAGAATTCGAAGCGCAATGCTTGCTGAGTACTGAGGCATCATAAATGAGGATATCCCGGTAATGGCAACGACCATGACCATTGGGGCCGAAACAAGGCCGGCTTGTATAGCCGCCTGACCAATGACAAGCGCGCCAACGATACTGACGGCTGAGCCGACTTGCCTTGGAAGTCGAATACCCGCTTCACGCAGCGCTTCAAACGTAATTTCCATGATGAGCGCTTCCACCAAGGCCGGGAACGGGATCTCTTCCCGCGATTTGGCTACGCGCAGAAGCAGAGTCGTCGGCACCATCTCCTGATGAAAGGTTAGAACCGCCACATACACAGCAGGAGCGAGCATCGCGATGAGGAAAAACGTGTAACGGAGCCAGCGAATTAACGTCCCGATTAAATATCGCTGATAGTAATCCTCAGGTGATTGCATCATGGACCAGAAGGTTGCTGGGACGATCAGCACGATAGGCGTATTTTCGGTTAAAATAAGAATACGTCCTTCCAGCAAGCTGGCAGCGGCCACATCGGGGCGTTCTGTTGCTTGTATTTGTGGAAAAGGCGAATACGTATTACCCTCAATCAGTTCCTCGATGTATCCGCTCTCAAGCACACCGTCAATATCGATCTGCTCTATCCGCTCTGAAACCTTGCTGATAATATCAGGCTTTGCGATCCCCTGGATATAAGCCATGGTGAGTTCCGTTTTAGAATAAGTCCCCACCGTGAAGGTGATGAATTTTAACGCCGGCGTCTTTAATCTTTTCCGAATTAATGAAGTATTGACGGTTGAAGATTCAATAAAACCTTCTCTTGAACCACGCACAACAGATTCGGCTAGCGGCTCTTCAACAGCACGTGTATCGTACTTCATAAGTCCAATGCTTAGAGCGCCTTGTATGGTATCAATGAAGACAACGGATCTTCCTCCCAGGACATCGTGGAGAACTTCACCAATGGTTTGAAGCACATAGACATCAGACACATTGACATCATCTTTGTAAGTTTCGATTGAGCTTGCAGAGTCTACCTTCGAGTTCTTTAACGGGGTAAGCACATTTCCATCCAGAAGCTCCACATCCACAACGCCGCGGAGATACAGCATACAGGCGTTCAACCCGTTGTGAGTGTGAAACTGAGTGAACAAAACATCCGCACAATCTGTAAAGTAGGTTCGCAATATTTGCAAGTTCCCGGAAAGTTCGGCCGAGACAGCGGTCTGATTGGCTTCTTTCTCCACACTTAGCTCCCTCGGAATCTCCTTCTTCATGCCAAACTCTCCTTAATCACACACTTTTTACTTATTGTTATGCGCTTAATATTGTTGGAATATTCAGGTTGATGTGGATGGAAATCGAGTTCTCCGCATGGAAAATAAAAAACCTCCCTATACAATAGGAAGGTCCCGCTTCAAACTTTTTTCATTTGCATCACTTTCTCCAAAATGACCGTGTCATACAGCTGTGATGCCGTACTTACAGGACTTTGTGTCCACCCCGGCAAGTGATTCCCCTCGGGCCACGTATAATTAAACAGCGATTTCAGCCCATTGCCGTAGCGTATCAAAATTTTCACGTGATAGCTTGCTAATTGCCTCAAATCCTCAAGAACCTCCTGCTTATCGGCCACATGAGAGGCAACAATAACATGGGTAGCTTCTTGGGCAAAGGCCAGCTCATTCAATGGTCGGTGGGTGAAAGTTACACGATTTACCCTGTCGCTCATTGCCGCTGATTGCTTAGCAAGCTCTACCGCTTCCTCGTCTAAATCTTGTCCTACCACTTCTGCTCCTGACACTTGGGCAATGGTTAGCACAGAAACGGGGAACGCTCCTGAGCCGATAATCAACACTTTGCTATGTTGATCAATCTGTAAACAGGCCAATTCGGAACGAACGGAATCTGACAATAAATCCATATACTTGCTTTGTTGAATTTCATCCTTTTCCCCATGTTCTGCTTGATATTTCTCCAAAACACGCAAAGCATTAATGGATGTTTCCCTCACATTTCGCGATAGTTCCTGCACTTCAGTATTCGACTGCCATAGAGGCCAGTTTTGAACATTCTCCTCTTTATATATAAAATCACACAAGTCATCTAATTTATTTTTCAACATTGTGTAGCACTTGGGAAAAGCGCTGGTATACGCTGTTATTTGCCTAATTTCAAACTCCAGCAATTTCAAACTTAAAATAAACTCGTATTCCTCTAGCATGGATCCCCCTCCTTTTTACCTACTGATAATACATATCTGACTCTTCTAGTGAAAAGTACAGAAACTAAGGGAGGGCGCGAAATTATTTTTTGGATGAAAAAAGGGGACTTTGTTAGGCTATACTTTTCTCTTTTTCCATGGGTAATTTCAAGTATAATAGTGGTTAAACGTGTAGACTTCCGTATCTTATTGGAGGACAAGATGAATAGACATTTGCATACAAGCCAACATACTGAAATTATTTTTTATAAACCTGAACATAAAGCCGCTTTGGAATCGTTCTACTTGCCAGAAGATCAAAAACAGTTCACTGGCATGCCAAAAGAGATGCTTCAAGTCGCCTTGGAGGATAAACACCGATTTCCTGTTGTTATCGTTTCGAATGAAAAGCCTGTTGGATTTTTTATTCTGTATGACGGAGAAGAACGATTTGAGTATTCGGATCATTCAAATTCCCTTGTGTTTCGTGCTTTTTCAATTAATCATGAAGATCAGGGGAATGGTCATGCCAAAGCAGCGCTCCTGCAGCTGAAAGCATTTACCCAGCATCATTTCCCCGAAGCAGAAGAAATTGTACTAGCTGTAAATTTGAACAATCTTCCCGCACGACAAGCTTATTTAAAAGCAGGCTTTAGAGATGATGGCCGCACGAAAATGGGCCGAAACGGTCTTCAGCATATCCTGGTTCTACCGATCGAAAAAAAGAGGAGCTGCCCATAAGCAGACTCCTCTTTCTATGTTGTCTTCTTCTACTTCACGTAATGTAATAAAACGTTTCCTGAGCCAAAGCACCTCGTTTCCTTCAATTTCAAGGTTTGTCTTCCACTCGCATCATGAAATAATGGTTTCCCAGAACCTAGAACGACCGGAGTGACCACAAATAAATATTCATCGATGAGTTCCTCATGAGATAACTGCTGTACAATCGATCCACTTCCGAAAATAACGATGTCCGCTCCATCTTCTTGCTTGATCTCATGAACAAATTTGGCGATATCCCCATTCACTAACTTGGAATTCTCCCAGCTTACACGTTCCATCGTTGAAGAAAATACGATTTTGGTCATCTCGTTTAATTCATTCGCCATCGCCCGAGCCCCTGCTGGTGCACTCGGATTATTGGCAACTTGGGGCCAATAACCTTCAAACATCCGGTAGGTCGCACTTCCGAAAAAAATCGTATCCGGATTCATCATCTCATGCGCGGCTTTGTCGACTTCAGGATCATGGATAAACCAATCGATTTCCCCATTTAGCCCCTTATAAAAGCCGTCTATAGATACTCTGTTAAACATAATTATTTTTCTCATGCGTGCCTCCCTGTTCCTGACTGTTACATTTATCGCTGTGTAGTAACTTCGTCAATTAAGGGCATTTTCCTCCGCTTAGCTTGAATGACTAAATAAAGGCTGGTCAGCACCGCGCCAATCGTTCCGCAAATAATATCTGTCATCGTATCCACCAAGCTGCCGTTTTGTGAATTTAAACCAAACCAATGATCTGTCGTGAACTCATAAATTTCCCAAACCCCTGCCATCGCTACGGAAAAAAAGAGGCATAGCCATATCGCGACCTTTGCGCTTGGCGTGACGGATTTGTTCTCCAGATCGCTTGCTTTCCCATAAATAAGTAAGCCCACGAAACAAAGGATGACCCCTGAAAAGAGATGCTCAACTTTATCTAAATAGGGGATGACACTATAAAATCCGAATTCATTTGCCAAAAACATCGTTATAAAGATGAACAGCAGCACACAGAACCTAAGCGCCGGAAACATCGTACTCTTGGTCAGCTTGACAATCCCTCTGATCAACAGCAGTACCGCTGCGATCAAGACGGCCTGCCACATTTTCGGCGAAATTCCTTTTATCAGAAAATATACAAAACACACGGCCGCAAGCACAAACAGCGCCAGTTCAAAAAGATCGTTTCCTCTGTCTTTTCGTTTAAGCTTATGCATCGCCATCTCCCATTTCACTCTGGAAATAATTACTATCTATTCTGTAAAAAGTATATTATTCCCAGATTAAATCTAGTCATACGGAGTAGTAGCAAGTTTAATTATAACCATCTTGTACCGTTGACGAACTTAGTCCTGAATTTTATATTGGAAATATCTGAAATGTCTTAACATGCAAGGAGGACAACCTTTGCCGGAACATCACGAATCTACAGCAGTTTCCAACGATCATTATCACCGTCTACGGGCGGATTGTGCAAATTGCTTTGGTCTATGCTGTGTAGCGCTGCCCTTCTCCGCTTCCGTCGACTTCGCGGTTGACAAACAGGCCGGACAACGCTGCCATAACCTGGGAGATCACTTTCGCTGTGGCGTACACCAGGATCTAAGAAACATCGGTTTTCGCGGATGCACCGTATATGATTGCTTTGGCGCTGGCCAACAAGTCGCTCAAGTGACTTACAGCGGTGAGGACTGGGTGAAAGCCCCGGAAACGGCGAAACGAATGTTTGAGGTGTTTCCTATCATGAGGCAGCTGCATGAGCTGCTCTGGTATTTGACCGAAGCGCTTGAGCTTGAGCACACGCAATCGATCCATGAAGCGCTTCGCTCCGTACTGGATGAGACGGAACGACTCACATCCCTTAGTGCTGAAGCGCTCTTGAAGCTTGACATTGCAGCACATCGTGCCAATGTGAATGTCTTGCTCCTGCAGACGAGCGAGCTCGTAAGAGCAAGTGTACAGCGTCAGCCGAAAGGTTCCCGTGGGCGTCAAAAGAGCTACGGACGTGGTTCGGATCTCATTGGCGCCAATCTCCGAGGCGCAGATCTTAGAGGCGCGCACTTGCGGGGTGCCTATCTAATCGCTGCCGACCTGAGAGAGGCAGATTTGCGATCAGCGGATCTCATTGGGGCTGATTTCCGGGACGCCGACTTAAGTGGCGCTGATTTGACGGGAAGCCTCTTCCTCACGCAATTCCAGATCAATGCCGCCAAGGGTGATACGTATACCAAGCTTCCGAAATCGCTCAGCCGCCCGCCACACTGGACCGCCTCCGCCTAGACGCAACAAAAGGCTGGACTAGATTGTCTTTTCAGACGTCTAGCCCAGCCTTTATTCAGTTAACTTACTTCCACTTCTGAGCTTCCGGACCTCTGAGTTTAATGCCGCTTCTCTTCTGATAAAGCTCATTCGCAGCCTTCAACGCATCGTTCCCGCCTTTGGACTTCCACTCTTCGATAACCTTCGGCCAATCGCTGATCGGCTCTTTGCCATACACCATTTTAACCATATGTGTGAGCAGTACGGCAGGCGCCGTATCGGATAATGGCGCAATGTCCGGATTTTTCTGCATAGCTTCCAAAATCGGATCAAACTCCAAGCCGCCACGTCCTTCATTCGGCAAGACGGTCTCAAACGTTTTGAGCAGATCCTTCCCATCCTGCGTAGTGCTCAAAATTTGTTTGCGGAACGCATCGTCCTTGACCATATGAAGGAAACCGCTCAGATAACGCTGTTCGGATACCTCTGCATCCGTCTTCGGTTCTGTCGGCAGCGTCAGATCGAACCACTTGTCAGCCTCTTCCGATGTTTGCCATTCAAAGAACTTAAGAATGCCTGGAATTTTATCCTTTGCTGTCTTCGCATTGATGAGATAGGAACGTGCACCGGATGAGTATAAATATCCGCCGCCTTTACCGTCCGGGCCAACCGGAGAAGGAATAATTTTAATTTTCGCATCAGGGACTGCTTGCTTTAATTGTGTTTGCCACTGCAGCAGCTCCTGCGCGTTCATTTCCCACATGCCGGCTTTCCCTGATAAAATAATGTTTTTGAAATTGGTCGGATTAATCGTTGCAAATTCTTTATGAATCAACCCTTCGTCAAACATCGTTTTGTACGTTTGCAATGCCTTTTGCATATTTTCTGAATCAAAAAATTTCGGCTGTACGTTCCCGTCAACGACTTCAAATTGGCTGAGGTACGGGTAAACATCGTAAGCGCCAAAGAAAATATCCGCATATTTAAAATCTTGGCGTCCCATGAACGGATGCTCTACACCTATTTTCTTAAAAGCGCGCAGCATGTCCAGGTACTCATCAACCGTTTTCGGATCCTTCGTAATCCCGGCTTTCTGCATCAAATCTTCGCGCACCCAAGTCGCTCTGCGGGAAGGCTGGGAAATATATTCCGGAATCGCATATATTTTGCCGTTCAGCGTAACTTCGTCCCATGCCGCTTGCGGAATCGTCTTCAACAAATTCGGCGCGTACTGCTTGATAAGGTCATTCAATTCAAGGAAAACGCCGGCTTGAACAGAACCTGCAAGCTCTTTACCACTTGTACTGGCTCCCGCTTGCACGACGTCTGGAATGTCGCCTGTTGCAAACATCTGAACCATCTTCTTCTCAAAATCTGCATGCGGCACTAAACGGATATCCAGGTCTGTATTCGTTTTCTTCTCCAGCTCTTTCACCCATTTGTCCTCGTTCAAATTCGCCGCTTTTTCTACATAATCAAAATTCAATGTTCGCAAGGAAATGCTGAATTTCGTAGGTCCTTGCGGCACAACAGGTGCTGTGCTCGCCGTTGCAGGCGAAACCGCAGATGCCGCAGGCGCCGGCTTATCTGTATTGGAGCTGCAACCAACCAATCCGGTTGTTAGTGCAAAAGCCATTGTACATGCCATCCATTTTGACCTTCTCATCGTACCCCTCATTCCTTTACATGTTATGATAAAACGAAAGCGCCAAACGCTTTCTGTTCAACCCAGATTCGTAGATCATCCGGCTCATAAATGTTGGCATGCATCTTGTTGTAACCGCTTCCAACGGTTTCTGCTTTCATCGTATACGAATCCGCGAGAACCTCATATAGGGTTCCTTTAGGGGAAGTCGGGTTTTTTTTAGGTTTTCCTTGTCTCCCGTGCGAAAATTAAAAAGACTGTCTTGGAAGATCATTCCTGACCTTTCCAGACAGCCTCTAATCTTATTTTGAATGGAATAATGCCCAATCCGACTCGGTATAATTGCCCATGTACCATAAAGAAATACCTTTTAACCCATAATACTTCGCAAGCCATACCTTTTTATCCACACTGGCTGTATCTTCATAGTAAATATCGTGGCTGCCACGATCATCTTGGAAAGAGATTTCCCTCAGAAAATAAGGCAGGCTCATCGATTGATTAACTCCTGGTGCTGCAAGCCTTTTCTCAACAGCCTCAATATCCGGATTGTACAGTTCCGCAACTCCGTTTGCTGTAATCCATTGATTCGCCTGCTTAGATATCCCAAGCACCAGCTTTTCTTTGGGAACAAACGCTAATGTGCGTTTCACCGCATCGTTCACCAGCGGCAATGGAGCAGAAGGAAGTTTACTGTCGTTATGCGTAAAATTATACGCCATGAGAACGACCGTATCCGCTAAGGCATTAATTTCTTTTAGATCATAACCTTTATAGTAATAATCAGGTTGAACCGCCACCGTTAACGGGTAGGATGGGATTGCTGCTTTCAACGCTTTCAGAAATTGGCTATAGTCAGATGCGCTGGTTGCGTCCATAAGCCCCTCAAAATCCATGGTTACTCCGGTAAATCCATATCTGGCATCCGTAAGAACCCCTTTTAAAGATTGGATAAACGCTTTTTGCGCGGGCTCGTCCTTCAAGAAATCCTTCAGATTCTTCTCTCCGTAATAAACCATCAAATTTTTCTGAATGTTGGCCGTATTCGCTGTCTGAACAACCTTCTCCCAGCCGGAAGGAATGCGATATTCGGTCGTTGTTGTCTCCAATTGAGCGTTGCCTGGTGCTTCGTATTTCAAATGCGACCATCCGAACGTAACTTGATCGAGCAGCGGCATGTGGTTGATGGCAGGATAGGAATTAATCGCATAAAAACCTACCGTATCTAATTTACGAGTGTCTACTTCTGTCTGAATCACACGATAAATAATGGCAGCCGCCTCTTTGCGTGTCAGGGATTGCTTGGGGTGAAAACCAAGTTGATCGCCTTCCATGATTCCTTGATTGACCGCATAGTAGGCATATGGCAGCAGATTTTGATTCAAGGCATCGCTATCGGCAAAGTTTCTCTTGTTCTTCTCGTTCTGCCAGCCTTGAAGTGTCCAACTGCTGCGAGCCTCGGCAGTTTGAGCATCGAGCAGGGCTTTACCGACAATGCTGGCCACCTCTTCTCGGGTTATCGATTGATCCGGGTGAAACTTGCCCTGCGAATCCAGCATAAAATCAAGCCATTTCCGCTCATATGCCGCAGATACGAATGGGTATGACCATCGGCCCTGTTCAACATCTACTGGAGCGCCCGCCACACCGGAACCAGAAGCAGCTACCTCCTGGTTGGCATTCATCAGTAATTTAATGAACGCCTCCCGCGTTAACGTTCCTTCCGGTTTGTAAGTCAAATCCGAATAGCCGTCAATAATACCGATCGCCGATAACGAGTAGACCTCATTTTGAAACCAATCCTCATTGGTAACATCCGTAAACGGTTTTAAGGAAACGTCGTACGCGTAGGCGGTTCCTGCCGAGGCCAATACAAACAGCGCAGCAGTTTGAACAACCGCTTTTTTTAACATAGACAATAGCATTCTCTCCCCTCTGTCCTAATTTGACGTCAGGAGAGAGAATTAGTTGCACAATATGTCTAAAGCCTTACGGCAGCAGCTTCTTTTCATGTAAGTGATCAAAAATAATTTGAACCACGCGTGAGACTCGATCCCTGTCCTTATAAGACAGCCATTCCAATTCATCGATTTCGGATGCGGGACTGAGTTCGCCGTCATAATCGGCCGTATAACAAGCCATTTTCACCACAATCCCCTCAGCCTTACCGTCAGCTTGCGCTTCGAAATTCCCGAAATGCGCCACTGTCTCCGGCTTAATGTGTACCGAAAGCTCCTCCTCAATTTCCCGAATCAGCGTCTCGGTATCCGTCTCCCCAGGGTCTCTTTTGCCTCCAGGCAAGTAATAGAGCTCTTTCCCCTTCGAACGTGTCCCCAATATTTGTCCATCAACGATACGTATCAGCGCAATCTTATCAATAAAAGTCGTCATGTCTTTTTCTCCTTATCTTGAAACTCTATTTTCTATTGAAGCGTATTAAAACAATACCAAACCAAACCAAATTTCTCAAATTACACGAAAAAGGAAGTGATGATTAATGAGAAAATCCATGCTGCTTTTCGTCGTTCTTTCATCCATGATGATAGGAGCATGTTCGATCCTGGACGGGGCAAATCAATCATTGGATTACGTGAATCAAGCCACGGCGCACATTAACAAACTGAGTACATTTGCCGAACAAGCCCCACAGCTAATCAAAGACGCCGCTGCGAATCCTGAAACAAAGATGAAGCTTGAAGAACAGTTACTCGCCTTAAAAACGGAAATTGAACAGTTTAACTTGAAAAGTGTACCTGCTTTCGCAAAAGATATTCACGAGCAATTAGTTGAGAAAAATAAAGTTTTGTTAGATGAAATTAATCAAGTGGTAGTAAATGGACACTTGGCGCTCGACAAACTGCAAAACTCTCAAATCCTTGCTACAATAACGGACATCACGGGGTTAATCAATCGGATTTCCAATTTAGGCAGTTAACAAAAAGAGTTAAGCGATATTTTCGCTTAACTCCTTTATCTATTTAAAATCGGATGTATTACTCCTTCTTAGCTTCGTAATGAAGCACCAGCACACCGGATGGAAGTACTTTGGAAGACAGAAGATTCAACCGTTTGGTCGCCTTATCCTCTTGAAATAAGCGTGTACCGCTCCCTAGCACAATTGGACTAACCGTTAATCGATACTCATCTATTAAATCCAAATCCATAAACGTGTGTGCGATGCTCGGGCTGCCGAAGATGACAAGGTCTTTTCCCGGCTGCTGCTTGAGCTTTCCGATTTCCTCTGCAATATTCTCGTTAATGAGCGTTGTGCGGTTCCACTGAACTTCCCTTAGGCTTTTGGAAATCACAACTTTCTCAATGTCCTCGATCCAATTCGCATGATCGATATCATGTTGCGTGCTTTTAGGATCGTTCAGAACAGTAGGCCAATAGCTCTCCATCATCTGATACGTTACGCGGCCATAGATGGGAGACCCCACTGTCTTTACGATCTCATCCGCAGCGTCCATCAAATCTTGGTCATAGGAGATCCAATTCAATTCCCCATTCGGTCCAGCTACATAACCATCCAGCGATACGTGCACAAATAATACAACTTTTCTCATTGTCATTCTCCTTTAGTTTGAGAGTCTCACTTCATTTTAGTGGATTCAAACTATAGGACACAACCTCTCATAAATTTCTATCACAATTTCAAAAAATATTTTTATCGCGGATAGTAAGAAAATCCCGGATACTTGACGACCGGCCATTTTTCTTTGCGCAGCGCATGGATAAGCTCAGGTCCAACATGCAAATTGCCTTTCACAAGCTCCTGCGGCGTAAGTGCCATCAACTGGTTTAATGAGACATCCTCAAACAGATTGCTTTTAAACACTTCAAGAAACCATAGGGATTCTGTTCCTGTATTTTGAATATAATGCCCCGTAGCAAATGGCACATAACCGACGTCACCTGCCCGGTAGTCAAACGTCCTCGCGTTGCCATCGCCAAGAACCACCGTCATGCGCCCCTGACCTGCGAGGTAGTACTGCCACTCATCGTTATTTGGATGCCAATGTAGTTCACGCATAGCACCTGGTTCGACTTCGACGAGGGCTGCCGCGATTTTTTGTGAGATGGGAAAATTTCTTGAGTCTACGATTCGTACACTTCCTCCGGGAGTTTTGATCGGTGTTTGAGCTAACAGTTGATATTTGAAACTTATGGGGATTGTACCGTAAGGGGATTGCATGTTCACACTTTCGAGCGGACCGGGAACGTTATCTTGATAAATGTAGACTTGCTCTGTCGGAATATTGTCAAATGCACTTATGGGAACACCGAAATTCGCAGACAATACTTCCTTCGGCGTATGAGCAAACCAATCGGAAATCGATAACGTATGAAGGTCAGAGAAATTACCATCATCGAAAACAAGCAGGAATTCGCAATGCTCCAACCCTTGAATCGAATGTGGAAGCCCTGGCGGAAAATACCAAAGATCACCTGGACCGACATCGGCAATAAAACTCCGCCCGTCTTGATCTATTGCCGTAATACGCGCACGTCCGAGCAGCATATAGGACCACTCCGCTTGTTGGTGCCAATGCAGCTCTCGGACACCACCTGGTGTTAAACTCATATTTACACCGGCCAACGTCGTCGCGATCGGCAATTCTCTCGCTGTAATTTTCCGCGACCACCCGCCGTGATTTAACGTCATGGGAGTGTCAGAGAATGAAAACTTCAAATTAGGCACCAATCCGGCATCGGTGTTAGGTGGTACCAGCATATTGGGGTTTTCCTTATCCCGCATGATATCCCTTGGACCCGTGTCGATTCCGCCGGCACCGTCATAACGGATGGGCTGCGGTACAATGCCGTTCATGCCTTGATTCCGTTTGGGAGAATTCATGGTACACTCCTTTCTTCGGTGGCGATCTTGATATCTCATTCTAAAAAATATATGTATCGTGCTGGCTGTACATGCTTGCACCTCGCTAAAAGGGGGAGAAAATAAGCTCACTTGACCTCAACCACGATCGGATCTAGTAGTCTCCCATGCACATAAGGGAGCAGTCGCCAGCGCCCGACTTCTGGCAGCATCATTGAGGTTGGGAGCGCTCTATCAGCACCATTAAGAGGTCCGCCTAAAGCATTGGCTGAGCTCAATGGGTTTGAAGCATAAACATTGATAAGGCTATCAGATCCTTCTTTTATGGCTTTTACCTCGAACGGGCCATTTAATTTTTCTTCCGTTCCCCAAAAATGCCAAATATATTTCTGAACCATTCCTGCTTTGAACCCTGCATCGATAAAGCCGACTTGTTTTTCAAATCCACGCAGCCAATATACATCTGATTGGAACATCGGGGTTATTTCCCAGGAAGGAGATTGCATATTTATCATTAACTTTCCGTATAGCTTGTCATCTAATTTGACTTCAAAACGCCAGATTCCATCTAGGGGAAGTGCAAATCTGAGCGCGTACCTTTCGAGCCCAAGGTAACCAATGCTTGGTTCTTGAATCACCTCAGATGAGACTGTTTCCACTAAACCTGATCTCAAGTTCACTGCTTGAATTGTCATTAATTTCCCAAAAAAATTCTCGAATGGTTCTTCAAAATGGAAAATGTAACCGCTCATTTCTCCGGCTCTTACCTCGTGTTGAGTTGAAAGAGAAATGAGTAATTGCCCATTCTTATAATATTGTTTCTGTTCACTCATTGAAGCGGTTGCCATTTTGAAATAAGAAGGATCATCTATAGTCTGGAGAGAATCTCTTTTCGCAAAAATGAAGAAGCTAAACAAGACAATGGCTACAGGCAGTAGAGTTGCAACTGTTATCGAAGTGAACTTTCTGTTATTACTTGTGGTACTAGTTCGCGTAAGTATTTTATTTTTCAACTGAGGTGTAAAATGACTGTCAGAAAAAGGGGATTGAGCTAATCTTTTTGCCAGGTTTTCTTCTTTCATATGTTATACCTCCTCATTTTGACGTGCTAACAATTCGTTCATTTTCTTCTTCGCACGATGCACCCTTGATTTGACGGTTCCCTCCGAAACACTTATCAACTTTGCGATTTCCTTATGTTTTAGTCCATAGTGGTAATCCAAAATAAGGACTTCTCTATATTTTCGCGGGAGCTGAATAACGGTGTCCCATAATTTTTGATTTTCAAGACGAGTGAATAAAACTTGCTCAGCCGGAGGAGATGAGTACTTTGAAACAAAGTGATTTGTTAGCGTTACTTTACGAAAAAATGCACTTTTTAAATAATGGATAGACATATTTCTGGTTATTGTAAGCAACCAACTTTTGACGGAACATTCTCCACGAAATGTATACATGCTGTTGTAAGCAGCCAAAAAAACTTCTTGTGATAAGTCATCTGCTACATCAGCTCTACGTGTTATGAAGAAGGCAAAGTTCCACACATCCTCCCCAAACTTATCCATTAAATCACACAATATACCATCGCGGTCGTAGCCATGGGCTAGAAATTTTAAATATTCCATTTGGTCCGACAATGTGTTCACCTCAATAGATAAGACCGTTCAACATAAAAAAGGTTCCAATTATAGCCAAAATTAATATTATTATTTTCTTGAAATTGAAACAAGCGTACATACGACCACCGGTAAGAAAATAAGTTCTAACAATGTTTTGCATCGTTAGAGCTGCGAAGAGCCTCCGCTTGTTCAGTGCGCCTTCCAACCCAACGATGGTTTATATCGTTACTGTTTCCACCAGCTCGCAAGCTCATGATCCTATAACAACCAAAAAGGCTATGATGAGAAATCCATCATAGCCGACCTTTTGAAAACTAAACCACACCCATGCGCAAGCGGTAACCGAACATAATTTCCCGTTCCACGCCACCAAAAACCTCAGCTACCAGCTCGTGGAAAGCTGAGAACTCCTCGCGCAATTCTTCTGCGCCCAGCTTCAGCGCCGTTTGCAAGCCTCCCTGGCTGAAAGCCAGATTCGCATAACGCTCAGCATCACACGTTTCCCAGTTATGGAAAACGATCTCCCTCGCATATCGGAATAAGCCGGAATCGCGAATTTGCTGCAAATGCCCCTCTTTGTCCCATTTGTGGGCCTGTTGTTCGCTCGGAGCCAGTTCTAACGCTCTAGCATCGCCTAAAGCTAGGAGGCGCTTGTACTGTTCCTCAATTCTCCAGTCAACCGCCGGCGGCCAATCACAGTCGTAAGCAGCGAAAATCCCTCCGGGACGGAGTACGCGAGCGAACTCACACAGTGTGCTTTGCGGCTCCATCCAATGGAAAGACTGCGAGCAAGTGATAACGTCAGCGGACGCAGAAGGCAGTTCCAGCTCATGCGAAAGTCTTTTGACAAACTGCATATTATCAGGTTTATGTATCGCTTCCCACTTACTAACGGCAACAGCGCGCATATCGTCACTCGGCTCAACGCCAATGATTTGATCCGCTACATCAAGCCATATAAATGTTGAAAGGCCTGTGCCGCAGCCTACGTCAACAACGGTTTGCGGTTTATGCTGCAAGTATGTTGTAATCAGTTTAACGACTTCCTGCGGAGCCGTGGGACGATTCTGATCGTACAACGCGCCGAAACCGGCAAAACGCTGTACATTACTCGTGCGTACGTTCTCTATCATGGGCACAATCACTCCTTTTTTCATCTACAGCCCTAATTATACCTCATTCCACCTGCACAAAAGATGTAATTGTTCTAAACGAAAAACGAAAGAGCTGCAGCAGCAGCCCCTGGAAAACCATGATATGTTAATGTGTGACCATTTTTTTAAACAATTCATCGACCTTATCCTGCATACTGCGAACCGTCGTTTTCTTATACTGCATACCTAGCCGAAGCACCTTCAGCTGCTGCCTGCGCGAAAGTTTACGAAACCGCGGTTCACGTTTCAGAAATGTACGGATGATCGACCAGCTGCTGACGGTTACCCGATCCGATTTGATGGCTGGAAGATCGTAAGGCAAAGGATGCTTGCGAAAACGATCAATAAATTTCCCAACACTAGCAGATAGTTTACTTTCATCAACAAGGCACACCGCTGATTGTTTATGCGTATGTTTTTTGAGGAAATTCAAATGTTGATGTCCGTCTACAACGACGTATCCTTTGTCTTTCTTGCTTTTTTGCACAACCAATAAATGCATCAGATCTTGCGCTACTTTTTTTAATTCTTTTTTCCGCTGTGAGGTTTTGGTTGTGGTACTTTCCGGCGGTTTAATTTTACTTAGGGATATATATTGCACGGTATATCTCACCTGTACCCCTCCTCGTCAGACCGCTGTTTCATGTCATGAATTCCTTGATGTAACAGTGTATGTGGGATAGTGTCAGGTAGATGCTTGTTTCCCCGAAATTAGTCAGTTAACATCGTCCAGGAACGCGCCAAATCGCTCCAACCAGCAGGAATTTCTCCCCCATTGCTGACATAAACCGCTGAGAGAAGCTCAGTCACACCTTTCATCTGGCCATCTATTAATATCTCTTTGATCTGCGAGGGAGTACTTGGCACCAAGTCATTTTTAACAAGGCCAAACTGGTCCAATGGCAGGAACATAGCCAGGCTTTTCTTATAAGAACAATGATTGGGGAAGCGCGGCGAACTGCCAGAGTCATATTTCGAAAGCGTAATTTCAACGCCGTGTTTCATCAACAGAGATGACGCATCAAATTCGAGTACGGCAAAGGCTTCCTCCGGCTCTCTTCTGGCATACGTTGCCATCATTTTTTGACAATCTTTCAGGGTAGGCCATAAAAAAACATGCCGATCCAAAAACGCTCGAAATTCCTCTTGTGTCGTAGAGGCGTCGATCATGCTATCTGCGATTCTCAAATGAGAATTGATCGTAACCTGCTGATCTTGATAGCTCAAATGCCTCGGCGCTAACCGACGCGGGCCATCTTGAGAAGGATCGATTTGATAACTTGAAAACAGCGTATCAAAGTGCGCAATAGCCGGTAAATTTTTGGCGCGTGTAAAATGGTATAGCTTTTTTCTGTTTGGTGTTTTCGTAATCGCTGAGATGCTGGTGTCATTCATCGTTTTGCTCCTTGTACGTCAAGCCTCGCCATATTTTACCACAATAATTGTAGGAACATTCAAAAAGGGACCATCCATTCAGATCTATAACAGATCTTCAGGACAGCCCCATAAGATGAAATATTATGCGTGAAAATCTTGGCCGGAACGAACTTCTTTCACATAACCCGCGCGAATAACGAAGTCACCGAAGTGCTCGCCATCCCAACGCTCTTTGGCATATTGATTGAAAATCGGACCCAACGATTGTAGAATCTCTTGCTCGCCGATATTTTCTTTGTATAGCTTATTGAGTCGGTTACCCGCGTGGCCGCCACCCAAATACATGTTGTATTTGCCAGGTGCTTTCCCGATGAACGCAAGCTCAGCCAGCATTGGACGTGCGCAGCCGTTCGGGCAGCCTGTCATTCGAATCGTGATTTCTTTCTCGCTAAGACCAGCTTCTTCCAGCAGCGGATCGATTTTATCCATCAACTCCGGTAAATAACGCTCGGCTTCCGCCATCGCCATGCCGCATGTCGGAAGTGCCACACAAGCCATGGAGCTTCTGCGCAGAGCGGAGTAATGAAGACCATCTGTCAAGCCGTATTCCTTGATTAATTCTTCGATTTTTTTCTTTTTCTGAGCGCTAACATTTCCGATAATCAGGTTCTGGTTAGCCGTAAGTCGGAAATCGCCGGAATGTACTTTGGCAATTTCACGAAGTCCAGTTAACAGCTGATAGCTGCCTTCATCTTTGACGCGTCCATTTTGGATAAACAGGGTGAAATGCCATTTGCCATTGCTTCCTTTTACCCAGCCATAACGATCTCCGTTATCGTCAAACTGGTACGGACGCGGAGCTTCCAGTTTCCAGCCCAGACGAGCAGTCAGTTCTTCCACGAACCATTCGATGCCGCGGTCATCAATTGTATATTTAAAACGTGCATGTTTACGCACGGAACGATCACCATAATCACGTTGAATCGTGACGGTTTTTTCTGCCAAATCCACAACTTTATCCGGTGTAACAAATCCAATCACTTGAGCGACCTGCGGGTACGTCAGTGTATCGCCATGCGTCATCCCCATACCACCGCCAACGGATACGTTAAAGCCCTTCAGCTTCCCGTCTTCCACAATGGCAATGAAACCAAGATCTTGTGAGAATACGTCTACATCGTTAGATGGTGGAACGGCAATACCGATTTTGAACTTACGCGGCAAGTACACTTTTCCGTAAATCGGTTCTTGCTCCGTGTCTTGGCTGTCGATGACTTTCTCTCCGTCCAACCAAATTTCGTGGTAGGCGCGAGTTTGTGGATCCAGGTGGTTACTAATGCGGCAAGCCCATTCGTAAACTTCACC
This sequence comes from Paenibacillus chondroitinus NBRC 15376, assembly GCF_004000765.1. GTDB lineage: Bacteria > Bacillota > Bacilli > Paenibacillales > NBRC-103111 > Paenibacillus_E > Paenibacillus_E chondroitinus. The sequence goes on along the minus strand of NZ_BILW01000039.1, from coordinate 31,839 downwards.
ATGCACATCCGAAAGGTAAGGATTAGGATTGCACATCACGTTACGGTTAACGTCACCGCAGGCTGCCAGCGTGCTAAGCAGAGAGGCATTGACTTCTTGAATCGTTTTCTTCATGTTCCATTTCAGAACGCCATGAAGCTGGAAAGATTGGCGAGTCGTTAGGCGAATGGTTCCATTCGCGTATTTCTGTGCTACACGGTCCATCATAAGCCATTGGTCCGCTGTCACGATACCGCCGGCTGCACGTACGCGCAGCATGAACTGATAGGCCGGCTCCAGCTTTTGCTTTTGGCGCTCATTACGCAGATCTCTGTCATCCTGCATATAGCTGCCGTGAAACTTCATCAGGCGGTTATCATCTTCAGGAATCGATCCTGTGATCGTATCTAGAAGTGTATCAGCAAGACTCCCACGCAAATAATTCGTTCTAAGTTTAATGTGCTCAACGTCGCTATGCGGTGCGCTGTTCTTCGACAATAAATTGTTTTCTGACATATCGGCTCTCTCCTCTGGCAATCAACGGCTTCGTCTTAGTAGACGTCCCGCTGATAGCGTTTCTGCTGTTGCATCCGGGACAAATATTCAGCCGCTTCTTCCGAGCTGAAACCGCCCTCTTGTTCAATAATTTTTGCCAATGTTTCATGAACATCATGAGCCATGCGCTTTTCGTCCCCGCAGACATACACGCTAGCCCCTTCTTGCAGCCATTGATACAATTCTTTGCTTTTTTCAAGCATGCGATGCTGAACATACACTTTTTGATCCGTATCCCGCGAGAATGCGACATCCATGCGCGTTAGAACGCCGTCTTTCAACCAACGCTGCCATTCGATTTGATACAAGAAGTCTGTTGAGAAATGCTGATCGCCATAGAACAACCATGTTTTGCCTTCCGCACCCGTTTCTTCACGCTCGCCAAGGAATGCACGGAAAGGAGCAACTCCGGTTCCAGGTCCGATCATAATGATTGGCGTATCTGAGCTTTCCGGCATTTTGAAATTCGGATTGTTTTGAATGTAAACCGGCAGCGAATCGCCTGCTTTCACTCTTTCCGCCAATTGCACGGAACACACGCCGTAACGTTCGCGGCCGCGCGCTTCATAGCGTACCGTACGAACCGTTACATGAACTTCATCCGGGAATGCTTTTGAGCTGCTGGCGATGGAATATAAGCGAGCAGGCATTTTACGCAGAACCGCGATGAAATCAGCTGCTGCAATCCCTTTTAGCGAATAGTCCTGAACCAGATCAAGCAGATCTTTGCCATGGATATAGGATTTTAGCTCTTGCTCATTTCCTGCAGCTACAAGTCCGTTCAGGTCTGTATTTACAGTTAATTTTGCAACTTGTTCGACCAAAGGTTTTGTCAAAACTGTAATTTCAAAGTTATGTGTTAATGCTTCACGCACGGAGCGTTTGTCGCCGTTTTTATTAATCGTAACAAGCTCTTCCGCATTCCAGCCCATGGCTTGAATTAATTCTTCGACAAGCTGAGGATGATTTTCCGGATAAATGCCTAGGCAATCGCCTGGCTCATATTGAAGGTTTGATCCCTCCAGGGAAATCTCTACATGTCGCGTTTCGCGGTCCGATCCGCGTCCATTCAGGTTCAAGTTCTCAAGCACTTCAGCCTGGAATGGATTTGTTCTGGAAAACTCAGATTCAGCTGCGCTCGCAGAGCTAACTGCTGCACCTGCTGCTGCCGCGGATGATGCGCCTGAAGATGCGCTCAGCGAGCTTAATACGCTGCTCATCCATTCTGCTGCCGGTTCGTCGAAATCAACATCGCAATCTACGCGCGGAGCAAGCTGCTTCCCGCCAAGTTCACCCAAACGCTTGTCGAAATCTTTCCCCGTCTGACAGAAGAACTCATAGGATGTATCGCCGAGCGAAAGCACGGAATACTGTAGTCCGTCTAATTGAGGAGCTCTTTTACTATGAAGGAAGTCGTGGAAGGAAATCGCATTATCCGGTGGAACCCCTTCGCCATGTGTGCTGACAACAACCAACAAAGTTTGCACCTTTTTCAAAGCATTTGGCTTGAAATCGGACATTGAAGAAAGCGTTACCTGAAATCCTTGCTCTTCGAGCTTTTTGGCAAACTTTTTGGACAAACCTTGCGCTTTCCCGGACTGTGATCCGAAGAGAACCGTTACTTCTTTGGAAATTGCCGCTACGCTTGGTGCCGCATTTGCTGCTGGTACTGCAGGAACTGCGCCAGTGCTAACTGATCCCGCCACACCATTCATTGCTGCGAAATAACCGCTTAACCAGACTCTTTGTGAATCTGTTAAAGTAGGCAGTAGACGATTAAGCAGTTCTACTTGTTCCTGATTAAAAGGACTGTTTGTTACTTGAAGTTCCAACAAAATCCACCTCTCATATGCTGCAGTAATAAGAAATTCCCCAATTAATTTGTCACATAAAATTTCACTCTCTTGAACCTATCACAGGTTTAGTTGCAGGTCAATTATAATGAATTTATAAGTTCTATCAGAATATCTGATATGCCAAATAAAAGAGCCTTAGCGGCATACCCGCTAGGGCTCTATGTAACTTCCCCAATCACAGCCGCATCAACGCCCGGCGTTCTGCTTGCGGCCTGCAATCGGAGCAAACCCCAACGACCCGCCCCTCCTCATCCGAGTAGAAAGCCAGCTTTTTCTGTTTCTTCTTGCAAAAGGAACATGCCTGCGTATTCGTATTCGTATTCGTAGAAGTCTTCTTCTTGGATTGATACGACGACATTTGAATGACTTTCGAAATCTCGACCTTGCCCTTTGCTTTTCGCGTCATTTTAACCACGCCATAAATCATCAGTGCGAGCACGGGAATTAGAACAATAACATAGAGCATAGCTCACCCTCCCTATTTCATATAAAAACCTTTTCAGCCCACTTGATCTTCCAATGTCGTTACACACTTATCAAGCGGAAGGCACAACGTCATTCGGGTGCCGCGACCGGCGCTGCTCTCGAAGCAAAAATAAGCATCATCGCCATAGTACATTTTCATGCGGGCGACTACATTGCGCAAGCCGAACAGATCTTTCTCTTTTTTTCGATCGGTAGAAATGCCTTCGACTGCTTGTTTGGATGCTTCCTCCAGTTTACCACAGATGTAAGCAAGTTTTTCCCGATTTACGCCTACCCCATTATCACTAACCTCCAACACGAGATTAGGTCCCCGCAAATAGGAGGAAATGACGAGTTCTCCGCCTTCACTCTGTTTCTCAAGTCCGTGTATTACGGCATTTTCCACTAACGGCTGCAAAAGGAGCTTCAAAACATGATAAGGCTTGCTTTCCTCCGCAATTTCGTACCTGACGGTAAAGTGATCCAAAAACCGCAACTGCTGGACTTTAATATAATATGTCAAATGAATGATTGTCTCTGCAACTGAAAAAGTCTCGTTTCCTTTATTCAAGCTTAACCGGAAAAACTTCGACAGATTCAAGACCATCTCGCTGATTTCATCTGCCTCATAATTTTTGGCCGTCCAATAGATCGAGTCCAGCGTATTATATAGGAAATGCGGATTAATCTGCGACTGCAAAAATTTCAGCTCCATTTTGGACAGTAATAATTGCTTTTCATAATGGTCGCGGATCAACGTCTTCTGATTCTCCGCCATTCGGTTGAAGGACTCTATTACATAGCCCAACTCGTCAACGCGTTTATCTTCCAATTGAATGGTAAAATTGCCGGTACGCAGCTGCTTCATCCCATAAGCCAATTTCCGCAAAGGAGCTGAAATGCCGCGGTATACGATCCAGGAAATAATAATCGCAAGCATTAAACTGACGACTACAATGCCATAAGTAAACACTTTTAGCGAATCGGTATGGCTTCGAATCTCCCACAGCGGCTGTTCCATCATAATGGACCAACCGGACAGCTTCGACTTGACGCTAATCGTGACCATTTCTTGCCCGGTCTGAGGAGATTTGCGGATCGATCTGACCTCATCTTTTTTATCCCAAACTTGCGCATTGACGCTTGCACCCGTTCCGGTAATCAGATTACCATTGCTGCCAAATATGTAAATGTTCGCATTCTTCGAAGGCAGGAGCGGTTTGGCCTGCTCAATCAATGCGCTCTTTTTAATAGATATGATGAGCAAATTAGGATTAATCAACGTTCGATTATAAGGATCCATAGTCCGGATCAAATGAACGCTGTCCGCGTCGAAATACGACTCTCCATCTTGAGGGGTATAGAAATACGTCCCTCCTCCCGCTTCCATTAATCGCATATACCACTCCTGCTTCTCAGCGCCTTCAGGCAGCTTACTGCCCCCAAATTTCGTAGAAATCACGGTACGCGACGGCATGTGGATAATCGTAATTTGATCAACCATGAGATTCACATTCGTCATACTCGTGATTTGGTCCATCACCTGAGCGAATTGAACAAACGATTGCTTCCTCGGCTCTTGGCCGACAGACTGCAGGGTCGCATTCATGTTCATATCAAAAGCAATCAAAGAGGAAAGCTGCTCAATGTTTTGAAGCGAGAGGTCAATGTAATCCGCCATCGTGTGCAAGGCCCCTTGGGTTCTCTCTCCCGTCTGCACTTCCACGATCATCTGTGATTTGGCAATAGCAAAAAGACTGAATCCGGAAAGCGGCAGCAGTATCAGTAAAAAATACCACGTTAATCTAACCTGAATGAACCCGGTTAACACTTTTCGCAATTTTGGCGCGATGTCTCTGGCCATGTTGGTTCCCTCCATGGGTACCGGGTCATTTTCCAGGCTGCTTCCCGTTATCCCGCCACCATTCGTTCACTTCCCCGGTAATCTCATCTCCGCCGGCTTCCTTCCATTTTTTCACAAAGTCATCGAATTCCTCTAACGGAGACATGCCCGCGATCATCCGCGTGAAGGTTTCTTCCTGCAGTTTGGAAAGCTTCACTTGATGCTTGCCCATTGCGGGCGTAGGCGGTCCGTTAAAACGATTTTCCATGAGATTGCCTTCAATCTGTTGCAAATTTTCATACAGCTGGAAAGGCTCGCCCAGCGCTTTCAAACGATCCCGGGTCATGTCCGGCTCAACCGTATCCGCCAACGCTCCATAAATCCCCCTATAACCTTGCTTGATATGCTCATCGAATCGAATGGACAACTTGCCGCCAGCCCTCGTCCAAACCTCATTTTCAAACCCCAGCTTCAAATTTTGCTGACCTGGACCTGCGATGAAATCAAGAAATTTGACCACCGATTCTGCCTTCTGGCTCTTGAGTGGCACAACATTGTAGGATCGGACGTTGGACGTGCTGTATACCCCGTGTTTACCACTGCGTCCAATTGGAAAATCAAGTGGAATCCATTCCGCTTTCGGATCATTTTTACGGTTAGCTGCAATAAGTGATCGCGTATCGGACCATGCCGCTGAGTAGAGTCCGACTCTGCCAGATGCAATCTTTTCACCAAGCACATCGATTTTGTTCAGAGGAAATTCCGGGTCCAGAATATCCTGTTCATACAAACTGTGCAGGTAGGCGAGCGCTTCTTTCATTTCAGGCAATACCCCTGAGTAAACTAACTTGCCGTCTCTTTCGTACCAAGCGTTCATTTGAACCCCGAAGGCCCCCAGAAAAGGTGAAGTTCTCCCTAATCGCTCCAAGATCGAAAGTCCGTACGTGTCCTTCTGACCGTTGCCGTCCGGATCCCTTTCTGCAAAAGCTTTCATCACAGTCGTATACTCCTGCAGGGTCCGCGGAGGACGAAGGCCAAGCTTGTCCAGCCAATCTTTCCTGGCGTAAATCAGCTCCGTCCCTTTCACCTCATTGAGGCTGGGAATCGCATAAATTTTGCCGTCAACGGTTACGTTATCCCACGCTTCTTTAGGGATTTTCGCTTTCAGATTCGCGCCGTACTTATCGATGTAGTCGTTCAGAGGTGTCAGCGCTTTTTGATTAACAAAATTAATAAACCAAGAGGGACTGCTTGTATTAAGCAAATCCGGGGGATCCCCGGACGTCATCATGACGTTCAACTTCTCATCATACCCATTCAGCGGAGGCAATGTGACCCCCACATGAACACCCGTATTTCTCTCGATGTAGGCTAAATAAGGATTGTTGTTTTCATTCATGCCTTCCGGGAAAATCACACCCAGACTGTTTACGACAATTCGTATGGCGGAAGTTGTATCCTGTTGGCCAGCTTCCTTACCTTCCTTATTATCTGCTTGAACGCTGCAGCCAGAGGCGGTGAAACAAGTAACGAACGCGAGAGCAACGAGACTGGACGATTTCGATCTTAGTTTCATTCAACCACCCCTTCAAGCAAACGTTATCCTAAAATCCGCCTTAGAATCGGCGTCAACCCGTCGGCCATCTTTAGAAAGCCAAGATCAGTCGGATGAGAACCATCTACTGTACATTCTTGCGCGTTCTCTCCTAAAAGCAAAGAACCGTCGCAGAAATAAATGTTGGCGTCATTTCTCTCTCGCCGCTCCTCTACGGCCTGTATGGAAATCTGTTTGCGGTCCGCCCGATCCTTCGCCATCTGAACATCAAAATACTCTTTCGCATGCGTAATCCGGGATATCACCAAGATGGGTGTTAAAGGGTGCGTCTCTCGATAGATCGAAATGAAATTTGGCAGTGTTTCCTGCAGCAGCTCCGTGGATACGCAGTTAGCCTCGTAGTCCAAAATCAGACAAGCCGGATCTTGGATTTCAGCCAAGAGATGGGCCAACTCAGGTTCGCCTTTCCCGTTTCCAGAAAACCCCAGATTGAGGAATTCCATATTAAAACGGCGCGATAAAATGTTCGTATAAGACATCCCCGGGCGGGAGGCACAGCCGCCTTGTGTGATTGAGGTTCCATACACAATGATTTTATGATTATGGTCATACGCCGGAGGCTCCGTGATTTGTGCTTCCGGGTTCAAACCGATTAGCACCTCATCCACCCCTTGGTATAATGGAAAATTCAGTGTAATAACCCTTTGTTCCCTGCTCATATCTGTAAATAGTACGCTTTCATATTCTGTCAGTTGATGATTGTATGTTGTCGTTCCGTAATAGATTTGCTCGCCAGGACCGCCGATATAGCAATCAAATCCGCATTGCCCGGTAGCCGGCATATGATACATATCCGCAGCACCGGTCAGGCGTACCTTGACGGAAAATGAGACTGCGTCTGTTGTAAAGCGAATTTGGCCGCCAGTCGTGCAGTTGGCCAGCAAATCAACCGCTAGCGGCAGCTCCCATGCTGGTTCTGCTGGAAGCCGACGATACCGCCTCTCTTCTTCCAACCAGCCGAAGCCCGCTACTTGAAAAGGTTTCTCCATCGGAGAGTGCCATTGAAGACTATTATCACTAGTCTCAATCTGCATATTCGCATCAAGTTGTACAGCGTTAACGGTTTTTTTATCGCTCATCCGGATAACGACCTCTTTTCGTTCACTAATAAGTACTTCTGTAAAAATTTTCGGCACACGGACGTTGAATCCTTTTTTTCTTTACTTCAAAGGTTATTAAAGTACCAAAAGAAGTCATAGTCCTCTGCTGTGGCTATTTTCCTGCTGTAATACAATAAGAATAGCTCGTGCAACTGCTGCGCAAACAAGAGAAAAGGAGGGATCTTCGTTGACAGACAAGATCAATAAATCATACACCGCCGATATTGTCATTATCGGTGGCGGTACCGGGGGGTGCGCCGCTGCGCTAGCCGCAGCCAAATCCGGGAAATCGGTAATTTTAACCGAAGAAACCGATTGGATTGGGGGGCAATTGACAAGCCAAGCCGTCCCTCCCGATGAGCATCGATGGATTGAACAGTTTGGCTGTACGCGTACTTACCGCGAGTTTCGAAATGAAGTGCGGGACTATTATCGACGCCATTTCCCGCTTACCGAAGAGGCACGATCCCGCATTCATCTGAACCCGGGGAACGGCGGCGTTTCCCGGCTGTGCCACGAACCGCGAGCGGCACTAGCCGTCCTGCTGGCGATGTTAGCTCCTTATGTTCACAGCGGAAGATTGCAGATCCTTTACCGTTACCAAGTACAGGCTGTTTCCGTTGACGGGGATGACATTCAATCCGTAAGGATGAAGCATTTGCAAACAGATGAACTTATTGAACTAAAAGCTGCTTACTTTCTGGATGCTACAGAATGTGGGGATGTTCTGCCGCTTGCCGGAGCGGAGTATGTGACAGGAGCGGAATCGTTCAGCCAAACGGGCGAGCCCCATGCGGTTAAAGGCGATGCGCTTCCCCAGGATATGCAGGGCTTTACCTACTGTTTTGCCATGGATTATATCGAAGGCGAAGATCATACGATTGAGCGCCCTGAGCGTTATGACTTTTGGCGTTCGTACAAAGCCGATTTCTGGCCGGATCGTTTGCTCAGTTGGACCGGCGTCCGTCCACATACGCTTGAAGCTGTCGACTACGAACTATTTGAAGGCACTGAACGTTACTCCCTTTTCTACTATCGCCGAATCATCGACGCAACACAGTTTGAGGAAGGCACTTACCCCGGGAGCATCACGCTGGTGAACTGGCCGCAAAACGATTACTGGCTGGGCTCCGTCATTGATGTGAGCGAAAGCGAACGACAGCGGCACCTGTGGGATGCCAAGCAGCTCAGTCTCTCCCTTCTCTACTGGCTGCAAACGGAGGCTCCGCGGCCAGACGGCGGCACAGGCTACCCGGGGCTGCGGCTGCGCAAAGACGTGGTCGGCACGAACGACGGGCTAGCCATGTATCCCTATATACGGGAATCCCGCCGGATTAAAGCCGAGTTTACTGTGGTGGAACAGCATGTAAGTACGGATTGCCGCGCTGATGGCAAGGCAGAGCAGTTCCACGACTCCGTCGGGATTGGCTGCTATCGCATCGACCTGCATCCAAGTACAGGCAATCGGCATTACATCGATATTTCCTCCCTTCCGTTCCAGATTCCACTTGGCAGTCTGATCCCTATTCGGATGAATAATCTGTTGCCCGCCTGCAAAAATCTTGGCGTTACCCATATCACAAACGGCTGCTATCGCCTCCATCCCGTCGAATGGAATATCGGGGAAGCCGCAGGTTTTTTAGCTAGTCGTTGTATCGATCGCAAGTTGAAACCCCGAGACATTCGAAACCAAGAATCCGAGCTTCGGGAATTTCAACGCATGTTGGTCAGCTTCGGAATTGAGCTGGAGTGGCCGACTATGCATGCTGTTTAGCCTTACCAAATACATCCAATGATGAGGTGCTTTTTTACGATGAGCAAATTACAAGTAGCCGTAATCGGAGCTGGCTCCATTTCTGAAATGCATTTAAGATCTTATCAGGGCAATCCGGATGTAGAGCTGTACGCGATCTGTGATTTGAATGAGGAGCGCGCAAAAGCGAAGGCTGAGAAATATGGCATTAACCGTGTGTTCACGGATTATAAAGAGCTTCTTGCAGACTCGGCTATTGATGCGGTAAGCATCTGCACGTGGAACAACAGCCATGCCCCTATTTCCATCGCTGCGCTTGAGGCAGGCAAACATGTGCTCACGGAGAAGCCGCTCTGCAAAACGGTGGATGAAGCGTTGGCTGTTGAAAAAGCGGTTCATCGCTCCGGCAAAACGCTGCAGGTGGGCTTTGTCCGCAGATATGCCTCGAATACCGGCATCGTCAAATCTTTTCTGGATCATGGCGAACTAGGTGAGATTTATTATGCCAAAGCTTCCTGTATACGCCGTCTGGGCAACCCCGGCGGTTGGTTCTCTGACGTGGAACGTTCAGGCGGTGGGCCGCTGATTGATGTCGGCGTTCACGTGATTGATCTTTGCTGGTATCTGATGGGGCGGCCGAAGGTCAAAACCGTTTCCGGCAACACGTATAACAAGCTTGGCAATCGTGCCAATGTGAAGAACCTTGCTTTTTATAAAGCGGCCGATTACGACGCTACCCACAATACCGTAGAGGATATGGCAAATGCGCTGATTCGCTTTGAAAATGGGGCTTCCATTCTTGTTGATGTCAGCTTCACTCTGCATGCCAAGGAAGACGAGCTTACGGTCAAGCTTTACGGCGATAAAGGCGGCGCAGAATTGGAGCCTGAGCTGTCCATCGTGACTGAGAAATACGATACGATTTTAAACCTCACACCGCAGATCAATAATCTTTCCTTCGATTTTGTGGCCGGTTTCCAACAAGAAATCAATTACTTCGTCGAAGTGTGCCAAGGGAAAAAGGAAACTCTTTCCCCTGTGCAGGACGGCGTTGAGATGATGAAAATTCTTTGCGGCATCTATGAATCCAGCAGATTAGGAAAAGAGATAAGCTTCTAAGCAACGGAACTAGCGATGAGAAGGTCAACCTGGCATTGGCATTAGAGAGAGAATTGGATGAAATCCCATCCGGAGAGCTTGAATAAAGGTTGAAATAAACGTGAAAAAGCATCCGTTTCCTCCAATCCGGGAGGGAGATGGATGCTTTTTTTGACGTGACAACCCACTAGGCGTTCATTAAGGAAACTGGAGACCTCTATTTCGAGGAAAAAGAGCTTTTTCTTTTCGGAGCGGAACTACAGGGTCTTATCTCGGCTCCACGGCATGTTTTTTCAGTGAAACCGCAGAAATAGCGGATCGTAGTTCCTCCTACCTGTGGAAAATGTGCATGATCACAGAAATAACGACCTGTAGTTCCCACTAGACGAGTCTTTCACCGTCTTTCCACTAATCAGCCCACGCAAGTCCGCTCACGACGGCAAATCCACCCACTGAAACGGTGCGGACGCAGCCTTTTTGCCATACTCCAAAATAGCAGCAATAGCAATCGTTTCCTCCCGGGGAACGGCAGGAACCCCCGTGTCAAAAAAACGAACAAGATTCGCAATAAAGGCCCCGAAAAAATTGGAATCAATTTTCAGAAATTGCGACTCCCCCTGCTCGGAACGCAAGGCCATGCTGAACGGACAGTTAGGGCCATAATGGTTGATAGTGGCCTGGCGTCCATCTGCGAACCCAATGACAAGAGACGGTGCGTTCGGCGTCCCCGTCCACATCACACGTTTCACATCCGTTCCCATGAGCGCAACGATTGGCTCAACCTGGTGAATCGCATACGTTTCGAAGCTCCCGGGACCCAAAGCGCAAATGGACTCGATTCCCTCCATCTTGAGCTCGGTATACTCCGCAGCAAACCGCAACGCCGAGGTCGAATACATCGGCGTCCCATGCTGCTCTGCGAGCTCAAACATCCGAATGGCGGCAGCCCGGTCCGGCGCAAAGGTTTTGTCGACGTAGGTCGGCTTGCCTGATCGGAGAGGAAGCTGCGAAAGCTCTTCATGGAACTCAACGTGATCCGGCGACAAAACGATCAAATAATCACTTTGCTCGACGACGGATTCAATGGAATCGAGCAGCTGAATGCCTTTTTTCTCACACCAAGCTGAGTTGCTCAGTTTACCTTCGAGATTTGTCTTCCCGTAGGCATAAGTGACTTTCATTCTGCCTTGGGATGCGGTTTCTATCCACTCCGGATATTTCTCTGCATGCCATTCATCCAAATAATAATCAATAAATCCGATTTTTTTCATCCTCTGATCACTCCCTCCAGTCATAAAACCCCCGTGGAAAAACCACAGGGGATGCCGCTTCTTACTTCTTGTTCGCTGCGTACCATTCATTGGCCGCTTTCGTCATATCGTCGCCGCCGTCGGCTTTCCACTGAGCCAAAAACTTATCATAGTTTTCAAGCGGTTCAGCACCTGTGATGTACTTCAGGAAGGTGTCTTCCATCAGCTTTTGCAGCTTCTGGCTGTTTTTGCCGATAGCCTCAAGCGGTGGTGCGAAGGCAAGGGGGTCAACGACCATATTCCCTTTTGCAGCTTCTTGATTTTTATTAAACGCATCCGTCAAAATAGGATCTTTGCGCACGCGTGCTTGCCAATAGATCGGATAATTTTTCTCATCAACACCTGTCAGGAACGAAGAAGCGTTGTTGTATTGATCATTAAAAATCGGAAGAATCGGGTAATAATTTCCGTTTTCCACTTTATGATGAACGCCTTCTTTACCAATCGATGCTTCTTTATGAATATCTTTGTCCAGCTTCAAATCCAGATACTTGATGATCTCTTCTTTCTTCTCCGCCCACTTCGGAATTCCTACGTAAAAGCTGATTCCCGCACTCGCCATGACTTGAACTTTGCCGTCGTCCCCCTTGAGATAAGGCAGGCTGGCAATTTTGGCGTTCGGCGTGTTTTTGAGCAGGGCATTTTGAACAGTCGGAGCATTGAAATAACCATTGGAAATGATGGCTGTTTTACCGCTTGTAAAGTTTTCGATGACTTTATTCGCTTGGTTAAGCGACCATTCTTGGTCGATCAATTTCTCGGAGTAAAGCTTTTTCATGAACTCCAAATATTTTTTCATATTCGGATTCTCGACGGTATTGACGAGCTTTCCATTTATATCCTGCCAACCCGTCGTTAAGGTTGATTGTATCATGGTTAGCCCGAAGGTCGGTAGTACTTCAGGAAGCAGCGGGCTTTTACCGCCTGACATAGCCATGACATTTTTCTTTTCTTTAATCGTTTTCATCACATTGTACAGTTCATCACGCGTGGTTGGTGGCTTCAGTCCCAGCTCATCCATCCAATCCTGACGTATGATTAGCGCAGAGTTAACGACAGTTCCTGAACCCGTTTGCGGGATCCCGTAAATTTTACCGTTTAGCTTTGCCCCGTTCCAGGAATTTTGCGAGATCACGTTTTTCATATTGGTCCCGTATTTGTTAACCAGCTCGTCAATGGGTTCCAAGGCGCCTGAAGAAGCCAGTTTCGAGTATTGAGGACCCGTTAGCAGCATGAAGGCATATTGTTCTTTATTTGCCATAAGCAGATTCAGTTTATCGTCTGGATTTTCAACCGGCAGCATGTCATACGTGACTTTGTAGCCTGTTTTCTCATTCAGAAACTTCGCCACAACTTCCGCGTTCGGATCAAATCGCGCGTATTGCAGAAGCGCCTTGAATTCCGGCTTGGGTGCATTCGCACTTGCGGTTGTGGCAGGAGCCCCGGATGAAGATGGTTCCGCCGTACCGGACGAGGCCCCTCCTCCACTTCCACATGCGGCCAAAGACGCCGCCAAAGTTGTGATCGACAATACAGCTAAACATTTTTTCAACATGCATATGCCTCCCTTTTATTCGTATCTCAAACATTGCCCTCGACTTGCCCACCACCACCCTTCGAGTAGTTCCAGCCGGCCTTGCAACAATTAACCTTTAACTGAACCAACCAACACGCCTTTGACAAAATATTTCTGTAAAAATGGATAAACGATAACGATGGGAAGCGTAGCCAGAATGATCGATGCTGCTTGAATCGATTGCGGTGATACATTCAGCGAGGCATCCACATTTGTGCGCAGAAACGCATCCGTGGAAGAAACGAAAAGTTCTTTTAAATAAAGCTGGAGTGGCTTCATATCGGCTGAATTGATATAAATCAAGGAAGTAAAATAATCGTTCCAGTAAGTAACCGCATAAAACAAACCGATGGTCGCAAGCACAGGCAGCGATAGCGGCAAAATAATGCGCCAAAGAATCGTCATATTGCTGGCACCGTCAATTTTCGCGGATTCTTCCAGGCTGTCGGGCAGGCCCTCAAAATAATTTTTAATAATTAGCATGTTATACACGTTTATCATATAAGGCAGAAAGAGCACCGGCAGTTTATCGATCAAATGAAGGGTGTGCATGAGCAAATAGGTTGGGATCAAACCGCCACTGAACAGCATCGTGAATAAATAGAGGAGGATAAAAAACTTACGGCCCCGCAGCCTCGGCTTGGAGAGCGGATAAGCGGCTAGCGTTGTCATAAATAAAGAAAGCAGCGATCCAATCAGCGTCACTGTGATCGAAATCGTGAATGCACTCAGAAACATCGCGTTGCTGGCCACATATCGATAGGTCCCTATTTGAAAATCAATGGGATACAGGGATACCATGCCCGACACAACGGCTGCCTCGCTGCTGAGCGATTTGGCAATCAGATTAATGAATGGAAATATCGTTGAAAGTCCTAAAAGGATGAAGAATACATAATTGAGTAAGGTAAACACTTTTTCACTTAGCGAAGTGCGAATCGCGCTTGCAGCTTTTGCAACCGGTGATTTCACTGTTTGATTAATTTGCATGACATGCCTCCTTTCTCCCGTTTACCAAATACCGCGTCCAAAAAACTTTCGCGCCATTTGGTTTCCCGTAAGTATTAAAATAAAGGCAACCACCGATTCAAACACGCCGACAGCGGTTGAAAAACTGTAATCCTGCTCACCCAAACCGACCCGGTAGACATAGGTGCCTATTACGTCAGCTACGTTGTATACGCTCGGGTTGTACATAACGAGAACTTGTTCCGTCCCCGCTTCCAAAACATAACCTAGGCGGAGAATAAACATCAATAAGATGATGGGCAGCAAGCCGGGAAGCGTAATATGGAGGATTTGTTTCCACCTGTTGGCGCCATCGATTTTCGCCGATTCATAGAGCCCTGGGTCGATGCCGGCTAGAGCAGCCAAGTAGATAATCGTATTCCAGCCCGTCTCCTTCCAGCCTGCGGATGATACCAGAACCGATCGGAAGATATGGCTGTCCAGAAAAAAGCGAACGGGTTCGCCGCCCATAGCGACGATCATTTTATTAACGATACCGCCGTTGGTGGAAAGCAGATCGATGAACAAGCCGCTGACAATAACCCAAGATAGGAAATGCGGCAAATAAATTACCGTTTGGACACTTCGCTTGAACGCCATATTTTTCAATTCATTCAGCAGGATAGCGATTACGATTGGAAGCGGAAAAAGAAAGACAATTTTATAGATGGAGATGGCCAATGTATTCTGAAACACCTGCAAAAAGCTATCGGAGGACAACAGTTTCTCGAAATGCTTCCATCCCACCCAAGGACTGGCGGCCATGCCTTCAAAAATATTGAAATCCTTGAAAGCAATAATAATCCCGTACATCGGCGTGTATTTAAAAATTAGCAGAAATGCAATGCCGGGGATGAGAGCCAGATACAGATCCCAATCCTTCCGGATATCGATCCACAATCGCTGTACGTAGCTCTTTTTTGCGTTATTTGGTGTAAGCATGACGGTTTCCTCCGTTGCGGTAGTTTCTCTCAAGCTGCCCGCTCCTTCTTGTCTGTCAGGTATAGATTTAGTGTATCATCCGCCGATTTAATGCGAATTAGAGTAATATTACTTGTTTTGGTACTTTCAGTACTTCTCGATTGAGACGCAGCTTCACAAGTGGAACAAAAAAACCTCCTCCGATAAGGGAGAAGGTTCTATTCAGAAAGGAAGAGGAATTCAAGAACGAACTTCCCCGGGGGTTACCCCCCAATATTTACGGAATACTCTTGTAAAATAACTCACATCCCGGTACCCGACGGCCGCAGCGGCATCATAAACGCGAACGCCTTCTTGCAGCGTAGCCTTTGCGCGTTCCATTTTTCTTTCCATCACATAGGTCGAGAACGCTTTCCCGGTTTCCTGCTTGAACAAACGGCTTAAGTAAGAGGAATTGACATACAGTCGATCAGCTACGGCATGCAGCGTCATCTCTTGGTCGATTTCATTTTCCACGAGGCTTAAAATCGTTTTGATCATATCGTGGCTTGTTGATTTTCGACGTTCTCTCGCATGGGTTAAATAAGCTTTGATCATCCTTTGCAGCCAAATGAAAATTTGCTCTTTGACCATCAGCTCCCGATGATTGTGGAAATAGACATAGTCTTCCCCTGCGACCTCCCGCACGGACCATCCCTGTTTTTGAATCATACGTACAAAAAGGCTTTCGAAGTATAAAATATGCTCATGAATTTCCTCAATGTTTTCCGCTTTGGCCATGCCTCCCTCCCACAGTGTGGATAGCATATCCGTCGCCTTATTCTCTTCTCCCGTTTCAAGAGCGATCTCGAGCGCTTTCTCCAAATTCGGCTGCAGCACGAACTCCGGCTCTCTCCCTTGTACTTCCTGATAGGGTATAGCGAGATCGTGACCCAGCATAATCCGGTTCTGCAGCGCCCTGACAGCCTGAACGTACAGCTTGTTCAGATCCTCGCAACCGCCGATCGTCCCGCTAATACCGGCGCTCGCTGTAAGTCTGAGGCAGCTTAGGACGGTAAAAAGCAGCTTCTCCGTCAACACATTTATCCTTTGCAGGGCTTCCTTTGGAGCTTCATCCCCTGAAAGCTTATACACGACAACCGTATAGCCCGCATAATCCGAAACCACCCAACAGGGAGTAGATTGCAAATATTCCTGCACGATGCTTCCGAGTGAAAACTGGAGCAAGGACATATCTTTCCTGCTGAATCGAGTCTCCGTATCCGGCAGCGGGTCCATATCGACAACAGCAACTGCAAATTGCGCACCCTTCGGCATGTTCATTTGAAGATACTTGCTTCGCTGTTCAATCTCCCACAACTCGAATTTACCTTTCAGCCATCCTTGCAAAAAATCGTTCACCAAATAGGGAAGATGCTGCTCCCATCTCTGTTTCAGCTCATCCTCGTTATGGCGCTGCTCCAGTTCTGATCTCAGCTTCTCAGCCGCTTCAAGTACCGTCTCCAAAATTTCCTCGTCGCCAGCCGGCTTCAGCAAATACTTCATGACGCCTATCGAAAGCGCCTCCTGCGCATAAGCGAAATCATCATATCCACTTAGCACAATGATTTTCAACAAAGGATCGCTCTGACGAAGCTGTTTCGCCAAGGTTAACCCATCCATCTCCGGCATCTGCAGGTCGAGCAAAATGATTTCCGGCTTTTTGCGGTCGATGAACCGCAGCGCTTCCATCCCGTTCCCTGCTTGCCCGACGACTTCAATCCCATGTTTGTCCCACGGAATGTTGTTGGCCAGCGCGTTTCTAAGGCGAACTTCGTCTTCCACAATTAATAAATTCATGAGCTGAACTCCTTCATGGATACGATTTGTATGGAACTTCATTCGCTTCAGGTACTTGCTTTTCCTGCGAAAAGCTTTGAATAAAAAAGGACCGAAAAGGCTGCTTCAGCCCTCTCCGATCCCTAACTGTCACCACACTTACGTTCTTTGCAATTGAACACCGATTCTGCCGTCAAGCACGCTGACTTCAAACGTTTTCAACCAAATTTTCTCGCTGAACAGCGACTTGCCCGTTCGAATATCGAATTCCCAGCCATGCCAAGGGCAGCGCAGGATCTCCCCTTTTTTACCATACTCATATTCGTAGACGTCTGAAGGGAGCGTCGTTCCAGAGACGAGTCCAGCACACATCGGCGCACCTTGATGCGGACAATAGTTGTTGATTGCGTAATAAGCACCGTTAATCCGGTAGACGCCGATACTTTTTCCCTCGATTGTGACGACGGCGTGCCCGCCTTCGGGAACTTCGTCTACATCAAGCACATAATGTACCTTCATTTGCTCCTCCATCAATTAAAGGTTGTATAGGCTTTTGGCGTTTTCATAAAAAATTTTCCGCTTGGCTTCGGGCTTTAATCTTCGCAATATCATATCCGGTGAATCGAAATCCCAATGCGGATAATCGCTAGAATAGAGAATCATATTCTCTGCATCGATCATATTGAATAAATCAATCAAGTGCTGCGGATTGTCCGGCTCCTCGATGGGCTGCGTCGTCAAATAGCAATGCTCGCGAATGTATTGACTTGGCATCTTCTTGAGCCATGGGACTGTGGAGCGCAGCGCTTTATAGTTCTTATCCAGCCGCCACATCAGATGCGGCAGCCAGGCAATGCCACCCTCGGTCAATACGACTTTCAGACGAGGGAATTTCTCGAAGACCCCTTCGCATACCATCGATACGAGATGAGCCATGAACATTTGAGACAGACAGGTATGCCACTCAATGTAACGGGACGGGTATCCAGCTGCCGTAGGTGCTGTTGAACCGCCGCCGCCCTCCGCTCCGGGATGGAGTGCGATAGGGAGACCATTGCGTTCCGCCGCCTCATAAATCGGATGGAATTGGCGTTGGCCAAGAGGCGCGCGCGCCGCACTGGAAATCATTACCTCGACGAAGTCGGGATGCCCTCCCATCCGGTCAATCTCTCTTGCAGCGAGATAGGGATCCTGCGTGGCGACAGCCAAAGCGCCCTTAAACGCCTTATGCTTGCCAAGCCACTCAGCGGCCAAAAAGTCGTTATACGCTGAGCAGATCACCGCTGCATAATCCGCATCATGCGTCGTAGAAATGTTATACACAACTCCCGTTAGTATGCAGTATTCGACGTTATAGCCTTCCAGCAGCTGTTTGATCATCAGATCCGGGTCAGAACCTGCTTTGCCCCCGCCCGGCGGAATAGCGTCTTTCTTCATGACGCCTACCGGCGAGTAGTAACCTGAACCGGAATATCCGATTCCTGTAGCTGCTACGCGTGAACGCCAAGGCTCAGCCAAATACGGCAGCAGATCGGAATCGTTTTGCTCATTGTGGACATCCACATCAATGACCTTCATCTTTTCGGCCATCTCTATCCCTCCATTTCGGAGGCCCATTCTGAGTAAATGGGCCCCCTTACAGTACCAGTGCGATTATTTTTTGCCGTATGTGCGCGTATAAGCGGCATTGTACATATTCAACAGATCATCTGCGCCCAGCTTTTTCGTTTGATCAATAAATTCCTGCCAAGTTTTATCGTTAATCGGTGTTTTACCAGACACGAATTCCGTCAGCTTTTGTTCCAAATACTTGTTCAAATTGTTCAGCTTCGATTTTTCCAGCTCCAACTCTTCACTGGTTTTAACGATCTGCTTCGGTGCCGGGATAATAACCGATTCATAGAGCTTGTTAATCGCTTTGCTCTTATCACTTAAGCCGCTTTCCCATACTGCGCGGGATTTGGCGTTGTCCAGCGTAATCATGTCATACCAGACACCCCAATCTTTCCGCAATGTTGTAAATGGCGATGCGCCAAAATCCTTGTTGTACACAGGCACGCCGTTTTGCTTCGTATACGTTTTGCCCTCGATCCCCAAGGATAAATAATTCGAACCTTCTTCGCTGAGCAGGTAATCAAGGAATTGAACGGCTCTGTCTTTATCTTTGACCTTGGCGGAGATCGCACGACCTGTAGCGCCTACAACCGAACGCGAGAATTGATAGTTCTTAATGCCGTCGGCAGCGAACTGCGGAATCGCATCCAGTGTGTAATCGGCAATTCCTGCTTTACGTCCTTTATCCATAAGCGTCTCCAGATCAGCCTTCCAGAAGAAGGTAACCAACGATTTGCCCTTTAGAATCCGTTCCTCCCACTGCGCTTGCGTGATCATCGAGAATTCAGGATCCAGCAATTTCTCGTTATACAGTTTGTTGAGGAAGATCAGAGAGTCCTTATACCCCTTGTGGTAAGGTGCAAAAGCATATTTATCCGTAGCCGGATCAACGTTATAGAAACCGTGAATGCCAGTGAAAGCTCTGCCGAACGTCGTGAATAGCCCTGTATCGCCTGTAATTGCGTTATTGATCAAAGGGTACGTATCCGGCTGTTTTTCCTTCAACGTTTTCAGGAACTGGTAAAATTCTTCCACGGACGTCGGCGCTTTCAAGCCGTATTTATCCATAATGTCCTTACGGGTATACCAGATAAAGTTGAACCCTTTTCCTTCTGCATCACCTTCGATAACCGGCACGGTATAAATCCCTCCGTCGGCTCCAGTTGCAACAGCCTTGGCTTCCGGATATTTATCGAAAAACGCCTTCATATTCGGCGCTTTATCCATGTAATCCTTCAGATTCAGAAACACTTTGTCCGGCCCATGCTGTCTGCCTTCCAATGTATCCACCTGAATGAAATCAGTAACCGCGTTGGTCGCGATCATGATCTGTTTCTTCTCTTTCAGGCCTTCCTGGCTGACCACTTGAAACTCTACTTTCACGCCGGTTTTCGCTTCAATTTCCTTGAAAATTTCCCAGTCTTGACGTACTTTCCCTTCTGGACGATCATATGCCAGCCATGAAAAAGTGATCGGCTTCTTGGACTCTTCTCCTTTTTTGCCATCCCCGGATACAGGCGTATCTTTTGACCCACTCGTACAACCTGCGACCAAGCTGGAAAGCATAACGGCGGATACTGCTGCTGCTACTGTTCTTTTTTTCATGGAAAAACCTCCCCAATGTGTTTAAAAGACTGTTTTATGCTGTTTTATAACCGTTGTCACTAGCTGTAGTCGCAATCCGAACTTACCCTTTAATACCGCCGATCATCGTACCCTGGACGAAATATTTCTGGATGAACGGATACACACACAGGATCGGGAGCGTAGCCATCATGATGATCGCGTACTTCATGGTTTGCAGCAGGCTCATATCCCCTTCGCCCTGAATCGTTGTACCGGCTACAAGGATGTTGCGCAGCATTATTTGCAGGGGATACATCGAGCGATCGTTCAAATAAATAAGGGCGTCAAAGAAAGCGTTCCACTGGTTCACAGCCGTGAATAGTCCGATTGTGGCCATAACAGGCATCGAGAGCGGCATAACGACTCGCAAAAGCACCTGCAGGGAGGAACAACCGTCAATCGTTGCTGCATCTTCCAGCTCTTCCGGCAAAGCCTCAAAAAACGTCCGCATGATGAATAAATACCAGGTGCTGATCATCGAAGGCAGAACGATGGCCCATATGGAGTTCAACATGCCGAGCTTTTGCACAACAAGAAACGTTGGGATCATTCCTCCGCTGAACAGCAGCGTGAATGCCGCCATCATCAAGATCAGCTTGCGGCCGGGCAGCCATTTCTTCGCTAACGGGTAGGCCATAGCTGCCGTTGTAATCAACGTCAGAATGACATGAACGACCGTGTAACGGATCGTATTCCAGTAGCTAATCCATAGATCTGAATTTGCTGCCAATTGCTTATAGGCGACCAGCGTTACTTTCTTGGGTAAAAGCAGAACATCACCGCTTGAAACCAGAGCGTTATCGCTTATCGAAGCACTAAACACATAGACAAGCGGATAAATCATCACAAGCATAAGAAGGATCATAACGGCGTAATTTAATGTGTCAAAAAGGACGGAGGCTGCTGATTGTTTAATTTTCAATAGTGTTCCTCCTTTACCACAAGCTTGTCTCTGAGTGTTTTCTGGCAATGCGGTTTGCGCCGATGACGAGAATGAGACCAATCACGGACTGAAATAATCCGACTGCAGTTGCGAAGCTGAAGTCTGCATCCAAGATCCCTCGCCGATAGACGAACGTGTTAATCACATCGGAGGTTTCGTAGTTCATGGAGTTGTATAACAGCAAAATTTTCTGAAACCCTGTTTCCATAAAATGTCCTAAAGTCAAAACGAACAAAATAATCATCACGGGAACCATGCCAATGAAGGTGATATGGCGCATCTGGTGATAACGGTTCGCTCCGTCCATTTTCGCCGCTTCATACAAGGTCGGATCGATCCCGGCGATCGCCGCCAAGTAAAGAATCGTCCCCCACCCGATTTTTTGCCATATTTCCGAGGAGACATAGATCGCTCTGAACCATTCAGGCAGCCCGAGGAATAAAATTGGCTCCATGCCAAATACTTTCACCAGCAAGAAATTAATGATGCCGGTTTGCGGCGACAGAAACGTAACAAGAATTCCCGCTATAACGACCGTTGATAAAAAGTGCGGCATATAGCTGATGCTTTGTGCAATGCGTTTAAACATTTTGTTCTTCAACTCGTGAAACAAGATGGCGAGAATGATTGGCGCCGGAAAATGGAACAGCAGGTCATACACATTTAACATGACCGTATTGCGAATCAGCTTCCAGGAATCCGGATTGACATAAAAAAATTCAATAAAGTGCTTAAATCCTACAAATTTGCTGCCCAAAATTCCTCTGCCGATCGAATAATCCTGAAAGGCAATGACGACCCCGTACATAGGCACATACTTGAAAATGATGTAGTATAAAATCCCCGGCAGCATTAACAAATATAACGCTTTATGTTTCATCAATACGTACCCTATCCCATTACGCTGCTGCATACTGCCTCCCCCCTCCTCCTTTCGGAAGTTGATGGCCTTACTATACCGAGAGCGGAGCAGTTGCGTAAAGATCGCATAATTACCTCGTGTCTCTTTTTTTGCAAGCCCGATTTTTTGCGGTTTCTCGGCAGTTTATTAGCGGATTCTCGGTGCTGGAAGAAAAAATAGAGACTTCGGAAAAAATGAAGTCTCTATCCTTTAATGATGCATCGTGCGGTATTTCGCCGGCGTGATGCCTTCGTATTTGCGAAAAGTGCGAATAAACGAATTACGGCCCCAGTAGCCCACTTTCTCAGCGATGTCATCGATTTTCATGTCCGTCTCCAGCAAAAATTGCTTCGCTTTCATAAGCCTGTATTTGGCTATGTATTCCACATATTTCTCGCCCACCGCCTCTTTAAACGTTCGGCTGAAATGCCCGTTTGACATGTTGAGCAGCCCGGCAAAATATTCAATCGAAAGCTCCTCGTTATAATGCTCATGAATATAATCCAGAATCTCCGAAAACTGCTGCGTGCGCTGATCGGGTTCCTCCGTCCGGAATAAAACACGATGGATGTCAAAGAAACATTGATCCAATTCATCCCACGTCATACAATTATGCAGCCGATCGTACAAGCCGGAAAAAAAAGGCACATTAAAATCGTTGTGCTCGGTTTCTACCGCACGAATCCATGTATTCAGCACGTCCGTGCTTAAATATTTGACCTGCATGGCAGTTGCTTTTTTGAGTTTTCCATCCTCCAGCTTCTCACGCACAGACTCCAGCAACCGCTCATATTCCTTGGTTTTGTGCTGATTGAAGATGCGATTCACTTCCTGCACCGATAAAAAGCTTTCCCACTGTGTCCGTTCGCCTACAAGCGGTCCGCGGCATATTTCCACATCGGCATCTAATCCACGATTTTGCAGGACAGATAAGGCTTGCTCATATGATTCATGCAGCTCTTCTGCAGCGTTCACGGTTTTCCCGATGCCGATCGTTGCTTTGAAATATTGGCTGTACGACTCCAGCACCAATTTCGTAATGTCCGCAGCCTCTTCCGCGCCTAGATGCAGGAACGTATCATGGGTGACAACACAGGCTAACACATCCGGTTTCGTTTGGCATAACCAGACCATGGACGGGGTGGATTTGCGAATCAGTTCCTTGATCTCCACGAACATGAAAGACTTCGTCGTCTCCGACAGCCAGTCATACACCTCCGAGTTATAGTGAAAAGCAATACACAGCACTGTGCGCATGGCCTGCTTGTCATAGGTAAAATCAATTTCCTTCGCATAATAAGCGATAGACAGCTCGTCTTGATATTCCCCCTGCAAAATTTTGGTGATAAAAAGCTCCTGCATCAAGGGGAACATGCCGTTCATTCGCTGTGACAGCTCTTTATTTTCATTGGAGATTTCTTGAATCGGCCGATACAAACGACGGCTTAAATAATACGACACCACGCTGCCCACCACGAGAAAAAAGACTAGAAATCCCCAACTAATCAATCTTGTCATATATGCGGGCTTCATCAATGTACGAAGATCGGCGATGGTCACATAATACCAAGCATCGTTGAACCGGGATTTCACCAGTGACATGGCAATTTCATCCGTGACGAGGAATTGAGATTCAATAACCTTCGAACGCGTATGCTCCAGCACCGCTTTAACCTCTTTATCCGTCAGACTGTGCTGATTCAAAACTTCACCTTGGCTAGTAGCAATCGCCGTACCTGTGACCCACTTCTCAGGGATTGAAATTTGTTCTTTCAATTTGTCCTGATCAAAATGCACGACCAGATAAACCTCCGGAGTTTCCGTATTAAACGGATAACTCATAACCGCTGACATGCCGAGCGTACGCGAGTCTATAATATCCATCATTTTTTTACCGGTAAAATGAGCGAGATATTCCGCCTTCTGCTGCTCATCAAGCGGATAAGTCATGTTAAAGTAGTACGATTTATCCGTATAAATATCGACATCCGCCACCAGGTCATGATTGGCAAAATATAAAAATACCTTTGAGACCAATTTATCCGACTGAAGCTTCATCAATTGTTCTCTGAGGGCATAAAATTGATCCGATCGCTGCTGATTTTCCCGTGAATCGTCAACAACCCTTAGCAGACCGGTTACATTCGATGAACTGAGCATGTTGATCATATTGGTTTTGAGCGACTCTAGGGCCGTATCGGTTTGCTTGGAAAAATGGCTGATCACGACATCATTCAGCTTTTCGGCATCCTTCTCAATTGTGCGGACGGCAAGCACATGTGCAAGGATACTGGCAACAATAACGGGAATAAGAATCACAATGAAATAGTTGGTAAAAAGCCGCCAAAAAAGGGCTAATCGGAACTTATGCACCTTAGAAATGGCCATCACGATCGCCCCCTCCCCTGTTAAGTTGTCATCCATTCCAATCCGTAGAATGACTATTGTTTTTATACTATTGAAAAAGAATTGGAGGGTCAATAGATTTTGAAACTTTATTTTATTGCACAAATAACAGCGTGAATTTTTATTTCTTTTTACGACAAAATGAGACAAAAAAAAACACTCGCATTCCTAAATGGAATGGAGTGCTCTGCGCGTCTAAAACTTGAGCTCAGCGATCGCTTTTTTGTATCTATCGATTCTTGCATAATCAGCGTCTGTGGGCTGCGGAATTCGGTTGATATCGCAGTTATCTTCCAGATCCAGAAGCTTCACCTTCGAGGCAAGCGGGTTGAGTTTAATTCGTTTAATAAACCCCTCGTAGCTTTCATCCGCTCTCCTCGTCAGGCAATCCAGCGCTGCAATGACGTTTGAACTAAATCCTTCATTTTTCAGATCAAATAAGGTCATATTTGAATCCTCAACGACATCGTGTAAGACGGCTACAATGGATTCTTCCGTCGTTTTGGCTTTGCTTGCTAATCGAATCGGATGCAAGATGTAGGGATTTCCGCCCTTGTCGGTTTGACCGTCGTGCGCTTTGGCTGCTAGTAGAATTGCTTTAGTTAATGTACTCATTTCTACACCTTCATTCCGTAATAGGTAACTTTCCCATCATAGCATTATTGCTAAATTACGGCTACAAATAAGCGCTTACCTTTAAGTGAGTAGGTATCACAATGTCTACTAAATAAAAGAAAAGTGCGTACTTCTGCCCCGTCTAAGAATCTAGTAAGATGGGAGTGATAGATTAGAATAAGCTTTGCCCAACCTTACCTTTAATGGAGGAGATCACGATGAAATACAGTTATTTGGGACGTTCAGGCTTGAAAGTGAGCCAATTGTGCTTGGGAACGATGAACTTTGGTGTAGATACCGATGAACAAGAAGCTTTTCGCATCATGGATGCTGCTTTGGATGCCGGAATCAACTTCTTTGATACAGCCAATATATATGGATGGGGCGAAAATTCAGGCCGCACCGAAGAAATTATCGGCCGATGGTTCGCTCAAGGCGGCAACCGCCGTGAGAAGACCGTTCTCGCCACCAAGTTCTATGGTGATATGCACGACGCTAATGATGGACCGAACCGTGATGGCGGGTTATCCGCTTATAAGCTGCGCCGTCACTTGGATGCTTCCTTACGCCGCCTTCAAACCGATCATATCGAGCTGTACCAGATGCATCACGTAGATCGTAATGTATCTTGGGATGAGCTCTGGGAAGCTTTTCAAGTTCCTGTGTACCAAGGCAAAATTGGTTACGTCGGCTCCAGCAACTTCGCCGGGCGCGATTTGGTGAAAGCGCAATACGAAGCCAAATCCCGTCATCTCCTTGGCCTTGTGTCAGAGCAGCATAAATACAGCTTACTCTGCAGATTGCCTGAGTTGGAAGTCCTTCCAGCTGCTGAAGAGCTGGGCATTGGCGTTATTGCTTGGAGTCCGCTCGATGGAGGTCTGCTTGGCGGTAACGCATTAAATCCAGTCAGTGGCTCGAAGCGCGCAAGCAACCCTGAGCGTGTCGAAAAACATCGCGCCAAGCTGGAAGCCTTCTCCGCACTATGCAAGGAACTCGGAGAGAGCGAAGCGAATGTAGCCTTGGCTTGGACCCTCGTCCATCCGGCCATGACGGCACCGATTATCGGACCTCGTACGTTGGAGCAATTCGAAAATACGTTACGTGTGGTTGACATCCAACTCGATGCTTCCACATTAAGCAAGTTAGATGAAATCTTCCCGGGACCTGGCGGAGATGCTCCACGAGCATACGCCTGGTAAAAAAGAAGGGCTGTCCCAACGTCACCTGTGACTGAGGGATAGCCTTTTTTTGAATCTATGCGTCAGGATCTTTAACCAAGGGTACTTACTACCACTAATTTGTGGTATTCCTCAGTTGAATCCGGAATAGATGGAATTTCTCCAGTTAGTGAGGATGAGTTTCCAGAAAAGCATGGTTGTTGAACAAAATCAGCCGGATTTTTTCCAATGAGTTTCACAACAAATGAGCTATCAGCATCTGCTCAATTGTTGTGCCATGCACCATTAACCACGTATCTCTATGTATGAATTGATTCATAATGTAGGTGAAGTTATGTTGGATGTCGATACCCGCATAATGCTGGCCGATGTAGATGTGCAGCACTGCGAGATGATACACCTGAGTTAAATTCCGCAGTTGCTCAATCTCTTGCAAGCTGTGCGTTCTGTAAACGGAATAACTTTTTACAAAAGCTTCTGCCATCTCTAAGGAACCATTCGACATCTGTAAAATATGATTGAAACAAATCGCAAACTCCATAAAGCTTGTATCCATCGAGATAAAATCAAAATCCAGTACGCCGCAGATGTGGTTGTTTTGAGCTAACAAATTAAAGATTAACAAATCATGATGAACAAGCTGAACAGGAAGTTTTTGTATCTCACTAAGGCTGTTTCCAACGGATTCAATCTTGGTTCTATAAAAATTCAAACTCGCTTCTGGAATATGAAACGATGGATTTTCAAAAAAAGCGGCAACAGCGTTTTGATCTGCAAGCGGATGAAGATTGTAATAATCCCTAAATGATATGCCTTGATAATCGAGCCCACTTCTATCGAATCGCTGGAGTACCTGACTCATTTCACCAACAACACGCCCGAATTCAGCGGCATCATATACATTTGCAAGTACGTGATTCGTGCCTTCAAGAAAAGCGACAAGCGCGCCTAAGCTTCCGCCAGACAATTGAACATAATCGTCCCCGCTTAAAGTTGGAAGAAATTCCGGCACTTGAAAAGACAGCTCTTTGTTCGCTAAAAATGACGTCACTTTTGATTCAAACTCGATACCCTCTACATGTTTTGTATGCCGGTTATAGATACGGAGGACATATCTTCGCTCGTTTAATTTCACTATTTTTGTTAAATTGGTTAGTCCAAACGGAACGGCCTCCATCTCATAATCCGTTTCCTCAAAATAATGACGAACCAATTCATCTAGCTGCTCCTGCATGACTTCACCCTAACCATATACATTTTCGGTTTGTTTGTATCGGACAGACTCGCGATATTCCCCAGGAAGCACACCGTACTCTTTCTTAAATTGCTTGCATAAATAGGACGCATCTGTGAACCCGCATCGTGCGGCAATGGTCTCCAGCGTCTCTTCGCTCATCTCTAGAAGCTGTTTGGCACGCTTAAGGCGCATATCTCGCAGCATTTGCATAGGTGTTAGTCCAAACTGCTGCTGAAACGCTCTGTCCATATAGTTCGCACTCAAACAAACGAGCGACGCGAGTTCCTCTCTGGTCAGCCTCTCTTCCAACCGCATGGACATCTGTCCAATTAACCGGGCAAAGCGGTCGCCAGATGAGCTGTACGCGCTTGAACGCTCCGGATTCCCTGCTTTTTCCCAACCGGTCAGAATCATTTCCGTTAACTGCAGCATCGAAGTTGTGATTTTCAGGTCACGAAAAGACAGCTCCCTATTCCCCCACTCGGCAAGCAATTTGGCGAAAACAGCCTCATAACGGGCAGGCTCAGGCAGGGTAATAACCGGTGAGACGCGATAAAGCATCAGGAGGTCGAATTGGTGGGAGCACAGAATGCTTACCTGCATCCATAAGTGAACACCGCCAACATCCGCATGCTCCGAAAATGGCAGCCCAGGTGGATGAAGCATCACATCACCCGCTTTCGCCGTATGGGTTTCGCCTCCTGTGCCTGTCGTGACATGACCGGTTTTCACATAACTAATGATCCAATTCGGAAAACTGCGATTTTCCATATGAAGCTTGACATACGGCGATCGATTCACACTGTGCAGCTGAACGGACCATGGCCCTTCTACCCATTCGGGCGGTTTCGTTGACATTGACATTCACCTCATAGGTTCAACTTAACCGATTTCCCGGGCATTGACTAGATCCATTAGGAACAATTCTCTCTAGTTACAAAACCTTCATACGCAGACTTCCCGTCTTTTGCAATCAGCGGTCCGTTCTTGAATAATTGACCTGTATTCGGATTAAAAGACCCGTCCACCGAGTACTGCACCACATAACCTTTGCGTGTATGCGTTTTGCTCAAGTTTGGCGTACTGCGATGGAAGAGCAAGGAGTGGAAAGCAACCAAGCTGCCTTTTTTCAGTTCAACCGGTATGCCCTTATCTTCTCCAAAATAACAAACCCAACCGAGATCTGTTTTCACATGCTCCACGAAACCATCCAAATGCGTACCTGGCTGAACCCAGATACAACCGTTATCCACCGTAGCGTCTTCAAGTGCTAGCCAGCAAGTGACATAGTGTATCGGCTCCGTCGGTACATATCCGTTATCCTGATGCCAGGGGAAGTCTTTGCTTGCTTCCGGACGTTTGTACACCGATTGATCCCAGTACAGCTTAATGTCTGGTCCCAAGATCGTTGTCGTAATATCAACAAAACGCTGATCTGCAATAAATTGCTGCAGTTCCGCGCTTAGGAAATTCAGGTTGGCAGTAAAATTAATTTGACCTGATCTGCTGATGAATTCCTTCCCTTTCGCGCGCAGGGCTTTCTCGGAGGCTTCATCGAAGCCGTCAATGATACCGCAAATACGATCCATCTCTTCCCCTGAAAAAAGATTTTCAAAAATGATATAACCTTGTTCCTGATAATGTTTCATCTGCTCGGATGTGAGGTGGACTTGGTGGCCTGTGTGGGCGTTATTCATGGCGATTCGCTCCTCCAACAATGAGATTTACTTCCTATCCTCATTATCAAGCAGCGCTAAACCCTTATCAATGAAGCGATTCCACCTCATCTGGTACTTTTTCCACCTTTATGCTTCAATCGATGCGGCAATGGCATTATGAAAGCAATCCCTCAGCCGTACGACAGACTTCTCGCGTCCAAAGTGCACACGGTTGGTTAATAATACGGCGAAAACGCTGCTTTGAGGATCCATCCAAATGCTGGTCCCTGTGAACCCCGTGTGCCCGTAGCTAAGCGAGGAAAACAAATCCCCCGAAGCGTCCCAGACATCCCCCTTTAGTACCCAACCAAGGCCACGGTTAGCATTTACCTTGTCTTCCGTGTAGCTTCGCGTAGCTGCTGAGACGGATGCACTCGACAGCACATGGCCATGGCCGTCTGCAGCAGGCTTTCCATGGTTCAGCCACATGGCCGCATATTTTGCAACATCCATCGCCGTCGAGAAAACACCGGCATGCCCGCTGACGCCTCCCATTGCCCATGCGTTCTCGTCATGCACTTCGCCCCATCGATAGGCGCCGTCCATGAATTCCGTTGCCGCTATGCGCAACTGCAATTCTTTCGCCGGACAATAACCTGTATCGTGCATCCCCAGCGGTTCAAACACATATCGGGTAGCGGCTTCGTCCAGCGGCATGCTAAACAGCTTCGCAGCCAATTCGCCAAGAATGATATAGTTAAAATCACTGTATGCATAAGAGCTGCCGCAAGCATGGCTCAAACTCTCTCCGAGCACAGCAGCCTTAATCTGCTCTGGTGTCCAGCCATGTGAATGCAAATCCTTGAAAGCCTGCAGCCCGGAAGTGTGTGACAATAAATGTTTCACCGTCACCTCATCCTTCCCATTCCCTGAGAATTCAGGGAAGAACCGGGTGATGTGATCCCTGAGGCGGAGTTCACCACGATCGATCAGCTGCATAATCAAGGGAAGTGTCGCCATCACTTTGGTCAAAGAAGCACAGTCGTAAATCGTATCTTCCGTTACCTTTAGCTTCGTTTCGTCTGAAATAATTGAGTGACCCACGGCATACGTTCCTACGATGGTCCCTTTTCGACCCACGATTGCCACACCACCTGGTATTTGTCCGGCTTCCTCTTCACGATCCAACAGTTGGAAAGCAAGTTGTAACTTATCACCATTTATTCCTAGTTGTTCTGGAGCTGCTTGGGGCAATGCCATGTCCATATTCATGTCTCAACGAGACCTCCTTACAATCAGTTATTTTCTTTATTCGAACTAAAACGGCAAATCCCTCTACAAACAGCGAAAAAGCCTGACGAGTTAATCTCCGTCAAGCCTTACACTTCTCATTTTTTATTCAAATGAACGACGGGATGGCCAAGATCCCTGCAGCTTCCGGATGAACATGATTTGTCCTGTGTGATAAGCATCGTGCATAATCAGACTGTTCACCCAACGCCCAACGGATTGCGAACGATTCGGATACACATGCTCAAAATCATGCTCCACCCACTGCGCGATCCGATCTCGAATACCTTGGTGAACAGCTTGCAAACGAGTTAAAGTTGTCTCCCATGTCTCGTTTGAAGTTGATGCCACAACAAACGTATCATCATTCGTCATATCCGGATACTCGGACTCTTGTCCTGTCATTCTATACAACAATCGTTCTTTATAAAATATTAAATGATTCAAATTCTCTGCGATCGTATTCACATACTCGCCTTCCGGCCGCCAGTTGGCCTGCTCGGCAGTCAAACCTTGGAGTGCGTCCGTAAGCGGCGGATACCAATCCTCATTCTCATAGCAGCTATCCCAACCATGAAGCAAAAGCTCGATTTTATTCATTCCATTGCCTCCTAAATTTGTTATATCTACATGAATATAGTATCTCATTCAAAGAGACTTGAAAACCTGATCCATTAATAAATCAATAGGCAAAACCGTGTCCAAAACAAGTTCACCCTCCAAAAATTCCAATCTAACATGCTTATAATGTTCCTTCAATTTATCTAAATCGGTTATTAATTGATTGGCCTTTGGCGCTTTGCTCCTCTCAGCAAGTCGCTGCGCCCAAGTAGACTCATCGCTGCATATGCAGTGCAAGGTCCTCAACTTCCCTCCTCTTTCCTCGACCCAATGCTTAAACTTCAATACATCATCCGAGTGATTAAACCCATAATCAAGAATGACATCAGCTTCCGTCGCAATAACTGTTTGAAGAAACCGATACAGAAAATCAAAACAGATTTGATTTCTCGCCTCATGTGCGAAGACATCCTTTGCGACAGCATCATAAATATCATCTTTATGAAGCACAGCTGTCTTGAGCCTCTTGCCAAGTTCATTGGATAACGTTGTTTTGCCTGTTCCAGCTTTCCCGCGAAATAAGATAATGGATGACATATTTGCTCTTACCCTGATTCGTCTATCTTCCCAGGATCCTCCTTTTGTTTGGCATACTAATGAATTCTAACTTCACCCTTTCATTTCCTTTCATAAAAACAAACCGAGCTCCCGTACCCAATTTTCACAAGAGCTGTATACACTTCGAGAAACTTAACTGGAATCCCACTTTTGGGAGCTTTAAGGGAACTGTGATCCTCTATCTGGAGAATAACGAGCTATTTTGAAGGTTGAGCGGAACTACAGGCACTTATTTGTCCTCCACAGCGGAGTATCAGCAGAAAATGACAAAATAACGAACTGTAGTTCCTACTCT
>NZ_BILW01000038.1 GCF_004000765.1 Paenibacillus chondroitinus NBRC 15376 | reverse complement strand
TTTCGATGAAATAGCGCTCTGTAGTTCCCCTCCAGGGAGGAACGGTCCAAGCGATACCAGCAAATTTTTTGCGGTGAGGTCCGAATTGCGACTGTGACAGCCTATGTTGTATTTTGTGCAACCATTTGGCCGTCTAGGGCCACCTTTCGCCTTCTATATTGTACTTAATACAACGATTGCTGCATTTAAACCGCTTACATCACATTATTCACCCCAATTGGTTGTATTATATGCAACGAAAGACGCAATCGCGGTCTGACCACACCATTACGATGTATAAAATGCAACGTAACTCCCAGCGCGAGGTGTGGCGTCGCATGACGGTCGTCAACCACGTGCCTTCGATTTTGCTGCACAACCGTCCGTCTCGACATCCCCTCATCCTCCGCGCCATGTTTAACCGTGGGAGTCCCGGCTGATCCCCCAACGAACATCCATAGCGTAAGCAGTTGTCGCTTTGGCAGCGCCCTAACAACAAAAAAAAGCAGTATTCTCCATTTCCCGAGAATACTGCTCCCTTTAACGACAAATCAACTTTTATAAGCAATGTTTATATCATATTCTTTATCCAGATAACTAGAAATCTGATCACGCGCTTCCGCTTTAACGTCAAGCAACCAACCGGCATCAAGCCGATCCACAGTTTCCATTCGGATGTTCTCGTACTTCGTTTTGGCTTTCTCTTTTTGCTTCACTAGATTTCTTGTAAACATGAAAAAACTGATCAAAGCCAGCAGGGAAGCCGATAATCTTTTGTCCGAAACAAGCAAATCAAGGATGACCATAGCATTACCACCCGAAACTAATAAAACCTTATGATAGAAGGATACCGTGAAATATAGCAGCAGCGCGGCAGTTACAATGAGAAATATCCATTGCGTCCTCTTCAGTCGGTCCCATTCTTTCTTCCTCTTTTTCAACTTCTCTATCAACATTAAAGTATCATTACTTAGGTTTAGATCAGGCTGCTTCATCCGCATTCCCCCTCACTAACCATCGTATGCTTGTTCACCGTTATTCTTGCAAGAAAAAAAGACCGAAAGCATCACTCTAAGAGCGTTGTCGAAGATGCTTTGGTCTTAGAATATTCGTGTTTTAGAAACGTTTTTTCCCTACCAGGAATTTTTTGTTTCCTTTTTTTGCAGTTACAGGCACGTGCTTATAGCTGCGGATCATCGGATTTTTGCAGAGCGGGCAGCTTGGTAATGCTTCCGTAACGAATTCTTTGCGAACCCATGCTTTACAATCTGCCTCTTTACATTTCCAAATTTCAATCTGTTCGACTTCTGGTTTCTGTTCTTCCGTAACGGTACTCGTTGATGTAGACATTTTCAGCATGTTCTCCCTGTTTCGTAGATTAGACTACTTATTATTATACAGATCCCATTTAATATCAAGTCTTTCCCGTGTTCAAAATTATTTACCGATGGTAGAATGGGAAAAGCGGCTACAAATTAGACACACAATGAAAGCAGGAATCTCGCATGACGAATTTGCTACAAGAATGGAAGTCTCAGTTTCAGGGATACAGCCGAAATATTTTGCTGTTCTTTTGCTTCAATTTTGTTTGGAACTTAGGTTTGGGTATGTTCGGACTCGTTTATAACCTGTATGTCAAAAGTCTTGGCTATGAGCAAACGACTGTCGGCAGCATCGTGGGCATGACTTCACTGGCAGCAGCCATCATTCTTATTCCTGCAGGTATTATGAATGATCGTTTCGGACCGAAGCGCGTCATTACGTTTGGTCTTGTTTTCACCATTGTCGCATTGGCGGTTCGCTCTTTATTCGAGGTTGAAGCAGGTATGCTCGTTTCATCCTTCTTCGGAGGCATGGCACTTGCCGTTGTTTCGGCGACCATTCTGCCTTTTATGGCTAACAATTCCACACCACAGCAGCGTGTGCATTTGTTCAGTTTTAATATGGCGCTTGTGATGATTGCGAATGTTGTAGGTATCGCGCTCGGTGGCCTGTTATGTGACTTTTTTCAATTTGTCATCGGGTTAGAGGAAATTTTAAGTTTACGTTTCACATTATTACTTGGTGTTGTGTTCGCTGCGCTCGGCATCATCCCTGTGGCTTTGTTCGAAAAAAGCGAGCAGGAAATTCAGCCGCGGAGGGAACCGCTCAATTGGAAGCGTTCGTGGCACTCACACAAATCTTCTCTTCAAGTCATCGGCATCTTCTGCGTACTCGGCTTGCTGTCCGCGGTCGGCGGGGGAATGATCGTCCCGTACTTGAATGTGTATTTCGAAGATCGATTTGAAGCATCCAAGTCTGCAATCGGCATTGTTGTAGCATTAGGACAAGGAGCAA
Source organism: Paenibacillus chondroitinus NBRC 15376 (assembly GCF_004000765.1). Classification (GTDB taxonomy): domain Bacteria; phylum Bacillota; class Bacilli; order Paenibacillales; family NBRC-103111; genus Paenibacillus_E; species Paenibacillus_E chondroitinus. The sequence goes on along the minus strand of NZ_BILW01000038.1, from coordinate 60,062 downwards.
CGGCAATTGCCTTTCTGATTGGTCCAATGATTGTGAAGAGATTCGGGGAAGTCAGGTCCGTTGTATATTTGCAGCTCTGTTCCATCCCATTTCTCCTCCTGACGGCTTTTTCCGCTAATTTCTACTTATCCTCCGGCGGTTATTTGTTCCGGCAGGCCTTGATGAACGCGGCGAACCCTTTTTACAACTCGGTCAAAATGAGCTACGTTGACCGCTCGCTGCGCGGACTAGCCTCATCTTCCGGAGAAGCGGTTTTCAACTTAGGCTGGTTCTTGGCGGCTCCGATTAGTACAGGCTTGGTATTCCGCCATGGCGCCTATTACGGCTACGCTTATGCCTTCTGTATTACAGCCGTCGTTTACGTGGTGATCTCTTATTTCTTTTATTTCTTTTTCGGGAAAAATCGGTTTAAACCGGTTGAAGAGACTCAGTAGATGAAAATTTTCGCATAGATCACGGATAAAAATTGGTTCTTTTCTATCGTTGACTTCGACGATGGAAAGGAAATACAATGAAATGAGAGCGCATTCATAGAATCGCATTGAACTCATTTTTCTATTCCGATTTTGATTGTGAGGAGATTGCTAGTATGAAGAATAAAATCATCTTTAATGGACAAAGTATTGTCTTAACGTGGATGATCTCCTATATCGTTATTCTCCTTTTACCTGTCGTCATCGGTTTACTTGTGTATGTGGAATCCAATAAAACGTTGAAGGATGAAATTCAACAAGCCAATGATTCCCTATTGAAGCAGGTTCGCGAAGTCATGGATAACCAATTCAAAGCGATGGAACAGCTCAATTTTGAGATCACTTGGAATGTGAACATGCAGGAGCTGCTCTACTCGAATAAATATGAAGCCTTTCCCAAAGAATATCGCTATGATATTTCTCAAATCGCACGCAATCTGTCGATGTACAAAACCTCTTATCCACTGATTGACTCTTTCTATGTCTATTTGTATAAGGATCAATCCGTTATTCTCCCAACTACGGTCAGACCAAGCGCTTTTGCCTATCAAACCTTGCATATGAGCGATGAATTTTCATTTGCATCTTGGCAAGAAATTATGACTCGTCCCAACTTCAAAGGGTTTATTCCGATGACCCGGATCGGTGACGATAACATGCTGCGCAAAACGGTGGCCTATATCAGCACCTACCCGATGGAACACAATCAGCCGCTTGCTACGAACGTCATCATGGTCGATCAGTCTCGCATTCTTGGCGCTATTCAAAATATGGAGATTTTCAATAAAGGCCACGTTTTTATATTGAATAATGAGAATCAGATTCTGGCTTCCAATTCGGCCCATGCGCTTCCCAGCGATTTCCCGTACGACAAATTAATAAACACGCCAAACTTCTATTTCTCCGGCTCTGATCATGAGAAATATGAGGTTTTTAACATTCAGTCGCCTATTTCCAAATTAAAATATGTGTCCATCATGCCGAGTACGATTTATTGGCAAAAGGCTGCTCACATCCGCAATTTGACGTATATGAGCATGGTGATTTCGCTGCTTGGCGGCGGCATTCTAACTTTCTTCTTTTTACGGCGCAATTATAATCCCGTCCGGCGTCTTGTCCATGCATTTTCCAAAAAAATGACCCTTGCCTCAGGCCAGCGCTACAACGAATTTCACTTCATCCAGGAAGCGGTCGACAGCACCTTGCTGGAGATGGCTGATTTCAAAAGCAAAATGGAACAGCAGCGGCACATGGTCCGCTCCCATTTCCTCGAAAAGTTACTAAAAGGAAAGCTGGACCGGCACATGCCGATTGCCGAAGCTTTAACGACTTTTGATATGAAGCTGGATCGTAAAGACTTTGCCGTTATGCTGTTTGTTGTTGATCAGAGCGCGCCGTTCTTCGAACGAATTACCCATACGTCCGATGAGGATAAGTGGAAGCTGCTGCATTTCATTATTATGAATGTTGTGGAAGAGCTGACATCCAAGCGGCATCGCGGTTATGCCACGGAGATTGACGATTCGATTGCCTGCTTGGTCAATTTAACGTCGGAAGAAGATGCTAACGGCAAGGAGGAGCTGCTGCGCATCGCCAAAGATACCCAACTTTTCCTCTCAACCACCTATAACATTCATTTGACGATATCGATCAGCAGCATACATGAGAAAATTTCAAATGTGCCTCAAGCTTTCTTAGAAGCGCTAGATTCTATGGCCTACAAGCTGGTTATGGGCGGACATGAAATTCTCGCTTATGATGATTTGCAAGCTAACCGTGCCTGTGAACCGGTTTCCGGCTACTATTATCCGCCGCAAATTGAACAACAGTTCCTGTACGCCGTGAAATCAGGGGAATTGGAAGAAGCGAAGAGCATTCTTGCCGAGATTATGAACAAAAATTTTGAAATCCGCGGGATTTCCGTCTCCTTAACCAAATGCTTAATGTTAGGCTTGGTTACAACGATGATGAAGAGCATTAGTGAAACCGGAGACATTCAAGAAAGCTTTTTCATCCGCAATCCCAAGCTGGTCGACCGGCTCTTAAACAGCATAACCGTCCCGGAAATGAATCTATATTTGAACGAAATGCTAGAGCAAATCTGCACATATACAGCGGCCAAACGACAGGCAGCCATCTCGCAAACGCGGCAAAAGGCCTTGCAGGAGCTGGTCGAAGAGATTTCTGTGTATATTGAAAATAATTACTCCGATGCCAACTTGAATGTGACCATGATCGGCAATCATTTCGACCGCAAAGCCACTTACTTGTCAAAGCTTTTCAAAGATTATGTGGGAGAAGGCCTCCTGGATCGCATCAATAAAGTCAGGATCGACAAATCCAAGCAGCTTCTGAAGCGCCAAGAACAATCGGTCGGCGATGCCGCGAACGGAGTGGGATTCAACGATATTAATGCCTTTATCCGTGTATTCAAAAAAGTCGAAGGCATTACACCCGGAAAATACAAAGAACTGATTGAAAAATAGATATTTTGGGCAGCCAATGGGCTGTCCGCTCCTTTTTATAGGCCTATTTTGGCTATTTTGAAGACCCGATTGGATATTTTGTAGAGCATGCTACAACAATTCGAGAAGCAATTGGACAATTTGCAGATGGTTGTATTGTAAGCGTTATCATATAGTAAAGGTGTGACAGAGAACACCTCGTACATTTGTACAAAATGAAGTAGCGTCTGCGAAGCCAGGTTGTCTGGCGAAAAACTTAGTTACTCTTAGGAGGTCAATCTATGCAAAAAAACAGAAAAAAAATGTTCACCGTGCTTGTGGCAACAACGTTAATGGGAAGCCTGACTGTCGCTTGTTCCTCATCGAACACGCCGAGTACAGACGCTAGTCCGAAAGCGACTGCCGGAGGAACAACAGCTCCAGCGGCTGCCGCCCCTGCTTCGTACCCGCTCAAAACAGATAAGACCCTAACGTATTGGGGCGAACTGCCCGGCAACGTGACAGGGGTTAAAGCGGCTCACGCCGACATTCCTTTCTTCCAGGAATGGCAGAAAAAGACCGGTGTTCCATTGAAGTTCCTTGCACCTCCTACCAACCAAGCTTCGCAAGCATTGAACGTTTTGTTAGCATCAGGCGATCTTCCAGATATGATCGAGTTTGACTGGCAAGGGGCGTTCCCTGGCGGTCCTGAAAAAGCGATCAAAGACGGCTACATTTTGAAATTGAATGATACGATTGATAAATTTGCACCTAACTTGAAGAAATATCTCAAAGAACATCCTGAGATCGACAAACAAGTAAAAACCGATAACGGCAGCTACTATTCCTTCCCGTTCATTCGCGGCGATGATTACTTGCGTGTCTATCAAGGTCCGATTATCCGCAAAGACTGGCTCGATGAGCTAGGTCTGCCAATTCCAGAGACGATTGACGATTGGTATACGACATTGAAAGCCTTCAAAGAGAAAAAAGGCGCTACAGCCGCCTTCTCCGTTGTCAGTGTGCCTAGACCGTTCAATGAGTTAGGAAACGGTGCTTTCGCAGGTGCTTATGGCGTGACGCGTGATTTCTATATCGACAATGGCACGATTAAATTTGGTCCGGCTGAAAAAGGCTACAAAGACTTCTTGGCAACCATGCACAAATGGTATGAAGAAGGTTTGATCGATAAAAACTTCGCAACAGCGGACGGCAAAGCTTTGGATGCGAATATGGCTTCCGGCGCAACTGGCGTTACCGTCAATAATGCAGGCGGCGGTATCGGTAAATGGCAGCCGCTGATTACGGCGAAAGATCCGAAAGGCGTGCTCGTTGCAGCGCCATATCCGGTACTCAAAAAAGGCGATATCGCGATGTACGGCCAGAAAGATCCATCCTTCTCGCCAGGCGGCATGGTTGCGATCACAGCTTCTTCCAAAAATATTGAGACGGCCGCTAAGCTTCTTGACTATGGTTACTCCGAAGAAGGTCATAATTACTTCAACTTCGGCACCGAAGGCGTTTCCTACAAAATGGAAAACGGATACCCGAAATATACGGACCTGCTCATGAAAAATCCGGATAAATTAGCACCGGCACAGGCTCTGTCCTTGTATGTACGCGGTAACTACAATGGTCCATTCGTTCAAGATAAACGTTACATTGAGCAATATTTGGCATTGCAAACGCAACGTGATGCCGTTACAACTTGGCAAAAAACAGACGTAGATAAACACAAACTGCCGCCAGTCACGGCTACACCGGAAGAAAGTACAGAGTTGGCCAAAATCATGACTGACGTCAACACATTAGTTGATGAAATGACGCTTAAAATCATTCTGGGCACTGAGCCTGTAGATTCCTTTGACAAATACCAAGAGAAATTCAAGTCTGTTAAACTGAGCCGTGCGCTTGAAATCAAGAAAGCATCCTTGGATCGTTTCAACAAAAGATAGATAACAGGCCAGGGGGAGGGCAATCGCCCTCCCTGCTTTACTAGAACTTCGCGGCGAAAGGAGAGATTTCATGCGCAAAGCAGGACAAGCAACGTTCCAAGTACGTTTCAAGCGTGATTTTTTGCTCAACAAATATTTGTACCTGATGATGGTTCCCGTGCTGGCCTACTACATTGTCTTCCATTATGCGCCGATGTATGGAGCTCTGATCGCTTTTAAGGAGTACACCCCGATTAAAGGTATTTTGGGCAGCTCATGGGTCGGCTTCCAGCACTTCAATGATTTCTTCAGTTCCTATTATTTCTGGCGAATTCTCAAAAACACGGTGATTATCTCGCTTTACTCTCTATGTTTTGAGTTTCCTGCACCTATTATTTTGGCGATTCTGATCAATGAGTTGACGAATAAAAGGTTTCAGCGTTTCGTACAAACCGTTACGTACATGCCTTATTTCATCTCCCTCATCGTTATCGCCGGGATGATCAAAGATTTTACGAATAATGGCGGGTTAATTAATAACTTTCTGACTCACTTTGGCGCCAGTGATACGGCGATGCTGCAGAAGCCTGAAATGTTTCGGACGATCTATATTTTATCGGAAATTTGGCAGAAGATCGGATGGGAGTCTATCATTTATTTAGCGGCTCTCATGGGCATTGATCAGGAACAATATGAAGCGGCAAAAATGGACGGGGCCAACAAAATCAAGCAGATCTGGCATATCACCCTTCCGGGTATTCTACCGACCATCGCGATCATGTTCATTCTGCGCATGGGGAATCTACTAAACGTTGGTTTCGAGAAAATTATTTTGCTGTATAACCCCAGCACGTACGATACGGCTGATGTCATTTCCTCCTTCGTTTATCGAAAAGGATTAATTGAATTCGGCTGGAGCTACAGCTCCGCGGTCGGTTTGTTCAATTCCGTCATCAATCTGGCTTTACTCATTGCAGCAAATAAAATCAGTAAAAAAGTAAGTCAAAGCAGCTTATGGTGAGGAAGGAGGGACTGAAGTGAAAACCAGCTACTCAGACAAAGTATTTACTACGGTCAACCACATTGTATTGCTTGTACTCGTTGTCATTACGTTGTATCCACTTCTCTACGTCACCTTCGCTTCCATCAGTGATGCAGGGCAGTTGATTACCCACAAAGGGTTTTTGTTCAAGCCTTTAGGTTTCAGCATTGAAGCTTACAAAAGCGTATTTAAAAACCCTGCGATTCTCAAAGGTTACCAAAACACACTTTTTATCCTCGTATTCGGGGTCATTACCAACCTCATCGTTACATCCTTAGGGGCTTATGTGCTTTCGCGTAAAAATGTGATGTGGAACAATGTGTTTATCTTCATCGTTGTCGTTACGATGTTTTTCAGCGGCGGTCTCATTCCGCTCTACTTGGTGGTCAAAGGCGTGGGCTTAATCGACTCCTTATGGGCGACGATTCTACCTTTTGCCGTTAACACTTTCAATTTGATCATCATGCGTACAGCCTTCATGGCCGTACCTGAAAGCCTTGAGGAATCTGCGAAAATGGACGGGGCCAATCACTTCGTCATTTTATTCCGCATTATTATCCCGCTCTCCATGCCGGTTATTGCTGTTATGATTCTCTATTATGCTGTTGAGAAATGGAATGGTTGGTTCTATGCCTCCATCTTCCTGAAGGATCGAGACCTGTATCCGCTTCAGCTCACGTTAAGGGAAATTCTAATTTCGAATAACACCGACTCCATGTCAACCGGAGCCAATGCGGCCGATCAATTTCAAATTGGGGAAACGATCAAATATGCAACGATCATGGTAGCTTCCGTGCCCATTCTTATTCTGTATCCATTCGTGCAAAAGTATTTCGTCAAAGGCGTCATGATTGGCGCTGTCAAAGGTTAAAATTACAACACCAAAACGCCGTTCACCTACTTCGTAGGGTTCGGTGTTTTGGTTTTTCGTTTACTTTTTGAAAGCTTTAGGCAGCAGCAGTTTCTTGTGTGAAACTTGGCCATACACTATAGGGTCACAGGAATGCTCATTTGAGAGGAGAGGCCTACATGAAAGTTGATCTGGGATGCGGCGAGCATAAACATAGGCATTTTTTTGGAATTGATCGTGTTGGCGGCCCGGAAGTGGACATGGTTTGCGATATCAATGACGGAATTCCGCTGCCCGATCATTCCGTTGAATTTGTCATGGCCAGCCGCAGTCTTCCTTATGTAAACGATCTCCTGGCTGTTATGTCCGAGCTGTACCGGATTTGTGTCCACAAAGCGATCGTCTGTATCTTATCTCCGTACGCCCATCATTTTCGCCATATGTCCAATCCCCATCTTAAGCAAAAATTTGATGAATATACGCCCCGTTATTTCACCAATCAATTCCAGCAGCCCCCAGGCAGTCCCCTCAGCCCCAATGTCCCCAGCTATACAGGCAGCTCTGTGCCATTTGATTTCCGGCTGCTGAAGATGGAGTTTTTCTATGAATCTCCCTTTAGCCCCCCGCTGTATGATCAGGATGAATTGGACTTATTGCTCCAGCTTCAGCCGAATGTCGTGAGTGAGATTATGTATCAATTCGTTGTTGTCAAAAAAGAACTCTCTGCCGACGAATGGCTATGGATGTGCAATCAGCAATACCGTGAACCTCAGTGGGCCGAAGCGTTAAGACAGCCTGCCCCGACCATAGTTGTGGAATCCGCCGTACCGGAAACACCTATGCCGTTTCCCCCTCCAGCTATGGACTTCTATAACCATAAACCTGTTAAATCAACCAAAACAATCCCCCGCAGCCCCAAAAAGAAGCCCCTCAAAATTTGATATCATAATAAAACTTTATATTTTCTGATCATGTTTTCTAATTCGCATCATACCATGTAACCATCGGCCTAAAATCACCAGACATCACAGCGAACTTCCTCCAGCTATCTAACGAACGCTTCAAAATCTAGGGGGTGACGATCATAGCTCTCGTCGTCAGGTCCACACTCAACGCGACTGGCGCGATCACGTTCACCGGAAATACGCTTGGCTTAAGTCGCTCCGATACGGTAGGCCAACCGGGAACACAAGACAGCATCGGTGCTTTCACAACCGTGAATACGGCGCTGAAATTCGGGACGTATCCCGCAGGAACCACCAATCTCTACACCTCCAACAGCTCAGCCGCCATCCTCACATTTCCTGCAGGAAGTACCGTGCTTTATGCAGAGCTGATCTGGGGCGGATCTTATATCAACGGCACTGTTGACCTGAGCGCTGTGATCAACAATCCGGTTTCGTTTACGACACCAGCAGCAACGTTTAGCGTCACGCCTGATGATGCAACAAAAAATGAGTTTAACTTGGGCAGTGGTGCTTCCGGCTATGTACGCACAGCCAATGTCACGACTCAGGTGCAGCAAGGGATGGCCGGTACTTACACCGTAGGAAGCGTGCCTGGTACGATTGTCGTTGCCGGTGATCCGACGGCCAACCATTGCGGTTGGACGCTGGCCGTTATATACCAGAACACGAACCTGCCTTTCCGGAACATGTCATTGCGCGTCGGTGCCGTACTCGTACAGTCTACCTCTCCTCCTGTGAACACGACCATTACTGGATTCGCTACACCGGTAACAGGCACACTAGGCGGTAGAGCGCTTTTCAGTGCCCAGGAAGGTGATGCTAACCGTACGGGCGATCAGGCGCTATTTGGGCCTACAACAGCCTCGCTTGTCGCATTATCCGGACCCAATAACTTTGCCGCCAACTTTTTTGCTTCCCAGATCAATAACGATGCAGGGCAGCTTAACACCACAGGGACGTTCGGCTCACTCAACCAAATCAACGGAGCTCCCGGATCGAACATTAGCGGAGGCCGCCAAGGCTGGGACATTACGAACGTTGATGTCTCCGCACGGTTAACGAACAATCAATCCTCTGCCATCCTGCAGCTGACCACTTCGGGTGACGCTTATGCTGTCAATGCCAATGCCATTCAAGTTGATATTAACGCACCAAAAATTACAGTGACCAAAAGCGCCAATGTTACCGGAGCTGTCGTGGGTGATACCGTCACTTATACGGTAACAACCACCAACTCAGGGACGGCCAGCGCCGCCAGCATCGTGTTGTCCGATCCCTTGCCTGCCGGTTCAACCTTCGTAGCTGGCAGTGTCATCGTAGCAGGCGTATCACGGCCGACCTACGATATTACAACAGGTGCTCCTCTTGGCTCCCTTGCCTTCGGCTCATCTATCACTGTTTCTTATAAAGCTACGGTCACAAGTCTTCCGAATCCGCAATCGCTGGCGAATACGGCAAATGCCGCCTTCACCTTTCAAAGCGTTGCAGGTGGTTCCATTATTTCAGGTGTCATTCCCTCGAATACGGTGACGACGACAGTTTATTCGCCAAAGATTGCGATTGTGAAATCCGCAAGCACAGCGAACGGTTCTGTCGGGAGCACGGTAACCTATACGCTGCAAATTGCTAACACGGGGAATAGGGATGCCTTAATGACCGTGACCGATAACATCCCAGCGGGAACATCTTTTGTTACGAACAGCTTCAAAGTTAACGGTGTCACGGTTCCTGGCGCCAATCCGGTCACAGGGGTAAACATTGGCACTGTTGCAGCCAGCGGCACATCAACAGTCACCTTTGATGTACTGATTAATTCCCTCCCTTCTCCGCCGCAGCTCGTGAATACAGCGAATAGTACATACACGTTTCAACCGCCTGACGGTCGAACGATCTCGGGAACCGCCGGCTCCAATACCGTGACCATTCCCGTCCGTTTGCCAAGCGTCGGGGCTGTCAAAAGCGTTAATGTTGTCGATGCAGTTGTCGGAGATACCTTTACATACAGTACGGTGATCACGAATTCAGGCGTAGAAAGTGTGACGAATGTCATTCTGACGGATACAATCCCCCAAGGCGCGACGTTTGTACCCGGCACCGTCGTTGTTGGGGGGAGTTCGAGGCCAAGCGCAGTTCCTGGCGGCGGCATCGCCGTAGGTACAATAACGGCCGGCAACTCGGTAACCGTCACCTTCCAGGTCAATGTTGTTTCTTTCCCTGCTTCCGGTCAATTGAGCAACCAAGCTTCTATTTCATACAGCTCTGGTACTTTTGCTGGAACTACCTTAACGAACACGATTACGACACCCGTGTTTCAAGCTGTTGTCTCTGTGACCAAGAGTGTGAATAGCACAAATGTCACCGTTGGGGCAACGCTGACCTACACGCTTCTTGTTCGCAATCAAGGTAATATCGCTGTACTACCAACGGTCGTGGATAACATCTCGCCAGCCACGACGTTTGTGATAGGCAGTGTTACAATAAATGGCGTTTCCAGTCCAAGCGCTAATCCTGCGCTTGGCATTCCGGTAGGATCTATTCCGCCTTCCGGCACAAGTGAAATCAAGTTTCAAGTCGTCGTGCAGAACCTGCCGTCTCCGCCAAGACTTCAAAATCAAGCAACAGCAAATTACACGTACCAACCGCCGGACGGACGCACGCTAAATGGCAGTGCCGTGTCAAATACGACGGATATTCCCGTATCCGCCCCCAATGTTGCCGTAACCAAATCCGTTAATCTAGCGTATGCAGCACTCGGTGAAACACTGATTTACACGCTCAACATTACGAATAGCAGCGTTGTTCAAGTAAGCAGCGTCACCCTGCAGGATTCTCTGCCGGCCGGGGTTACGTTCCAAGCCGGAAGCGTGACGATAGACGGTGTGCCAAGATCTTCAGCGGACCCGAATACCGGCTTCTCGGTGGGTAACATTGCGGCCGGCGCCACCACACAGGTTATTTTCCGGGCAACTGTCACTTCGGTTCCCACGCCAGCGCAGGCTGAGAATCATGCCAGTGTAAGCTTTAACTCCGGTGTTTTCTCCGGAGCAGCTTTCTCGAACAGCGTCATCACGCAAATTCAGCAGCCCATCTTATCCATTGTCAAAAGCTCCAACCTGACGCTGGCCGTTCTCGGCGATATTGTCGTTTACAAATTGGAGGTGGGCAATAGCGGCAGTTCTCCTGCCAATGTGACGTTAACGGATAACATTCCCGCAGGCACGACGTTTCTCGTGAATAGCGTTATCATCAATGACGCCCCTCTGCCAGGCGTTGATCCTGTGAGCGGTATTCCGCTCGGCACGCTTGATGTGGGTGCAAAAAAAACCGTTACATTTGAAGCGACGGTAACTTCCCTGCCGACTCCGCAGCAATTGGTCGATCAGGCGAGCGCCTCCTACACCTTTACACTCTCAGATGGCCGAACGCTCTCTGGTTCCGGTCTTTCAAACACAGTAACCATACCTGTTTCAGCTCCTGACGTGAAAGTGATGACGACCAGCAATGTCAGCTCTGCCGTACAAGGAGATACCGTCACCTATACCATTGTCATTACCAATCAAGGCATCGAGAACGTCAACAATGTCATACTTACGAGCATTGCCGATCCGAGCACTTCATTTATTCCCGGAAGCGTCAAGGTGAACGGCACGTCGTTGCCGAATGCCAATCCGTCGACCGGTATTCCAATCGGTACCCTGGCGCCCAACAGCCCGGCTACCGTGACTTTTGAGGTGAAAATCACAATGCCAACACCACAAATCATTAACCAATCTTCGGTCAGCTTCACATCGGGAACCTTCTCAGGCTCATCATCCTCCAACGATGTCATAACTCCCGTTACCCAACCGAATATCACGGCTGTTAAGACAGCCAACACGACCAGCGCAACTGTCGGCGACACGGTTCTATACAGCATCGTTGTGTCGAACACAGGCAACCTGGCAGGGAATGTTATTGTCACCGATACGATTCCTGCTGGAACCTCTTATGTAGCGAATAGTGCGCAAGTCGATGGGATGCCTCAGCCCGGCTCAGATCCCGTTGCAGGAATTAATGCCGGTTCCATCGCACCCGGTACTTTTAAGACAGTCACCTTTTCCGTGTTGATTGAAACTTTGCCCAGCCCGCAAACGATCAGCAACATCGCTACGGCTACATACACGTTCACCCCGCCGGATGGCCGTATCATCACTCGTTCGGTTACATCGAATACCGTTACGTTCCCGGTTTCTTCGCCAAACGTAACCGTATCGAAAAGTACGACTTCTACGGCTTTAACCGTAGGCGATACCATAACGTACAGCACGTCCATCATGAACAGTGGGATTGCCCCCGTCAATAATGTCATATTCACGGATCAAATTCCTGCAGGGGGCACGTTTGTTCCTGGCAGTGTCGTCATCATCGGCGCTCCACCGCCGGTTGTTCCTCCGAACCCGGCCACAGGCGTACAGTTAGGCACAATAGCGGTTGGAGCAACGGTCACGGTGCTTTTCAACGTGCTCGTTACCTCTGTGCCGACTCCAGCACAATTAACGAACCAATCTGCCGTAACTTTCACATCAGGCGCGCTGTCAAGCACAACCTTCTCGAATCCGATAACAACACCTGTTTACCAACCTGTCATTGGTGTTCTAAAAGCCGGAAGCACTTCGAATGCAACGGTCGGGGATACCATCGTATACACGTTGAATGTTTCTAACACAGGGAACTACGCAGCTTCCGCCATCCTGACGGATACCATTCCAGCCGGCACCACCTTTCAGCCAAACAGCGTATTCGTTGGAACGACTCCCGCTCCGGGTGCAGACCCTTCAACAGGGATTGATATCGGTTCTGTACAGCCTGGTGCCACAATTCCTGTCTCTTTCTCTGTTGTGATCAATACCCTGCCGAATCCGCAGGTGCTATCCAACACCGGAACGGCTGCTTACTCCTTCACACTACCGGACGGCCGACCGTTCAACCGTTCCGCCACGTCGAATACCGTAACGATTTCCGTGTCTTCGCCTAACGTCAGCGTTGTGAAGAGCACAACCGTGACGGATGCCGTCGTAGGTGATATTCTCCCTTATACGATTGTCATCACGAATAATGGGATTGAACCTGTTAACAACGTTGTTTTCTCGGATCCAATCCCACCCGGTTTAGCGTTTATTCCAGGCAGCGTCGTTATTGTCGGAGCGCCAACACCACCTGTGCCGCCAAATCCAATATCCGGGATTGCGCTCGGTACTATCGCAGCTGGCGGAACGGTTACCATCACGTTCAATGTCAGAGTCGTTGCCCTGCCTGATCCAGCACAGTTAAGCAACCAAGGTATCGTCAGCTTTACCTCCGGCGCTCTTTCGGCGGTTGCTTTCTCCAACACCATTACAACACCGGTTTATCAACCCATTCTTGCTGCAGCCAAAACGGCAAACTCCACCAATGCCACAATTGGCGATCTCATTATTTATACGGTAAATGTCAGTAATACTGGAAACTATGCAGCTAGCGTCAACTTAGTCGATTCAATTCCTAATGGAGCTACTTTCCAACAGAACTCTGTTGTACTTAACGGAATCACCCAGCCAGGAGCTGACCCTACTACAGGCATTCCATTCACCGCACAACCCGGTGTTACTAACACTGTAACCTTTGCTGTTGTCATCACTTCGCTGCCGAGTCCGCAAGTATTAACGAATACAGCTACGGCTAACTTCAGCTTTAGTCCGCCAGATGGCCGGGTAATTACTGGCTCAACAAATTCCAATACCGTAACCATCCCGGTATCCGCTCCGAATGTCACGGTTGGAAAATTGACAACGGCTACCGATGCCGTAGTCGGCGATACGATCACTTATTTCGCTAATGTGAGCAATAACGGCATAGCGGCCATCAATAGTGTTCAATTCTTTGATCAGCTTCCTGGTGCCACAAGCTTCGTTCCAGGCAGCGTTACAATCAATGGCACTCCGGTACCCACCGCTGATCCAACCAAAGGCATATCGCTTGGCTCGATTCAGCCAGGCATATCCGTTGCAGTTTCTTTCAAAGTCACCGTTAACAGCTTGCCGACATCCGGACTGCTTACGAATCAATCGTCTGTCAGCTTTACGAGCGGCGCCTTTGCCGCATCCGCTTTCTCCAACACAGTCATCGTTCCGGTCTATCAGCCGATTATCGCTATCATCAAAAGCGCAAATACAACCAATGCTACTGTCGGCGATACGGTCGTTTACACGCTTACGCTTCACAATTCCGGGAATCTGCCTGCGGTTGCAACTGTCTTCGATACCGTTCCGGCAGGAGCCGAATTTGTCCCTAATAGCGTAATTGTCGATGGTCAACTACAACCTGGAGCTAATCCAGCTACCGGTATCAATGCCGGAACAATCCCTCCTGGCGATACGGTAACTGTAAAAATATCACTGGCCGTCAATGTAGAATCCTTGCCGTCACCACAGCAATTGGTGAACACAGCAACCGCCAACTACACCTACTCGCCGCCAGATGGTCGGGTACTGTCAGGTTCCGTTGCTTCCAACACGCTCGTGATTCCAGTATCCTCACCGAACGTTTCAGTAGTGAAAAGCTCAGATGTGATTGACGCGATTGTTGGTGATACGATTACGTACACAGTAATTGTCACCAATAACGGCATAGAAGCAGTCAACAATGTTGTTCTAACGGATCCAATTCCGACTGGAACTGTATTTGTCACAGATAGTGTAACGGTGAACGGCAGCGCTAGACCAGGTCAGAATCCAAGTACTGGCGTTCCGCTCAACACCATTGCTGCAGGAGCATCTGTTACTGTTACTTTCGAGGTGACGGTCGTATGACGGCCGAATCCCAACCTCCCAAACATTTAATTAATCAATCTGTCGTCCGTTTCAGCTCAGGTAATTTGACCAGCCACGCCTATTCCAACACCGTAGATACCCCAGTGGTTGGTCCCGTCATTACGATTCGAAAAAAGGCGAATACGTCTGAAGCCGTGCTCGGTCAAGTCATAACTTACACCTTGACAATAGCCAATAAGGGTAACTTGGATGCACAAGTTACCCTTTTTGACACCATGCCAGACGGGACTTCGTTAGTTCCTAACAGCGTCATCGTGGATGGCGTCCCCATGCCCATGGCCAAACCAGACAAGGGCATCTATGTGGGAACCATTCATATCGGCCAGCACATAGAAGTAAACTTCCAAGTGGTTATACTTCATCCATCTTCACAACTAAAAAATCAAGCAACAGCAACCTATACCTTCCATACAGCAGGAGGTAGATCAGCAACAGGGAGCTCAAAATCAAATACCGTCATCATTCCTTTCGAGGAAACGAAAATCAGCTTTAAGAAACACGCGGATAAACCTTATACTTTTGTCGGCGATACAGTCACCTTTCTATTCACCATCAAAAATGAAGGAAGCTATACGATTAACAAAATGCTTTTTATAGATCGACTGCCAACCAGCGTTCGTTTCGTTGCAGGCAGCGTAAAAATCGGGCATACTTCCTATCCGTCAGCAAATCCCGCGGATGGCATTTCACTAAGCGAACTGCCCGCGCATGAGACCCTATCTTTACAATTCCAAGTCACCGTTACCCATGCCCCCTCATCCGGACGCATCGTGAATGACGCGGAGCTTGTCTTACACCTCAGAGACCACAAGCAAAAAATGACATCCAACTCAATATCATTGGAGGTTTACGATCCTGCGATTTCGGTTGTCGAGTCCGTCCTGCAGCCAAAGGCTACTCTGGGCGATACCTTGACCTATTCCTTAATCGTTGCAAACAAAGGCAACATTGCGGCCGAAATTTGGCTGTCCGACTTCATCCCAGAGGGCAGTTCCTACGTACTGGGAAGCTTGACGGTGAATGGAACTCCGTATGGCAATTCACTGTTAACCAGCTCTGTTTATGTCGGGCAATTGCCGGCAAAAAACCAAATGGCCGTCACGTTCCAAGTTACGGTCAACGCTGTGGCCATTTCCGCCGAACAGACCGAGCTAACCAGCCATACCGACGTGTTATATAATTTCCGTCTGCCGGATGACCGCGTTGTCTCCGATCATGTGCTGTCCAATACGGTAAGTGTCGAATTGCTGCGGCCGATTGTAACCATCGTAGTCTTTGCAAATCCTTTAATTGCCGAGCCTGAATCCACGGTCCATTACAGGATCCAAGTATCCAATTCGGGCAATCTTGCTGCAGGCAGCGTGTTTCTTCACGATTGGATTTCTCCCTTGACTACGTTGAACGCCGCTACCCTGCGAATCAACGGCACTCCGATGAACCAAATCCTGAGTTCATCTCAGCCTTTATCGCTTGGAGTCATCCTTCCTCAAGCCACAACCGAAATCACCTATTCAGCGACAGTTGTTCTTAGACCGAATGCCAAACGCATTCCGCTAAGAGCATCAGCCAAATATGTGTATCAAGTAAATGACCCGGTTCATACGGGAACGGCATTGTCCAATGAAGTTGTTATTCGAATCGAGGAGGCGGAAGAATAAAAAAGCCGGGGCAACTATCTGCCCCGACTTTTTTTATTTACGGTCATTGATCGCTTTAATCAGTTCAACCGGAATTTTCGGTTTCCGATCATACGTAAGCAAACCGTTAATTTCTTGTTCCACATCCGTTAATTGCGTATAGCAATAGCCTTGAACAACACCGGAGTTCAGAAGCGGACGAATGACGGCGCGCAGCTTTTGCTCGTAATCTTCATCGTTTTCTGCACCTGAGTAACCCCAGCCTTCCCACTCGCTTTTCTTATAAGCGATCCCGCCAAACTCAGTAACCAGAATCGGCTGATTCTCATACGGGAAACCTTCGACAAACAGGCGGCGATTAGCCGGCATCGCATGAACGGCTTTCTCTTTGGTGCTGTAACGCTCTGTCAAGACCTCTTCCCGCCACTCATAATCGTGAATCGCGAACAAATCCGTTTTTACCAATTCCCAACCGTCATTCGAAATAACAGGACGCATCGAATCAATCGATTTGGTCAAATGATACATCGTCAGCGCGTGCTGCTGCTGCCTTTTATCGATCTGGATATTAGGAACTCCCCAGCTCTCATTCAAAGGTACCCATGCAATAATCGATGGATGGTTGTAATCACGATCGACAGAAGCTTGCCACTCTTTCGTAAAGCGTTCTACATACTTCTCCGTGTACTCGTAAGCGTTAGCCGCTTCGCTCCAGACAACAAGTCCGAGCTGATCGCACCAGTACAGATATCTAGGATCTTCCAGCTTCTGATGCTTACGTGCTCCGTTAAAGCCCATCGCTTTCGTCAGTTCCACATCCTGTTTGATCGCCTCATCACTCGGCGGCGTCAAGTTTCCATCTGGGAAATAACCTTGGTCCAGCACCATTTTCAGGAAATAAGGACGGTTGTTAAGGCAAAGCTTGCCATTCTCGATCGATACTTTACGCATCCCGAAATAGCTCGTCACTTGATCAACAGGTTGTTCATCAACCAGCAGTGTGAACTTCACGTCGTACAAATTCGGACGCTCCGGCGTCCACCAACCGCCAAGTCCGTGATCATTAAAATCATTCAGACGAACCGCTCTTGTCCCCACGCTGTCTTTCAACAAATACGTGTCCTCAGAAACAAGTTTGCCTTTAAAAGAAATTTCAACCTTTACCTGCTGCTTCTCATGCGCTTTGGCGGCTTCGATGAAAAATTGCAATTCCACCTGCTTATTATCAATGTCCGGCGTAATTCTCACTTTATCTAAATAAGCATCGGCGCTTACCGCTTCCATCCACACGGTTTGCCAAATACCCGTCGTTCTCGTATAGAAAATGCTCGCTGAATCGGAGAGCCAATATTGCTTGCCTCTAGGCAGCGTCACGTCTGTGCTGTAATCAACAGCCTTTACAACCAACTTATTCGTACCTGGCTGAAGAGCATCGGTAATGTCCGCGTGAAACGGCGTATGCCCGCCTTCATGCGTAGCAACCAAAGTGCCGTTCACCCAAACGGACGCCTCATAATCAACAGCTCCAAAGTGGAGCAAAATCCGCTTATTTGCAAAGGAATCCGGAATCGCCAAATCTCTGCGATACCAGACAACATCATGAAATTCATTGCTGCCAATACCGCTTAATTTACTTTGAAAGGCGAAAGGCACTTGGATCCTTTTGGATAACGCCTTGTTCCCTAAATGCCACTTCTCTTTACTGCCTACGCGGTCATCATCAAATTCAAATTCCCATTCGCCATTCAGGTTCATCCAGCTGTCTCGTACAAATTGTGGCCTTGGGTAATCTGCTCGGGGTTGATTCGTCATGGGTAACGCTACCTCCATAAAGTTAATTAATAAGTTAATTAAATAAGTCCATTGCAACTAAGACTATTATCATCCCAAGCTCATTTTCTGTCAATACATGTTATTCAATTAACTTGTAAGTTATTATAAGTGCATGCGTTCCGTGCCAACGACCTCCTCAGTCATGCACATGATACATGAGTCCTTGCCGTGGTGTAGCGTGACATTGTGACATTCTTACCGAAATCCTGCTAAGGGTTCGCTCAAGGGAACTGGAGGCCTCTATTTGAAGAGAAACACGCTGTTTCCTCTCTGAGTGGGAACTACAGGACCTTATTCAGCCGTCATGCAATGTTTTTTGCATGAAGTTGGCGGAATAGCGCCCTGTAGTTCTCCTGACACCTACAACATGCCCCCTTTCAGAAAAATAGCGCCCCGTGGCTCCCCAATAATTCCCCACTGACACGCCAACATACGTATGAAAAAAGGACGACACTGGAGAAGTCCCCTGCATCGTCCTCTTTCCTTAATCCATGTAACCGGCTAATCCATGTTTCATTAAGTAGGCCATTTCCGCTTCCAAAATGGTGTCCACCGCGAGCTCTGTCAATTTCACATCCGGCCTGCTTAGAATATGATCGATCAAATCATCGCTGTCGATGTCCACTTCCCCTTTGGAACTTTGTTCAACCTTCAGAATATACGCTTTCTCATATTTCAGTACGAGCTGAATTTGTTTGGCATCTGCTTTTGATTTTTCTACGATAAATTGGATAAGCTCTTGTTCGTTTAATTCCTTACTCATGACGGTTCATCTCCTAATGTCCTATTCGTGTTTTATGACTATTGTAGCATAGTTGTCCCGCTTTTATTTTTTCCCTCAGCCTACACGTCTTGCCAGGCCCATGTTAACATAGAATGAGATGGAAAAACATACCTAAAATACGCACATCAAAGGGGGCTATCATGGATCTAGAATTACGAGTAGCCGCATTGGAAAAAAGAGTAAAAGAGCTCGAGCTGCTGCTGGACCATGCACTTAACCGACCAAATGCATCAGAATCTGAACGCACAGAGGTATCAGCTCCTGCTATCGAGCATGCCCAGCCAGCTCCGCGCCCGCAACTCCAGCAGGAAACCGTGCCCGCAGTTCCCGCAGTTCCCGCAGTTCCCGCCAAAGAGCCCGCTCCCCCAAGAGATTGGGAGCACTTGATCGCCCGCGTCTGGCTGCCGCGCATTTTTATCATCGTCTTCCTGCTTGGCGTGCTCTGGGGGTTTACAGCCGCCGTGAGCGCCGGCATCATTACAGAGCCTGTCCGCTGCCTACTCGGAGTTGTCGCAGCAGGTCTCATGTATTGGCAAGGGGAAACGCAAATACGCCGTAAACGCACAGCATTGGGGCAAGTGCTGCTCGGCGGAGCGAGCGGGGTTCTGATCTTATCCCTTTTCGCTGCCCACATGCTATTTGAGTTGATTCCGTCCTGGCTTGCTTTTGTGCTTTACATTGTTTCGATAGCAGCTAGTGTGTTCATAGCGATTCGCCATCGTTCACAAGCCCTCATGATTATTACCTTGCTTGCGGGATATCTTGTTCCGTTCATGGTCGATTCTGCGCATCCGAATATGTGGATTATCGCTGGCTATGAAGGTCTCTTTTCCATGGCTATGATATTGTTATCGCTGCGCTATGCCTTCCGCGGTGCTTATTTCACAGCCTTTGGCGTACTTCATCTGCCATTGCTCATATCGACTCTGCTCAGCCATTCAGAGAGTGACAAACCGGCCGTGCTAGCCGTTATCATCTTGCAGCACCTGCTCCTTTTCGGCATATCACTTCTGCGCTCGGAAGACAGCCGAATTGGACAGCGCATCACGTTGTTCTTAAGCTTTGGTCTAGTCGCAGCCTGGACATACGGTTTCTACGGCACGGCTGACAGCGATAGGCACATCTATGAATGGATGCTGGCTCTGTGGTCGCTTTTGTACATCGGAACTTCCTCTTGGCTTTACTTGCAAAAGAGGGCTTTCTCTGTCCATGTATCCATCGCAACGTTCAGCATCTTCTTATGGCTGATTTTCGTCCTGCATGCCGACCAAGCCGCATCAGCGCTGCTAGTCGAAGGCGGCATCGCGCTTTGTCTGGGTGTCCGCTTCCAAAGCAGGCTGCAGCAAATCAGCGGAGCTTTTACCTATTTTATCGGTATGCTATTTGTTCTCACCCATCCGATCCATGATATCGGTTCACATGAAACTTTTGCTTGGTTTGTGCTCGTGGCTACCATCGGCGGCCTTTATGCGTTCTATCGCTCTTCTGCTCAGAAAGGGCTTGCACCGTCACGCATCTCACTTCTTTTGCTATGGATGACATTCATACTGCTCCTCATTTTCGTCTCACAAGTAACGAACGCCTTAACGAAGGCTCTCAATAGTGATTACCAACATCTCATTCTCTCCGGTGTATGGGCCATTTACGCAGTGCTCCTAATTATCGCAGGACTATTTGTTCGAAAAGCAAAAGCAAATCTAATCGGCATCCTGTTCTTGTTCGTAACCCTGCTCAAAATTATTTTCATTGATCTGCCTGATGTATCTACCGCCATTCGTGCGATCCTTTTTATCGGACTTGGAGCCATTGGCGTTGGGATTTCCAGGTTGTTTTATAAGCGTAAATAAACAAGCTATCATAAATGCAATCGAGAGGCCTTCATCTCCACTTATCTAGTGGAAATGAGGGTTTTTTTCGCTTTTTCAGGGACAAAATAGAATGTGAACTTTCCTTGAATTCATTGCATTACGTCTCAAAATAGCGTATATTCTACACTTGTGGTTATTTAAATCGAATATAATATGTATTTACTTACAAATAAATACATTCATACAGATGAAGAGGTGTATCGTTTATGACATTGAAACAAACAGCCGCAGGCGTGATCCTGCTTACAATGATGGTGACTGGAGCAGCTTGCTCCTCCGCACCAAAAAATACAGCTAGCCCGTCTCCAAGCGCAAGTGCAGCAGCTTCCCCGCAAGCAACAGCGGAAACGCAGGATACGATCAACATGAAAGGCTACATCGGCGCTAGAATTTCTCAAGAGAAGGTCGGCTTCCTCTTCGGAGAAGCCAAATCCAAAGATGGCAAGCTGATCCTTAACCCTATCGCCGCTGATAGCAAAGAAAAAGCCGTGAAGTTCCTTTCCAGCTACTTCGATGCCGCAATGGCTGATAAATTGGCAGCCCACTATTTGACGGAACAGCAAGCGGACGGAGCGATTGTAACGAACCCGACTTCCTTTTTCCCGACAAACCTGCTAGATACAACCAAAGCAGACGTTACATTTGACACAGCAAATACGGCGGATCAAGTCAAATTCACGACGAAAGACGGCGCCACTTATACAACGAAAAAAGTAAACGACAAATTCGTTATCTCCGACGTAGCGAAAAAATAAGCATATCGACATAAGACAGGCGAATCTGAGATTCGACCTGTCTTTTTTCTGATCTTATCTATAATGGCCGATACCTTCTCCTATGTTGCGCTTTTTGCAATATAGAGGCCTCAGGACGGCCGATGCCGCCTTCTACGCTGTACAAAGTACAACGTAGAAGACAAAATAAAGCGATTTTCACGCTATTTTGATTGATTTCATTGTACTTTGTGCAATGAAAAGCAGGGTAGCGGGGTTTAAAGCGGTTGTATGTTGTACAAAGTACAACATACATAGAGATGGAAGCGAGGGCCCATAGCGAGAGGCGGTCATGCTGAGTAAATGGAATTGCTTGGCGCAAGGTGCCCACGCCACCCCTCATCAATAAAAAGAGACCCACAGCAACGGGCCGCGGGTCTTAAGATATATATATTTTAAAGGGGGTCGAGTTCTATTATAAGCCCGCTTCATTAAAGCCAGATGAATAACATATTTCTTTTTGATTACAAAATTAAGTTCAAATTGTAAAGGTAACGCCTTTATGGCACTTTTATGGTAAAAGGTACGATAAATACTTCATTCTGATGCTGAAATTGTCCCCAGATTTTATAAACGCCGCTTTTTGGGAAAATAATCGTGAAAGCAGCCGTAGGTCCTGAACCCTTCTGCTCATTCGGGTGGACATGGACATACTCCTTCGCATCGGCGCTGATGGCAACCACATGCCCCAAGCTGCCCAGATAGGGCTGCAGATCGGTGATCGGCTGTTTCGTCCGGGCATCCTTGATCGTGAAGATCATATCCAGCCCCATTCCCGCCATAAGATGGTCGAAAGCAAGCGTTACTTCCTTACCGTCCACCTCTTTCGTCAGCGAGGTATCCGGTTGAAGAACCGCCATCTTCGGCTCTTTCCCCTTAATCGTGACCCAGTGCGTTTGCACCGTCTCTCCCCTTCCTTGCGGAGTAAAATCAGCAATCAGCTGATAATAGCCGCTGGCAGGGAACTTCGTCTTGACGGTGAACTGGCCTTGCCCGACATGCTCCGGATGAAGATGATCAAAATATGACAGATCCTTGCTCACCACGATCAGATGCATCAGCTTCTCGTGCATGAGGTCGAAACGATCAATCGGTTTATTCCACTTATCCTGGATAAGAATCGTGATCGTCGCCTCTTCACCCGGCATGTAACGATCCATGGCAACTGAGAAATGCGCAATGGCATCATCGCTGTGGGCATGTGTCGGCATAGCCTTCATATTCCCAAACATCTGCATCCCTGACATATCCATGGCCGTGTTTTGATTCCCGCAAGCGGCTAAGAGAACAGCCAAACCCATGAGAAGGATGACAAGCTGCTTCATTGTTTTCTTCCAGTCCTGAGCGGAGCCGTCAGCATGCTTAATCCCATCGAACAGAGACCGCAAATAAAGATCGTGCCACCCCACAGCTCAGGAGACCAATCTAACGTGTGAAACAGGCGCAAATCGGCAAAATACAAGCCCCAGATAAGAACGGGCAGCAGGAAGAAAACGCCGCGATACTGCCAAGCACCGGTTTCTTTGTCTTTGATCGATTTCAAAAGCAAATCACCGATTATCCCGCTAATGAGCAGAATCACGATAGAACCATAGTGCGAGAACCCATCCAGCACCGCCATCAATACCGCCTCAAACACAAAGAAATAGGTCACCGTTCCGAAAGGCAGCTTCCACCTTCTCATTACAAGCATAATTGGCAAAACGAGCAGCATCGTTGTAACCAGGAAATCCACAACCGCTTTAGCCACTGCGTCTTCTTCCCTGGCCATCCATAAGTTCTGACGAAACGACCAGGCATACATAAGAAAAAAGGCCATCACGGCAAAGGTCAGCGCCACGGAAGTCAAGGCAGGCAGCAGCCGGCGAAAGCTTGGAGAAACGTCTTTCTCCGCAACACTCATCGCGCGGTATGGGCTGGTCAATATCATCAGCGCTCCGGTCAATAGGATCAGATGGGTCGGGCTTAAGAGCGCTTCAATATTTTTCTCAATGCCAAATATCGTATGCCATAACATATCCCCGATACCGCCGACAAAAAAGATGATGACACCGGCGACACCGAGCTTATATCCCGTAGGAATAGACGCTGCCCAAGTAGCATGATGGGCTTTTATTTTATTCTGATAAGTTATGATAAGAATCCAAATCGCACAGGCCAAATAACCGGAGTACAAAATAGCATGCCATGGCGTAAAAAAGGTTTCAACCGCCCCGTGATTATGGGCAAAGCCATCGATAAACAAGCCGACAATCAGCCACATTCCCATCACCATGGTGACGGCATGCTTGAAAATACCAACAGTACTCGGGGATTGCTTCACTTTCAGTTGTACCGACAAACGAATCAGCTCCCAACATTTGTCATGATTACCGTTCTATCATAACACACAGCTAATCGTTTGATGAGACCCATGCAACTCCTTTTTTCTGCAATCCGTACACCCATTCTTTTGGGGCTGACACATCGCTGACAATGAGATCGATCTCTCTCAAATCTGCAATTTTGTAGAATTGCACGAGCCCGAACTTGGAGTGATCACAGAGCACGATATTTTGCTTGGCATATTTCATCATTTTCTGCGTCAGTTGGCCTTTACTTTCTTCAAAGCCTGTAATCCCTTTGTCCAGCATCATGCCGTCCACAGATAAGAACGCTTTATCCGCGTTGAAATTTTCCACCATTTTCTCAGCCAGCAGGCCTGTGACCCTGGAATGCAGGGCATTCACCTTACCGCCAATTAAAAAGATGTCCCCGTTGAACAATCCTTTGTTTTTGTAGTCAATTAACAAGTACAGGGCAGGTATGGAGATCGTTAGAACTGTCAGGTTTTTCTTGTTTAGCAAATAATCGATGATATGCAAGGTCGTAGTGCCGTCATCGATGAAAATGACGTCATTATCCTCCACGAGGGTGGCTGCTGCACGTCCGATTTTCCGCTTCTCATCCGCGTACAGCACCTCTCTCTTCAAGTGTGACGGCTCGTCTCGGGACAAATTAATTTTGACCGCACCGCCATATACCCGTTTCAGCTTATTTTCATCCTCCAGCTCTTCCAAATAACGACGTATCGTCTCAGATGAAACATCCAGAGCTTCGACCAACTCATTCGTCTTCACTTTGCCATCCAAATTCAAACGATTAAGAATATAATCCTTTCGCTCTTCACCAATCAAAGACATAAGGTTAGACCCTCCAATTTATGCATCACGCTTTGCATGATAGGGCTTTACTTCGGCATTTGCCAAGCAGCCGTGCGCTTTTTCACCTTTTTTAAAATGAACTCATAAGACAAACGAACGATAATATTCGTTCCAACGATCAGGGTAGACATCGCCGCTGCGGCAGCTACGTCGCCTGCATCTTCCATATTCACTAAAGCGACAGCCGCAAGATTCATATCAGCAGCCCGGAGGAACACAACCGCAGACACCGTAACCATGGAATTCACGAAAAAGTACATGGCAATTTCGATAATGGCCGGAAGGGACATGGGCACTGTGACCCGCAAAAATGTTCGGTAAAAAGGAACACGCATAGACTCCGAAACGAGTTCGAATTCCTTGTCCAGCTTTTTCAGCGCGGTCGTAGCGGTAATGAAGGGAACTGCGTAAAAATGCGTGATGTTCGCAAGCACGATGATCGTCATTGTCCCATAAATCCAATTCAGCGGATTGCTGGAATCATTGAAAAAGAAAATGTAGGCAAGGCCGATAACCATCCCCGGAAGCGCAAGCGGTAAAATCGACAAAAAGTAACCGACTTGCCGCAATCCTTTCATCGATCTGGTTTTTTCAATCAAATAAGCAAAAACAAAAGTCATGATCGTCCCCACCACCGCTGTGATGAGTGAGACTTTAAGTGAATTCCAAAACGGCTCCAAACCTGACCCTGCCACACTGGAAAAATCATAATGTTTGAAGCTTAAACTGATATTGTACGGCCACACCTTCACTAAGGAAGCAAAAACGATCGTGATTAACGGCACCAAAATAGCAATCGAGATGATGATACAAAATGTACGATAAAATCTGTCCCGAGCTCGTCCTTCCGGTACCCGATAGGGCGTTGACTTGGAAGAGAGCAGTGAACGTTGTTTGCGCTCCACGAATCGGTCCACAGCAAAAGCAATAATGGCCGGAATCGTGAGCAGGATCCCCACTGTCGCACCCATGGATAAATTTTGCTGGCCGATAACCTGTTTGTAAATATCCGTAGCAAGCACGTTAAACTTTCCGCCGATCGCCTGCGGAGCCCCGAAATCCGTGAAGCTGGCTGTGAAACAGACAAAAATGGCACTGATGAGGCCGTACTTAACGGAGGGCAAAGTCACCGTAAAAAAAGTTTTCCATTTATTCGCGCCCAGCGATTCCGCGGCCTCATACAGTCGCTGATCGGTCATTGACAAAGCTGTGATAAAAATCAGAAAAGCTTGAGGAAATAAATAAATCACTTCAGAGATAACGATCCCAACGGGACCATAGATCGGAATCCTTATACCAGGCAAAAGTCCGAAAAAACCGTGCGTAACCATGCCTTGATTCCCAAACAAATAAGTAAGCGCAATCCCATGCATCATCGTCGGTTGAAAAAGCGGCAATAACGCAATGTAGCGGAAATAACTTTTGCCCCGAATAGCCGTACGGCTAATTCCATAGGCGTACGCGAATGCGAGAACAACGGCAAGTACGGTAGATAGAACTGAAATCCAAATCGTGTTCGTTAACGATTGAAGCAAGGAAGGCGTAGAGAAGTATTGGACAAAGTTAGCCAATCCAATAAACTCCTCATTCTTATTTAGCAAAGATTTGCTAAATAAGAGGATTAACGGAATCAGGGTGCTAGTTGTTAAAGTGAGCACGAGCACGACAATCAACACATTTTGTAATGTAAAAAATGCTCCCAGGTGACGGCGGATCGGCGGATTCATGCTGACGATTCCCTTGTTCATTTAGGCACCTACCATAGAATCAACTGGGAATGTGATCATCTTTTCCTGCGGGAATTCAACGAATACTTCGGCATGTTTGACAAGCCTCAATTGATGCGCAGCTTGTGAAGAGACATCAACTGCAAGGATTACATGCTGGTAACCGGAGCCTGCAGTGGGCTGAAGCGTCACTCGGTAGAAAGCTCCACGGAACTCGACATGCTTGACAACCGCCTTCACTCCATTGCTTGAGCCAGAGGCTGACAGGCGAATATGCTCTGGACGAATGGCAAGACTTCTACGCTGCGCAAGACTTCCTTGCTCCCCGTTTTCCAAGAAATTAATTGATCCGATAAAATCAGCGACAAATGCCGAATTCGGTGTTTCATAGACTTGTTCCGGCGTTCCCATTTGCACGACTTCGGAGTTTTTCATCACCACAATGCGATCTGCCATCGTGAGCGCTTCCTCTTGATCGTGCGTGACCATCACGGTTGTAATGCCAAGCTTGTCCTGCAGCTCGCAAATTTGCTCGCGAAGTTTCACCCGAACTTTGGCATCTAACGCGGAAAGAGGTTCATCCAGCAGCAAGAAATCTGGAGACAGTACAATAGCACGAGCCAACGCCACACGCTGCTGCTGTCCGCCGGACATTTGTGCCGGGTAGCGATCATGGAGGTGCAGCAGATCCACTAGATTCAGGACTTCCCTTACTTTCTCGTCAATCTCTTTCTTCTTCCATTTCTTGCCCTGCAAGCCATAAGCTACATTCTGATAAGCCGTGAGATTCGGAAAAAGCGCATACGACTGAAACACCATGCCGAAATTTCTTTTCGCTGGCGGCAGCTGGGTAATGTCCTTCCCGTCAACCGTAATCCGTCCTTGTGTCGGTTTCTCTAATCCTGCAATAATGCGAAGCAATGTTGTTTTACCGCAACCGCTTGGGCCTAATAAACAAATGAACTCATTTTTCTGAATATCAATATGAATATTGTTCAAAGCGCTGAAAAATCCAAATGTTTTATTTACCCCTTGAATGGACAAGTAAGCTTGTGTCATGATCAAGCAGCCTCCTTAGTCTTATTAGCTTTAGTATAAGTGTGATATGTTATCGCTTTGTAAAAAGGTAATAGAAAAAAGGCTGCTGCAAGCATGGTTCGCAGTCAGCCTCTTTCTCGGTTTGCCGTTTATTATTTGGGTTCGTTTTTTGCGTTGAAGCGCTTGTCCCACTCAGCTAGAACACTGTCACGTTTTTTCGCAGCGTCATTCAGATCGTTTTTGATAAGTTGTTTCACTGGATCTACACTGTAACCATCTGGGATTTTGGCAGAATCTGTTTTAACCGCAAGGATGGCGTAGTTTTTGTTGTATTCTTTCATCACATCATCCGTGATTGCCCAATCCAAGAAGTCTTTCGCTACTTGTTTCACGACCTTCTTCTTCATCAAAGCATTCGCTTCAACGTCCCAACCGGAGCCTTCTTTCGGGAAGACAACTTCAACCGGAGAACCTGCTTTCTTCTCTTGAATGCCGCGGTAACCAAAGGAAATACCAATTGGATATTCGCCAGTACCGGCTAATTTAGCAGGTTTGGAACCGGAGTGGACATACATCGCAATGTTGTTATGCAATTTGTTCATATAATCCCATGCAGCGTCGTTGCCTTTCAATTGAACCAATCCGGAAACTGTCAGGAAACCAGTCCCTGAAGACGAAGGATTCGGCATGGTGATCAGCCCTTTGTATTCCGGCTTCACCAGATCCTCATAAGATTGAGGAATGGCCAGTTTACGTTTCTCCATCTCAACTTTGTTCACGATGAACGCTGTTTCCCACGCATCGATACCAACCCAGTGCGTTACTGCATTTTTGTCTTTAAAATCAGGAAGAATGCGCTCTACGCCTTTTGGCGCGTAAGGCTCTAACATGCTGTTCTGGTCAAGAACGAGCAAGCTTGTTGCCGCTAAGCCCCATACTACGTCTGCTTGTGTATTGTCTTTCTCAGCAAGTAATTTCGCTGTCACAATTCCCGTGGAATCACGAACAATGTTAACTTTGACATCGGGATATTTCGCTTTGAAAGTCGTGAGATAAGTTTTGATTTGATCATCTTCCAAAGCCGTGTAAACCGTTAGATCCTTGCTTTTTGTATCCACTGTTACATCTGCGCTTGCGCTTGCTGCCGGAGCAGCACTTGTCTTCGCTCCGTCTGTACCAACCGCTTTCCCGCCGCAAGCCCCTAACATGAAAGCAACTGTCAACAACGCTACTGCACTTCCCAGTGATTTCTTCATCTTCTTACTCCCACCTTCATTCGAATTATCGGTTTGACTATCTATCACCTGATAAATATTAGTATAATTTAGAATTGTAAAACCAGTATTAAATGCACGTAAATTATTTGTGTTTATATTTTATTAGTTGTTTTTAAGTTGTTTTCCAAAAAGACTGTCTTTCAATGCCTTGCAGCAGACGTTCAATGTCGGGCCCATGAATATCGCCAATGTTGCCGATTCGGAACGTAGCCGCAGCTGTTATTTTGCCTGGGTAGATAACAAACCCCTCTTGTTTAATGCGTGCGTAAAACTCATCAAAGGAAAACACAGGCGAATCCGGAAACAAGAAGGAAGTAATGATCGGCGACTGCAGCTCAGTCGGAAGTAAGGGCTGCAGCCCCATCCGCTGCATGCCGGCAACCAACGTTTGTTGGTTACGGGTGAATCTTTCGAATCTGCGCGCAACGCCGCCTTCTTCCTCCAGCTCTTGGAGCGCTTGATCAAATGCCCGAACGGTATGCGTTGGCGATGTATAACGCCATTTGCCATTACCTTGCTCCATAGTCTCCCACTGATCATAGAGATCTAATGATAAGGAACGTGCTACTCCTTTACATTTGAGCAGTGATTCTTTACGCGCAATGATAAAACCAAAACCAGGCACGCCTTGAATGCATTTATTGGCGCTGCTGATTAAATAATCGATGTCCAGTTCCGCGATATCCATCGGGATACCGCCAAAAGAGCTCATCGCATCAAGAATCAGCGTTTTGCCGTATTGCTTGGCAATGCGAGCAACATCAGCGATCGGATTCATCATCCCTGTCGTTGTTTCCACATGAACAACCGCCACGTGCGTGATCGACGAATCCACCTTCAGCACTTCCTCCAGCTGCTTAATATTCACCGGCTTCGTTTCCCCCGCATCCAGAACGATCGAGTAGATGCCTAGGACTTCCGCTATTTGGGCAATTCGTTTGCCATAAGCTCCGTTAGCCAAAACTAGCAGCTTACCGTCTTTGGGAATCACAGATCCAATGACTGATTCAACACTGAACGTTCCGCTTCCCTGCATCAGCACGGTTGTGTAATCATCCGGTTTGCTCGAAGCCATTGTCACTAATCGGCTGCGAATCGACTGGACGAGTTGATTATAATCTTGGTCCCATGTGCACCAATCGCGCAGCATCGCTGCTTTTACTTTTTTACTCGTCGACAGAGGGCCTGGTGTAAGCAATAAATAAGGGTTATCCGGCAATTGATTCATCGTTGTTGTCATGGACGTTCACCTCTTTGAAGTTTTTGATTAATAACCGGAATAAGCTGATCCAGCTCGCCAATGGTTTGGATGACATAATGAGCGCCTTCTTCTTGGAACTTAGCCGTGACTGCTTCTACTCGCGCTTTTAGAATTTCAGGATCACAAGCTTCCACTTCCGCTTCACTCATGCCCAGTTCACTGCTTCCTAGTACCACACCAATTGTCCAAGTGCCGGCGTTGACGCCTTCCCTTATATCGCTGACCGTATCGCCCACCTTCATTACGTTGTACATGGGATACACGTTCAGAGCAGCTGCGTTCTCGTAGATCATCCAAGGATATGGACGTCCTGCGGGCACATCATTCGGCGTAACCAAGTGGTCCGGCGCATATCCGCGCTTTTTCGCTTCGACCGTGACGATCGCCATCATCTCAGCCGTGTACCCCGTTGTGGAACCGATTCGAATGCCGTTTTGACGTAAACGTTCTACGAGCGCAAGCGCACCAGGGACCGGTTCAGCATATTCATGGACTACAGCTAGCATCATCGGTTCAAAATCTGCATAAAGTGCGTCAACGTCCGTTTCCTGCGGCAATTGCCCGTAGCGTTCAAGCCATAAGCCGGCGACACGTTCCATTTTTAAAATTTCGCTGATATGATCGCGTTTGAGAAGTCCCATCGGCGCTCTCGCTTCTGATAAGGTGATAGCAATCTCTCTTTTTTGGAAGACCTCCATAAATACGTTAAGGGGAGCAAAACATCCATAGTCCACTATCGTCCCCGCCCAATCAAAAACAACCGCCTGTATCATTGAAACCCTCCTGTAGGACTGTTTTACTTGTTATTTGAGCACCTTTTGTTGGTTTTGGTTGCGTCTATAGGTACATAATAAACTGCATTTGTAATCGTAGCGTTAAACGCGTGTAAAATATGTGTTTTTAATTTGATTTAATTTGATTTCATTGCTTCGACATCATCTTACTCAAAATCAATCCTTCAGTTTTCTGTTGACTTCCTTGTTATTATGTTGGAAATTAAGGGTAGGACACTGGGAGGGATCATAGAAATGAAGCCGATCAAAGCGATTATTTTCGATTTGGATAATACGTTATTGTGGGATGAAAGAAGCATCCAGGAAGCATTTGAGGCAACTTGCGAGGCAGCGGCAGCTTCCGTGAACGTAAATCCGTCCGAATTAGAGCACGAGGTGCGCGCATTATCCGAACGTTTATTTGAGGAAATGGCCTGTTATGACTATGCTAAAATGATTGAAGTCACCCATTTGGAAGCGCTGTGGGGAAGATTTGACGCGAAAGAGCATCCTGCCTTTCTGGAACTGGGCCAATTAGCGCCAGAGTATCAAAAAAGCGCGTGGACGCAGGGCCTGCTCCAACTAGGCGTTAACGATCCGGAGTTAGGTGCAACGCTTGCGCTGAGGTTCGCTAAGGAGCGTCGGGAGCGTCCGTTGGTGTATGAGACCACTTTCGAAGTATTGAAGGCTTTAAGGCCGAAGTATCAGCTGCTTTTGTTAACGAATGGCGCGCCTGACCTGCAGCAGGAGAAGGTAGATAGTATTCCGGGGCTGGCGGATTACTTTGATCATATCTTGATTTCCGGTACCTTTGGCCGCGGGAAGCCTGATCCGTCTATTTTTGAGCACGCTTTGGAGCTGCTCGGTGTCACGGCGGAAGAAGCACTTATGGTCGGTGATAATCTCGATACCGATATCAAAGGTGCTTTAGCGATAGGCATGCGAAATGTTTGGATCAATCATCATCAGCGGACGGCGCCGCCGCACAACTTGCCGAGCCATGAAATTGCTGCACTAGTGGAGCTGCTAGATATCGTGCAGCCATGAAAAAGGACTTTCCCAACAAGGTCTAATGTGACCTTATTGGGAAAGTCCTTCTTATATGCCTGCCGATGATTCATACCTCGGACAGATTTAATTCCTTGCTGTTGCTAAGCCCATCATACAGCGCCTGCTGTCTGAGCACTTTATAAAGCTCAGCCTTGGTCGAGTGATCATACGGCATGACGAACAGAACGCCGATGCCAAGTGCCAGGAAACCTAGGATATACCATCCAAGGAAAGAAAGGTCCAGGACGAACATTTTCCATTTATGCCCGTTCGTCATCCGATTGCTAAGCTCAACCGCCCTTTTCGTGCCAATCCCCGGATTGTCTCCCAGAAGAAAGGGCACCATGCTGTAGGCATAACCTTTTACAATTCCCGGAATGATCAGCAGCAAAAACCACAGAAAGTTGAGAAAGTTTTTCCAGAGCATTGCCTTAACAATAGCTAAATACCTGCCTTTTTGAAACGAGTAGACCAGGTAATTCATATTCACATCTTCAGAGGCAGCCTGTTTAAAATATTGCATAACGCTTACTTCGAAAGGCGCTGTAACAAAAACATGAAACGCAATGGATGCAAGGATAAGGAAAATAAATAACAAGATCGCGCCAACAACGACGGCAACAAATACCGGGCTGTTATAAAAATCGGTCCAACTGTCGTGACTGCCGGTCAAGGGAAATTTGACCGAAGTCCCACCGTTCGAATTGAAGGAACAGCTCGACACCCCTCCGCTCAGCACAGCTAGCAGCAGGCTTACGAGAAAAGCCTTCCAGTAGGACGTTCGCAAGACTTGCTTGGCTCGTCCCTTTAGTTCACTTCGCGTCCAGTCCAAGAAATCACCATCCAATTTCCACATATTTACTAACTATCCTACAACAGAATGTCCAAAAGTAGAACCCTACCTGACAACGAAAAAGGCACCCGCAGGCGCCTTCTCATCCTCAAAGAATTTTATATTCCGGTTTCACCTTCGTGAAATGCGGGTTTTTCCCTGTGACCATGAGGCCCATGCCCCAGTCAAAATGCGTATTCTCCGTCGGGAAATCGCTCGGATCACGATACTGGAACAACACATTCCGTCTTGTTCTAGAACTCCGATTCGATTCCGAGCCATGAATCGTCAAGTAGTT
Source organism: Paenibacillus chondroitinus NBRC 15376 (assembly GCF_004000765.1). GTDB lineage: Bacteria > Bacillota > Bacilli > Paenibacillales > NBRC-103111 > Paenibacillus_E > Paenibacillus_E chondroitinus. The sequence goes on along the minus strand of NZ_BILW01000038.1, from coordinate 27,149 downwards.
AAAGAACAGCACATCGCCGGCTTCAGCCACACAAGGCGTGCCTTCTTTGACGGGATACTCTTTATGGTTCAAGTAATGCTGACCCACGTGCGGAATGCTGCCTGAGCGGTGCGAACCCGGAATCACTCGCAGGCAGCCGTTCTCCTCATCCGCATAATCCAAATGCACGCTTGCAGCAAGCATCGTATGTTTCTCATGCGGAAAGTAAGGGTGATCCTGATGCATAGGGAAGGCAGCACCATTTTCCGGAGGCTTCACGAGCATTTTGGAATGATGCAGCTGAACGTTAGGTCCAATGATTTGCTGCAGCACAGCCGCCATATTAGGATGAATCACAGCGCGCATAAACGCAGCATCGTGATAGTGCACGTCGTGGAAGCCTTTTAAAACCAGCTTCTTCAGCTCTTCCGGTGGAAGGAAATCCCCCCTCCATTGATCATTACGGTCTGCTTTGGCCTCAGCGGCGCGAATAATAATTTCTTCTACAGCTTGCCTCATTTCCTCTACTTCTTGCTGATTGAATACCCCTTTAACAAGCAAATACCCATTTTCTTTATAAAATTCTACATCCTCACGAGTAATCACTATTCATTCCTCCATCATTGAAGTTGATTATAAACCGCTTTCTTATCTATAATTATAAGGAATGAAAGAGAGAACTGTCTTTTTCTGCAAAGGACAGCTTTTTGCAAAATAAGGACATGAAGGATGATGCATGTGTACATGTGCAAAGAAACCAGATCCCTGCTGAACGAGGTGGCAACCGTCATTCATGGACCTGCGGCATGCTTTAAAATTCAATATTGGGGCGTAGATCCATGCCTCTTCGATAACCAGCCCCATAAACATTCTTTCTTTGAAGTTTGCTATGTCATTGGCGGAGAAGGCGAATATACCGAAGAAGGTGTCCTCTACCCGCTGCGCGCAGGTACGCATTTTTGCTCCAGACCCGGCATCAAACATCAAATCCGCACCCAAAAAGGCCTCTTTATTATGTTCGTCGCATTCGAACTGGATGAAACACAAAGTGAAGATACGATGCGAGATGCCTTTCAGGATCTAGCTGAACATGCTGAGGTTTGTCTATATGACGGTGACCATCACCCGACGGCCCTTTTGTGGAAGTCGCTTTTGATTCGTGAGAATCATGGCAGCTTGCCTGTTGCAGCCGTTCCAACGTTAGCTTACACACTGCTCGTGTCGTTTCTCAGCTTATTCGGCAAAGAGACAGGCAAACCTATTGTCATCCGTAAAAATACAAATATCCTGCTGCAGCGGGCCAAACTGTATATCCGCGACAACCTGTCACAACCTCTTCACCTTAGCGATGTCGCCGGCTATCTCAATGTTTCCGAGCGCCATCTTTCGCGCTTATTTTCCGAGGGAATTCACGAAACCTATACGGATTTCATCCGCAGTGAGCGCATACGCCAAGCAGCCCACCTGCTGCTGACAAGTGAGCTTTCGATTAACGAAATTGCGGAGGTTACTGGCTTTTCATCCGTTCATTATTTTACTCATACGTTCAAACAAGAAAAAAAACTACCCCCCGGCAAGTTCCGCAAACAGGAACAAACCAGCGGGTAGCCTCAATGGCTATCGTACGGATCGGCTGTAAACCATCGGGTTAATGGCGGTTGCCGCCAAATCGCCGGGCTTAGCGCCAGGAAACCATGCTTTCAAATCGCTTTCGCGTGCTTTACTATCCGGCTCCGCAATACGCAGTCCGTCCGCATAGTAGATGACCGTCATCACTTTGCGCATGGCATCCGTCGGGTTCCCAGGCGCGCTGTGCAGCGTCCACCCGGCATGAAATGTTGCATCTCCGGCTTCCATAGCGCCATGGGACATCGTTTCATATCCTTTGCCTTCAATATAACCGGCTAAAGTGCGGTGGGACTCATCGGAAATCACCATTTTGTTAATGTAACCGATGCGGTGAGACTCAGAAGCAAAGGTCATGGATCCTATTTCTTCGGAAATAGGCACCAGCGGCATCCACATCGTAATCGTTTTATCTGTATCCAGCGGCCAATAGATTTGGTCTTGATGCCATGGGGTATGCCCTCCATGAGGTTCCTTATACAAAGCCTGATCATGATAAATGCGCACGCCTTCGACGCCCATCAATTCCGCTGCGATTTTGGCAAATCTTTTGGCTAATACGAACCTGCGAGCCGCTTCGCTTTTTTCCCACAAGTTAGATATTTGGATAAAAGCCTTGCCATACGTATCACGCTGTTCAACCGGTTTGTTATGATAATTCAGTTCCTTCACCAAATCAGTAATAACCGGCTCGTAAGAAGCGATTTCCGATGGGCTGGCTACCTGCCGAAGTAAAATATGTCCTTTCTGCTGGTAGCTTTGTATCTGCTGCTCCGACAAGGTATAACTGTCTTCCAAAGAGGGCAACGATTGGGTATGGCTTGTTTCTTTCATGCTCATCTCGGATCACCTCAATTTGTATAATTATAGCTTTATTATAGGGTTCAAGCTGTTCCAAATCTTTGTCAAACAAGGTTATATTATTGTCAAAAACAACTGAAGTGGAAAGGAACTTCGATGCTAAGCGATTTTCTGAAACAACATCCCATCGTGCCATTCGTTAGACAAAGCGACTTTGCCGTTCGTAAACCATGGTCTTATCCAGAGCGCAGATTGCTTGATTATTTATTGGTCTACATTCAAGAAGGCACTTGTTGTTTTCATGTTGATCATAAAAAATATACATTTAACGCAGGTCAATTTTGCCTTGTACAGCCCGGCAGCTTGCTGTCTTTGGAAGGGTTAACGAATACCGTAACGCCGTATATCCATTTTGATCTCAGTTTTAACCCTGAACGTGAGCACAGTTTTCCTACCCGCCCAGGACAAATTGATTTATCGGCTTATCAGCATCTTTTACAGCCAACCATCAAAGACTTGTACGGGGTGGAAATGCCTGTGCAGGTTGAACCGTCCAAGCCGTTAAAACTGAAAGAAACACTGCTGCAAGTTATCGAGCAAGCCGAAAAGCAGGATCCGCTCATCCAACTTAAGACGCAGCATCTGGTTACTGAGATCATTCTCTCTTTATTAGAAACCTACTATCAAGCACCATACACCGCGTCACAGTCGTTCGACTGGATTACTTCTTACTTTTCGCATCATTTAAGTGATCCTATCTCCTTAGCGGATATGGCCGCACGAGCGAATCTGTCGATCTCCCGATTCAGCATGGTGTTCAAACAGCGGTATGGCATCTCCCCTCACCAATATTTGATGAACATGCGGGTGAATCATGCCAAAGAATTGCTGACCCATACGGATCTTAGTCAGGAATCCATTGCCAGCTATTGCGGATTTGCGGATCTACATCATTTCTCCAAAACCTTTAAGAAACGAACCGGTCTAACGCCAGGAGAGCTGAAAAAAAGCAAAATCCCCTTCATTCGAGCTTAACACTCGAAAAAGGGGATTCTTTATTTCTTGGTTATTTCCTGGGAAATCGTTGAAATTAGTCGAAATAAACAGCTTTACCTGTTTTAGCGGATTCGTAGATTGCTTCTAGAATCTCAGAAACGACGCAGGCTTGCTCCGGTGTAACGACAGGATCTGTATCATTTTCAATGGCTTGAATCCAAAGGCGCATTTCCAGATCAGGCGCGCTTTCCGTTGCGCCATCATAGAAGGCAACGCCTCCGGCATTCAGTTCAACCTCTGTTGTATACAAACGGCTGTGCTTTTCGCCGTTAATGCGAAGGCCATTTTTCATGTCCGCGCCGCCTTCTGTACCGCTAAGTGTGCATTTAGCTTCATCGACTTCCAGCGTATTCAGCGCCCAACTTGATTCGAGGATAATGGTTGCTCCATTTTTCATCGTAATCATACCGAATGCAGAATCCTCGACGGTAAACTTGGATGGATCCCAAGGGCCCCATGCGTTTGCTGCGTTTTCGCGTTGGGACAATTTATGGTACGAAGTACCAAGAACAACCTTCGGCTCATAATTGTTCATCATCCACAGTGTCAAATCGAGGGCATGCGTTCCGATATCAATCAAAGGCCCTCCGCCTTGCTTCTCTTCATCAAGGAACACGCCCCATGTTGGTACCGCGCGGCGGCGGATCGCATGAGCTTTTGCGAAATAAATATCGCCTAGCTCACCTTCCGAACAAAGTTGGTGCAGGTGCTGGCTGTCGCTGCGGAAACGATTGTTGTAACCAACGGTCAATTTTTTGCCTGTGCGTTTCGCTGCTTCCACCATTCGGCGAGCATCCGCTGCTGTTTTGGCCATCGGTTTCTCGGACATTACGTGTTTGCCGGCTTCCAATGCCGCAATCGTAATCTCTGCATGCGAATCATTTGGTGTACAAACATGAACGATATCAATTGTGCTGTCTTTCAGAAGCTCACGGTAATCTTCATATACGCGAGTTTCGCCTTTTCCATACTTGTCGGCAGCTTCTTGCGCTTTTTCAGGAATGATATCGCAGAAAGCAACCATTTCTACATTTTTTAATTTGTTCAAACTTGGCATATGTTTGCCGTTGGCAATGCCTCCACAGCCGATAATCGCGATTCGATACGTTTTGGACATGATGGTCCTCCTTAGGTTTTCGTCTGAGCTCGTACTATTTATCAGTATATCAAAAACCGGCAAAAATAAAATTTCTGATCTGGCGATAATTATATCCGATTGTGTTATCTGAACCTTGCGAGAAATGAATCAAGGCAAAAAAATAAGCCCGGGTAGCTGTTTCACCAGCCCCCTAGGCTCCTTACTTTTTGATAATTGACGCCACCAGCTTATATCCGACCCCGCGAATCGAATCAATCTGCACGGATTGCTGATTCATCTCCAGCTTTTTGCGCAGCGAACTTACGTGAACATCCACGGTACGCTGTCCGCCGATATAATCAAAGCCCCAAACAATATTCATAAGATCGTCTCTCGTCACGACTACGCCTGGACGCTGTACGAGATACAGCAGTACCTCGAACTCTTTAGGTCTCAAAGGAATCGATTCGCCATTCAGAACGACTTCATATTTCTCTGGATAGATGAAGAGCTCGCCGGCCTGAATGACTTTCTCATTCGTTCCCTGCTTGTCTACCGTGACATCCTCCGACATCGTTCTGCGCAATACTGCGGATACTCGTGCCAGCAACTCCGCTACACCAAAAGGCTTCGTGATATAATCATCCGCTCCGTGCTTCAAGCCCTGGACAACCTCATCTTCTGCATTGCGGGCCGTTAAGATAATAACTGGCGTGCTATTTCCTTTTTGTCTAAGCTTAGCCAGCACCTCAAACCCATTCAAGCCCGGCAGCATAATGTCCAAAATAATTAAATCATAGGACTGCTGAAGCGCTTCTTGCAGACCATCTCCACCATGATCCACAACTTTTGTATGATACCCTTCCTGGGAAAGATTGTACGATAACAATCGAGCCAAGGTAGGCTCGTCTTCAATGACTAATATTTTTTGTGCCATGGGATCCCCCGTATTTACAGTTTATTAACATTGCACATCCATATAATAACACAATTTTGCTACGTGAATGTAAATGTTGCATTTTCGCCATATAATTTAGTGGATGACTGGCAATTCAATGGTAAATCTCGTTCCAACTCCAACCTCGCTATCCACGCGAATGGTCCCTTTATGCAGCTCTACCAAATGTTTCACAATGGATAAGCCCAGTCCTGTTCCACCTGAACTTCGCGAACGAGCTTTGTCTACCCGGTAAAAGCGTTCAAAAATACGCGGTAAATCCTTCTTCGGAATCCCCATACCCGTATCGGAAACGATTAAACGCAGACGCTCGTAATCGCCTTCGCTATTCGGATCAAGCGGCTCGATCCGCAGCTTCACTTTGCCGCCTTCCTGCGTATACGCAATACCATTGGAGAGTAGATTGATAATAATTTGGCGCAGGCGATCTTCATCCGCTTCAATATACATATCTTCATCAACCTGCAACCCCAGCTCGATATGCTTTTTCTCCGCTTCTTTTCTTAAGACGTTAAGCGATCTTTCCAGAAACTCAGGTAAATAAATCGGCGAAAAATTCATTGGAATCCGCTTGGATTCAATTTTGGACAGCTCGAGAATATCCCCAATCAACCGGTTTAACCGTTCGCTCTCATCAAAAATAATTTGCAGGAACGATACCGCCGTTTCCTTATCATTCAGCGCCCCTGCCAGCAGTGTCTCAGCGAAACCCTTGACTGCGGCAATCGGCGTCTTGAGCTCATGGGATACATTCGCAACAAATTCGCTTCTCATCCGCTCAAGCCTGCGAACAGCCGTGATGTCATGAATCACGATCAGTACCCCTGACCATTCCTCGTCTTCATGGGCAATTGGACTCAAATGAATATCCAGAATACGCTCGGCCGGATAATAGAAAATCATTTCGTCACGAATGGATTCGCGTGTCTCTATACATTCCTGAATCAGCTTCGTAAACTCAAACTGCTGCTTGGCTTCGTTATATCTTTTCCCCAATAATTCCTGGGAAGAAAAGCCCAAAATGTATTCAGCTGAAGGATTTAACAGCATAATCCGCTCTTCGCGGTCAATCATCATAATGCCGCTCAGCATATTTTCCATAACGCCTTGAAGTCTGCGCTCATTCTCCTGAATACGCGCCATTTGCTGCTGCAAGCTTTCGGACATCCGATTGATCGCCTGCCCCAGCTGCCCAACTTCATCATTGCTGTAGGCCGGAACACGAGATTCATAATTCATATTTGTGATTTGTTGGGCGACCTTCGTCATTTTCTCAATCGGGTGAGTAATCCCCTTCGCAATTCGATAGCTAACCAAACCGGCAATCACAAATAAGATCATCAAACCTACAATGAGAAAATACCACAAGCTGCGGATGGAATTATCTACTTGCACCAGGCTCAACGATATGCGTAAAAAGCCAGTTGTCACCTGTGACTCATTCTTCACTGGTATGGCGGCGTACAGCATCTTCTCTTTCAGCGTATCGCTGTATCGCGTGGCGTAGCCCACACCATTTGAAGCAGCTGCCACAATTTCCGGCCGACTTAAGTGGTTGTCCATTTGCTCTGGACTTTGATCGGAATCACCGATCACTTTGCCGTCTGCACGAACAAAGGTCAATCGTTCATTCGTTGCTGCTTTTATCCGTTTGGCTTGTTCGGAGAAATAGGATTCCAACTCAGATTCTGATCCCATTCTGCCCCAGTCTCCCGTGGCTACAAGGACATGAAGTTCGCGCTCCATATTATCCTCCAGGGACTTCACGTGAGAATCCTCAAGTACTTTTGCCATAAAAATTCCGGCAAGCAGCATGGATGAACCAATCAATACAATCAAAATAAATGTCAGTTTGGCACGGAATTTCGTCATCTGTTTATCTAGCCTCCGATAGATCAAGTCTGAATTCAAAGAGAAAAGGGCTACTCTACATAGTAACCCTTTCTCCCGTACCAAATCCAGTTATTTAATTGTAAAGATGAAAAAGTGCAAAACCAAAATACGTTTAAGCTTATTTAAAAACAGGCTCTTTCAAAGCTGACAGCTTCTCAAATGCGTTTTTCTCAACGTCGGCATGCAAGCTGTTGCCATGTGAATCCATCGTTACGATGGCTGCGAAACCTTCTGTCTCCAAATGCCACATTGCTTCTGGAATACCGAATTCCATGAAATCAACGCCTTCAACCTTCTTAAAGCATTGAGCGTAGTATTGCGCTGCACCACCAATAGCGTTCAAATAAACACCGCCATGTTCCTGCAAAGCAGCCAATGTTTTCGGACCCATTCCGCCTTTTCCGATAACCGCACGAATCCCGAACTTCTTAATGATATCGCCTTGGTAAGGCTCCTCACGAATACTTGTCGTCGGGCCGGCCGCTTTCACATGCCACTCGCCGGCTTCATCCTTGCTCATAACCGGTCCACAGTGGTAAATCGCCGCACCGTTCAAATCGAGCGGAGCATCGTGATCCATCAAATATTTGTGCAGCGCATCGCGTCCTGTATGCATCGTACCGTTAATAACGACCACGTCGCCAACTTTCAGACTGCGAATTTGCTCTTCGGAAATCGGAGTCGTCAAGACGATCTCGCGACGATCCTCTTCTTTCACATTTTTCGCAGCTTCCGCACTCGCCTCAAAAGCTTCCTGGAAGGAGACTTCGCTTCCTCTCGGATACGACCAGCCGTTAATTTCGCCAGTTTCGGGATTAAGAAGCACGCCTTGACGGCGGAACGCCCAACAGTTGTAGGCAACGGAGACGAAGAAGCTAGCTGGCAAACGGTTGGCCACGCCAACTTTACAGCCTAGCAATGTCACTTGCCCGCCGAAGCCCATTGTACCAATTCCCAGTGTATTCGCATGCTCCATTACGTACTCTTCAACTTTTCGAAGCTCAGGATGCGGGTTCACGTCATCGACATGGCGGAACAATTGATGCTTCGCGAGCTCGTAACCGCTAGTCCGATCACCGCCGATGCCAACGCCAATAAAGCCTGCGCTGCACCCTTGCCCTTGTGCTTGGTACACGGCATGCATGATGCATTTGCGGATTCCGTCAAGATCGCGCCCGGCTTTGCCTACGCCTTCCAGATCAGCTGGCAGGCTGTATTGAATATTTTTATTTTCACATCCGCCGCCCTTAAGGATCAGCTTCACTTCGACTTCATCGCGTTCCCATTGCTCAAAATGAATAACCGGAGTTCCAGGTCCCAAATTGTCGCCGGTATTGGCGCCTGTTAAGGAATCCACCGAATTCGTACGAAGCTTGCTTGCTTTGGTCGCATTAGCAACGGCTTCAAGAATCTGCTTCTTCATAATAATTTGGTTTGCCCCAACCGGACAGTGTATAATAAACGTTGGCATGCCTGTATCTTGGCAAATCGGAGAGACATTGCATTCCGCCATATGAATGTTATCGGCAATACGGGATAAGGAGAGCGCTGAGCGAGTTCCTTTGTCTTCTTTTTCGCTTGCGGCTTGTACCGCACGACGTACATCACCCGGAAGGTTTGTGGACGTTTCGACAATTAGATCGTAGACGCTTTGATAAAAATGCTGCATGACTAAAAATGGCTCCTCTCGACTTAACAAATAATAATCATTACAAACTATTATACCATATAAGGAGTACGCTGACATGTCCAAAAGAATCGGGATTACGATTCTGCTGAGTCTGATAGGGCTCACGTTTCTGCTTACGCCGCTCTCGGCCAAGCGATCTCAAGATATCTACTATCAGGATCAAGTTGCTGTCCTCATGTATCATCATATCCATGAAACTGATACAAGCTCCAGCACCATTACATCCTCGCTGTTTCAAAATCAGCTGCAGTATTTACTAAGCAAGGGCTATCATTTTATTTCCCTGAATGAATTCAAGCAATATTTGGCTGGAGCCACAGTACCTTCCAACGCTGTCCTTGTGACGTTTGATGATGGGTATCAGAGCTTTTATACCGGGGCATATCCGATTTTGAAAAGCTTGCGAGTTCCCGCTGTCAATTTTGTTATCACGCATGATTTGGCCGATCCGCTGGCATCCTATATTCCTTCGATGTCCAAGGAACAAATCAGTGAAATGACCCATGCGACGAACTTCATCGATATCGGGTGCCACACCGATAGCCTGCATAACAAGCTGCCGAGCGGCGATGCTGCGCTTGTCGGCCGCATGGATGGAGAAAACGACGACGCCTACAAGCAGCGCGTGCTGAAGGATACACAAGCTTGCGTCGGCAAGCTTGCAGGGCTTACGGATGCGCCGCTCGACGTCATGGCGTATCCATACGGCATCACGTCGCCTGCGGCGACGGAACAAATTCAGAAGGCGGGCATCCGCTACGCCTTCACGATCTCCCCCGAGATGGCGACGCGCAGCGCCGACCATCTGCTGATCCCGCGGATCAACGCGGGCAGCCCCGGCATCACGCCGGAGCTGCTGGACCGCTCGATCCAGCGCCGCATTCAGGCGCAGCCGGGCAGCGCCCCGCTGCGCGTGGACGCAGCCGCTGCCGTAGCGCAGCTCGGCGGCAGCGCAAGTGCAGAAGGCGGAGCGCTTCGTCTCCGCCTGGGGCAAGAAGCATTCACCCTGCAGGTGAATGCGGCTGAGGCCACGCGCGGTTCGGCGCGCGTGAAGCTGAAGGAGCCCGTGCTGCGCGAGCACGGGCAGGTCACGATCGCGCTCGAGGATTTGAGCGCGCTGATCGAGCTGCCGCTCGTCTACACCCCGGCCACCGGAACGGTGGCTGCGCGGGTGGTGCCGAGCGTGAAATCAAACTGAAGGAGTACAGGAACCTCATGAATCATCACTTTTTTGCCTATTTGTACCGCCTCAAATATATTGACCGTTGGAGCCTCATGTGGAACATGCGCAGGGAAAACGTAGCTGAGCATTCTTTCTATGTCTCCACGATCGCCCATATGCTTTGTACGATCGCTAATGAAGTCTATGGCCGCAATGTGCCTACGGATCGCGTTGTGTCTATCGCATTGTTCCACGATGCGTCTGAAGTATTAACGGGCGATATCCCGCAGCCCGTCAAACACAACAACGAGCAGATCCTGCGCAACTTCCGCGAAATTGAAGATGTCGCTGTAGAGCGGCTCATTCAGACGATTCCGCCGGAAATTAGCGACATCTACCGCAAGCTGATCCAGGAACCGGATCCTGAGCTCTACCGCTGGGTGAAAGCTGCCGACTTGCTCGAGGCTTACATCAAGTGCTTAACGGAGCTTTCCACCGGCAACCGCGAATTCGTCGTTGCGAAGCAGCAAATTCTAGAAAGCTTGAAGAAAATGAATATGCCGGAAGTGGATTATTTCCTTGAACATATGAGCGCTTCGTTTGAGAAAACGCTGGACGAAATTACGCTTAATCCAAGTCAAGGCGAATAATCACACCTTAATGAAGAAGGGCTGTTCCAAACGTAGAAATCTCTACGCTTGGAACAGCCCCTTTATTTCTAGGCCAATATTTGAGGATTCGTCATGAACAAGATAGCAACTACTACAGCTACTGCCGCAATCCAGCTGAATGTTTTGATTTTCGCAGCATCCGTTGCCGTGTTGTTTCCTGCCTTGGCGTTAGCTGCCAACTTCTTGATTCTTCCACCGATCATGCCGGTTACTGCTCCCACGATAAGAAGAAGCACAACCGCCAGCACCATCCACAATACGGACACTTCAACTTTGGAGACCATAGCTCCGCCTGTGATGAAGGTCACGATTAATGAAAATTGTCCTACTCGGTTTAACGTAGACAGCAGCCCCATAAAGCCCTCTAATGCAGCGCCAGTTAACGTTGCGGCACGTCCCACAATGAACGGGAACACGACGTATACGCCAAGCAGCAAGGCACTAAGCACATGTAAAAAAATCATGACTTGATACATTCTAATAACCTCCGCAATTTTGAATTAGAATCGTTCTTATGTAAGTATACCGAATACCTTTCTTTGGGACAAGAAAGCGATGTCAACAATTGTTCTTTTTCACCATATCTCCATATAAATGTGACCAACTCTGTCATAACTAGCCCAATCAACCAGTGCAGGCTCAAATCTCTTGATCCGCACATAACCCGGAGGGTTGGCAATGGGATACTTCATCTTTCGCGATTCTTAATAGTCTCTCTGCTTTTTCATTGGATGAAATCCAACGAAAGTATCCGTTATGATCATAAATTCTCCTTTCTATTGGATTCAAATCCAATGTAACCCCCTAAAAGCACCTCAATAGATGGCAAACTCGAACACCTCATTGGATTTCATCCAACGAGATGATCAATTAAGCCATTATACATGCCCTCTTATTGGAATTCATCCAATGAAAACTGTCTGTCTGTCAGAGAAGAGAACCGCGGCGTCCTATGCAATCAACAAAAAAGAGCCAGTCCCCTTGTGGGAGACCGACTCTTTGCTTGTTATCCAATTAGCCTGTTACAACTTTAATTACGCTGCGAACAGAGGCTGCTGTTTTGTCCAAAGCTGATTTTTCTGCGTCCGTCAGTTCGATATCCATAATTTTCTCGATACCATTCCCACCAAGGACAGTCAGAACGCCCATGAACAAGTTATCATAGCCATATTCGCCTTCAAGAAGAGCGATTGTAGGAATGATACGTTTTTTATCTTTTAAAATAGCTTCAGTCATTTGCACAAGGGACGCTGCTGGCGCGTAGTATGCACTACCGTTACCTAGCAGGTTAACAATCTCGCCGCCGCCCGTACGAGTCCGTTGTACAATGGCTTCAATACGGTCAGCTGGAATCAGCTTCTCAATTGGCACTCCGCCTGCGTAAGTGTAACGAACAAGTGGAACCATGTCATCGCCGTGTCCGCCGATCACAACTCCTTTAACATCCTCAACCGATACATTCAACTCTTGTGAGATGAACGTCAAGTAACGAGCAGTATCCAGTACACCCGATTGGCCGATTACTCGGTTTTTCGGGAAGCCCAGAGCTTGATAGGCAACATAAGTCATTGCATCAACCGGATTACTCAAGATGATAACGATGGAGTTTGGAGCCACTTCTTTTACATTTTCACAAACGGATTTCACGATACCTGCATTCGTGTTTACCAGATCATCGCGGCTCATTCCCGGTTTACGGGCGATACCCGCGGTGATGATCACGATATCGGAATCAGCTGCATCTGCATAACTGGAAGTACCAGTGATTTGTGCGTCGTAACCTTGAACCGGGCCAGCTTCGAGCATGTCGAGCGCTTTCCCTTTTGTAGGGTTTTCCAATTGCGGGATATCTAGAAGAACAACATTACCAAGTTCTTTTTGAGCTAGCATAAGAGCAGTTGTTGCTCCTGTGAAGCCTGCACCGACAACAGTAATTTTATTACGACGGATTGCCATTTGAGATGTGCCTCCTAATAATGATTAGTTATCGTACCCTTGGAGCGTTAAAAATGATTAAGCCATGTTTTTGATGATTTCGTTCGCGAATTCGGAGCATTTAATTTCAGTTGCGCCATCCATCAAGCGAGCAAAGTCATAAGTAACGGTTTTGTTGTTGATCGAAGTTTCCAAGCCTTTGTAGATCAATTGAGCTGCTTCCAGCCAGCCAAGGTGCTCAAGAAGCATTACGCCGGAAAGGATTACGGAACCTGGGTTAACAACGTCAAGACCTGCGTATTTAGGAGCTGTACCATGTGTAGCTTCGAAGATCGCGTGACCAGTCAAGTAGTTGATGTTTGCTCCTGGAGCGATACCGATACCGCCTACTTGTGCAGCAAGTGCATCAGACAGGTAGTCACCGTTCAAGTTCAATGTTGCAATAACATCAAAATCAGTTGGACGTGTCAATACTTGTTGCAACGCGATGTCAGCAATCGCATCTTTTACGATGATTTTGCCAGCAGCTTCTGCATCTTTTTGAGCTTTGTTAGCTGCTTCTGCGCCTTGCTCTTCTTTGATGCGGTCGTATTGAGCCCATGTGAAGGTTTTGTCGCCGAATTCACGCTCAGCCAACTCGTAACCCCAGTTTTTGAACGCGCCTTCTGTGAACTTCATGATGTTGCCTTTGTGGACCAATGTAACTGTTTTACGGCCATGTTTGATAGCATACTCAATAGCCGCGCGAACTAGGCGCTCAGAACCTTCGGAAGATACTGGTTTTACACCGATACCGGAAGTTTCTGGGAAACGGATTTTCTTAACGCCCATTTCGTTTTGCAAGAAGGAAATAACTTTCTTAACTGCGTCGGAACCAGCTTCCCACTCGATACCTGCATAGATATCTTCTGTGTTTTCACGGAAAATAACCATGTCAACCAACTCAGGACGTTTAACTGGTGAAGGAACGCCGTTGAAGTAACGAACCGGACGGGAACATACGTATAGATCAAGTTCTTGACGAAGCGCAACGTTCAGGGAACGAATACCGCCACCGATTGGTGTAGTCAGAGGTCCTTTGATGGACACGATGTATTCGCGCATAGCTGTTAATGTATCGTTAGGCAACCAGTTGTTGAATTTGTTAAAAGCTTTCTCTCCTGCGAAAACTTCGTACCAAGCGATTTTTTTCTCGCCTTTGTAAGCTTTCTCTACAGCAGCATCAAGAACGCGTACGGAAGCCGCCCAGATGTCAGGACCTGTACCGTCACCTTCAATGTAAGGAATGATTGGGTTGTTAGGTACTTGCAGAACGCCATTCTCGATGGTAATTTTTTGACCTTCTGTTGGCAGTTCGTAAGATTCGAATTGTGGCATGATAGTTCCTCCTAAGATTTGTTTAAAATGATACGAGTTCATGTAGTGCATTGCGTTCCATGCTTTTGATAATGCCTTCCGACCGCTTCTTATAATCAATTATTTTGAACAAATTTTATATGTAAATAAATCGATTATAAAGGCGGGCACTACGTTTCTCCAGGCACTATCAAGCACTCCACTAGCTACTTTACTACAAAGAGATCAATTTTAAAAATTTTACTCGTCACGTAGTAAAGGGCAGAAGAGTGGCAGACACACAAAAAGTGACGGGAGTTGCGGTACACCCCAGGAAACATAAGTCCCTGAAGCTTTGGTACCGAACTGCCCGCACCTTGAGTTTACATCTAATTCAAACGAATTAGCGAGCGCTAATCGGAATGTATTTTTGGTTAACCGGGCCTGTGTACTCAGCGCGCGGACGGATCAAGCGGTTGTTTTCGTACTGCTCAAGAATGTGTGCAGTCCAACCGGATGTACGGCTGATCGCGAAGATCGGTGTGAACAGGTCGCGCGGGATTTCAAGTGTTGTGTAGACCGAAGCGGAGTAGAAGTCTACATTCGGTTTCAAGCCTTTAAGTCCTGTCACCAGTTCATCTGCTTTGACGGACATTTCGTACCATTTCAGGTTGCCAGTCAATTTGCCAAGCTCGTAAGACATTTTTTGCAAGTGCTTCGCACGCGGATCTCCGTTTTTGTAAACACGGTGGCCGAAGCCCATGATTTTGTCTTTACGCTCTAATTTGCCGTTAATGTAAGGAACTACGTTCTCTACAGTACCGATCTCTTCCAGCATAGCCATAACAGCTTCGTTCGCACCGCCATGAAGAGGTCCTTTGAGCGTGCCGATAGCTGAAGTAATACCGGAATAAATGTCAGTAAGTGTTGCAACAGTTACGCGCGCCGCGAATGTCGATGCATTCAATTCGTGGTCAGCGTGAAGCACTAGCGCTTTGTCCAAAGCTTCAATCGCAACTTTGTCCGGCTCTTTACCCGTCAATTGGTACAAGAAGTTAGCCGCAACGGAAGAATATCCTGGGGAAGCTAGCGGTTCTTTACCTTCACGGATACGAGCGAATGCTGCAATGATGCCAGGGATTTGCGCTTGCAATTTGATCGCTTTACGAACGTTGGATTCTTGGCTCAGGTCGTTCGCTTCTTCATCGTACAGAGCAAGAGCGGAAACAGCCGTGCGAAGCGCAGCCATGGAATTAACATCTTTAGGGAATGTTTTCAACTGGTTGATCACCGCATCAGGCACCTTGCTATAAGCGTTCAGGTCGCTTTGCAGTTTCTCAAGCTCAGCTTGGTTAGGGAGTTTGCCGAACCAAAGCAAATAAATTACTTCTTCAAATGTCGCATTTTCTGCGAGGTCATCAATATCAATCCCGCGATATGTTAACACTCCATCTACAATGGAGCTAATCGACGAGGTCGTGGCTACAATTCCTTCTAAACCTTTGGTTGCAGTCATTGGAATCTCTCCTTAGCTACTCTATTAGCAAAAAATTGCTTTTTTCCTAACTTTAATAATAAAGTATTTTACTCGGTAAGTGAACAAAAGAGGACATAAAACTTCATTATCACTACCATAAAGAATCTTTTTGACACAAAAAAGCCATTTTATTTTGCTTCACAACGAAAAACACACGCTACAAGTTTTTGTTTATTTCCCCGAATTATACAAGAAATTTGCAAAAGTTTGTCGAGTCGCCTTTCCCTTGATACAATGTAGGCAAGCATCAGTGATTTCTCGGATAAAGGAGCAAATACATGAGCAGCGGCACAAAAATCGGCATCATCGATATCGGGTCCAACTCGATACGACTCGTGATCTATGAAATCAATGAGCTTGGAGCCTACCGTGTTGTAAGCGAGCACAAGGATTCCGCAAGGCTTAGCGAACGCATCGGTTATGATGGCATTTTACATAGCAAAGATATTATTTCTATTGTCCCCATTCTTTCGCATTATGCGCTTTTATGCCGGGTACATGAAGTTCAAACGGTTAGAGCCGTGGCAACTGCAGCCATTCGCAACGCGGTCAATTCAGAAGAGATCGTACGTGTCCTTGAGGAACAGACCAGCCTGCAGATCGAAGTGCTCAGCGGATCGGAAGAAGCACGCTATGGCTATTTGGGAGTCATCAACACCATTGATATTCGGGACGCTCTCGTCATTGACATTGGCGGCGGCAGCACAGAGGTAACTTTACTGCGCGATCGGAAGCTGATGAACAGTGTGTCCTTTCCATTCGGTGCCGTGAACACAACGCATCAATTTATGAAAAACGCGAATCTCACGGAACAAGGGGCAGCCGATATTCGTCGCATGGTTGAAGAGGCGATCGCCGATCACCCCTGGATTACCCAGTCTCCGAATCTGCCGATGATCGGACTCGGCGGTACGATTCGAACGCTCGGCAAAATGAGCCAGAAACGATCGAAGTATTCCCTGCAGCTTGCGCATAACTACGAACTGAAGCCCGGAGAGCTTCGATCCTTCGTCACCCTGCTGTCTTCCCTTCCCATCGAAAAGAGAAAGAAAGTCGACGGCCTATCCAAAGAACGCTCCGATATTATCGTGCCGGGACTTCTTATTTTAGATACCTTGTTCCAAGCTGCAAATGCCTCCCAGTGCATCGTCAGCGGTTCGGGACTGCGAGACGGTATATTCTTCGAGATGTTCGATCCCAAGAACCCCATTAAGCAGGATGTCCTGGAAGCCAGCATCCACAACTTGCTGTGCCTTCATCCCAATGGAGCGGAGAAGCATGTTCGACGCGTCGACCAGCTTGCCATGCTGCTCTATGACAAGCTTGAGGTTCACGCGAACCTTGAAGAAGGCAGTTGGCGTTATCTACACACTGCCGCGCTCCTGCATCGTATTGGTGTCAGTGTACACTATTATCAATATCTAAAGCATACGCAGTATATGCTAGCAAATGCCCGCATCGATGGGCTCACGCATCGTGAGATCGTGATCTGCTCGCTCATCGCGACGTACAAAACAAAAAGCCGGACCCATCAGCAATCCCTTGCTTACAAGGATTTGTTGAAAGAATCCGACGAGATGTTGATTGTAAAGTTAGGCACGCTCCTAAAGCTTGCAACTGCGCTGGATCACAGTGAAACTCAACCTGTTCAAAAGCTGGTTGTTACACGATCCGATACGTCCTTGACGCTCAAACTGCTCTGCGTACACAATCCGATCTTAGAGTTAAAAGAGCTCGCAGCCATAACCAAAGATTTCGAAAAAGCGTGGGGCCTCAAACTTAAGATTCAAGCTGGAGTTTTTTCCAAGACGTAATTTTCATGGCCTCGAACTGGCTCCGATAAGGGGTCAGTTCATTTTTTATGCTGGTATACATGCCGTTGGACATAAGCTCTCTGGCTTTCACATTATCATTCAGACTGACGTTCAGAATCGAAATCATCATCTTCTTCATCTGCGGGTCAATAACCGGACACATCAATTCAATTCGACGCGTCAAATTCCGTGTCATCCAATCCGCGGAAGATAAATAAACATCAACGAGACCGCCATTTTGGAAATAGTAAATCCGTGAATGCTCCAGGAACCTGTCTACGATACTCCGCACCGTAATATTCTCACTAAGTCCCGGAACTCCCGGACGCAAGCAGCAGACGCCGCGAACAATTAATTCAATCTTCACGCCTGCCTGCGACGCGGCATACAGCGCATCCACCATTTCCTGATTCGACAGTGAATTCATTTTGGCAATGATTTTCGCCGGTTTGCCTTCTCTCGCATGGGCCGCTTCCCTTTCAATCAGCTCGAACAGCTTATCTTTAAGATCTGTGGGAGCTACGGCAAAAGACTGCCAGTCATGCGGAGCCGAGTAGCCGGTAATTTCATTGAACAACGCAGAAGCATCCTCGCCAATGACACTATTGGAAGTGAAAAGCCCTACATCCGTGTAGAGACGGGCTGTAATGTCATTATAATTCCCAGTCCCCACATGCACATATCGGCGGAGGGTATTCTCTTCTTGGCGTACGACCAAGGTAATTTTGGCGTGTGTCTTTAGCCCGACAAGTCCATAAACGACATGACACCCTGACTTCTCCAGCATTCTCGCCCAAGCGATATTCCGTTCTTCGTCGAAACGTGCCTTGAGCTCCACAACGACCGTAACCTGCTTGCCGGATTCCGCAGCTCTTGCCAAGGATTGAATGATCAGCGAGTTCCCGCTTGCGCGGTACAAGGTCATTTTAATCGCAAGCACTTTAGGGTCATAGGCCGCATGAACAATGAAATCCGTCACGGCATCAAAAGTTTCATAAGGGTGATGAACGAGAACATCCTTTTGCTTCAATACATCAAAGAAATCCACTTCATCCTCAAATTCGACCGGATATTTGGGGTTGATCCGCGGGTAGCGAAGATTTTCAAAACCATTTAGCGTATTCGCCAGTTTCATAAAATAAGTGATATCGATCGGACCGTCGATTTCAAAGGTCTGTTCTTCGATTTCGAACTCTTCCTGCAATTGGGCAAGCGCATAAGGGTGAATGCCTTCTTGAACCTCAAGCCGCACAGGAGAGCCCCAGCGCCTGCGTCTTAGCTCTTTCTCGATCTCCTCAAGCAGATCTTCGGCCCCTTCTTCATTGAGCGTTAAATCGGCATTACGAGTCACCCTGAAGCCATGAACGGAAATGGGGATATATCCGCTGAACAACGATTGTATATGATGCTCCATTAATTCTTCAATAAGAATAAATTCCTGTTTCTTGCTATTAGGCCGTGAAGGTACGGAAATATAACGGGATAAATTGCTAGGAACTTGAACAATGGCAAAATACGGCTCATCATCCGGATCATCGCCTTCTCGGATGAGCAGGACAGCCAAATAAACAGAATGATTATGTACGAGTGGGAACGGTCGGCTCTGGTCCACGGCCATCGGCGTTAATACCGGAAAAATAATATCGTGGTAGTAAGCATCCATCGCTTTCTTCTGACTCGTATTCAAGTCCTCGTATTCGGTGAACACGATGCCTTCTCTCGTCAACAATCTCGTGACTTCGCGATACGTTTTGTATTGTTCATTCACCATTTTGTTCGTGCGTTTCATAATCCGTTTGATTAGCCCCGCAGGCGTGTAGCCGGTAAAATCTTTTTTCGTATATCCAGCTTTAATTTGATCCTTCAGACCTGCAACACGAACACTCATGAACTCGTCGAGATTGCTAGATACGATAGCCAGAAATTTCACACGCTCAAGCAGTGGAGTGCTTGGATCTTGAGCTTCCTCCAGAACTCGCCAGTTGAATTCGATCCAGCTTAAGTCACGATTTAAGTATTTGGTCGAAATCTCTTTGAGTTCCTTTTGTTCCTTGAGCTCTTTAACTTCCTTCAGATCGGGTTCTCGCGCAATACTCATAAAGCCTCCAATTAAATGATCTAGTTTATGGTTTCATTGTACTATGTGTCTGGAATACCGACAATGCAGATCCCCCTTCACTATTATATTAAGATTTTGTAAATGGATGTTCGTTTCCGTATTTATCCATGTTCATGTTACAATACAAGGAACTGAATCAAGGAGAGAAGAACGATGGGTATCCTCAATCCGCGCTTAGTTCACCAGATTTTCAGAGGTATTTGGGTGGCTTTAATCATAGCTGGAATCGCCTATGCTTTCTACTACGTTATTCCACTGATTTATCCTTTTATTTTTGGCTGGATTTTGGCGCTTATGCTCAATCCAATTGTGAATTTTTTTCAATTCAAGCTCAAATTTCCGCGATGGCTTGCCGTCAGCTTCTCTATGCTTCTCTTTTTAGCGGCCATGGTTACGGCCATCACCCTGCTGGTTGCCAATATTGTTGTGGAACTAGGATCGCTTGCGGATACCCTGCAGCTTCAGATTAACCGTTGGGTGGAGCAGTTCAATGTGTTTATCAATTCAACAGCTTTCCAGGATTGGATCGAGAAAATCAATGAGTTTTTTGAAAATAACCCCAAATATCAGGAAACCGTTAATAACAACCTCTCGTCCACGGCAGGTTCCATTGCTGATGTGAGTAAATTTATTATTAATTATGTCTTTAACACACTGAAAAGTTTGCTCACCTCGCTGCCGAATATTGCAACAATTACCATTATCATCATGTTAGCTACTTTCTTTATAAGTAAAGACTGGTATCAACTCATTCAAAGATACAAAGGCATTTTCTCCGATCTCATCGTCAAAACCACGCAATTGATTCGCAACGATTTGCAAAAAGCTCTGTTCGGGTACATACGCGCACAGCTTATCTTGGTATCGCTGACCGCTTTGGTTGTCATTATCGGTTTGCTTGTTCTGCGTGTCGACTATGCCATCACCATCGGTTTACTGACAGGTTTGGCAGACTTAATGCCTTACTTGGGAACTGGCGCGGTCATGGTGCCGTGGATCCTGTACGTGTTTTTTGCACAAGGCAATCTGGTTCTGGGGATCGGACTTAGTGTCCTGTACGGCGTCATCGTGATAGCCAGACAGATTATGGAGCCTAAAGTGCTCGCCTCCTCCGTCGGTCTTGATCCTTTGGCTACGTTAATTGCGATGTTTGTGGGGCTAAAGCTGTTCGGGCTTCTAGGGCTCATTATCGGGCCTGTTTCCCTAATTCTCATCTCCGCATTTTATCGGGCAAGAATCTTTCATGATATCGCTACCTACATAAAAAAAGGCTCGGCACCTTCTGAATAAGAGGGTTCGAGCTTTTTTTGTGATGGTTTGCTTGTAAGCGGCTTATCTTCGGTTAATCCAATGAATTTTGCCTTTACTAATCTGTCTTTGGATCAGTGCAAGAAGCATAACTTTGAATATCGGTCTCGTATACGGAAAAACAAGCAGGAATCCGAAGATATCCGTAATAAAGCCTGGTGTAATCAACAAAATACCGCCAAGGAAAATACAAATGCCATCCAGCAATTGCTGTGCCGGCAGTTGCCCTTGTGACCATTCGAATCGAGCATATTCCAACACTTTGCGCCCCTCGCGCTTAGCGAAATAAATGCCCAGGAAACCACTTAAGAGAATAAGCCCGAATGTCGTCCAGCCGCCGATAAAATGACCGAGCGCAATCAACACAGAAATTTCAATGGCAGGCACTATGATGAAAATAGCAAGAATGATACGAAGCATAAGCCCATCCCCTTTAAGAGTACTTGGATAACAGCTGCCACAATTCCGGCGCTTCCTTCTCTATACGTACTGGCCTCCAAGAAGGATTCACCCAAACATGCCGCGTTGTTCCTGTTACAAGTAATTCCCCCGTATTCCCCTCTGAGCCTTCCGTCATATCCTCGTTCACTTTACGAATTTCATAGGTAAAATGGATCCGCACCGAGGTCATCTCCAGCACGCGAGTGTTAACAATTACCAAATCGTCGTAACGAGCCGGCTTCTTAAACTTCAGATCCGCTTCAACGACGGGAAGCAGCAGACCTTGTTCCTCAATTCTGCGGTAAGGATAGCCAAGCTCCCTGATCAGCTCTGTTCGCCCGATTTCGAACCAGTTCAAATAATTGGCATGATACACAACACCCATCTGATCCGTTTCCGCATATCGCACGCGCAGCTGGTGCCGATACCAGTGTTCCTCGTTCATGATTATCCATTCCTCCTGAGATATCGTTATGTGCTAAGTATAACATAGTGGATGGAGGAACTCTCTTTTGCGATTGTGGACAAAATCGCTATTCTCCTCTGCCCCAAATTGCAAAGGGAACTGGAGTCCTCTATTTGGGCGGGATCAGTCCTTTATATAGAAAATGGGGAACTACAGGGCTTTATTTCGCCTAAAATCCGCCTGTTTCAACTAAAAGTGCCAGAATAACGGACCGTAGTTCCTCTCCCCCATCAAAAACACGACTGATATGCAAAATAGCGGATCGTAGTTCCCTCGGGTATCTCCGACTCATATACGGTGATCATCAGATTCCATCTCCAAACAAAAAAGAGGCCATCCAGACAGGGGTCTTATTGACCCTTTCTAGATAACCTCTTCGTTTATATCCTACAGAACACTCGCTTGTCCAGAGTAGATAATGCCTACTTCCGGATAGATCGAAACTTCTGTACCGTCTTTAATGAGTTCAACCGCGTTCTCAACGCCTACGATAACCGGGATGCCCAAGCTAAGAGCAACAACAGCCGCATGAGACGTGATGCCGCCAACTTCCGTAATCAACGCGGAAGCTCTTTGTACAGCCGGCATGTACTCTTTGTCTGTAGTTACCGTAACTAGCACGGCTCCATCAACCATTTTGGCATTAGCTTCTTCAGGTGTGCGAGCTGTGACAACGATGCCCGTAGCCGTTTGCATACCGATGCCAGTACCTTTGGCAAGCATTTCGCCAACATGATGAACTTTGATCAAGTTCGTTGTTCCAGAGCGTCCAACAGGGACACCAGCCGTGATAACAACGATATCACCTAAAGATACAAGTCCTGTTTTGATGCTGCTATCTACAGCAAGATTGAACAGCTCGTCTGTCGTTTTGGCTTGTTCGCTCATTACAGGGATAACACCCCAAACGAGAGATAAACGACGGATCACTTGCTCGCTTGGTGTAATCGCGATGATCGGTGATTTTGGACGGTATTTGGATACCATTCTTGCTGTATATCCACTTTCTGTAGCTGTCAAAATCGCTTTCGCTCCAAGCTCCAGTGCCGAGTTAGCTACTGCTTGAGAGATAGCTTCCGTAACCGTAACTTGTTGTGCTTGCGCTTGACGAAGGAAGATTTCTTTGTATTCCAAAGCTTCTTCTGCACGCTCAGCAATACGAGCCATCGTTTGTACGGACTCAACTGGGTATTTCCCTGCAGCTGTCTCACCAGACAACATTACTGCGTCTGTTCCGTCGAATACCGCGTTCGCCACGTCACTTGCTTCTGCGCGAGTTGGACGCGGGTTGCGCTGCATGGAATCAAGCATCATCGTTGCCGTGATAACCGGTTTACCAACGATGTTACATTTTTTGATCATTTGCTTTTGAACAACCGGCACATCTTCAGCTGGAATTTCAACACCAAGATCTCCACGGGCAACCATTAAACCATCGGAAACCTCAAGGATTTCATCCAGATTGTCTACGCCTTCTTGGTTTTCAATTTTACTGATGATTTGGATGTGCGTTGCATTATGTCTTTCCAGCAATTCACGGATTTCCATAACGTCGCTCGCTTTACGAACGAAGGAAGCTGCGATGAAATCAACACCTTGCTCGATACCGAAAATAATATCATTGGCATCTTTTTCTGTGATACCTGGAAGGGAGATTTTCACGCCTGGCACGTTAACGCCTTTTTTGCTTTTGATTGTTCCGCCGTTGACGATACGGCACTCGATTTCAGTTCCGCGAATGTCAACGACAGTAAGACCAATCAAACCGTCATCGATCAGAATCGTGGATCCTACTTCAACGTCACGCGGCAGATCCGAGTAAGTAACCGAGATACGGTCTGCATCGCCCAGAATTTCTTCTGTTGTCAAAACAATGTGCTTGTCCTGAACAAGCTCAATCGGTTCTTCTTTTAATTTACCGGTACGGATTTCCGGTCCTTTCGTATCAAGCAAGATAGCTGCTACTTTGCCAGTCTCAGCGGATGCAGCGCGAAGGTTGCGGATACGTGCGCCATGCTCTTCAAAATCTCCATGGGAGAAGTTGAGACGGGCAACATTCATTCCCGCTAACAAGAGTTTTTTCAAATTTTCTTGTGATTCGCTTGCTGGTCCAATGGTACAGACAATTTTCGTTTTACGCATGGTTTCCCTCCTGAGTGAATGTGAACCGACCAATGTCTCTAAATTTACGGTAACGGTCCTCTAACAGCTCCTGTTCGGTCAAGCTTAGCAAAGGCTGAAGCTGTTCCCAAATCGCTGTTTTAATAAATTCTGCTTGTGCAGCCAGATCACGGTGTGCGCCGCCTTTTGGCTCTGGGATGATGCCGTCAATGACGTTCAGATCCTTAATGTGATCCGCCGTAATTTTCATTGCTTCTGCCGCATGTAAAGCTTTGGAAGCATCTTTATATAAGATGGAAGCCGCGCCTTCCGGACTGATGACCGAATAAATCGCATTTTCCAACATCAACACCTTGTTGCCAACTCCTAATGCCAACGCGCCGCCGCTGCCGCCTTCACCAATAACAATACAGATGATCGGCACGCGAAAAGAGGCCATTTCCAGCAAATTTCTGGCAATCGCTTCTCCTTGACCACGCTCTTCAGCAGCATTCCCGGGGAATGCGCCCTTCGTATCAATAAACGTAATAATTGGACGATTAAACTTGTTCGCTTGGCGCATCATGCGCAGCGCCTTACGGAAGCCTTCCGGGTGCGGACAACCGAAGTTGCGAGCAATATTATCCTTGGTATCTTTCCCTTTTTGGTGCCCGACAACCGTAACGGGAATGCCGTTAAATTTGGCTAGTCCACCTACAATCGCAAGGTCGTCTCCATACAAGCGATCTCCATGAAACTCTATGAAATCAGTAAAAATAGATAAAATATAATCAATCGTCGTCGGTCTTTGCGGATGACGAGCCAATTGCATTTTTTCCGCAGAAGACATACTTGCATAAAGTTCATCCTCAAGCTCTGCGTATCTTTCTTCCAAACGGCGAATTTCTTCCGAAAAGTCAATTTGCTTCTCTGCTCCAAATTTGCGCAGTTCAGCAATTTTGCTCTTCAGTTCCGCCAGCGGCTGTTCAAACGGCATTTCACCCGCCATAAGTCGCTTCCCCCTTCACTCCGTGCATGTCCAGCAGCTTGATTAACGTAGGTCGCAAATCCTTGCGGGGTACGACCTTATCGAGCTGACCATGCTCGAGATTGAATTCTGATGTCTGGAAATTGTCCGGCAGCTTTTGTTTAATGGTTTGTTCAATAACACGGCGGCCTGTGAATCCAAACGGCGCTGCTGGTTCAGCGATAATAATGTCACCCAGCATCGCAAAGCTTGCGGATACACCGCCGAAAGTCGGATCCGTGATGACGGAAATAAACAGCCCGCCTTCGTTGCTCAGCTTGGATAAGGCTGCGCTTGTTTTGGCCATTTGCATCAAACTAAGAATGCTTTCTTGCATACGAGCGCCACCTGAAGTGGAATAAATAATAATAGGAACTTTCTTCTCGATGGCAGCCTCAACAGCTCTCGTGATTCGCTCTCCTACAACGGACCCAAGTGATCCGCCCATGAAATCAAAGCTCATTGCCGCAATCACAACCGGATAGCCGCCAATGGTGCCTTCACCGGTAATAATCGCATCTTGTAATTTCGTCGTGCTCTTCGCTTTATCTAATTTCTCAACATAATCAGGAAACTGCAAAGGGTCCTCAGAAATCATATCCGCATCGTATTCCAGAATCTGGCCTTCATCGAGCGTTAATTGAATACGTTCCAATGCGCTTAAACGATAGTGGTAGCCGCAAGCTGTACAGACTTTTAAGTTTTTCTCTAGCTCTTTACTCGTTTGAATGGTACCGCATTTCGGGCATTTATTCATTAACCCTTCGGGAATTTCCCTTTTTGTTTTCTCGGAAGGAATCGTTGCGTATTTACGCTTTTGAAATAAATCCTTTAGCACATTTCCACCTCTAATTGGCTGTTATCGTGAATCTCTGACAAGCCAGGTTACTTGCTTCTACTTTTCATTATCTATGTAAAATAGAATTGAGTACTTCTTGTACTTCTTCAACTTCCCCTGCGGGAACGACAATTTCAAACTGATTTTTGGATAAAGAGATGCCTCTTATTTGTACGAGAAATCCTTCTTCGGTCAGCCTCTGTTTAATCCGCTCTGCAATTTTCGCGGTAGGAGCTATGTATATCACCGTCCACATGAAAAAAAACCTCCTATGAAGTACTGCTACATGGATTAGGGCATTTAGTACGATGATAATAAACATCCTGTAATAAGCATAGGCACACACAATGGAATAATGATATCATAATTTCTCTTTTTCCCGCAACAGAGCACGTTCATGAAAAAAAAAGTGAAGTCTGAACTAACAAGTTAGTCCAGACGTAATTTACTGCTATAATCAGGCGCATGCTCATTCTGATGAGCGATTCTGGCAGACGCAGCAGCCGCTAATCCGCAAATTAAATCATCCAGAAAAACATGCACAGCGCTTTTATCATCGTTGAGACTCCGAATAATTCCCATCTTTTCTTTGTCCAGGTAGCCAAAGCTTGTTAATCCAATCATTCCGTATACATGTACGATGCCTAGAGCCAATGTTTCATCGACACCGAACAAGGGTTCATCTGCCTCAAGGATGGATTGCAGAGGTTCGGGCAGCAGCTTTTTCTCGGCCAGCTCATCCAGTGCAATGCCCGTGTACAGCGTGTACTGCACTTCCCGCTTGGCAAGTACAGCCAATACACTGTCGGTACACTCTTGTTCCGTCAGATGAACATTATAGGGCTTCTGCAGCTTGAACACAATTTCGGAAATTTGTTCCACCGTCACACCGCGTTTTTGCAGCAATTGGATCATATGTTGTTCGGTCATAAGTCCCCCTCCTACATATGGAATGACCCTGAAATGCCGGGTTCCTATTCATATGCAGAGGAAGCATGCTTTATTTCACCCTTACGGAATCTTTACCCATGATCGTTTCAATCATCCGGATCAGATCCTTGGAAGGATCGATCAAATATTGGTCGCTCAGGGCCAAAAGCTTGTTGCTGCTTTCGTAGAAAAGCGCAACCGCGAGCGGCCCTTTGTGCAGCTTGAGCAGCGCCTTCAGCTGCAAGAGCTTATCCGGCTGCTCGCAGTCAGCCGAGATCTTGACGAACACCCGCTGAGGCTTCGCCTCATCAGCGGCTGCCTGGCGGCCCGGTGGCGGGGCCGCTTGCTTGATCGCGGCGCCGCTGCGCGCTGCCCCGGATGCGGC
>NZ_BILW01000037.1 GCF_004000765.1 Paenibacillus chondroitinus NBRC 15376 | reverse complement strand
CTCTAAGTGGCCAGCCAGCTTACCTCTCCTAAGAGGATGCCTCCTCCGCCAAATATCTCAGTAACGCTGAATTTGTAGCTGGGGTTGGGTGTTCTTCACCGCCAAAATTCGCTTAACAATCTAAACTACGGAGGGAAATTAACTCCTCCAATGATTCCTTTCTCCTCAACGAGGAACTACTGGGCACTATTTCATTGAAATAGGCCCTTTTCAAAAGAATTTATATGTCTTGAGTTAAGCGAAAGCTCAACCTTATTTTCGTGATCAAGCATTTAATGGTAGCCTACTCGTCAAACAACGGCTCGATTATCAAAGGGATTTGTAAATTTTTGTCGAATACTCTTCTATTATAACATTTGACAAAAAAGGCGAAGTGGATGCTTAAAAATGGCAAGGTCACAATAACGATTATTTGTATCATTATCGGTTTCGTTGGGTTATTCATTAAATTTGGGGCTACCCCGATTTATCCGAAGGCAGTAAAAGGCGAATTGGATTTAACGCAATGGAATTTTGCCGATAACGGGTCTACCCGCCTGGATGGGGAATGGGAATATTACCGAAATCAATTGCTCACTCCGGACGATTTCGACCCGCTAAGACATAACGGCAAATTGCCGGATATGACGGGGTTCGTTCACGTGCCAGATAGTTGGGAGAAGTATGCGGTCGGGGGCTTGAGCGGTTCTTCGAATGGATATGCGACATTCCGGCTGCATGTTAATTTGCAGGGCGCCTCCGGGCAGATCTACGGAATCAGGCAGATTAACATTAAAACAGCCCACAAACTGTTTGTAAATGGCAGGGAGATCGGTTCCGGGGGCATTCCAGGGACGAACAGGCAGACGACGTTTTCCGTCAATACACCTTACGTTCAATTTTTGCAAATTGACGGAAACCGTGCTGACATCATCGTTCAAGTAGCTAATTTTCAGTACTTTCAGGGAGGCATCACCCATCCGATATATTTAGGGTATCAGGGAGACATTTTGTCCATGCGGGAGTTTGCGGTGGTGGAGGATTTATTAGCCACATCCTGCTTTTTGTTAATCGGCGCTTATTTCATTGGTCTCTTTTTGATGAGAGGACGAGAGCGTTCCTGGCTCTATTTTGGTTTGTGCTGTATAGCGGTCTGCGTATATTTGGCGACTCACGGAGAGAAAATTGCGGCGATGTTTGCGCCGGGGATTCCCTTTGAGCTCTTTTTGAAAATACAAACGATCTCCGGTGCAGCATCCGAATTATTTCTCCTGCTCTACGCCATGCAAGCTTTTCCGGGATTATTTAAGAAAGTCGTCATGAAAGGGTTCGGATTGACTCTTGTCGTGAGATTTCTGCTTATTTTGCTTACACCCGCACCGGTCTTCAGTAAAATGGGCAGTGTGGGACTGGTGCTGGCATTTTTCGAGATCCTATACGTCGCTTATGGAATGTCTGCCGGCATGATGCGACGGAGGGAAGGCTCGTTGTTGATGCTGATCAGCGCGTTGTCGCTTCTAATCATTGAAGTCGCTTCCGCATTGGACATTTTGGGGATTGTATCCGTCCTGTCCCTTCAGACTGCCGCTTGGATAAGTTTTGCCGTTGCCCAAGGGTTGTTTCTGTCAAAACAGTTTGTGAATACGTTCAAGAAAGTGGAGACTCTTTCAGAGCGGCTCCGATATATGGACCGATTGAAGGATGAATTTCTGGCCAATACATCCCATGAATTGAAAACGCCACTTCACGCCATCATCAATATTGCCGGATCGCTGCTTGAAGGCGCGGCAGGTCCAATGTCGCCGCATCAGAAGACGAATGTCGCCATGATCAAAGATACCGGCAGGAGGATGGCCAACCTGTTAGGCGATTTGCTTGATTTCTCCAAATTGAAGAATGGAGAGCTTGTTTTGAAGCGGAAAGCAGTAGCTTTGCAACCGATTGTTCGCCTTATTTTTGAGATGTTTCGCCATATGGCAGGGGACAAACCGGTGCAATTCGTTGATTTTCTGAACGATCGTCACTATGTTTATGTGGATGAAGACAGGCTCGTCCAAATTCTGAACAATCTGGTCGGTAATGCGCTTAAGTTTACGGATTCAGGTCAGATTGCCGTATCCGCGAGGGAGAATGATGGTTGGCTGGTGATTTCCGTATCGGATACCGGCATCGGCATTCCGCAAGATAAGCTGGAAGTCATCTTCGAATCGTTTGAGCAGGCGGGGAAGGCGGTTGCGATGGAGTACGGCGGAATGGGGCTCGGACTCAGCGTTACCAAGCGATTGGTGGAATTGCACGGAGGCAGCATTTGGGTGGAATCCCAACAGGGAAAAGGGACCGTATTTACCTTTACAGTGCCATCCGCAAATCGGGAAGACGAGAAACTGTCCGATCCGGGAGTGAATTGGACGAATGCTTTGCAGGAGTTGGCTGCGCCCCAAATAGCGTCTTCGAACAAGATTCGATTGGAAGGGGAAAGCATCTATACGATCCTGATTGCCGATGACGATGCTGCCAATAGACAGGTGCTGCTCAATCTATTGTCCGTAGAGAAATATACGGTCATTGCTGTTTCCAGCGGGATGGATGCGATTCGCGAGATTGAGATGAACAGGCGTATCGACTTGGCGATTATCGATTTGATGATGCCCGGAATGTCAGGCTATGAAGTGTGCCGGAATATTCGCAAACGATACTCATTGTCGGAACTCCCGGTACTGCTGCTAACGGCTAGAAATCGTCCGGAGGACATGGTGACGGCTTTTGACTCAGGTGCGAACGATTTTCTAGGCAAACCGATCGAGGCTGGCGAATTAAAAGCTCGCATCCGGACACTGCTTGAATTGAAGAAATCAGTTAGCGATTTAATTCATAGCGAGATGGCTTTTTTAAGGGCCCAAATTAAGCCCCACTTCCTGTTTAACACGCTCAATACGGTAATTTCGGTAAGTCATACAGACGTAAGCAAAGCTCAGGATTTACTTGTTGAATTGAGCTTGTACTTGAGAAGCAGCTTCGATTTCCAAAACCGGGAACAACTCGTCTCGATCCAAAAAGAGCTGGAACTCATAGAGTCTTATCTGTTCATCGAAAAAGCCCGCTTTGGTCAGCGCCTGCAAGTCATCTATGACATCGACGAGGACATTCGCTGCCGTATTCCGCCGCTTATTATTCAACCGATTGTGGAGAATGCCATTCGGCACGGCGTGATGAAATTGCCGGAAGGGGGAGTCGTGCGAATTTCCATGAAGGCGGACCGAGACTGTCTCGTTATTGTCGTATCGGATAATGGACCAGGAATTTCAGATGAAACGAAAGCATCTTTGTTCCAAGGAAAAAGCGGAACGAGAGGAGTTGGACTCGCCAATATCGAAGGGCGCTTAAGGACACTCTACGGAACGGGTCTAAAGATCGATAGTGTGTCTGGAGAAGGTACGGAAGTTATGATTCGCATTCCGAATTCGATGGGGATGAGGTGACTTATGCTGCGCGCAATATTAATCGACGATGAGCAGCCCGCACTGGATTTGCTTGAAAAATTGTTGATCACGATCGGCAACATCGAGATTGTCGGGACGTTTACGAAACCGGGCGAAGCGATAAGTAGGTTATTGCAGGAGCGCATGGATGTCGTGTTTTTGGATATTGAAATGCCTGGCTTGAACGGGATTGAAGCCGCTGAACACATCATGGCGATTGACCCCGGGATCGACGTGGTATTTGTGACGGCTTATCATCATTATGCCGTCGAGGCTTTTGAGCTGAATGCCATCGATTATGTGCTGAAACCAACCACTGTAGAACGCTTAAGGAAAACTATTGCGCGGACCATGTCAAAACAAAGCGCCGCTAAGCAAGAGAATGTGGGGCAAACAAGCAAGTCCACATTTATCTGTTTTGGCCGCTTTGAATGGATGCGCAATGAGAAAGCGGAAACAGCGTCTCCGGTAAAATGGAGAACATCCAAGGAACGCGAATTGATGGCGTATCTTGTTCATCACCGGAATACGTTAATTACGAAAGAAAAAATTCTGGAGGATATTTGGCCTAATGCAAATTTGGAGCAAGTTACCGCATTTTTGCACACCTGTATCTATAGCATAAGGAAAAAAATAGCGAGCGCCGGCGACAACTATAAGTTGGAGTTTCATAACAACTGCTATCGTTTGGAGATACGCGGTGTTGAATGTGATGCTGCCGGATTTGAGCAGGTTGCTGGCAGTGAAATGGTCATAACTCCAGATACTATCGGAGAATTCGAGAAGATCGCAAACCTTTACAAAGGGAATTATATGGAGGAAGATGGTTTTGTTTGGGCTCAGGAAGCGCAGGAGAAATATAAAAGCGATTATATTGAGTTAATGAGACGAATGTCGGATTACTATCTATCTGTAAATGAGTTCCGTGCGGCGGCACAATGTTTGCACAGCGCCCTTCGCCAAAATCCGTATCTTGACGATGTCAATGAAAGGGTACTGCTGGTGTACGCGAAGCTGGGGGACCGTTTGTCTATGATGAAGCATTATGAACGATTTACGAAGCTACTGCAAGATGAACTAGGAACTCTTCCATTAAAATCCACGGTTCGATTATTTACCGAGCTGTACAGCGGCAACGCCGACCAGGGCTGAGGTTGCTACAATGATTCAGAGGATTTTGCAAATATCTGGGCTGATTTAGAAGAAGTGTTATACCAAAAACACGAGCCACTGGCTTCGTGTTTTTTTGTGCTGTAATCAATACCGTCAATCAGGATGAAAAAGCAAACCGCCGGACTTTGCATTTTCGCGCACTTTACTCGGAGAAGCTGCGTAATGTTTGCCAAACGCCCGGCTGAAAGAATATAAATCGGGATAACCGAGCGTCATTGCGATTTCCGAGATCGAATGCCGCGTTTGCTGCAGAAGTTGAAGCGCCCTTTCCATACGGAGTTTTTGCAAATACTGAATAGGCGTCATTCCGATCTGCTCGGCGAATATTTTGGAGAAGTAAGCCCGGTGAACTGAAATATATGCAGCGACGTCTTGCACATTAATATTTTCGGTATAATGCATATTCATATATTCAATGCTTCGGGGAATCCAGCTAGCAGGACCTACATCGGGTTCGTCGGTGTTTTTTTGCGGGATCATAAGTCCGAATATGCGGTAGATCGCCGCAATCAAATCGACTTGGCGCCGACTGCTGTTATCCTCCTGTTGACTGAATAGATGAACGAGCGATGTTTCGAGTTCTTTCCCGATCACACCCGGAATATAAGGGGCAGCCGGACGGAAGCCGGCTTTCTCGAGCAGCAGCGCTGTTTGACCGCCATCGATGGAAACCCAAATCATTTCCAACGGCTGGTCGGATTGAACAATGAAATGGTGGTATACGACACCTGGATATGCGCAAAAAACATCGCCCTTAGTTAACTCGATGTGCTGATCTCCAAAGCGATGACGAACCTTTCCGTTTATAACAAAATGCAATGCGTAATAATCGATCATACGCTGCGGGAAGCGATAATTCGGGCCTGCTTTGAGACGTCCCATCCGGACTGGCCATAAGCCGCCGTTCAAGGCCAACTCATCTACGACATAATTGCGTGATTCTTCATATTCGTCAGGATGCTGCCGTTTGCCCATGTCTTCGTCCCCACTTCCTGAAATCAGTCTGTTGACAGTAGGGTAAAGTATAGCATTGACCTTACAAAATGCCAAACTGAAATTGCGAATTACCATTTTCGGGCGGGCCGTTCAGGTTTTATGATAGGGAGGTAAAAAAGATGGGGAGATGAAATCATGAGTTTAATAGAGGCGACGCCCAAGAAGACAAAGCAGCGCAAAGGGATTGGCGTTATTGATAGCGATATCCATCATACGTTTCAGGACATCAAGCAGCTGTTCCCTTATTTGCCGCGAAAATACAGAGAGCGTATTGAACTGTGGGGACCGAGTCTTGGCGGGGGGCCGGGTACGCTGAACGGAGGCAGTATCGGAAAAAGAGCCGATTCTTTCCCTCCAAACGGCGGTCCAGCCGGTTCGGATCTGGATTTCATGGTCGAGCAGCTTTTGAATCCATTCGATATCCGCTACGGGATTTTGACCGGTGAATTTATAGCGGCCACGAACACGGCTGATACGTATTACTCGGCTGCGTTGTGCTCCGCTTTCAATGACTATACGATTGAGCATTGGCTCGAGAAGGAGCCCCGATTCAGAGGCTCCATCTATCTGCCGATTCACGATGTAGCGGCATCGGTTCGGGAAATCGAACGGCTCGGCTCCCATCCCGGAATGGTTCAGGCGTATGTTCCGTCGGGTTCGCCTCATCCTTACGGAAATAAAATGTATCATCCGATCTATGAGGCTTGCTTGAAGCACGGCATCAATTTCACTATGCATGTAGGAGCTATAGGCGATGGGATGAACGCGCCCGCTACGAATGTCGGTTATCCATCTTACTATATTGAATACCGCGCGGCACGTACCCAAGCTTACATGGCCCATATGGCCAGCTTTGTCTTTGAAGGCGTATTCGAAATATTTCCTGAGCTGCAGGTGGCTTTTATTGAAGGAGGCGTCTTCTGGGTCGCTCCTTACTTGTGGCGTCTCGACCAGGATTGGAAAGCGCTGCGCG
This sequence comes from Paenibacillus chondroitinus NBRC 15376, assembly GCF_004000765.1. Classification (GTDB taxonomy): domain Bacteria; phylum Bacillota; class Bacilli; order Paenibacillales; family NBRC-103111; genus Paenibacillus_E; species Paenibacillus_E chondroitinus. The sequence goes on along the minus strand of NZ_BILW01000037.1, from coordinate 57,324 downwards.
AGCAGACGCCATGGGTGAAGAAGAAGCCTAGCGAATATTTGCTCACCAACATGTACATCGGCTCCCAACCGATTGAGGAAACGCCGAACCGTCAAACGTTCGATACGTTGTTCGAGGCTATGCACGCGAAGGAACGGCTGCTCTTCTGCAGCGATTATCCGCACTGGGATTTCGACTCGCCGAAACTCGTTTTCCCAAAAATGGACAAAGAAACGACAGATAATGTCTTTTACAATAATGCTGCCAGGTATTATGGTCTGCCGATACCTATGCCGGACAGAACGGAGGAGTAGCGATGGCGCAACATTATGTAGGAACATGGGATGAATTCCTAGACGGCGAACCCAAAATTGTTGATGTAAAAGGGCGAAGCGTAGGCATTTATAAAGTATCCGGGAAACTTCATGCCATTCTTAATTACTGTCCACATCAGGGGGCGAGTTTATGCAAAGGACCGGTTACATCATGGGTCACATCGCCGTTGCCCGGGCAATTTGTATATGAACAAGAAGGGGAGATCGTTCGTTGTCCCTGGCACCATTGGGAATTTGACATTAAAACCGGTGCTCTTGTTGTCGATCATAAAGTCCGCACGAAAACTTACGAGGTTTTCGTAGAAACGTTTGACTTGTCGGTAGAGCAGGGAAACGTATACATCGAGATGTAGCAGATCTAATGAAAACCTTATCCGAGAACGGGAAGACTGTTTGCAGGTCTTTTGTTCGGATAAGGTTTTTACTTTAAGTAGCAGTTTCGCGACCTTACAAAATGATAAACGGAAGTTGATCTTTTTGAGCTAGGGGGTATAGATGTTTTGAACCTGCGTTTGGATACAAACCTGCCGTTCTTAACATACTAATATCAAAATTTTATATGGCAGTTAATTTAAAGTATCTGGAGAGGATCGATAGCATTGAGTGTTGCAAATAAGGAAACAGCAAGCAGTTCAATCAGAAAAGGGCCTATTTTGTTTGTTATGATTTTGGGGGCCTTCTTGGCCACATTGAATCAAACGGTTATGAGTGTTGCAACCCCCGAACTCATGAAGGACTTTGGTATTACGGCCACAACCGCCCAATGGCTGACAACCGGTTACCTGTTGGTTAACGGCGTGCTGATCCCCATTACGGCGTACCTCATGCAGCGATTCAGTACAAGACAGCTGTTTCAGGCTTCGATGATCATTTTCCTTCTCGGTACTGTAGTTGCTGCAATTGCAGTCGACTTCCCAACTCTCCTTACGGGCCGAATGATTCAAGCAGCTGGTGCAGGCATTGTTATGCCCCTCCTCTCAATGGTTATTTTAACGCTATTCGAGCCCGAAAAAAGAGGGGCCGCAATGGGCATGATGGGACTTGCCATCATTTTTGCTCCAGCCATTGGACCTACACTAGCGGGTTATATTTTGGAACACTACAAATGGGAGGTCATGTTTTATGGCATGATTCCATTTGCTGTTATTGTTATCGCCTGCGGGTTCATTTTTTTGAAAAATGTATCCCAACGAATCAACGCTCGCTTCGATATACTTAGCGTCACTTTCTCTACCATTGGATTTGGCTCCCTGCTGTATGGCTTTAGCAGAGCGGGAAGCTTGGGTTGGTCGAGTACGGAGGTTCTTGGAACAATTGCTGTTGGTGTTGTTTCGCTTATTATTTTCTCCTGGCTTCAGTTGACATCTAAGACTCCTCTGCTCGATTTGCGGGCATTCAGTTACAGTATGTTTTCCTTGACAACGATCATCGGTATCGCAGTGACCATGATTATGTATGCAGATATGATGCTGCTGCCGCTTTATTTACAAAATGCACGAGGATATACCGCTCTGGAGTCCGGACTTTTGTTGCTTCCTGGAGCTCTCGTGATGGGTTTTCTCATGCCTGTAACCGGTAAAATGTTCGATCGATTTGGTGCAAAATGGTTGGCAATCATTGGATTGCTCATTACGATTGGAACAACGCTTGGTTTTGTCGAATTAACAGACTCAACGACTTACACCTATTTGGTGCTCATGTCTACTGCACGGCGAATTGGCATGGCTTTATTATTAATGCCAATTCAAACCGCAGGTTTGAATCAATTGCCACCACGATTGAATCCTCATGGGACAGCAATCTCAAATACCATGCGTCAAGTAGCGGGAGCTATCGGTACCTCTCTGCTTGTAACTGTCATGAGCGATCGAACAAAAACGCATCTTCAGGATATGATGGCTAATGGTGGAGCAGCTGCGGGTGCAACACAGGCTCAAATGATAACAAATGCAACCATAGAAGGAATTAACGATGCCTATCTTGTTATTGTTGCCATTGGTGTTGTCGGTCTGGTGCTGTCCTTCTTTATCAAAAAAGTAAAACAAGGTACTGATGAAGTTCCATCACTACAGGAAAGTGAAATAACGCCTGCATATAAACCAACAGAACGAGTTGGAGAAATTAAATATGCGGCTCAGCACACGGCTGCTGATAATGAATTTCGTAATGCAATAAAAGGTTTTTCAAACAAATCTCAATCTGCAAAAAAAGATATGTTTTTTAACGATAGTGATTACAGGAAGGCTCTTCACGGGTTAAAGGGAAATGAGAAGGATGCGAGTGATGCGGTTGTCATTGACGATAAAGCCTATCGAGATGCGCTAAAAAAACTGAAAGAAGAGTCAGACCAGCTTTAAGTTTTTAAGAGATGGGCTATGGGAAATAGGGACAAAACTACTGTATGTAGGAGGGAATACGATGAAGATTTATATCGTTTACGATAGCGAGGTTGGGCATACAGAAAAGCTTGCTCGATCTATTGCTAAAGGCGCTAAAAATGTGGAAGGGACAGAGGTTTTTATCCATCATGTCAATAACGCAAATGTAAGGGATCTTGCTCAGATGGATGCAATTATCTGGGGATGCCCCGGACACTTTGGCACCATTAGTTCCGGCTTAAAAGCTTGGATAGATAGGCTCGGTTCGTTATGGGCGGAAGGAAATCTAGTTGATAAAATCGGTGCAGTATTCTGTACAACAGCAACCGTACATGGTGGCATCGAGGCGACTCTACTTAATTTGATAACACCGATGTTACATCAAGGCATGATGGTTGTCGGATTACCGGCTAGTATTCCAGGGAATGCTTTTTACGGCAGTTATTATGGAATAGGGGTTACCTCTCCTGATGAAGATACCGATGATGAGCTTAGTCATGCACTTTATGACAAGGGGATCTTATTAGGCGAATCTTTAGGTACACGCGTGGCTAATATGACCAAAATCTTTTTAACCGGTAGGGAGAATCTTTCCAGATAAGGCAGCTGATGATGTTCAGCTGTTTTTTTTCATTGACCGTTGGATAATAGATTAGAATTGATATTCATCCCTGAAATGATATATTAAATATATCAACATAAAGCGTTAGGGTGAATAAGATGGAGACGCATTTATACAAACAGTTGTATATGCATATCGTGCATGAGATTCAACAGGGGAAATTAAAGACTGGGGATCGTGTTTCATCCGAAAAAGAATTGGCCGAACAATTTGGTGTTAGCCGCATTACTTCTAAAAAGGCGCTCGAAAGGTTGGCAGAAGCGGGTGTTATCAAACGTATCCAGGGAAAAGGGTCGTTTGTGGCGAATGGTTATACTTCGAGTTTGGAGCAAATGCGCCAATCGGAGGAAAGAACGAATGCGGAGATCCCTGCTCAAGAAAGACCACTCATTGGATTAATTATTCCAGGCTTTTCGGATGAATATGGGTTGAAGCTTCTTCAATCCATGGAAAAGCAGAGCGCGCGGCATGGGTGCGATTTAATCATCAAGAGGACTGGCGGCAGCAAAGAGGATGAAGAGCAGGCGATCCAACTTTTTGTCAGATTAGGTGTCAAGGGATTAATCGTGACCCCCGTCCATGGCACGCATTATAATGCGGAACTCATTCGTCTGGTCTGGGACAAGTTTCCTGTTGTATTGGTCGATCGGTATTTGAAAGGCATTCCGGTATGCTCCGTTTATACGGATAATAGAAAAGCAGCGGAAGAACTTACGCTTCATCTCATCGGGAAAGGCCATCAAAACATCGGCTATCTATCTCCACCGGTCGAAAATACGTCAGCGCTGGAAGATAGGCTTTTGGGGTATACGTTGGCTTTTACCCGGGAAGGATTGAAGTTGGATCAGGATTATTGTTTAACGAATATTACAGGGACCCGTTCAGGTTCATGGGCAGAGGATTTAGAGACGCTCAAAAGTTTTTTGGAACAAAACATCCATGTAAAAGCATTTGTTGTTTCGGAATATTTGGTCGCCACCATGTTGGCTCAAGCCATTGATTCACAAGGAAAGAGGTTGGAGACCTACGATATCGTGTGCTTTGACTCCTTAAACGATTTTTTGGGAAAACCAATTTTCACTCACATTAGGCAAGATGAGAAACGGATGGGCGAAGAAGCGGTGGACTTGTTGGTCTCGCAGTTATATGGAGAAGTTGTCACTGAACAGAGAATTGTCGAACATAGAATGATTGTGAAAGAATAGCAAGTAAATTTATGAACAGAGAAACCGTGGAATACAAATTCCATGGTTTTTGTTTTTCTAATTTCTCTATCGCTGTCTACTACCGTCGAAACAGCAAAATTTTGTACATGCATGTCGCAAAATCGTAGTGGACATGGTAGATTTGCCCATATTATTATACTTAGTATACAAACACATTTACCGGCTTGTTTGTATCAGGAAGTGTCATACTATTCTTACTTTTCTGAGGAGGTAACAGTATGTATCGGAGCAATAAAAAAATGTTATCCATCTCCACCTGTGTCTTGTGTGCAACTGTGTTATTCGGCTGTTCGAAGGGGACTGAAACGACAAACACCACAGCCAGTACAACGGCCCCGGCAGCAACTAGTGCAGCTACAGCTGCAGCAAAGGAAACGAAAGCACCCGATGCTGCAAAAAAAACCATCACCATCACATATAGAGACGATGGTACTGGTGAGAACGGAACGCTCTTCAAATGGTTTAAAGATGCGGCTGCCAGCTATCCGAACAAAGATGTCATCATCAAGCAGACGCCGATCCAGGCTTCTGAAGGTGATTACTTCGCGAAAATTGCGCTAGCCCTCAAATCCAAAGACACAGCACCGGATATCGTTACAGAAGACACCTTCATGTTAAACTCCGATGCCAGCGCCGGCCTCTTATCTCCTCTGGATGACAAAGTAAAAAGCTGGGCCGACTGGACAAATGGTTCCTTCATCGAAGCGATGAAAAAAGGGGTAACAGCCGCCGACGGTAAAATTTACGGCGTACCGTATAACACGGACTCCCGGGGACTCTGGTACAACAAGCAAATTTTCAAACAAGCCGGATTGCCTGAAGATTGGAAACCAAAAACTTGGGATGAAGTCTTGAGCGCAGCAAGAACAATCAAGGAAAAAGCAGCCAAGGACGTTGTACCTTTCTGGATGAACATGGGTAAAGCGACTGGCGAAGCGACTTCCATGCAAACTTACGAAATGCTGCTTTATGGAACAGGCGAAAGACTTTATGATGATGCGACTTCAAAATGGACCGTTAAAAGTCAAGGTATTGTGGATGCGCTTACATTTGTCGATACCATTAACAAAGAGAAACTTGGCCCACCTCTTTCCAAAGTATTGAACGGCCAAGCGGGCAACTCCTCTGCTCGTGAATATTTGCCAAAGGGTAAACTCGGTATCTCCTTGGACGGTTCCTGGATTGCAGGCAACTATCTGCCGAATGGTGCAGCTCCATGGCCGGAGTATAAAGACGTGTTGGGCTTTGCTCCAATGCCGACAAGTAAAGGTCAAGCTCCTGGTACCATTACATTAGCTGGCGGGTGGGCGCTGTCTGTTCCTGCTAACGCTCAACATAAAGACGAGGCTTGGGACTTCATCAAATATGCCCTTAACAAAGAAAACACGCAGAAACTTGTAATTGCAAGCGGTAACATTACGGTTCGGGCCGACGTTGCCAAAGATCCGGGTTATACGCAAATGCCGTTTAATGCCATTGCTACGGATTATTTGAAAAATGCAGAGTTCCGACCTGCTCGTGATAAATATCCAGAAGTATCCACACAAATTCAGGCTATGGTTGAGTCTGTAGCGACAGGCACCTCACCTGCCGATGCGATGAAGAAGTATCAGCAAGACGTAACCCGTATTGTTGGAGAGGATAAAGTCAGCGTGAAGTAATGGCAACACCTTGCCCTGGCGCCCTATTTCAGACGGGGGTCAGGGCAAGCTTGGTTTGCCCTACATCCAGGGAGAAAGGAGAGAACTATGATGAGCAGTTCGGCAATCCCGATAACCTCTAGAAAGACGTACACATGGTTGTATTTTTTATTTCCTTCGTTGGCCGTTATGCTGGTTTTCTTCATTTATCCGATCTTGCTAACGTTTTTCTACTCATTTACGAACTTGGCATTGACCGGAGAATCGGCCAAACAGCTGAAATTTGTTGGTTTTGACAACTATGTCCGCATGTTTGCGGATCCAACCGTACGAGTCAGTATCTGGAACACGTTAATTTTCCTAATCGGCTCAGCTGTCATCGGTCAACAAGTGCTGGGATTTCTAATCGCAATCTTGATGAAACGTAAAAATAAAACGTTCCGCCGTGTGATTGGAACTGTCGTTCTCGCCGGTTGGGTCACACCTGAAATTGTCTGCGCATTATGTCTTTACAGCTTTTTCGGCGACGAGGGTACGTTAAACGCCATTCTAAGTACACTAGGCATTCCCACGGTCACATGGCTATACACCGTTCCGATGCTCACGATTATTTTAGCCAACGTCTGGCATGGAACAGCCTTCTCTATGCTTGTCTTTCAAGCAGCACTTGACGATGTTCCGAAAGAAATCGAGGAAGCGGCGCTTGTCGACGGAGCATCACGTTGGAAGATTTTAACTTCCATTATCCTTCCTTATATTAAAGGCACCATTACTACCAATGCGATGCTGGTCACTTTGCAGACCCTGGGCGTATTTGGCCTCATCTATGCGATGACCGGCGGGGGTCCAGGCACGGCAACGACGACCTTACCTATCTTTATGTACAACCAGGCCTTCATTAACTATCAGCTCGGTTACGGCACGGCCATTTCATTATTACTCTTGCTTCTGGGTATTGTGTTGAGTTTGTTCTATATCCGCACTTTAAAAGAGTAAAACCACAAGGAGAGTTGGTATGACTGAGATCTACCGTAAAGTCGTTTATCGCACCTTGCCCTACGCAGCCCTCACCTTTATCGGCATTTGTTTCCTGCTACCACTCTTATGGGTGCTAGTTGCCTCCGTGGATCCTAATGCCATGCAATCGCTCAAGGTTCCCAGCTCTTTGACAGCAGGCAACTATATCGATGTGATCACTAGTCGCGCGAACCAGCGCGCATTTCTAATAGGACTCTTCATTTCGGTCGGTCAAGCTTTGATTGTCGTTATAATAGGTCTGCTAGCGGCTTATCCACTTTCCAGATATCAATTGAAGTATAAAAAGCCGTTCATGTTGACCATCTTATTCATGACCTCACTGCCGATCACAGCCGTTATGGTCCCAGTGTATCAGTTGTTTTTGACTTTAAAGCTTTATGACAATATTTTCGGTGTCATTCTTTTTAAAGTCGCCTCGGCCATGCCGTATGGCATCTGGATGCTCAAAAATTTCATGGATTCCGTACCGAACGAGTTGGAAGAAGCGGCATGGGTGGACGGTGCGTCCATTCTAGCAGGCATCCGCAGGATCGTCACTCCATTGATGATTCCGGGCATATGCACGGTTGCTATCTTTACCTTCTCCGGCAGCTGGGGGAACTTTTTCGTTCCCTACATTCTCTTGAGTACGCCTGAGAAGTTCCCGGCAGCGCTCAAGTTATATCAATTCTTTGGGCAGTACGGCATGGTGAGTTATGGCAAATTAGCAGCGTTTTCTACGCTCTATGCCATTCCGTCCGTTATCATGTATATTCTCTCTCAGCAATTTATGTCCAAAGGTTTTGGCCTTCAGGGCGGGACTAAAGGGTAGGGTGAATGGTTACCATGCTTCAATTAAGGTCGGAGCGATCCAGGAACTCATTGGAGAGGATAACACAGCTTCCCCTTCACGGACTGGAAATTATCAGACGCAGCGAGCAAATGAAGGAGAGGGAATCTATGATGAAACGATTGATTGTCGGAGACTTCATGCATGAGCTGGCCACTACGCGCCTCATCCTGGAGCGTTTGCCCGAGGAGCATATGGCGTGGAAGCCTCATGTAAAATCGATGACAGTAAGCGGGCTGGCCACGCACCTGATCAATCTGCTGAACTGGCAAGTGGCTATTTTTCTTTACCCAGAATTCGATCTTTCGACCGTTCCGCTTCGGCGCGAACCTTTGGAAAGACGCGATGACATGCTGGAGGAATTCGACGCGAACGTCGTCAAGCTTGAGAATCTGTTAGCCGAATGTGACGAGTTGACGCTCGGTGCGGAATGGACCTTGCGGAACGGCGACCATATCATCCTGCGCCAACCACGGGCGATTGCGCTTCGGACCTTCGGAATAAGCCACATGGTTCACCACCGGGCGCAGCTCGGCGTTTATTTGCGGCTTCTCGATATTCCGGTGCCGGGAATGTACGGTCCCTAGGCCGATGAGGAAGTCAAATAAACGAAGACTCGACGGCATTGAACTAACAGGGAACAATAAGAGAATAAACAGGGAGCAGATTGCCGCGGCAGCTGCTCCCTGTTTTCATATTTATTGCGCGGTCAAAATTTGTGGACCTTCAGCCGTGATGGCGATTGTATGCTCGTATTGAGCGGCCAGCTTGTTGTCTATCGTCCTTGCGGTCCAGCCGTCCGGATCGATGGTCATGAAGTAGCTGCCTTCGGTAATCATGGGCTCAATCGTAAACACCATACCCTCCTTGATACGGAGGCCTTTTCCAGGCTTGCCGACATGCATATAAGTCGGCTCTTCGTGCAGATCGCGGCCGATGCCATGCGCGAGAAGGTCGCGCACGACGCCGAAACCATGTGATTCCGCATGGCGCTGAATCGCGCTCGTCACGTCGCCGAGTCGATTGCCGGGGCGCGCCTGTTTGATGCCCAGATCAAGACATTCCTTCGTGACGCGCATCAACTTCTTGGCCGTCGGCGAGATCTGCCCAACCGCGTAACTCCAGGCCGAATCGCCTAACCAGCCATCTAGCTCAGCGACAGTGTCGATCGTCACGATATCGCCTTCCACAAGTGGCTTATTACTAGGGAAGCCATGTGCAATCACATCGTTGGCGGAGGCACAGGTCGCATAAGGATAGCCCTTATAGCCTTTCTGATATGGCTTTGCGCCGTGCTTCAACATAATGTCCTCGAAGATGCGATCAATTTCGTAGGTAGTGATACCCGGTTTGATAAGCGGGGCGATTGTGCGATGGCATTCAGCCACCACTTGGCATGCTTTACGGATAGCCTCGATTTCATGCTTGCTTTTTAAAATGACCATGTTCGTATCAGAGCTCCTTCGTAATAGCTTGCATAGCGAGTCGGGCGATTCGATCGACGTCCAGGTCGGAATTGCCTGCATAGTAATGCAGTCCACAACAACCGACAAGCACGGCAAGCATATGGTCTATGTTGTCGTCTTCGCACTGGGCGATTGATTGGAGTGGAACATACAGCCGTTCCATAAATTTTCTTTTGGCGTGTTGTCGATCCCTTTCAGGCAAGCCTGCATAATGTTCCGCTGCCATTTTGTACACGAGATATGCGCGGGCATCCGACTGCCACAGCAGGAGCAACGCTTTGCAATAAGTCAACAACTGCTGGTCATCCGGGGGGCTGCCGCTGGTGTTCGCCCATTTTGCGATAACTTGCTCGCATCGCTCGAAGCCGCTTTCTAACACATCTTCTATTAATAAATGCCGGTTGGGGTAATAATGGTATACCGTGCCGTAACCAAGGCCGGCCTCGCGGGCGACGTCGCGAATATCAAAGCTTCCGCCCGTGCGAAAGTAGGAGAGCGCTGCGACATCCAGGATCTGTTCTTTGCGTTGTAGGCGTATGAGCTCATTTTGTTCTTTGGTACGGGGGGACATAACGTGTTAACCTCCTAGTATAGACCTGCAAATTTGTCGATATAAAAAATAGTAACGCATGATGGTAAGAAATGCAAAAGATTTGTTGTTGAATTACGACATGACGGCAGTCCTCATGCGTGGGGTGTTGACCGCCGCCATTCGTCGGCGACACCGCGCGCCCAGGAATTGAAGTAACGGGAGTTAAGTTGAATATTGGATATAATATGATGCAATCGTTTAAAGGAGGAGTATGAAATGGAGAAAGTAATACCTTTTTTAATGTTTCAAGATGGGAAGGCGGAAGAAGCGATGAGTTTTTATACTTCGCTCATTGAGGATTCTGAAATTACAAACCTTGTTAGGTATGGTCCTAATGAAGCTGGAGATGAAGGAACCATCATGCAGGCTACTTTTACATTAAAAGGGCAGGAGTTTATGTGTATTGACAGTCATGTTAAACATGCGTTTTCCTTTACGCCTTCGTTTTCGATTTATGTTGCTTGTAATACGGAGGAAGAGATTGATGAGCTTTATGGGAAACTTAATGAAGGGGGACAGGCTCTAATGCCATTAGGTAACTATGGGTTCAGTAAAAAGTTTGGTTGGCTGAACGACCGATTTGGAGTTTCGTGGCAAATAAATTATCTGTAGACTCATGTTAACTAATGGGAGTAGTTAGTTAAGTTAGTTCGTGGAGCAGATGCCATTATGGCATCTGCTCTTTCTGTCGTTAAGCGAACGAGAATAGTGGAGTAGTGCAGTCAATTTCTCGTAAGTTATTTCCTGGTTTTTACAACTAATTGGAATATACCATTGTAAGAACTGAAGAACCAAGATCTGGTTATCATGATGGGCATTGGAATGGGGATTTTGCTATGACAGCGCTCTGTGATTGTAAATACCATTTTTGGAATGAAGGAGCAGAAAGGGTAAGTGGAATGAGTTGGTATATCTTTTACCTAGATAAGGAAACTATTAGGATGGTCTATAGCTAGTTCTGGGAGTGGTCCCTAATTCGCTGATATTGAAATAAACAAGACCTATTCTTTATGTAAACTTGATTAGACATGTGTTGTGATTTGTTGGAAAATGTTACTCAGTGCATTCTACGAACTGGGGGAATATAAAAGATGGAAAATACGGGACTTAGTATGGAGCACTATCGATCTGATGGGCTTAGTGGCGATATTCAAATTCGGCAAAATCCTATAATCTTTAGAATTTTAGTGACGTCGATATTCGCATTACTCATAGTGTTCCTTTGTCCTTCGCTTACGAAGGCAACTGCATCAAATGGTACTATTAATGTATTATTGAACGAAAAAACTTTGGCGTTTAAAGATCAATCTCCAGTGAACATCCAAGGCACTGTTTTTGTCCCCATGAGAGGTATTTTTGAGGCTCTTGGAGCCAAGGTAACCTGGAATGAGAAAGAGAGATCAGTAACGGGCACTTTACAAAATAAGTCTGTTTTTTTGAGGTTAGATTCGCGTGACGCAATTATAAATGGCGATAGCGTGCGTCTAGCAGATCCTCCCGTACTATTGAATACAACGACTATGGTACCAATTCGTATCGTAAGCGAGGGATTAGGAGCTGAAGTATTGTGGAGTGGAGAAAACCAAACTGTCTTTATTTCCTCTATGATCACAGGATCGGACTCAAAAGTGGGACCAGCTGCTGAGAAAGATGAAAATACTGCATACGGGAATGCCACCTCAAATACACAACAATTGGGACTTGTTGTCGAGAAGGATGGGTGGATATACTATGTCTCCGTCAATGAACAGGGCAAATTTGAACTTGGACGTATGAGAACGGACGGCACTGACTATCAAAAGCTACTTGAAAAAGGTGTTTGTTCCTTGAATGCAGTTGATGACTGGCTATTATTTAAAGGTTGTGTTGGGGATAGAAGTGATCATATTTATAAAATGAGATATGATGGTACGGAGCTTACAGAGGTTGATAAAAATACAGTTTTTGTTCGCTGGATGTATTACTACAATGGCTGGATATATTATGTGTCAGCCGATAAAAATGGTATTAATCGAATGAGAATGGATGGAACTTCAAATGAGGAAATTAGCGCAGATTTTCTTATTAATGTCTCATCCACGATTGGAGATGACTGGATCTATTATACAGACTCTCTTAATAAGAAGTTAAAGAAAATGAGGCTAGACGGGTCAGATGCACACACTATTTTCGAAGACAGGATTGCGCTTGCTTTAGTTGTCGACCAGGGATGGGTATATTTCTCTGAACAGCCAGCGGGGGGATCCTTAATAGAGAGGGTAGTTACAAGAATGCGATTAGATGGTACGGAAGAAGAACGGATAGTAGGTGGTGACGAACTCATAAGTGTAAATAACTTTACCGTACAAAACGGTGTGATTTATTACGTGAATCTTTACAATATGTGTCTATATAAGCGAAATATTGAAGATGATAGTGCGGCTACCATGGTCACGAACAAACAGATAAAAAGGATCTATACGATTACAGATGGCTTGTACTTACAGTCCTATGAAGGAGATTGGTACTTTGTTGATAAAGATGGAAATATTTCTTTTAGTAGGCCAGTTCGTTCAGTGCAGTAGAAGATTTTTTTATACGACTTGACCTCTACTACCAATATCAGTCGAAAATTATAGTTGTTAATATTGATTTTGGTACATATTAGAGAAGAAAGAGGTAAGCTGTCTACTAGAATTATACAAGTTGCTTACGTTCATGGAATACGACAGCAATTACACGACGAAGAAGCGACGAGCACAATTGATATTCTTGATGAGAAGCACGTATCAAACCCTTTTAGTCCAGACTGCGCAGCTCACAGGCAAGAAATCTAGCACACCTCATAGAACACTACATTAAAAGGGGATCAAGTAAAAAATGAGTGACATATTTTTAATTTTAGTACTTATCAGCATCGTGGGTATATTCAGTCCGACACTACTAAGCAAGTTTATCAAAAAGGTGTTAAAGCGCAGATACTATGTACTTGCAACTATCGTGTTTTTCGTAGCTTTCGGCGTTTCGTCTGACAAGGAAACAGCTAAGTCCACTAGTTTGCCGATAGCGACGACACCGGCAAAAGCTATACCTGCAGCTACTATAGATCCTGTGAAAGCTAAAGCCGATGCTGATGCAAAATTGAAAGCTGACGCAGATAAGAAAGCTAAAGAGGAAGCCGATGCTAAAGCCAAAGCCGAAGCAAATGCAGAAGACATGTCAGCCATGGAACCTGGCAAAAAGCTAATGGTCGTTACGGATGTATTCGATGTTATTGGGAAAACAGAAGCTGAAGTCATTGATTGGAAGGGTGAGCCGGAAGAAACCCGTAAATCTGAATTCCGATTAAGTGGAACGAATATAAAGGTTCCGGCAAAAACATTGATATATTCTAAATTCGGAGACTATGAATATTTTCTAGTAGATGGAAAGGTGCAAAGATTTACCTATACCACGAATCCGAATATCGTTTGGGGATTTGAAGAAAAAAACCTCCATGACTTTATGTACACCTTTGGGCTTAAGGATGCAAAGCTAGTCGAGAAAAATGAGAAAGTCGCCGTATATAAGCATGATAAGCTTTATGATATAAGGGTGTTTAATGATGGCGGGAATATTAGCTATCTTTACATCATTGCTGACGAAAAATATAAATAATGTTCTTAATTTTTGATTGAAGCAAATAAAGATCCGAGCATGAGGATGAAATGAAAAGTCATGTGTAAAAGTCACTCTGCTTTGTTTTATTAATTGACAAAGAAATATTCGAAACGCTTAATAATTATAATCTTTGATATGATGTGACACGCTAATGAACCCACCAAAACGTTTACCGTTCGGGTGGGTTTTTTATTGCAACATGCCGATCAAGCATCACGCTAACGGGCAGATAACTATATAGGCTTTTGCTCATTTTTCAATCCTTTAATTAGGCAACCGCATAGGATAAAAGGTAAACAATGAAATTATTGGAGGAACATATGAATATGTACCGTAATTCGTACTATCACTATCAATGGCATAATCCTATGCATTGCAGCTGGAATAACCTAAGATGGAACTATAATTGGTATCCTCATTATTACAATTGGAACAATACCAACTGGAATCGTTATGAAAACATAAAATTGACAGATTATGGACCAAGACCATTTGTAGTGAATATTGACCAAGCTACTAAGCAAAACGATAATTACCGAACCGCTTTATGGACAGGGAAACACTATCAAGTGACCCTAATGAGTATTAATGTTGGAGATGACATTGGTTTAGAAGTTCATCCCACAACGGATCAATTCATACGTATTGAAGAAGGTCAGGGCCTTGTTCAAATGGGTGATAGTAAAGAAAATTTGGATTTTCAAGAAATGGCCTTTGATGACTATGCAATTATGATACCTGCTGGAAAATGGCACAATGTAACGAATACAGGTAATAAACCACTTAAAATTTACGTTATCTATGCACCACCTCAGCATCCATATGGTACAGTTCATGAAACCAAAGCAATTGCAATGGGATCTGAAGAAAACCACTAAATTTAGGGTACAACGTCAAAGACGGGTCATTCCGCTAATGCAGAACTATAGAACAACGACACCAGGCTGCCGGTTAGATCGGCAGCCTTACTATGCAAACTGGCAGTAAAGCTGCACAAGAGGTGTTTTATTGAACAATTCGAATATGTTTGAAAACGTATTGGTTAAGGTTGCTAATTGGTTATTAAAGAACTAATTTTCGATGTTCCGCGGGAGGACTTGCAACCAATTTCCCTCCTCATTTTTGGCAATAACTTACAGAAGAGTTGAATACACCTTATGAAAAGCTACTTGATATTAATATCTTAGCTTGTTGAAACTGAAATTTCATCTGATTCATTATCTAAAGTCTCTAATATTAGCTTGCAACTTATCGCGCATTAGGAATGGCTTTATTTACATATAAATAAAAACAACGTATAACTTTGGATAAGTTATACGCTGTTTTTTGCATTTTGATTGTCCGATGCGAGTAGCGGTACTATTCTTGTTTATTACCCTTATTCTTATCGTGACCTTTGCCGTTCTCTTTTTCCGCGCCGTCATTTCCGCTATTGTTCTTTTTTTCTTTTTCTTGTTCGGATCTGTTATCTTCTTTGTTATCTTTATTCTTTTTTGTATGATCTGCTTTTTCCTCGCCAGAGTCTTCTTGTTTTTCCTTGACAGAAACAGAATCGTTTCTAACTTGTGTTATGACTGGTGATGGAACCGATGAGGGAGCTGCTGATGGCACTGCTGATGGAACAATCGAAGCAACGGGTTGTTGTTCAGCTTTAACTGTTACATCCTCATTCGTCTGCTCCTGATGCGTTTTCTTTTCGATTTTGGATAGCTTTTTATCTAAATGGTCAAACGATTTTTCTATATTTTTCATTAGAGCTGACTGTGCTTTCGGATTACCCACTTTTTCCAATGCTGAAGCCAAAGCTAGAATGTTGTGCTGCAGATCGGTCTTTACCTTCAGTACCTGCTCAGGATGCTTCACTTCCTTCTCAGGCACGTTCACCTCT
The DNA here is from genome assembly GCF_004000765.1 of Paenibacillus chondroitinus NBRC 15376. Taxonomy (GTDB): domain Bacteria; phylum Bacillota; class Bacilli; order Paenibacillales; family NBRC-103111; genus Paenibacillus_E; species Paenibacillus_E chondroitinus. The sequence goes on along the minus strand of NZ_BILW01000037.1, from coordinate 41,692 downwards.
TCGATATCCGTTTGATCAGATTCTGTTGTCTGCTCAGTACCCGAGTCTGCTGTGATTGTAACCTCTGCATCAGCATCCGCCGATAGTGACGCCGTTGCAGCGGGTGTAGACGTTTCGGTTGTCGTTAATCCGGAAGCCTGTTCTGTTTTTTGAATCGCAGATTGTTGTGTTTCTAGCGATTTCTGAAGAGACAGATTCGCTTCATTCGTTTTCCCCTTAGCTAATAAGGTATTCGCTTCTGCCAATCGTTCTTGGGCAAATGCGGCAAGCAGTCTTGCCTCTTTTACGTCATTTACGGTAAGGGCTAATTGAATATTTTCATATATGGTTTTTACAAAGTAGAAGAAGTCTCCAGGAATCAGACCCAAAGTCTCCGTTCTTGATTGTGTAGAGTCAACTGTACTTTGGGAGGCATTCACTGATATAGGAGTAGAAGAAGGAGTAGGTGCTGGTATCTCCGAAGCCAACACACTGCTTGTGCCTACGCTAAACACGAGCATGCTGAGCATGACGCTCTTTGTAAGAAGGCTGTATCTTTTGGCTTCCTTTGTAAACTTTATTTTCATGTGTATTACCACCTTTTGTATGCATTCTGTCGGCCGATACTAAGGTATACGAGAACTACGATTAATTTCAGGGGGCAGGCAGATTTAAGAACGTGGGAACGCTCAGTTTATGACTTCTTTATTTAATTCAAGAATATACCCTCACAAAATTTACTAACTATGCCGAATATACTTAGTGTTACTAAAGAGGAGGAATAAAGTGATGAAAAAAAGATGGATGGTTCTCGCGTCATGTGTATTGGCAACAAGTCTTATGGCAGGATCGGCATTGGCAAAATCGGAAACAAGCCACTCGAATGAGGGCAAGTCTGATGTTGTTAAAGTTAACGTTGATCTCAAGTTGAAAGCTGATGGGGATGCGACTGTTACATCCGATACTTATGGCAATCAAGGCCATAATGGATATAAAGGGTTGCTCAACGCGATTGACAATGTGGCGGACAAGCCGGCTGGGGCTGTTATTGCAGAACTGCTATTAACCAAATATGAGACCCAGCTTACGGCTGAACAGAAAGCGGAACTTGAGGCTATCAAAGAGAAGGACGCAGCATTGTCGGTGGTTGCCGATTTGTTGGATCAGAACGGTAGCGTAACAGACGCCGTATATGTTCAAAAGGAAGCTATTTTAGCAAACATTACGAATCTTGATTCTTATAAAAAATTAGGTAAATTGTACGATAAGCTAGGAAAAAAAGGAGTGAAATTATACGTTAACGGTGAAGAGCCTGTTTTCGAAGTAGCTCCGTTTATTCGTGAAGGCAACACACTAGTTCCATTCCGTGCGATTTCTGAGGCTTTAAAAGCAACGGTTACTTGGAACGCAGAAGAGCGTTCTGTTACCGTCACACGTGATGGTATTACTGTGAAACTCTTTATTGATAGCAAGATAGCAACAGTCAATGGGAAAGAAGTGACACTTGAGGTTCCAGCGGCGATTGAAGAGGGCAGTACGGTTGTGCCGGTTCGTTTTGTGAGCGAAGCCTTGAAGGCAGCTGTTAAATGGGAAGCAGAAACTCAATCTGTCGTCATTTACGAGGAATAACTAGAGAGCCATCCGGTAACGGATGGTTCTTTACTTCTTTGTGGGGCATCCGCTGTGATAGTAGTCGCTCTTTATTATCATCCTTCCAACACCATAACTGTCCCTGCCGGCTTGTCCTTCACGTTGTTTATCGCGCGTTCCCAAAAAGACCGAACAGATGAACCAATCGGAGGAGTTAAAATTGAAAAATATTACAATTGCAATCTGTACTAGAAATCGAATTGCAGATATCACCAAGTGCATCGAATCTATAAGTAAGCAGGTTGGACTTAATTGTGAGGTTGAGGTTTTAATTGTAGATGATGGAGATATCCAAAAGGAACAATTGCATTTATTTGAAGTAATGTTATCAAAAATAAAATGCATGAAGCTGTCATACTTTAAGAAATTAAAAGGTGGAGTTTGGTGTTCAAGGGTTGAATGTGTGAAAATCGCCGCACATGAAATTATCCTTTATCTAGATGATGATGTTGAATTAGATGATCCTTACTATATAAGCAAATTACTAAAAAACTATGATAATGATGCAAGTTTGGCAGGAGTAGGAGGAATAGCCAAGGGTTTATATTCTAGTAAAATAGCAAATGTTCTGGGGGTAGCCACGTTTCAAATGTCCAGTTCATTGGGGAAATTGTCCAAAAGTGGTTTAGCAGGATCTATAGCAAATTGGAACAAAGCCAAGTCTGTTTTTGAAACAGAATTTTTTCATGGCTGCAATATGTCATTTAAAAAGAGTTCACTCAAAGACATGAAGCCCTTAAGCTGGATGGGAAATTATGCTGTCGGCGATGATTTATATATGTGTTACTATGCAAGCAACTATGGCAGATTGGTTATAGATCCGGGTTTAAAAATAATACATCACGAATCACCTCAATCTAGGGATAAGGCTGAAAAAGTTTCTAAGGCCAAAGTCGTAAATCATTACTATTTCCTTAAAATGAAACAAGCTGGGATTTTGAATTACGGAGCACTCATATGGACTATGCTATATTTAATAGTTAAAGAAATAATTAAAAAAAATAATGATGCGACATTAGGTTACTTAAAAGGAGTAAAATTCTTGTTATTTTCAAAGAAAGAAACCCTTTAAGAAGCTATATACCAATTAGAAAAACGGAAGGGAACTATCATCTAGAATGTCCAATGAGACAAAATTACCACATAAACCAGAGCGAAAAAGCTTGAGAAATCAAGCTTTTATTTTTTTTATGTAGGGAAAATTTGTGTCATAGAAAAATGCACAAAACTCCCTATTCTAGGACCCGACCTCTAGGCAGGTTGAATCGGAGTGTGTTTTGTCTTTGTGGAATAAGCTGAATGTCGATGTCATTACATTGTTCGTCGAGGACTTGCAGCAAGCGAAATCGTTCTATCAACAAGTGTTTGGCCTGCCGGTTTTCTTCGAGGATCAGAATTCCGCGGAGTTCCAATCCGGCAAAATGCTCATTAATCTGCTTGTGGAGACAGCGGCACACGAGTTGATTGAACCACAGGTTGTCGCAAGACGCGAATCCGGGAGGCCATATCTGGGAGATTGCGCACAGATGCAATCCATACAGATTAATCAGACAACCCAAAACGGCAACCTTTTTCATGATACCAAGCAGGATAACGAATTCGTCTTCGTGAATACATGATTATGTTAGAAGAACTTAACGAAGGCTAAAGTCAAAGGAGACCAATTCATGGGATACATAATGGACTTAAGAAACTTTGTTGGCTCAAGCCCGCTAATAATGGTTGGATCATGTGTACTAATTTTTAATCAAGCGGGGGAATTATTACTCCAAAGGAGAACCGATAGTAATGATTGGGGAACCATTGGTGGCTCAGTAGAACTAGGCGAATCATTAGAAGAAGCAGCGGCTCGGGAACTTTATGAAGAAGCAGGATTGATTGCGGAATCCTTCAAATTCATCACGATTTTATCAGGAAAGGATATGTACTATAAATATCCTCATGGTGATGAAATCTATAATGTTATGGCAATTTATGAAGCCCAGAATGTACAGGGCAATCCTAAAGTAAATGACAATGAAAGCCATGAACTTAGATATTTTTCTTTGGAAGAACCAATAGAGAATTTGAATCCTTTTACAAAGCATTATCTTAAAAAAGCTGGATATATAGTGAAATGGTAAAATTTCATCTAGCTATGGGATAACATCAGCTCCATACACATCCAGGAAGAGGTTGCCCACAATCGGCAGCCTTTTTAGGTTACAAAACAGTTTGGTGGAGAGTGTGAAAAGCATTGACAAAATCAAGTTATTCCAGTATTTTCTAATTAGACATTAATCTAATTAGACGAATAGTAAATTTAGCTGGGTACTTTTATCGAAAGCAGTATGTTTAGTTACATCATTATAAGCCTTTACAGTCAACAATTTGTGGACTAGATTGGGGGAATCATGTCAACGGTAGGAATCTTGGGAGTAGTTCATGACAATGAATTACGGAAGAAGTACCATTTAACTTTGGAAATAATAAGAGAGTTAATTCTAGAATTTAATCCAGATGTAATATGCGGTGAAGTACTTCCCGACAGTTGGGAGAAATACAAAACTGATTCCACACATCGAGGATATTGGGGCGAACCAGCAAGCGAGTACTGGGATCTAATTTTTCCGTTATGCGAAGAACTGAAAGTTGATTTTGTACCTATTGATTGGGTGGAACTTGATGTTTGGATGGATTTTGACCCATTCAAGAATCATAGTGAGTTGCAAAGAAGTGCTTTGATTGCTGTATCAGAGCAATGGTTTCAGAGACAACTTTCCACTTGGAATTCCAGTGCTATTCCTTTCAATTCATTAGAATACGACCATATAACGAAACAAAAGTATAAATGGTTAAAGCAAATAAACCCTGAGTCACATATATTTCGATGGGAGTGTAGACATCTAATAATGATTCAACGAATACATAACGCAATTAATAAGCATCCAGGGAAACGATTCTTGTGTATCGTGGGTGCAGACCATAATCATGCGATATACGAAGGTTTGGTTAAAAATAAGGATATACAACTTGTATACCCTTTAAAGTAGTGGGGGTAGATATCTTATTCAAATTGAACATTTTGATCCAAAATAACTTCTTTCGGTGGACTTTCCATTGGTGGAGCATAAGGGATCAAAGCGAAACGGACTTCATTCATATTGTCAGGTAAGCGTGGAGTAATTAAAAAGGTTATTTGAGTATGCCCACCACCGCCATGAGAACCATTCCTGTGGACGTTGTATTGTTGACTACCACTAATATCAAGCAACAGTTGGGGGCGTATGTAACCAGTGCTTGCGTCGTTTTGAAGTTGCTGTATTTCAACGAATACAATGCTGCTGTTTTCATGTTGCATGGAATGTGTCAGGGAATACTCAAATCCATCAACTATGGATTTCTTCATAATAGGTAGCACGTTTAAAAGTTCGCCGGATTCGTTAAGCATAATTGGAGTGTTGCTTGAATTAAGACTGTTGAGCAACCAATTGATTTGTGGAATGTCTAGACCATATTGAGTTGACCATCCTTGTACAATTTCTCTAGAGGGAATGAGTCGCCTACCATTAGATAATGCTTTGCGTTCAGTTAGTAGCCGGATAAGGGATTCGTCAATTGCTTTGACTTCATCATTGTATTCGTTCGGTATCATTTTCAGTTCAGACCAAGCCATCATTATATCCTCCTTGACTTCAATTGTATTCCTTTTCCAATTATAACAATAATAAAGCGGGAATAGAAAAAGCAGCAATGAGGTGCTGCTCGTAGCGCAACCATGTTCTCCCATTTCCGTATAAATATTGTTCAAATATAGGCTAGCGAAATGAGGTATTTTAATGAATTATAGTATGTATAGACAAGAAATTAATCAAATGATAGACAGTTTACCTGATGAAGAATTAGTGAAAGTTTACTGGTCCATTGAAGCTATCCGCCAAAAATATCTTTTTACTAAAACCATGCATGATAAAGGGGTAGTTATTGTAACTTTACTAGATAAAGAGCATGGAATTATGGATAAGTGGGATAGCGTATTTGCAAAGAGTATTAGCGACGAGACCAAAAGGGAAATTCGTTATGATCAGTATAAGTGGCATATTTTTAGTTTTAAGAAGCAAGATTGTATTGAAAAAGAAGCAGCGAGAAATGCATTTGACGCTGTAAATAAAAATGATTTATTTGTCATGTATCAAAATATACCTGATATTGTATTTGAATATAATAACGCTAGTGATATTGTTGCTTCCGATTTTGATTATGAGCAAGATATTTATCTATTTGATAGGAATTTTACATGGACGTATGTATACACTCATGAATCAATATGCGGACCATACTTTTACAAAAGTGTCCAGGGATAGTTATGGATTAACTTATTTGATGAAACTCTTAGAGGTACAATATGGAAATGAAATGGTTAGCATATCGAATCTACCCAAAGCCATTTGGAACCACGTATCCGTATATTGATTTAATGAATAAAGCTATTGTTGAAAAGCTGTTTGATTATTGTCAGATATTAGAAGCAATGATTTCTAGAGAAGGTTGGAACTTTTTGATAAATTATCATGGATATCAGGTTTTATATTGAGATAAATGAAAAGAGTAAGTGGTTTGATTGCGGAAATCTTGAAGGATTTATCTTTGAAGTTGAAGCACATATCGACATTTTGCCTCATCTTTAACGGGACACGATTGTTTAATAAGATTATTAATGGGCAGGTGCCGCGGCAGCCTGCTCATTTATTGAGTTGTAGAGACTTCATAATAGAAGGTTCAGGATAACGTAGTTGGCACTAAGATCAAAATAAGAAATAAATAATAAGGGAATTTCTCTTTTTTGGAAAAAATATCTAGGTTAATATATGTAAGAAAGTTAAGTTGGGAGATAGCTTTATTAAAAATGCAACAGATGGAGGAGGCTATTCCCATGGTTGAACGTATCGTAATAATATCGTTGCTTACACTGATTATCCATTCTGCTGAAACGCTCTCATACGCGGTGAGAATGGCGGGAATTCGATCAGGAAAATTAGCAATAGCACTATCTTTAACGGGTATGATTGTTCTTATTTCGAGGACGTCAAATATTGCTCAGGGAACGATGACCGGTAAAGTCGTTGATTTTGCTAAGAATCATTTAGAGTTTAACCTTGTCGGGAACTTTAGGATTATATTAACTGCTGCTTCTCTTGGAACTCTACTTGCAATAGCATTATTTCCTACATTTATAGCATTATCTGCGCGTATGGTATCACATTTGGAGAAAGCCGGATCAGTCCCGAAAATGATTCAAAATGTACTCCGAGTTGATGTTATTCAACATTCTTTCTATCATTTTCGAATGCCGAAATGGGAAATGATTCAGCGTCTGCGTGAAGGTGGACTCCCAAAACGATTGATGATTATGAACTGTTTTGTGACCGCTATTTATACAGTAGGCGTATTGGCGGCTTTATATGCAGCATTTTTGCCAGGGCAATATAACATTGGTGCTTCTCAATCATCTGGATTAATAAATGGAATGGCTACTATTCTATTGACTATACTGATCGATCCGAAGGTTGCATTACTGACAGATAAAGCTTTAAGCAAAAATGCTAAGTTATCTTCAATTAATAAAGTATATGGTGCTCTTATGTTCTCTAGATTTTGTGGGACGTTATTAGCACAAGTAATATTGATACCTGCAGCATATTGGATAAAAACAATTGTCCCATACTTATAGAATTTGTAGGAAGGCTGATCTGGACGAGGTAGGAGGAGCATATTGGACAAAAGAAAGATAATGTTGTTTACGCTTACTATTATTATTTTGCTGAATGTGCTAGCAAGCTTTCGATGGGATTATAACAATTTGGAAGGTGACATGAGATATAAAACAGATCGTTGGACCAATAAAGTGTGGGTTGAATTTTACGCACCTCTTGCAAATGGATCAGCAATGGAGTTTCCGTTATTATCGAACTCGGAGATTAATTCATACCCACAATTAGAGTCTCACGTAGAAAAAATCGCCATGTCTGGTTATTTGGTGAGTGAATGGCTTAAGAGAATGAAATTAACTTACTTATATTATGGTATCAACTCCTTTTTAATAATTATTTTGCTGCTATTATTGGCAATGATCACAAGAACCAGAAAGCGTCCCACGAGGAATAGAGAATTAAACTAACTACGGTTCATTCTCTCGTAATACTCGAAAAATAGCTATTCCGCTAACATAAAACAATATCTAAATACAATCAATATGGAGTACTTAATACTATCAAGAAAAGACCTGATCCAAAGGGGGACTAGCCGTGAATAGGTATGGTTTTTACTTGTTTTGTTCTGCAGTATGTATCGTGCTACCCTTGGTACTTTTGATTTATGCTTATTGGGATATATCTCAAGCCAAGGTAGGTCCTGTTGGGGATGGCGAACAGAAATTGACCTTAATACAAATACTTCCGCAAATTTGCACACTAGCTGCTGGCGTCATTCATGCGCCACTTGCTATTTACCAGTATAGAAAACATAAAAAATTCAAAAGCGAGGCTCACATAAAAAATGAAAATTGGCATTGTAGGTGATTTTAGCCCAAAATACCCGTCACAGATCGCTACGAACAATGCGCTTAGGCACACTCAAGCTAAATTAGGAATTTCTATTGAGTTTGAGTGGATTGCAACAGCAACAATAAGTAAACATTTGGAGGCCATCAAGCGGACTTACCATGGTTTTTGGATTGGCCCAGGTTATCCAGATTCAATCGATGGGGTACTTAGCATTATTCAATTTGCACGTGAAAACGATATACCTTTGCTGGGGACATGCGGCGGGTTTCAATACATTATTATGGAATATGGCAAACATAAATTGATGTTGGAACATGCAGCCCACGAAGAGCGCGACCCCTATGCTTCACAGTTACTCATTAGTAAACTGGCATGCTCCTTAGTTGGTCAGAAAGGTGAAGTTATCATCAGGAAACCTTCGAAAACCTTTGATATTTATAAGACCGAGATTACAAACGAACAATTTAGGTGTAGTTATGGACTAAGTTCCGAGTATGAAAAACAAGTTCATGATAGCGGGTTAAAAATTGTAGGAACAGATCCAGTAGGTAATCCAAGAATTATAGAAATACCTGAACATAAGTTCTTTATTGGTACTTTATTTGTTCCCCAATTAAGTTCCACTGTAGATTCAACACATTGTATCATTGACTCCTTTATCACTACTGTAAAAGGGCGCCTAATATAGGTGCTCTTTTGTTATTTATGCGGCTTTCAACGCAACTAGTCAGACTCTTCGATTTAACCTGTATCGTATAAATTCAGGAAAATGCAGCATACTACAGGAACAATTTACTAAATTGAGAATCGGAGGATGCTGATGAAAAACGGCTCAATCACCTTTTTGCAAACAAGCATGATGTTAATGCTTTCTATTGGGTTGTTAAACCATGTCATTATCATTCCGATGTTGTTACAAAAAGCACACCGCGACAGCTGGATCTCGGTTCTGCTTGCGGGCTCGTTTTTTATGATTTGGGTTGTTTTACTGTATTCGGTTATTGGCAAGAATCGGGATATACCTCTATTCCAATGGCTTAAGCTAAAATACGGCGCAATGGTATCCTACTTGCTGGCAGGTTTAGCGTGCATATACATATTTACTTTATCAACGATTACTTTAAAAGATACCGTCACATGGATTCATCTTGCCTTCTCAACAAATACTCCAATCATTGTTTTAGCCTCTGTCTTACTAATCGTTTGTTCTATTAATGCTTATAAAGGTATCGAGTCGATAGCCAATACAGCGGCTATCTTTTTACCGTTTGTTGTCATATTAGGTTTTTATGTGATGACAGCCAATTTTCCGAATAAGGAATACTCCTTGTTAAAACCTATTTTGGAATTTGGCATGAGGCCCGTTTGGCATGGGGTCATCTATGTCGAGGCAGGATTACTCGAATTATCGCTGCTGTTATTTATAAAGCATCATATCCGTACTCGTATTTCGTTCATGTCCCTTGTGGTACTGACCTTGATTCTGATCTTACTAACATTTGGTCCTTTAGTCGGCTCAATTATCGAGTTCGGTCCCAAGCAAGCCTCCCATTTAAGGTTTCCTGCTTATGAAGAGTGGAGGTTAGTGACAATAGGCCACTTTATTGAGCACATGGATTTTTTAAGTATATATCAGTGGTTCAGCGGGGCTTTTCTGAGAATTTCACTGACTCTTTTTTTGATCAACGATATTCTGGGTATTGAGAAAAAAAGGGGTAAGACATTATCCCTCTTCCTTATATGTTCTATTCAAATCCTAGCGATATGCTTGCCAATCAGCGATCCTAAATTTATTAACCTGATTACAGATGTTCTGTTACCAGCTATATTTTGGGGGATGTCGGGCTACTTCCTAATTATTATTGGTTTAATTCATTTTGGACACAGATGGAGAAGAGTGAAATCATGAGAAACAGGGTGGAATCGTTGGGATCAGCGGAAGAAGAGCCATATGGTTCATTTCAGCGGTTGTTCAAAGACTGCAGCGATGTGCATATTAACAAACTGAATGTCGCCCAACAAGATGGATCCTCATTTTTGTTGCTGTTTGTTTATTGCGATGGGCTGTGCGATACACACCGAATTCATCAATTTTTTATTCCTCACCTGATTGAAATGTTTAAAGAACATGTCATATCGAACGACAGCGAACTACAGCAGCACCTACCCTTTCAGCTGAACCCGGTCCCGCAAGACTGGGATGACGAAACCATCATAAATAAGATTTTTAATGGGGAGCTGCTGGCGTATTTCCAAGAAACGGCCTCTATGTACACATGGGATATAGCCAATGCCCCGCAGAGAAAAACGGAGGAATCGAGTGCCGAGATTTCGGTAAGAGGTCCTCGTGACGGCTTTATTGAGGATGCGAAGGTCAATGTCGCGTTAATAAGAAAAAGATTAAAAACAAATGCTCTAGCCGTAGAAGAATATACGCTCGGAACGCAGACGCAAACCAAGACATTACTGCTTTATCTGAAAGATGCGATTAAACCAACGATTGTTGAGGAGGTCACATCCCGATTGGCCAGCTTGAAACTCAAAGGGATGATCAGCAGTTCTCAACTGGAGGAGGGACTAGAAAGTAATAAGTATTTTTCGAAGTTTGTCTATACTGGGAGGCCGGATTTTGCGGTGAACTCCCTCATGCACGGCAGGTTTGTCATTGTGGTCGATGGTTCCCCAACAGCGATCATTGGGCCTGTTAACTTTACTTTTTTGTTCAATACTTCGGAAGATGCTTATACACTTAATTGGTTTGTCATGTTTACCCGATTGTTAAGGTTATGTGGAATATTTTTTTCCGTGTTTCTTCCTGGATTTTGGATCGCATTGCTTACTTATCATCAGGATCAGCTCCCATTTACTTTGCTGGGTACTCTGCTCATTTCTAGACAAGGTGTTCCGCTGCCGGCTCCTCTTGAAGCCGTTATGATGATTCTTCTATTTGAATTATTTCGGGAAGCGGGCATGCGCTTGCCATCTTCATTCGGACAGACCATCTCTGTAGTTGGCGGATTAATTGTCGGGCAGGCGGCCATTAGCGCAGGTATGACGGCACCGGGGATTCTGGTTGTCGTAGCCATCTCCGTATTAGCTTCGTTTACCATGGTGAATCAAAATATGGTTGGCTTCGTAAGTCTGATAAGATTAATCATACTGATTGTTAGCGGTGTTCTTGGTTTGTTTGGGTTATTGATTTGTATGTTAGCTATTGCTATCTATATGGTTAATCTGCAATCGTTTGGAATCAAATATCTAAGTCCGGTGGCACCAATTAATATCCGCGATTTATTGAAAATTTTATTCCGTATGCCTTGGGGGAAGAAGGAAGGTGTACCTGGCTTCATAAGAAAATCCGGAGATGATCAAACGTGAGGTTCATACCACTCTTATTGGTGATTGGAATTCTCCCTCTACTGCTTACCGGTTGCTGGGGGTTAAGGGAGATTGAGCATCTAGCCTATGTCAATTCGATTGGTATTGATTATGTAAAAGGCAAAGTGGTGTTCTATACCCAGATGATCAGTTTTAATAATATTGCCAAGAAAGAAGCGGGAGCCGGCATGAGCAAGGAAGTGGTTTCCATTGGCAAAGGTGAAGGTAGAACCGTGGATGAAGCTATCTTTGATCTTTACAAGACGTCACAGCAAAGATTGGCCTGGAGTCATGTGAAAACTATAGCATTTACGGAAGCGGCGCTGCGGGAGGATGTCATTCATGGCGTTTTGGACCAAATGGACAGGTATTATGAGTTCCGGTATACCATATGGACGATGGCAACTCACGGCTCGATCGAGGATATATTTAGCACAAGCCCAACCCAAAACATGTCGACGCTTTACTCACAATTAAATAATCCGCGTGACCGTTATTCCCAAAGTTCGCTTGTGGCCCCATTATATTTGTACAAATTTATTTGGAAATGGGATGAAAATAGCAAAATTCTGTTGCTTCCCGAATTAAGCGTCAATGAAACTAGCTGGCTAGAGAACAAAAAGCCGTCACCACAGCTTCAACAAGACGGGGTATGTGTCATGCAAAATAAACAATTGCTGGGGTGCTTTAAGATTGATGAAATTATGGGTCTGCGATGGATGGAAAAAGAAACGGTGCGCACCCCTTTGATGCTTCAGGTTGACAATAAACCAATTGCGATGATGGTTGTTAAAAAGATTAAACCCTCCATCGAACCTAAGCTAGCGAATGGCAAACTAACCTTTCACATTAAAGTTAAAATGGAAGGATCAGTAACGGAGCAAGAAAAGCCTGCAAGGGAGAGTGATCTGAAAGAACTGGCTGAGAAGGAAATAAGGAAGCAGATTCAAAAAACCTACTTGGTCGGCCTTAAATCAGATGCAGACCTTCTAGGTCTTTCTGATTCACTCTACCGATCCAATCCGAAGGAATGGCACCGACTCGTTAAAAATGGGTCTTTGCCTTTGAAGCCTGAGTCTTTAGGGGAGATCGATGTAAGTATAGGAATAACTGATGTAGGGATAGCTAAAATACTTAAAAAGAAAGATTGAGGGAACTCAAATGCCGTAGAGGAGTGCCAGGGTCTAGTCAAAAGTTTTTAGGAACGTACATTTTTACAGGATTGGTAGTAGGAATAATCTGTGGATTCCTATTTCATCTTGTAGAAAAACTAATTGTTACTCAGCTCAAAAAGAGTTAAAGATCTTTAAGCACACTTATTAGAAAGCACTACGAGATCACTTTTTTTCAATGCGGCAAACTCCTGCATGATAAAGAGTTGAATTATTATAATAGAAACCTGAACTAAAAATTAGAATTTGTTGCGATTTAGAACGCAGGTGGAGTTCTTTACACCGAATGCAATAGTACATAGGATCACCTCGTAACCTCTTATATTTATACTGAAAATGACTTGCATTCTGATAGCCTACCTGTTTGGCGACGTCAAAACAATGGAGAAATTTAAGGGATCTGGTTTGCTTTTTTTCGGTAAAAAAAATTAACCGAGCAGTATATTTTAATAATGCCTCTATCATCCTCTTCAATCTTGCAGTCGCTTCTATATAAATTGATGATCTTGTCCTGCTGCATCCGTCCATACCAAATCACTCTATTTCTCATTTCATATATAGGAATTCTTAATTCTTTTGAGAGTGGTGGTAGAGATGGCCTTTACGGTTCCTGTGGTTTCTATTTTCACTGCGGGTTCAGCTTCTGGCGGTACTTCCCAAGAACGGCAAGCCCGGCAAGGAAATGACATTTCAAGCTCGAACCTGGCATGGGGAAGCGGCTTCTCCCCTGGAGTAAGATGTGGTATGACGTTTACTGCAGCAGGCCGCTTTAACACACCTACTACAATTAATAGCAGATCCGTTACTAGTTTAGATGATCCAAGACTCGTCGCCTTATTCGATATGGCCAAAAGACAAACGAACAATGCCACTGCACTTTATGTCATCTATGTGAGCGGGGAATTCCTCACCAGTTCCGGCAACGTCATTGGCATGGGTGGACCGCGCTTCAAATTTTTTAACAGCACTACCGATTATGGTCTGTATGGTCATATCGTCATGAGCGACGGAGCACTAAATTCGTACGGGCTTGCACATGAAGCCGGGCACTGTTTATTCGGCCGGTTTTTGAACAGCAACCAGAACAGCTTTACGATTAACGATCCGTCCAATCCTGGCAGCGATCACAGCAACAATCCACAAAATCTCATGTTTCCAACGATTCCGAACGAAAATCCGCAGATTGTATCGTCACAGTGCAGCACCGCCAGACAAAGTAAAATTGTGCTGCAGAACGCTTCGAACAGCCGAGGCAGAATTATTAAAAACAATCTGACGTCGATGAAAAAACTAAACGCCAGAATCATTGCAAAAATGAGATTTATGAAGAAGGATACGTTACGTCGCCCTGTAAAGAAAAGACGTAAGCTGGCCTAATGTTTAAGCTGTCCCGAATCTGTCTTGGCGGACGATCTGGAACAGCTTTTTACATATGTTTCAGAAAATAGAGGAGGAAGAAGAGCGGAATTCCTTGGGCGTAAGGCCGCGATGTTTTTTAAATGATTGGATAAAGTGATTGACATGATTGAAACCAACTCTTCTGGCAATTTCGGTAATCGTATATTCCGTCGATGCCAGCAACACACAGCTCTTTTTAATGCGGTATTTGATCAAATAGTCGTATGGGGTAATATGGATGCTTTTTTTAAAGCCGCGGGTGCACTCCGATACACTCAAATGAGCCGCATCAGCAATTTCCTTTAACGTTAAATTATTTGTATAGTTCTGATGAATAAAGCTAAGCATCAATTGCAATCTTTCTTGTTGTAGTCTGCTATGTTTAGCGGCTTCCTCTGAGGGTAACGAAATGTTCGAGATGAGGATTAACCATAACTTGACCGTTTTGATCGAAATCTCATACTGCCATCCCCAGTTTTTTTTCCATTCAAACTCTTTTTTCATATCGTAAAGGATTTGAAGGATTTCATGTTCCCACGCTGCGTTTCCTCTGATTTCTAGCGACAGTAAGTAGGAGTTGGTATAAGGAAGTACATAATTTCTCTCCATGGCACTATCTGAATAAAAGGCGAGCAGCTTCTCCGGAAAATTAAAGCTCACATATTCTCCGTCAGGCGTAAGGTGAGTCACAATGTGCAGGACACTTTTGTTGATAAAAATAGCTTGCCCCGTGCTTAACTCATAATCAATGCCATTGATTTGAATCGTCAGTTTTCCTTTGGTCACCAAAGTCATTTGTAATTCTTCGTGCCAGTGCAAGTCGTTAACTCCTCGGCCTAGAGGAACCGATCCATGATTCGTATGGGTGTACATGATATAGGGAAAGGCTTCGTCGGGATATTGAATGGCTTCATATAATTGTTTTTTCAATGATGAACTCCTTTTTGACGATATATCCATATAAATAAGGGATATAATTGCACAAAATATACAGGGGTGATGTTATTATTATATCCAGCTTCGGCTAACCTTTACAATTCTGTGCACAGGAGTTGTTGAACAGCTTGGAGGAATTATGGATAGATTAATGAAATCTGCCTTGCAATCACATCCGTTTATTTTACTAGCCATCAGTATTTTATCCGTCTCGATCTCATCCATCATGATCAAATTTTTGGATTCGCCCACGTCCGTGGCCGGGATGTACAGATTGTTTATTTCTGTCATTCTGATGCTCGCTATTGTCCCATGGAGAAGGATTCGCTCCTTACGGATGGATAGAAAAGAGTGGGGGATCGTGCTTTTGGCCGGCCTTTTTCTTGGGCTGCATTTTCTCTTCTGGATGGAATCTCTGGTCTATACTTCAGTAGCAAGCTCCATGGTCATCTTGTCGCTGCAGCCACTGTTTGTCATGATCGGTTCTTATTTATTATTTAAAGAACAAGTGAATCGGCTAATGGCCGGCTGCTTAATCGTTGCGCTTCTGGGTTCAATTCTTATCGCTTGGGGCGATATAGGGATTTCGAAAGCAGCACTGATTGGAGACGGCTTATCGTTAGCAGGGACGCTATTTGTTTCCGTGTATTTATTGGCGGGGCAGAAAATAAGCCATAAAATAGATGCGAATGTATACAGCATTATCGTCTTTTTCATTGGCGGAACCGTCTTGCTTCTCTACAATGTAATGAATCATATCCCGCTTACGGGTTATGACTCATCCGAATGGACGTATTTCTTGTTGCTTGCCATCATCCCGACTTTATTCGGACAATATATTTTTAATTTATTATTGAAGTCGGTGGGGGCAACGACAGTCTCAGTAGGCATTATCGGTGAACCGGTTCTTGCTATTATTCTTGCTTATTTATTATTAGGGGAGGCCATTTCCTTATTTCAGTTTTTAGGCGGTATGCTGACTTTATTCGGTATGGGCATGTATTTCTGGTTCAAAACTTTGACTGGGGGCAGGAAGGCCACTAATCGGCATTGAAAATCGAATCGTAAAAAGCGCCACCCGGGATGGGAGGCGCTTTTTCATATCTTAGCGTGCAATCTTTTTCAGTTAAAAAAGCTGCAGCGATGGAGGGTACACTCCCGAAAGCTTATACGCTGTCGGAGACATAGACGTATACTTTTTGAAAATACGAAAGAAATAAGAATGATCGTAATAACCTAAATAATTGGAAATTTCGGATATAGAAAGGTCGGAATTGGTCAACAGATTGCATGCCTCTTTCATACGCAGTAGGTGAATGTACTGAATGGGAGAGACGCCCATAACTTCGCGAAACATGGAGATTGTATAGTTCGACGAGCGGTGTATGAGGGAAGCGAGTTCATCAATCTGAACAGGTTGCCTGTAGTGAGCGACCATGTATTTCTGTAATTCGTTCGCGAGCTTCAGCTTGATCGGAGCTGCTTCCACAAGTTCAAATTCACGTGCGGCCATCCCGACTAATTCCTGTAAAATCCCGCTGACCAAATAGCGATTGAATTTGCCGTCTCCGATGACTTCGAGATATAGCTTTTCGAATCGGTGCTTGAAATACTCAAAGTTACGGATTTTGCATTTGATGAACTGTCCTTTTCTGAAAATGGGAAGCTCCTCTGAATCCTCTTCGCTGTGATTAAACAAAACGGTGAATTTCTGATGTTCACCTTCATGGTTCTCACCTGTACGCAAGGTGTTAATCGGTAGGAACAGTAATTCTCCTTTTTCTCCAATCACCGTACGATCGTTGATCGTGTATTTGATTTTACCCTCGATCATGAGTACCAGCACATTATGGTTTAACAACATCAAGTTAGTACGCCAGTTCGGAATACGATTATCAAAGTGTACGGAAAGCAGGGACAGCATAGGATAGTTCCTTTCAGGTAGTTTAAATAGACATTAGCAGTATACATGCAAATATTCAATAATCCTTTTATAAATGAGCGTTTTAATTAAAAAATAGAAGAGAATTGTACACATGATCCATGTAATATGCATGGACGATCCGCTAGTGTGTTTAGTACTATTCACATTAAGGAGAGCGTTTTCAAAGATTAGTCTTGAATGACACGAGAAGGAGCGTTTAAAAGATGAGAATCTTGCTGCTTGATTTGGACTCCACCAGACCCGATCATTTAGGGTGTTACGGTTACCAGCGAAATACGTCACCAAACATTGACAAAATGGCCGAGGAAGGCGTCAGATTTTCAAATTATTATACGTCGGACGCACCCTGCTTTCCATCACGGACAGCGCTCATGACAGGACGATTTGGCATTCATAACGGAGTTGTTGGACATGGCGGTACAGCTGCTGACGTTCGGCATGAAGGAGAGGACCGACAGTTTCGCAGTCGCTTAACGAGCGAATGTTTCCCTGCCTTATTTCGCTCCGCCGGTATGAAAACGGCTCTCATCAGCCCTTTCGGCGAAAGACATTCCGCTTGGACATTTTATGCCGGGTTTAATGAAATTCATAATACAGGAAAAGGCGGCATGGAATCCGCCGAGGAGGTCACTCCGCTCGTTTTGAATTGGATTGAGCAAAATGCGAAACAAGACGATTGGTTCCTGTACGTCAATTACTGGGATCCGCATACCCCGTACCGCGCACCGGAGGAGTTCGGCAATCCGTTTGCCAACGACCCTTTGCCTGCATGGATTACGGATGAGGTCTTGAAGGAACATACGACACTTAAGGTTGGCCCACATAGCGCCCGCGAGATCAGCATGTTTGATAATAAAACGAATCCGAAATTCCCGCGCCACCCGGGAGATTTCACGGACCGTGAGGGATTGCGCCGTGTCATCGACGGCTATGACTGCGGCATCCGCCATATGGACGATCATATCGGTATGTTATTTCGTGAGCTGGAGCGTCAAGGTGTGATGGAAGACCTCGTCGTGATCATTACGGCTGACCATGGTGAGAATATAGGGGAACTCGGGATCTACGGAGAACATGGAACCGCCGATCAAGGCACCTGCCGAATTCCGATGATAATCCGCTGGCCGGGGATGATGAAGAACCATTTGGATGAGGGTCTGCATTACCATCTGGATATTTTGCCGACGATCGCCGAGCTGCTGGGCAAGTCACCGGCTCCGTCTTGGGACGGCAACAGTTATGCTGCGGCCTTGCAGACAGGTGAAGCCTGCGGCCGAGATTATTTGGTGGTGTCGCAATGCGCGCATGTCTGCCAGCGAAGTGTTCGCTTCGGCGATTATTTGTACGTGCGGACCTATCATGACGGCTATCATTTGTTCGATAAGGAAATGCTCTTCAATCTGAAGGAAGATCCGCATGAACAGCACAATCTTGCACAAGCCGAGAGGAATCTATGCAAAGATGCGGTGTACTACCTGAATGAATGGCATGACGCGATGATGGACTCAATGGAGTTCGATAATGATCCGCTATGGACGGTTATGAAAGAAGGCGGACCTTACCATGCGAAGGGCCATCTGCAAGGTTACGTCAGCTGGCTGGAACAGACGGGGTGAGCGTATGCGATTCCTGAGCTTAAACGCCGGCATCCGGCGGAGTTCAAGTAGGATGGAAAAAGAGGCTCACCCCTCGTCATTCATATGACTTGGGGCAGCCTCTTTTTTATCAAAATGATTATCTTCTAGCGTTAAAGCCAACAAAAGCTTTTGTGTTGAAATCGAACACAGCTGTCAGCGGTCCAAGAAGCTCGTCTTGGTCTGTGTTGTAAGTAACCGTTACGAAATTGCCGTTAGCAGCTTGTACTTCAGCGAGCAATTTCTTTTGCTCATCTGTGGAAGCCAATACGCCTGCTTCTTTAGCAGAAACAATTTGAACAGCAGCTTCGTCTTGTTTCGATGTAATATGGGAAGCTTGCTCTTTCACTTGCGCCCATGCCAAGTTGCGGTACTCTTGAGCTGCCTCTGGCGACATTTTCGGAGTGCCGATTACAGGGGATTGGGCTTGAACAACGAGCAAGTAAACTGGGCTTTGAGGAGGAAGGCTCTTAGTCTCCATCGGACCGTAGTAAGCTTTAACTTTCGTGCCGGCTTTCAAATCTTCCCAATTCACGGATTCACCTTGGGATGTCATAACGCGAGTTTCTTTACCTGCGTTTAGTACTAAACCATCTAATTGAACTTGCCAGCCGTCATCTGTATGTTTGACTTCTTTAATGGCATCTTCTTTGACCAAACGGTCTGCATAAACGTTAATGTTTACAGCATGTGCTTGACCTGGGTAGCTCATCGCCATCGCTGGTCCGAATCCGGCATCAATTTGAGTTCCGACTTTCAGATCGGCTGCAGTTAACGTTTTACCGTCTAAGCCTTTAATAACAGTGGATGAATCTACGTTTAAAATAACCCAAGTGCTGCCCAGCAGCTCGATGCGGGCGCTGCCGTCTTCCTTAGCTTGTACGCTTACAACGACACCGGTTGCACGCATCAAGTCAGCCGCTTCGTCGAGCTCGATTTCTTTGTTAGCTTCGTCATATTTTACAGTATATCCAAGCTGAGTTGCAGCATCGCGTACTGGGAGATAGGCTTTTCCATCAATGTAAACAGGTGTAAGTGCGCTGTCTTGTCCATTAACAATAATTTTTACATCCTTTTGCAAGTAACCTGTTACTTTCTCCACGATTCCTTCTGCCCCGACTGCCGCCGTTGTACCAAGGATCCCAGCCAAAGTTAATATTACAGTTAGTTTCTTTTTCATATGATAAAGCTCCTTCCGGTTTTTGAAATGTAGGTTGATTTATGTCGACAATTCATCAAACGGAAGTTGCTTCGAAAAGGTTGCAGTTGTCCTAAAAAATTTGTTTGTCCATGAATCCGCTCACTGCGAAAGCACCCTCTGAGACCTTCTTTTAGTAAAAGTCAAAGATGCCAATGTAACGCCGCCAACGATAAACACGGAACCAAACATTTGTTGTGAAGTAACGAGCTGGCCGAGAACAAGATAGCCAACAATCATCGCGACAAACGGTTCCAGGTTCGAGAACATGGCTGCCTTCGCCGCCCCAACCTTTTGCAGTTGGCTGTTCCAAACGAGGGTGACGATGCCGTGCATCAGGATAGCCGTGACAATGAGCAAAATCCATGCCCATGCTTCATGGCTGATGTTCCAGCCTGTCCCATTCGCGAGTACAATCGGTACCATCGTGCCGAATCCGACCAAGGTCGAATACACAGTGATGATGATAGGCGGCAGCCTGCGAGCCAGCAGACGTACTAAGACAATGGAGGTGGCAAACGTAATCATCGTAATAAAAATCCATAGGTGACCGATATGAAACTCCAGTCGGGAGCCGTTGAAAACAACGAGAAATATACCGAAGATGGCCATTAACGAGCCAACCAGCATGCTTGGCGTTAAGGCTTCTTTTAAAAATAGGGCTGCCAAAAGGGCCGTCGTAATGGGGGTTAGCGCGAGAATAAGCGCTGAGGTGGTTGGGTCGGCTGTTTCTAACCCTTGATAAAATGACCACTGGTTAATAAATACACCGATAACGCCAAGCAGGATAAGCAGCTTCCACTCCTGTTTGTTCATGGGAAGGAAGCGGTGCCGCATCCATGTATAGCCAAGTAGAAATAAGGATATGAAAAGCAAGCGAGCCACAGCAATAAACAAGGGGGAGAATTGTTGGACAAGGATGTTGCCAAAGACAAAGTTGCTCCCCCAAACGGTCACGCAAAAGATTAACAACAAGTAGGAACGAAGCATGTAAGTGAATTCCTCTCAATGATTTCCCAGGTGTTTCTTCATCACTTTACCGCACCAATACACAATCACGAGCAGGCTTGACACCATCATGCTAACCCAGACGGCCTCTAAATTTCCTAGTGTGTATCGGCTTGAATAGCCCGCGATCAGTCCGATCAATGCGCAGAGCGGGATGAAATTATCCACTTTGCCTTTGCTGAAAACGATGAACAGAAGAGGGACAATGAGTGCCGCGTAGATGATGCCAAAGAAAAAGAGCAGATCCAGAAGTGTAGGGGTGTAAAAATAAGTAAGCGCAAACGACAGAACGCCGATCGCTATCGCCAGCATATATCCCATGCGCATTTTCTGTTTCTCATTGGCGTCAGGCTTCAAGAGTGGATACACGTTGCCCGCAATGAGACTGATCATGGAGTGCAGACCTGCCCCGAAAGCGGAGGTCACAGCGCCGAAGGAACAGAGAACGAACAAAACCAACAGGAAGATTGTGTCAATCTTACGGATGAGATCAAACAGGAGCGAATAAATGTTATTAAAACTGCCTGTAAAGATGACGACCATGATTAACGATGAAAAAGCCAGCGGAACGGTTGCCCAGATGAGCCCGGAGAGCAGAAAGGTAGGCACGATTTTTTTGCCTTCGATCATGTACAGACGCTGCCACGTTGCTTGGTCGACGAAAATTTGTCCGAAGCCGATTAATAGGCCTGTGCACATAAAAAATAAGCCTTCATGATTGTTCAGCACAAGCAAATAAGGATGATAGAGGCGAATGCCTTGGTAGACGTTTTCAACCCCTTTGGCAATGAAGAAATAAAGCGGGATCAGGATCGCTGCGGCAAACATCAGGATGACTTGAACGAATGCCAAACGCTGGATAAGCGCCATGCCGCCAAAGCCGACATAGATCACGCAAAGCAGGAAAAAACAAAGCATGCCGATCGAAATCGGAACGCCCAGTAGAATGTTGACAAGCACGCCGGCGGCCATTCCCTGCGTAAACAAGCCCTCAATGCTGGTGATAAGCAGGATCACAATCATCATCCAATAGCCGAGGCCGTGCAGTTTATTTTGGAAAAAATCTCCAATAGTCAAGCCGTCGCCGTACTCTCTACGCACCTTTTTTCCCAGCCATCCGAAAGCCATTAGCGCGATAGCTCCCATCAACGCGTAGCCAATTCCACCAAAGATGCCGTATTTGACGAGTGCTTCGGGAGAAGCGAAGATGGTAATTCCGGTTACCCATCTGGCTAAGATCGCTATGACCCCGAGGCCAATGCCAATCTTGGCTGCTCCCTGCGCATATTCACGAAACGATTGGTACTGCAAGATTATTTCTCCTTCTCGCGAAATTCTTTCGGTGTTTGGTTGGTGCTTTTGCGGAAAATGGTGCAGAAGTAATGCTGGCTGTTAAAGCCGCTTTTCTCCGATACGGTAGAAATACTCCACTCGGGATGGGCGATGAGATACTTTTTGGAAATCTGGATGCGGTACTGCATTAAGTATTCAGAGAACGACACACCCACCTCGTCATGGAAACGCCGGCTTAAATAGGTTGGGTTAATATGAACCTCCGCAGCAAGGTCGGCAAGCGCGAGCTTCTCTGCATATTTTTCATGGATAATAGTAAGCGCGTCATGAATGACATGGGAGTACTTGGTTTGCGGCATTTTGTTGCGGTATTTGCTTAGAATATCCACTAATTCGCTTTGAATGACCGGCTTTGTCATGTAATCCACAACGCCTAGTCGGATGGACTGTTTGGCATAATGGAAGTTTTGGTAAGCGGTGACGATAATGAATTCCATATCCTGATTGTGCTGACGCAGCTCTTCGCCAAGCTCCAGCCCTGATTTGCCTGGTAAATTGATATCCAGAAAGGCCAGATGAATTTTCACCTTTTGGCTAACGGCGGCAGCCTGGCTGCTATCGGATGCTTTGTACAAATTCCAATAAGGAAAAAGCGGGTGAATCAGATACTCAAGCTGCTCCAGCTCAAGGGGCTCGTCATCCACGAGTAATACGTTCATTAAGTCACCTCTTTATAAGTTAGGTTCTAGGATGAAAGGCCATTTGACCTGCACTTTCGTGCCTGTCTCCGGAATCGATTGAATCTGCAAGCTGGCGTGATCGTTGAAGTAGAGATGCAGACGGCGTCTGATGTTGTCCAAGCCATGCCCGCTTTTCTCCTCGATAGCGGCTTCCATTTGCTCCATCGTGCCATTATCGAAGACCGTAAGGTTAGCCATTTCTTGCTCGAGGAAAAAATGGATGTCCAGGTTCACGGCGCCAATTTTCCTCTCCAGCCCATGCTTAAACGCATTCTCAACGATGGTTTGCAAAACAAAAGGCGGGATAAAGGCTTCCTGAATGTCTTCCTCACACGTTAGCGTGACCGTCAGGCGAGCGCCGAAACGCAGCTTTTGAATCTCGATGTAGTACTCTGTGTAACGAATTTCCTCCCGAAGAGGAATGACAGGTTCCGTCGTTTTATATTTAAACTTAAGGAATTGGGAGAAAACCTCAAGGGCTCTGACCAACTCTTCCGTTCGTTCCAATCGCGCCAGGGTTAGAATCACATTCAACGAGTTGAATAAAAAATGGGGCTGAATTTGCTGATTTAATTGGTTGTAAAGCGATTGCTGAAGCTCTTTTTCCAGCTCAATCTTCTTCGTTTTGTTCTCCAAGAGATCGATGCGCTTCTCGAAAACGAACAAAAATAATAAAGTAATAGCTCCAATAATTGGAGCTAGAATGAACAATAAAATGAGTAAGGTAAAACCCTCAAAGCTAAGCATGAGATCCCTTCTGCATACGTTTTAATATATGGTTTCTCTACCAGTTTAAATTATTCGTCATGATAAAGCGAATGATGTCAATAATTACCTGAGGCAATCAAGTGGCAAGCGACTTGATGTCCTTCACTGGTGTAGCGCAGCTCGGGCTCTTGCGATTTGCAAGCTTCGACGGCGAACAGGCAGCGTGTATGAAAGCGGCATCCTTGAGGCGGATTGATTGGAGAGGGAACATCGCCGGTCAACAGGATGCGCTCCTTCTTT
Organism: Paenibacillus chondroitinus NBRC 15376; assembly: GCF_004000765.1. Lineage (GTDB taxonomy): Bacteria > Bacillota > Bacilli > Paenibacillales > NBRC-103111 > Paenibacillus_E > Paenibacillus_E chondroitinus. The sequence continues at coordinate 17,811 of NZ_BILW01000037.1, read as the reverse complement.
TCCTTCTGATTGGGTACAGGAATAGCGGAAAGGAGTGCTTTGGTATAAGGATGCTGCGGGTTATCGAAAAGCGATCTTTTGTCTGCGATTTCTACGATTTTACCCAGATACATGACCATCACCCGATCTGAGATGTGGCGCACCACGCCTAGATCATGAGAGATAAACAGATAAGTCAGTTTATACTGTTTCTGCAGCTTCTTCAAGAGGTTCAGCACTTGTGCCTGAATCGACACATCCAGGGCGGATACGGCTTCATCGCAGATGATAAGCTTCGGCTCTACAGCGAGTGCGCGTGCGATGCCGATTCGTTGTCGTTGGCCACCGCTGAATTCATGCGGGTACCGATCAATATGGTCCGGCCGTAACCCGACGTTGTCGAGCAGCTCCTTAATACGTTCTGTCCGCTTTTCCTTCGGAATGACATCTTGTATGGCCAGCGCTTCGCCGAGAATTTGGCGGACAGTTTGCCTTGGATTCAGCGATGCGAAAGGATCTTGGAAAATAACTTGCATGTCCTTGCGCAGCTTTCTGAGCTCGCTTTTATTCAGGCCCAGGACATCTTTATCCTGAAAAAGAATATCTCCTCCGGTCGGTTCATCCAGGCGCAGCAAGGCTCGTCCTGTGGTTGATTTGCCACAGCCTGATTCACCTACAATGCTAAGCGTTTCACCCTCATAGATGCTGAAGCTGATGTCGTCCACAGCTTTTACATGGTTGACGGTTCGTCCCAAGATGCCGCCTTTGATCGGAAAGTATTGTTTCAAATGGTTGATTTCAACTAAAACGTTTTTCTCCACGTCACGTTCCACTGGTATGGTCATTGGATGGAATCCCCCGCTTTCTTACGCGCATCAGGCTGTGCGTCCCATTCCGGCGTATACATCCAGCAGCGAACCTGACTGTCGTTGCCGACATCGGTTAGCTCCGGCATCGTTGTTTGACATAACTCTCTGGCGTGAGGACAACGAGGAGCGAAACGGCATCCCTCCGGCATGTTGTACGGGCTTGGGACACTGCCTTTGATCGCTTGCAGCTCTTCTTGGTCTTGGTCCGCGCGAGGCAGAGAGTTAAGTAACCCGATGGTGTAAGGATGTTTCGGATTGGCAAACAATTCACTCGCATCGGTATATTCGACGATTTTGCCGGCATACATGACAGCGACGCGGTCACATGTTTCCGAAACGACGCCTAGATCATGCGTGATCATGATGATACTCATGCCCAGTTGCTTTTGCAGCAGCTTCATTAAATCGAGAATTTGCGCTTGAATCGTGACATCAAGAGCCGTTGTCGGCTCATCCGCAATCAGTATTTCCGGGTTGCAGGCCATCGCCATCGCGATCATCACGCGCTGCCGCATGCCTCCGCTCAGTTCATAAGGCTCTTGTTTGGCGCGTTTCTCCGGGGACGGAATACCGACAAGACGCAGCATGTCGACGGCTTTCTCCCAAGCTTCCTTTCGGCTCATCTTCTGGTGATGGCGAAACACTTCCGCTATTTGTTCTCCAACTGTGTACACGGGATTTAATGAAGTCATAGGTTCTTGGAAAATCATCGAAATTTCGTTGCCTCGGATGGCACCCATTTCTTTATCCGTTTTCTTCAATAAATCTTGCCCTTTGAACAGGATTTCCCCGTTAAGGATGCGTCCTGGGGGACTTGCGATCAGCCTAAGGATGGAAAGCGATGTAATGCTTTTACCGCAGCCCGATTCGCCTACAAGCCCGAGTGTTTCCCCTTTATGGAGTGTAAAATCAATCCCGTCAACAGCTCGGCTTACGCCTTCATTGGTAAAGAAGTGTGTCTGAAGATTGCTTACTTCCAGAACCTTTTCTTGTTGTTTAAGCATCTCATTCCCTCCTTTTAATCCAGCTCGATACGTTTGTTGAAGTTGCGATACAGTACATCGACTGCAAGGTTAACCAAGACGAAAATCATGGACGCGACCAGTACGCCGCCTTGAACCACAGGCAGGTCACGCATGCGGATGGCATCTACAATCAGCCGTCCAAGTCCGTTGATAGCAAAGACAGACTCTACCAATACCGTACCGCCGAGCAGTACGCCGAATTGTAGACCAACCACGGTAATGACAGGGATTAGCGCGTTCTTCAGGGCATGCTTATAGATAATAATGCGTAATTTCAAACCTTTCGCTTTGGCTGTTCGAATATAATCCTGGCGAATGACATCCAGCATGGTCGAACGCGTCATCCGGGCGACAATGGCGGCACCTGAAGCACCAAGTGTGATCGCTGGGAGCACAACATGTTTCCAGGTTCCCCAGCCTGCGACAGGAAAGATGTGCATTTTCACGGAGAAAAAGTAAATCAGCGAGAGCCCGAGACAGAAGCTGGGCAAAGATACACCGAGCAAAGCGATGATCATGATCGTAATATCCGATACCGTATATTGCTTCGTTGCGGATATGATGCCGGCAAGCATCCCCAAAACAATGGTGATGAAAATACTGGCCACAGCAAGTTCGATAGTGATAGGCAAACGAATCATGATTTCTTTAAAAACAGGCAGATTGGAACGTAGTGAAGTCCCGAAATCTCCTTGAACCACGTCAAAGACGTACTGGACATATTGAATAAATAATGGCTGATCCAGCCCCAATTGATGCCGGATGCGTTCTACGGTCTCAGCGGAAGCCCCTTCTCCTGCGAGCAAAACGGCCGGATCTCCCGGTACGAGCTGCATAATCAGGAACACGACTAGAATGACGCCGAGCAGTACCGGGATCATCTGGAGCAGCCGGCGAATGATGTATACGAACATGGTTATCCCCCTTAGAGTCTTCCTTTAGGAAGACTGTCTTCGAAAGCATACGCTTAAAGATTACTGTTTCATTCTTGGATCCAGAGCGTCTCTTAGCCCGTCTCCAAATACGTTAAAACCAATAACTAATGTAGAGATAGCTAGTCCCGGAAATAAAGCCAAATAAGGGACTGTGAATAAAAAGTCGCGGCCATTGCTCAGCATGGCACCCCACTCAGGCAAAGGCGGTTGAGCGCCTAGTCCCAAGAAAGATAAGCCTGCGGCAGAGAGGATGGCCGTTGCGAGCCTTAGAGTCGCTTGAACGATAATCGGAGACAGGATGTTCGGGAAAATGTGCACGAAGATGATCCGCATATCGCTGGCTCCTAATGAGCGAATGGCGTCGATGTATTCCAATTTTTTAACCGACAAGGTCGAACCGCGAACGATCCGGGCGAACATCGGAATGGAAAATACGCCAATGGCGATCATGACATTGATTAGACTGGGGCCTAAGGCGCTTACGATGGCGAGGGCTAGCAAAATGCCCGGGAAAGCAAGCAAAACGTCAATCACACGCATGATGATCGTATCCACCCATTTTCCATAATAACCGGCAAATAAACCGAGAACGATTCCGAAGAAGGCTCCGATAAATACGGCTACGAACCCTACAGAGAGTGAGAGGCGCGTCCCGACAATCAACCGGCTAAGCACGTCGCGACCCTTATCATCCGTCCCCATCCAATGTTCGACTGAGGGAGGTTTTAGTTTGTTCACTAAATCAATATGATAGGGATCGTATGGTGCTAGCAGCGGAGCGAAGATTGCGACAAGGAAGTAAAAAAGAATTACGTACCCACCCAACATCGCTAACTTATTTTTCCGAAGCTTTAAATAAAATGTTCTCCACTTGCCAGGACGAGCGGAGAGAGCCTGTTTTGGTAGCGCTTGCTTTTGTCCAGCATATTCAACATTCATCTAGCAGTCCTCCTTTGTTTAATTAAAGTTATCAGAAAACAAGGCGAAGTAAATAAGCTTTGGGCAACTCGTAAAGATACCTTAAATAGAAGTAAAGATTGTGAAAATAAAACACAGAATATTCTTTATAATTGAGGGAGTACGAGCAAATCACACCGAATTTTGGGAAAAGGAAGGAAGGGTGAGCAATTCGTGAGTTCATCTTATTGGTTAACCAATGTTCGTCTGGAGAGCGGCTATTTGTATGAAAATGGCGTGATCTCCGGGACAGAAACTGAAATCTGCCATCTGCGTATAGAGGGTGGCGTCATCAATGAAATCGTTACAGCGGATAAACCGCTAGAAACAGATCTTCCAAAGCAAGACGGAAAGAACCTGCTGTTATTGCCATCATTTATTGAAAAACATGTTCATTTGGATAAGACGTTAATTGGGGATACGTGGCGTGCAGTCACCCCTGTAGCTAATATCATGGGACGTTTCGAAGTGGAGAAACGGATTCTTCCTTCACTGCCGACTTCGACCCAGGAGCGAGCAGAAAACTTGCTGGCTACGCTATTAAGTGCAGGTTCGACGGAAGTGCGGACGCATGTGGATATTTATCCGGAAGCAGGACTGCATAACCTGGAAGCCGTGCAGAAGGCGTTGGATACTTATGAGGGGAAACTTTCTTATGAAATAGTAGCTTTTCCACAACATGGCTTATTGCGATCCGGGTCCAAAGAGCTGGTTAGAGCAGCCCTTCGTGAAGGCGCTACGCTGATTGGCGGCGTCGATCCCGCCATGGTGGACGGGGACGTTGAAGCTTCTTTGCAGCAGATGATGGAGCTGGCTGTTGAGGCGAATGCGGGAGTCGATCTGCATCTGCACGATCCGGATTATTTGGGCACTTTTACGATGAGACGGTTGGCAGCGCTTACGATGGAAGCGGGTTTGCAAGGAAGAGTGGCGATCAGCCACGCGTTCGCTCTTGGCGAAGTGCCTGCCGGTGAAGCTGCGGATTTGTCCGCTATTTTAGCCGAGGCCGGCATTACGATCATTACAAGCGCGCCACACAGCAGAACACTGCCGCCGGTACCGCTTTTGCATGAGAAAGGGGTGGCTGTTGCGGCAGGCTGCGATAATATTTTTGATACTTGGCAGCCTTTCGGGAACGGGGACATTTTGGAACGGGCAGGCCGCTTAGCCGAACGTTTCCGCTGGATTGACGAGTTGTCCTTGTCGCAATCGCTCGGTTTCATTACCGGCGGAAAGACGCCGCTGGATCGAGACGGCAAACGTGCATGGCCTAATGTCGGAGATGAGGCAAGCGTGGTTCTGGTGGAGGCTACTTCCACAGCGGAGGCTGTCGCGAGAAGAGCTGAGCGTAAGGCCGTCTTCTACCGCGGGACGTTGGTGGCAGGAGGACTCCAGCCATGATTGATTTACTACTCGTTCATGGCGTCGTGATTACCATGGATCAAGATCGTCGCATTCTCGAGAATGGGGCTGTCGCGATCCACGATGGGAGAATTCTGGAGGTTGCTGACACCGAGCAATTACTTGCGAAGTATGAGGCGAAGAAAACGATCGATTGCAATCACCACTGTGTCCTGCCTGGCTTGATCGATGTCCATGGTCACGGCGGCCATTCCATGTTCAAGACAATCGCCATGGACAATATCAGTTTCTGGATGCCGATCATGACGCATACGTATAAGCACTTTGTAACGGATGAGTTCTGGTATTACGAAGGTAAGCTGAATGCGCTTGAACGTTTAAAAGCAGGGATTACGACAGGCGCCTGTGTGCTTGGTTCGATGCCTCGCTCCGACGATCCGATCTTTGCGCTTAATCACGCCAAAGCTTATTCCGAAGTTGGCATTCGGGAGATCGTCTGTACGGGCCCTTGCAATCCGCCGTGGCCGCATTCGTTCAGCCGTTGGGTGGATGGGAAGCGGGTAATCAGAGAAGTAACTTACGAAGAAGTGCTGCAAGGTGCCGAGTCGGTCATTGAAGCTTTGCATCATGCGCACGACGATCATATTCGTGCTTTCATCACGCCTTTTGTAATCGTTACTTCGGTTAATCCGTCAGCCCCGACGCCGCCGGACCAGTTATATGGCTTAACCGATCATGATCGTTATCAAGCGAAAAAAATTCGCGAGATCGCTCGAAAATATAACACGCGGATTCACTCGGATGCCTTCGGAGGCATGATTCACCTGGCGATTCAAGATAAAGAAAACGCTCTGCTTGGGCCAGATGTGCATCTGCAGCATTGCCGCGGCATTTCGTTTGATGAAGCGCGAATTTTGGCTGAAACAGGAACCAATGTTAGCTCTGCACCAGGATTTGGACAAGTGAATGCGCGAACGCCTATTACGGAACTGATGGAGATGGGCGCAACTGTGGCGATTTCCACGGACGGTACCTCACCTGCAGCCAGCTTTGACATGTTTCAAGCAATGCGCAAGACGCAGATGATTCATCAAGCGGCGCTTAAAGATTACTACTATTTGCCGGCCGGCAAGCTGCTTGAGATGGTCACGATCGATGCCGCCCGCTGTGTAGGCTGGGATGATGAACTAGGCTCTTTGGAAGCTGGGAAAAAAGCGGATGTGATTACGGTCAACATGCGCCAGCCTCATTTGACACCTGAGTATATGTATGTGCACCGTTTGGTCCATCAGGCCGTGGGGAGCGACGTAGACAACGTTATTGTGAATGGGAAAATCGTGATGGAAGATCGCAAAGTGCTAACGGTTGATGAATTCTCGGCACTTGATGAAGCGAATGAAGAAGCGAAACGGACGATTGAGCGCGCAGGGCTGCAGAAATATATGGAACCGACCAAATATTTCTGGGGTCACACCAGAGCTTATGTGGATGAGAAGCGTTTTGATCCTGAGTTGCTGTAAGAGATTACAAATTTGACAGGGAGAAAGGGTGTAACCAACATGAGTATGACAACGGCTTATTGGCTAACTAACGTTTGTTTGGAGAGCGGCTATCGCTATGAAAATGGAAGAATTGCAGGTACGGAAACGGAGATTTGCCACCTGCTTATTGAAGATGGGAAGATTGCGCAAATCGTGTCTGCTGACGCAAGCTTAGACAGCGATCTGCCTAAGCAAGACGCGAAGAAGCTGCTTCTTCTTCCAGCGTTCCGCGATATGCATATTCATATCGATAAAACGTATTACGGAGGGCCGTGGAAAGCTTGTTCCCCGCCTGTGAACATTTTTACTCGTTTAAAGGAAGAAGAGACGCTGCTGACAGAGCTGCTCCCAACTGCCAGGGAACGAGCTGAAGCGATGCTTGGACTGCTGCTGAAAAACGGAACGACCCACGTCCGCAGCCATTGCAACATCGATCCCTATATTGGCTTGAAAAATCTTGAAGCCACTCTGCATGCTTTTGAAACTTATTCCGGCAAGCTGTCTGGCGAAATCGTAGCCTTCCCGCAGCACGGGCTGCTGCGCAGCAACGTTGTGGAAATGGCGCGCGAGGCGCTGCGAATGGGAGCGACATCCATGGGTGGCGTAGACCCGGCCTCCGTCGATCAGAACATTGAGAAATCGTTAAATACGATTATGGAATTGGCTGTAGAGGCTGATGCTGACGTGGACGTTCACATCCATGACCCGGGCCATTTGGGGATCTTTACTTTCAAAAGGCTTGCCGCACTAACCGAGGAAGCGGGTTGGCAGGGGCGCGTAACCGTCAGCCATGCGCTAGGTTTCGCTGACGTTCCGGTCGAGCTGCAAAGCGAGGTGGCCGAGTTGTTTGCGCAGCTGGGCATCGCGATTACCTCCACCGTGCCAATTAACCGAGCGACGATACCGATTCCGCTGCTCAAGCAAAAAGGCGTATCCGTCTCGCTAGGCGACGATAGCATCACGGATCATTGGTCCCCATTCGGCCAAGGAGACAGTTTGGAAAGAGTCGGCCGCCTGGCGGAGCGATTCCGCTGGAGTGATGAGCGTTCGCTGGCGCAGGCGCTCGGCTTCATTACAGGCGACAAGATTCCGCTTTCTGCGGAAGGTGCTCGCGTCTGGCCGGCTGTTGGCGACGAAGCAAGCGCGGTGCTTGTTCACGCGAGTTGTTCGGCGGAAGCGGTAGCGCGGAGAGCCGAGCGTCAAGCGGTGCTGTATCGCGGGAATGTCGTTTCCGGTTCGTTGTAATCACCAAAGGCATAGTTTTCTCTCATTCGGGAGAGGGCTATGCCTTTTTTTGTTGTGCGTTTCTCAAATCCTTGATCATTTTTGTCATGCTGTAAGGAACTAGTAAGGAATACCCTGAAAATATCAATGAAAAGAGTGAGGCCAGTAGTGTAGGATGGAATTGAAATTAATCCCAAATAAAGAATTTAATGAGAACTTGATTGCCTGACTGATTTAGGAGGTGATTAAAGTGTAATACATAAAACTCGTTCTTAAACATCACTGGCGTATGTTAATCAATTAAAAAGGGAGTGCACTTTCATGAAACAATGTCTAATTAGGTACGGATGGATAACGATATTGGTGCTTGTGTTAGTTGCATCCATCTCGCCATTCGCAGGAACTTCGACGTCGTACGCATCGGGAACACAATTTGCTCTGAAACTTATTAATGAACGCAGCTTAAAGGCGCTATCCGTCAGCGGATGGGATAAACAAGCGGAAGGTGCGCTAATTCAACAATTTCCGAATGTAGAAGGGGATTATCAGAAATGGTATCTCGAATATTTAGGAAACGGATATTATCATATCAGAAACGTAGGCAGTGGATATTTATTGGATGTTAGCGGAGTATCTTCCTCTGATGGGGCCAATGTCATTCAATGGCCGGACAATAACGGGTGGAATCAACAGTGGGAAATTATCGGAACCGGTGAAAATGATCCGGTGAAAATTAAAAACCGTGGCAGCGGCAAATTGTTGGATATGTCGGGACAATCGACATCCGATGGAGGGCAAGCCATTCAATGGTATGATAATGGCGGCCACAATCAGCACTGGTATTTATTATCATAACGAATACTCGTTAAACTTAATAAAACTGTCAAGGTAAGGTGAACTTGGCGGTTTTATTTTTTTTAAAGAAAAAGAAGTAAAGATTATATAAATACAAGTAAAGATTGTGAAACTAAATAATCTGAAAATTATTTATTATCGAAATAAGAAGACCATTCATTCGTAAAGGGGATTTTGCATGAAAGATACTATGTTAGCGCTTTCCTGGTTGTAGCTTGTTTGCATATTAAAAATAGTAAAGATATTGTAAATAGACGTAAAGAATGTGCAATGTTCTAAAGCTATTTTTTTCTATAATGCTAATAAGCCATTTTAAAGTAGTAGATAAACGATAGAAATAGGAGGGTTTATACAATGAAAAGAAAACTTATTCTCGGCGGCTTTCTCGCGATATCCCTTGCAGGTATGTCCGTGTTGGCCGGATGCTCCTCTTCACCAGATTCGACAACAGATAATGGGAAAGCCGCGGAAGCTTCCCAAGCGGGCGGTACGCTGACCATCGCAAGAAAAGCGGACGCGAACAACCTGGATCCGCAATTTATTACAAACATTCCTTCAGCGAACTACATTTATGGTAAAGTTTACGAAGGCCTGCTCATGACAGATAAAAATATGGAGTACAAGCCTTCTCTGGCATCAGAATGGAAGCAGGTCGATGACTTAACTTGGGAGTTCAAGCTGCGTCAGGGTGTGAAGTTCCACGATGGCACGCCGTTTACAGCAGATGCGGTTAAGAAGACTATGGAACGTGCTTTGGATCCAAAAGTTAATTCGCCAAGAGCAAGCAATTTCTCCATGGTCAAAGAAGTGAAGGTTGTGGACGACTACACGGTTCAATTCATTTTGTCCTATCCGTATGCTCCTATTCTGTCCATTCTAGCTAGTACCGAAGGCAGTATCCTTAGCCCGAAAGCCATTGCGGAACAAGCGGACAAGCTTTCCAAAAACCCGATTGGCACAGGTCCATTCAAATTCCAGTCATGGACGCCAGGACAAGAGATGGTTCTTGTCAAAAATGATAGCTACTGGGGCGAGATTCCGAAAGTAGATAAAGTTGTTTACAAAGTAGTTCCAGAGGATACTACGCGTGTCGCCATGGTGGAATCGGGCGAAGTTCAAATTAGCGATCAATTGCCTGTAACCGAATTAGACCGCGTGAAAAATTCTTCTTCCATGACACTGGCTCGCACCGAAGGGCTTGGGGTAGAATACATCGGTTTTAACACAAAGAAAAAACCGTTCGATGACCCGCGCGTTCGTCAAGCATTCTCCTATGCCATTGAAAAGGACTCCATTATCAAAGGCGTTTATAACGGTGTGGGCAGCAAAGCGATCTCCGCTCTTTCTCCTAAGATGATCGGATTTAATGCTAATTTGGCCGAATATACGTACAACATCAACAAGGCGAAAGAATTGCTTGCCGAGGCTGGTTTTCCAAATGGATTTAAAACATCTATTGTAACTGACGATAGAAAAGAGCGCATCAACTTGGCAGAAGTGGTTCAATCTCAGTTGAAAGGGATTGGCATCGACCTTGAAATCAAAGTGATGGAGTATGGTGCTTACCTGGATATTACCGGTAAAGGTGAACATAATCTGTTTATCGGCGGTTGGGGCAATGCGACCGGGGATGCGGATTACAATCAGTATAATGTGTTTCACAGCTCTTCCCATGGAAGCAAGGGCAATCTGGCTTTCTATACCAACGCGGAAGTGGATAAGCTAATTGAAGACGGCCGTCGTGAGAAAGATGTGGAGAAACGTAAAGAGATTTACGCCAAAGTGCAAGATATCGAGATGAAAGACAGTCCGTTAATTCCAATTCGGACCATTGATCACGTAGCCGTAACAGCTAAAAATGTCAAAGGATTCTCGTTGAGTCCAATCGGATATCTGATGTTAAACGATGTTACCGTAAAGTAAGGGAGGTACAATGGAAACACAAAATCGCCGGTTCTACGGCAGCTTAAGCACATTTCAATGGTTTATTTTCCTGCTGGCCAATTCTGTCGCACTGCCTATCGTCATCGGTGGCATTTTTCACTTATCGATAGAGGAAGTTTCGGCGTTGATGCAGAGAACATTTTTGGTCGTTGGCTTGAGTTCCTTCATCCAAGGATGGTTAGGGCATCGGTATCCGATCGCAGACGGTCCCGCAGGTTCATGGGTCAGTGTGTTTGTGATATTAGCAGACGTAGCAGTCAGACAGGGGCAAAGCTTGAAGGAAACGCTGCAAATTTTGGAGGGGGGATTTCTTATTGCGGGTCTACTCCTCCTTATCCTTGGCTTGAGCGGATATTTCCACCGATTGCTGTTCCTGTTCACCCCTCTGGTTACCGGTTCTTTTCTTTTGATCTTGGCGCTTCAGCTTAGCGGTGTTTTTATGAAAGGAATGATCGCGCTACAAGGAGAATCATCCTTGCCTGATTATGGAACTGCAGCTATATCGTTTGGCGTGTTTATTCTCGTCATCCTTCTTTCGGTCAAAGGAAAAGGTTGGATCAAAAACTATGCCGTGCTGATCGGAATCTTATCCGGGTGGCTGCTATATACGCTGCTCGGCAAAAGTTCGGCTTCCGTTAGTACGAACGAATCTTGGGTTAAGCTGCCGGAGTTGTTCGCATGGGGAAATCCGCATTTTAATGCCGGAATCGTGATCACGGCCATTCTGTTTACGTTTATTTTAGTGTCCAATACGATCGCTGCGGTTTCCGCTGTCAGCCAAGTCGTACCGGAAGCTCCGGGGAAATTAAAAGAAACCTTGAATCGCGGCGGAATAGCCGGCGGAATTTCTCACTTCTTGTGTGCTGTATTCTCGACAATTGGCGTCGTTCCCTTACCGGTATCCGCGGGCTTTATTCGACTAACCGAACAGACCCGCGTTCGCCCGTTTCTTGTGGCTTGTTTGGCCTTGTCGGGGATTTCGCTGGTTCCGGTTATCGTGAATTTCTTGGCGCTGCTCCCAGGACCGATCGCTACGGCGGCATTACTGGCATCTTTTGTTCAAATGATCGGGATCGCATTCCAGTCTATTCTAAGGGAAACGCTGGATCAACGCCGACTGACGATTCTAGGCATCACGCTATTGATTAGCATTGGGCTTATGTTTCTGCCGCCAACAGCATTCCAAGGACTTCCATCGATCTTGCAATATGTATTTAGCAATGGACTGCTTGTAGGCACGATGATTGTGATTTTGCTTGAACAACTATGGAAAGCCGATAAAGCATAAGCATATATCTATAAAAATTGTCGCTATCTGGCCTCAGAGCTGGAGAAGCGGCAATTTTTTGCGTAGGCAACGGTCAGTGCCACCGAGAACAACTAAATCTTGTATTGCCCTTACATACAACTTCTGCTAAGATGATCTAGACTTATTAAAATGATTTAATAAGTGTTGGCGCTGTAGTGATATCCGCGATACAGGCGATGCTTATAATTGAAGGAGAAGGGGTGGTACGATGGCAACCATGTTCTTAGTTGTTATTTATTTGGCATTTATTAGCCTGGGAATTCCAGACTCCTTGCTGGGATCGGCGTGGCCTGTGATACGACCCGATATCGGCGCTTCATTTGGCTTCGCGGGAATCTTGTCGATGATTGTGGCAGGAGGAACCATCGTATCCAGTCTGGCAAGCGGGCGTTTGGTTCAGCGAGTGGGGACGGGCAAAATTACCCTGATCAGTTGCTGCCTTACTGCAGGAGCGCTGCTTGGGTTCTCGATGGCGCCTTCGATGATCTGGCTTATCTTTTTAGCCATTCCTCTTGGTCTGGGCGGAGGTGCGATTGACGCGGCGCTAAATCATTATGTAGCTGAAAATTATAAAGCCCATCACATGAACTGGCTGCACTGTTTTTGGGGTGTAGGGGCAACTCTTGGGCCTATTATCATGTCCTTTTATATTGCTGAGCACAACTCCTGGAGAGATGGTTATACAACGGTATCCATGATACAGTTCGCACTCGCTATTGTATTGCTTGTTACGCTCCCTTTATGGAAACGTGTTGCGGTTAGCAGGGAGGCTGAGGGTCTTAACAGTGAGATTCTACAAGAGCAGGTCGGAGAGCAGATACAACTGGCGGCTAGTTCCAAAGCTAGCGTGCTTCAGATTAAAGGTGTTAAACAGACACTTATCGCCTTTTTGTTCTATTGCGGTGTTGAATCGACGGCAGGATTATGGGGAGCCAGCTATTTGGTTGGCGCAAGAAATATGACAGCCGAGACAGCTGCCGGATGGATCTCTTTATACTATGGCGGAATAACGATTGGAAGACTGATTACAGGGTTTATTACAATGAAAGTCCACAATCGTGTGTTGATCCGGTGCGGTCAGAGCATGGCCATTGCGGGTGGGTTAATGCTGTTGCTTCCGCTGCCTCAAATTTTCTTGGTTGGACTCATTCTGATTGGCATCGGGCTTGCTCCCATCTATCCTGGCCTGCTGCATGAAACGCCTGCACGCTTTGGTCGCGAAAACTCCGCCAAGCTAATGGGATTTCAGATGGCAGTCGCGTATACGGGATCCACGTTTTTACCACCGCTCTTTGGCTTGCTCGCTTCACAGATGACCATCAATTTGTTCCCTTTTATTGTGCTGGCTTTTATTGTTTTGATGATGTTGAGTACAGAGCAAGTAAACCGTATTTTAAAATAAGGGCAATTCATTTAGCGAAGTTATTTGCTAAACGGATTGCCCCAAGGTGGTGACACTATTTTACGGACTCAGCAGCCGTTATTTTGTCTTTTTGGTTAGATTGGAGAAATTAACGGACCGAGGAGCCGTTATCTACTGGTTTGCAGTTGTTTTAGGGACATTTCTTGGCGAATAGCGGCATGTGAGTCCGTTAGATTCCAATTCTATTCCAAAAGCAACCAATAGCGTCATCCCAGTCCGTTAGCACACAGAAAAGCTCAGAAAGTGGTGAGATGACATCCCTGAATCCCGCTAATAGCCGCTCACCAATTTAGCCCTCTCTAAAGCCAACTCCCAACAGCCTCCTACAGTCCCCCATCGCGGTTATACCAGGACTTGAGCCATTAAATTTCACACATTCCTCTATGGTTCATCGTAAATTCCTCCGGAAATGATCAGACGACAATGCCAATACATGTTCATATTGCGAACCTCCCTGCTTTTAAAAAGTAAAGCCTATGCTCTTAAAACCTTTTCGTGGCATCCTTTACCGGGAATTCAGATATTGCGTAAGATGACATATACCAATACTCCTGCGAGAAAAAGTGTTGAGACCAATGAGATTAACTTAAGGAAAGTTTCAACCCTTGATTTCATATCCGTACCTCTTTAATAGTTGATAAAACGCAGGAAAATCGGCATTTATTCTTTTGTCCTATAAACAATCAGAATGGAACTTCGTTGGAGTCCAGCATCATGTTTCCCTGTCTTAAAGATAGAGCCGTAGCATACGTTAATCACCTGATCATCCGATAGCTCAGTCAGAAATTGGTTAGCTCTCGACTCTGCGTAGGATGAATCCGTGTCCAAAAATTCTTTCACTTGAATCACTTTCAAAACCTCCTTTCGTAATAAATACATGAAATGTAAAAAGGACGAAATACAACAAGACATTCCGATTTAGACGTGGAATGCCTTGCGTATTCCTCTGACCATACCACTGAAAGTAAACGCTGTCAATTCGGCGTAGTTTTGTTAGTTGAGCTGATAATGCCTAGTGGAATTAGCGGATATTGCCGCCCCAAATTCTTACATATGGTTGACGATTTCGATTAAATAATATTATAATTCCTAATGTTAGGATAAATAATATTATGGGTAAGAAGATAGATCATTATGGGGGGACTTTAAACGTGGAAATAGGTGTAGATACATTTGTGGAAACAACGCCGGATGTTCATACCGGCCAAACGATAAGTCATGCGGAGAGATTGCGTGAGGTTGTCGAAGAAATCGCGCTTGCCGATCAGGTTGGGCTCGATATATTCGGAGTCGGCGAGCACCACCGTAAGGAATTTGGGGATTCCGCTAGTGTTGTAGTCTTGGCAGCCGGGGCGGCTGTGACCAAAAATATACGTTTAACCAGTTCGGTTACCGTGCTCTCAGCTGCCGATCCAGTCCGTGTATTTCAGGAGTTTGCAACGCTCGATGGCATTTCCAATGGACGTGCAGAAATCATTGTGGGTCGAGGCTCTATGGTCGATGCGTTTCCTTTGTTTGGTTACGATCTGAACGACTATGAAGAGCTATTCGAGCAGAAATTGGAGCTTTTACTGAAACTGAGGGACTCGGAAAAAGTATCCTGGAAAGGAGGGCATCGCCCCGCCTTTACGAATTTAGGTGTTTATCCGCGTCCTGTTCAGAGCCCTCTCCCCGTATGGATTGGCAGCGGGGGGAACCCGGAATCGGCCATCCGCGCAGGCGTATTGGGAGTGCCGCTTGTTTTGGCGATCATTGGCGGGAGCCCGGTGCAATTTGCTCCCATCGTGAAGCTCTATAAGGAAGCAGCTACGCGTGCAGGACATGATGCGTCAAAATTACCTGTGGCTGTACACTCGCTCGGTTTCGTAGCCGAAAGCACCTCGCTTGCCGTCGACAGGTATTTTCCACCTACTCAGGCTTCCATGAATATATTTGGTAGAGAACGCGGATGGGGGCAATACAGCCTTGCACAGTTCGATGCTTCTCGCAGCCTGGAAGGTGCACTATATGTAGGCGATCCCGAAACGGTGGCCAATAAAATCGTGTATATGAGCAAACATTTAGGTTTCTCGCGATTTATCTTGCATTTACCTGTTGGTACAATGCCTCATGAGGAAGTTTTGAAAGCCATTGAACTTCTGGGAACGGAAGTCGCACCGCGGGTTCGGGAGCAGATCGCAAGCATCGAAGCCTAAAGGATGATAGGAGCTTCCATCGTGGAGGCTTCTTTTTTACTATCGAAATTGAAGTTAATAAAATATAATAAACGTACTGGGGTGCATCCAATATAATTTTAGGAGGATAAGCTTATTATTGCGATAATTGCATCAATTTTCGTGGGCATAGTGGCAATAGAACATGTGTATATTCTTGTTCTGGAGATGTTTTTATGGACTAGTCCTCGCGGGATGAAAGCTTTTGGCATGACGAAAGAGCAGGCAGTGGCCACCAAATCGCTGGCTGCCAATCAAGGATTATACAATGGATTTTTGGCGGCTGGGCTCATTTGGGGACTTGTTCATCCAGATCCATTGATCGGGCGCTCCATTCAACTCTTTTTCCTTTGTTGTGTGATTGTTGCTGCCTTGTACGGCGGGGCAACCGCAAAAAGGTCGATCTTACTCGTGCAAGGTTTGCCGGCTGTGATTGCGTTGCTGTTTGTTCTCTTGTGAGTCAATACATTGAAAAGGTCCTGTTAGCACGGGGCCTTTTTTGCTGTCCAGTAAGCTTGAACGAATTAATGGAATGAGCGGAAGGAAAGTTCTTTATAAAAGATTTCTACCTGTGCGGCAAACGGCATAAAGGATAAAATGAGTTTATTGCTAATGAGAAACGTGGTGATTTTTATGGAGATTATTACTTATGATGGTCTGGTTGCTGGACTTCGGGCTGCGGGTTGTGTTTTCGCAGAAGATGAGGCTCAAATGCTCATTTCGGCAGCGAGGTCGCCGATCGAGTTAGCCGCAATGGCGGATCAACGTGTTTTAGGTCATCCGCTAGAACACGTAATTGGTTGGATGGAGTTCTGCGGTCTTCGGATCGAGGTGGACCCTGGCGTCTTCATTCCACGTCTACGTACAGAGTTTCTTGTTCAGCGGGCCACCGAAATTGCCCAATCAGGAGACGTCGTCCTTGATCTATGCTGTGGAACCGGCGCATTGGGGGCGGTTTTGGCTGCAGAGGTGAAAGACACTGAGCTATACGCCGTGGATATCGATCCTAAAGCAGTGCAGTGCGCCCGCAGAAATATTACAGCCGTGGGAGGCCATGTATTCGAAGGTGACATCTTTGCCCCCCTGCCCGTGACATTGCATAACCGTATTGATATTCTGCTGGCAAACGTACCTTACGTACCAACCGAAGCAATTGAGCTGCTTCCCTCAGAAGCTCGTATCCATGAGGCACGCCTGGCGCTTGATGGGGGAGAGGACGGACTTGATGTGCTGCGGCGTGTTGCACTTGAAGCTCCGCTTTGGCTGGCGCCTGGCGGACACCTGTTGGTTGAGGTCAGCGAGCGGCAGGCGCTGCAAGCCGTAGAGATTTTTGTTCGGAACGGTTTGATTCCGACCGTGTCCAGATTCGAAGAATTAGATGCTACGGTTATCGTGGGAACGAGACATATTTGACATAGAACATGTGTTCTGTTAATATTTTATCTATGAAAACACCACATGTCAAATTATTATCTTGGTCGGAATCTAATCTTGATTTGCTTCGTAAGATCAATGCCCCTGAGATGATGGAACACCTAGGTGGCTCTGAAACGGAGGAGCAGTTGCTAAAGCGCCACCAACGATATCTCGAGATCGGGGACAAGGGATCAGGTCGCATGTATAGCATTATACTGCTTCCAGACAATGAGACGGTCGGTAGTATTGGTTACTGGGATAGCAAGTGGAAAGAAGAGAGTTTCTATGAGATTGGTTGGAGCGTCCTGCCTGCCTATCAAGGGAGAGGCATAGCGACAGCAGCGGTATTAGAAGCAATTGCTAACGCAAATATGGAGAAGAAACATAAGCATATTCACGCATTCCCATCTATTCATAACCCGGCATCGAATGCAGTTTGCGAGAAGCTTGGCTTTCAACTAATCAGTGACTGCGAGTTTGAATACCCTCCGGGGAACTTCATGCAGTGTAATGATTGGAGACTAGGGCTCGATGTATGAAAAAAGTTTTTTAGATTAAAAGGTTGTAATAGTTTTAAATCCATGGTATATTGCAAATCCGCCATTCAACGCGGATGAATAACGTGAGTAATTCATTTAGCTTCGCTTAAAGAATAGACATGAAGTAGTCAGACAAATTGATTAAATAACATGTTGAAAACTTTAAGAATGGCTCAAAAAAAACACTTGCATTTGAAATTCTTACATGGTATATTACTTC
>NZ_BILW01000036.1 GCF_004000765.1 Paenibacillus chondroitinus NBRC 15376 | reverse complement strand
TAACGAAAACGTACCGGCTGACAGTAACACGAAACGCAAACGACAGGGAAGACAAAGGCGCATCTCCTTACAGCTCCGCTCCTGGAGGCCCGATTTCAACACCTTCCGCTAAGCTAGGCACCAAAGTGTCGGAAGTAAACGGCAAAACGATCGTTACAGCTTCGGTAGATACACAGGCGCTTGAGGCGATCACCAAAGCACAAAGGAACGGACCTGTCACACTTGCGGTAGAGACACCGGACAGCATGGAGCAGGTGCAGGTCAACTTGACGCGATCCGCGCTCAATAAGCTGCTTGAAGTGCCATCGGTGAGGATTGATTCACAAATAGGAGGCCTCAAGCTTCCTGTAAAGCAGCTAATTTCAGAGCAATTCGCGACGCTTGAGGTTGCTATCAAGACAAATGCTTCCGCTTCGGCACAAGCCCAAGCTGCCGGACTCCAGGTCGTAACTTCGATGGATTTCTCCATGAAGGCAGTTCTGAACGATGGCCAATCCGTGGACATCCATGACTTCAATCAGTATGTGCCATATACGCTAAAAGTAGGGAATGGAACGCTTACTGAGCGTAACTTGGCTGCCGTCAGGGTTGTACAAGATGCCAATGGCAATGTCAGCTATGAGCCGGTTCCTTTTACCGTTCAAGCAGGGGAAGTTACGATTTATGGTCGTGGTAACGGCACGTTTATGCTGATCGAAAATCAGGTTTCGTTTGGGGATACAGCCACACACTGGGCGAAAAACGAAATTGAGCAAATGGCCAACAAATGGCTCGTCCAAGGCATTTCCAAAGAGGAATTCCGTCCGGATCAACCCGTTACCCGCGCAGAACTAGCAGCAATGATCGTACGGACACTGGGCATCAAGTCCTCGGGTGATGACGCCTCTTTTAAAGACATGAATACTAAAGAATGGTACAACAATGCTGTAAACGCCGCTGTGAAAGCAGGCATTATTACTGGCTACGAGGATGGGACGTTCCGTCCGGAACAAACGATTACCCGCCAGGAAATGGCGGTTATGATGAGTCGCGCTTTACTGGCAGCGGGGTATAATGAGCAGAAAGTTCAAGGGGAGGCGCCTTCCTATGAGGATCAAAAGCAAATTCAGCCATGGTCGCAAGAGGCGATTGATCACCTTGGCAAGTTAAAGCTAATGGAAGGCACAAGCTCATCTTCATTTGACCCCGATAAGGAAGCTACACGGGCACAAAGCGCTGTCATGCTGCTTCGGTTGCTGCAAATATTGACTTTTACAAATTAACGCAAAGTTAAATAAGCTATGACTGAAGGCTTCGAATGAGGTGCTTCCGTCATAGTTTTTTTATTTTATGGCAGTTATCCAGAAAAATCCAATGGTTAAAAAAGGGAATATCCTGGTTTTTGCAGAAGTTACAAGGGATAAGAATTTGAGTGGCTGTAGGTGTAGGAGGAGCTATGTTACTAGAGAAATTATTTCTGAACATCCTGATTGTCCTTGCTCCTGTTTTATTGCAGAGCGTTTTTGGCGAACGTTGGAGTTACGCAAAATCTCCCATTGTGATGGGGCTGTTGTATGGAATGGCATCCTCGCTTTGTCTGCTTTTTTCTTATGAAGATCTTAACTTATTTTGGGATTTGCGCTACGTTCCTATGGTCATCGCAACTGTGTACATGGGACGGAAAGCAGGCTTTATCAACTATGTGATGATCATTATGACGCGTACTTACCTTGGTGGCGATGCGCTTTTGTTTGGATATATTAGTATGACGATTGCGTTCATGATTCCCTTGCTTGCTTCGTTCAAAGTTAATGCTTTGACAGGGAACTCGCGGATTAAGGCTACTATTGTGGTTGCCCTGGGACCGCTGCTTGTCATGCTCATGATATTAATTTCGTATTCATTGTTTTCCGGCGAACCTCTGGATTATCGAATGATTCCCGCCATCACTGCATTCGGAATCCTCACGATTTTGGGAACTTGGTTCTCCACGATGCTGCTGGAACTGAATGAAGAACATGCGAAAATGAAAGCGGAAATCCAAAAAGCTGAAAAAATGAAAACCTTAGGTGAACTTGCTGCTTCTATCGCTCATGAGGTTCGTAATCCACTAACGGTTGTAAAAGGATTTCTCCAGCTCATGCGCCCAAGCGAACTAGGCAAAAATCAACAGTACCTGACCATTGCCTTGGAGGAGCTGGAGCGGGCCGAGACGATTATCAGTGATTATTTAAATTTCTCCAAACCTAAGCTAACGAAGTTGGAATCCTTTTCTTTCTCGGATGTGCTAACGAATATCCTGATCTTGCTAACACCGATGGCGATGAAAAATGGCGTAGAGCTTACTTGTCATGTCGACGAGCACATCTATATTCATTCCGATAGGGGGCAATTGCAGCAAGCGCTGGTGAATGTGATTAAAAACGCGATTGAAGCTACACAGGCGAATGGTGAAGTGAAGGTATGTTTGACGGGGATGGTTGGTGAAGTGCAGATCAGCATTTACGATAACGGCAGAGGAATGAGCAAAGATCAGCTGTCCCGCATCGGCCATCTTTTTTATTCCACGAAGGATGTAGGGACGGGACTTGGGACAGCTGTTACCATCCGAATCATCGAGACGATGAACGGCAAAATTGTTTATGAGAGTGAAGAAGGCGTAGGTACGACAGTAACAATTACCTTACCCCTGCAGCAAAATTAACGATTATCGATTTTTTCCGGATACATATCGTGGTTCATCAACCGGTGCTCGGCCATCGCTTCAAACTTCGTACCGGGCTGCCCCCAGTTGCAATACGGATCGATCGAAATGCCGCCGCGCGGAGTGAATTTTCCCCAAACCTCAATATAACGAGGCTCCATAAGCTTGATCAAATCATCCATGATAATGTTAACGCAGTCCTCGTGGAAATCGCCGTGGTTGCGGAAGCTGAACATGTACAGCTTAAGGGACTTGCTCTCTACCATTTTGATATTCGGAATATAGGAAATGTAGAGGGTTGCGAAATCCGGCTGTCCAGTGACGGGACAAAGGCTCGTGAACTCAGGGAAATTAAATTTGACGAAATAATCCCGGTTCGGATGTTTGTTATCGAATGCTTCCAGCACCGTCGGATCATAGTTGAACACATACTTCGTTCCTTGATTTCCGAGGAGGGTGATCTCTTTTAAATCTTCATTGCTTCTACCTGCAGACATGATGAATCCTCTTTTCATAGTTTTTTTACCACATAAGAATTTAAAAAGTTCCGTTGAGCTCAAATAGAACAAATTCTTATTGGCGATAAAAACAACCTCTGAACGCGGTCGCTCAGCTTCGAATGACTGCGATGGAAGTTTTTATCATAGAGGGAGTTTGCGAACCTCTTCTAGGAGCAAATAGTACCATAACTGCCGCAAAAATGCATCTCTGAGAGATTGGGATTTCGTGGAGAAATTGTCCGCACTTACAGATACCACTGAGGGGACAGGAATGGTAAAATAGATGGATATGCCTTTTATTATAGGATGGAGGTTCGTTAGCTTTGAAAGCCTATCAGGAATTGCTACAAGATATATTGGCAAACGGGACTAAAAAGGAAGACCGAACAGGGACGGGGACGTTGTCCGTATTTGGGAGGCAGATGCGTTTTGACCTTTCGGAGGGATTCCCCCTTGTAACGACGAAAAGAGTGCCATTTCGGTTAATCGCCAGTGAAATGCTCTGGTTTATTAAAGGAGATACGAATATTCGCTATCTGCTGCAGCATAACAATCATATTTGGAATGAATGGGCTTTTAAAAAGTGGGTTGAAAGCGCAGATTATACAGGACCCGATATGACGAATTTTGGGCTGCGCTCTCAGCAGGATGAAGCATTCAAGGTTCAGTATGACGAGCAAATGGCGAGTTTCGTAGATAAGGTACTGACTGACGAGGCATTTGCAAAGCAATACGGCGAGCTCGGAGATGTGTACGGCAAGCAGTGGAGAGACTGGACGACAACGCAGGGCGGAACGATCGATCAGCTCAAAGAGGTCATCCATATGATCAAAACGAACCCGGATTCCCGCAGACTTATCGTCTCCGCATGGAATCCTGAGGATGTACCGAGCATGGCGCTGCCGCCGTGTCATACGATGTTCCAGTTTTACGTGGCTGGTGGCAAGCTGAGCTGCCAGTTATATCAGCGCAGTGCCGACACGTTCCTGGGCGTTCCTTTTAACATTGCCGGCTACGCGCTGCTTACGCACCTAATCGCACAGGAGTGCGGACTAGGCGTAGGGGAGTTCGTCCATACCATTGGCGATGCTCATATTTACACGAATCATATTGATCAGATTCATACGCTTCTGAGCCGTGAACCGAAGGAATTGCCAACGCTGAAGCTGAATCAAAATGTGGCATCGCTGTTCGATTTCGATGTCAGCGACATCGAGTTGATCGGATACAATCCGCATCCAACGATTAAAGCGCCAGTAGCGGTATAGACGTGTTACGAAAGGAGGTTTGCACCAGCTATGAGTATTTCATTTATTTTTGCCATGGACCGCAACCGGGCCATTGGTGTGAACAATACATTACCTTGGCACTTGCCAGGTGATCTGAAATTTTTTAAATCTGTGACGATGGGTCATCCGATTCTAATGGGGCGCAAGACGTACGAATCCATCGGAAGGCCGCTGCCAGGCAGACGCAATGTGATTCTTACGCAGAATACGGAGTTTCGGGCGGAGGGCTGCGAGGTCATTCACTCCGTCGATGAAGCCGTTCAAGCGTTCAAAGATCAAGAGCTTTTCGTCATCGGCGGCGCGGAAATATTTCGTCTGTTCGCAGAAAAGGTTGATCGGATGTACATAACATTCATCGAGCACGAGTTTGAAGCGGACACGTACATGTCGGAGTTGGACTTGTCTGAGTGGACCTTGGTCTCAAGTGAACAAGGGGAACGGAACGAGAAAAATCCGTACGAGTATTACTTCCGGATTTATCAAAGAGCATAAGAAAGGCCTTGAGTTCAGCGTCAATCCTGACGGAGAACTCAAGGCCTTTTGTTATAGCCGGGTTAGCGGCGTTTTCTTGTGAACGAAACGATCAAGGATAATGCCCCAAGCACAACAGCTGCAATGGAAAGGTAGAGAGGTGTTTTGGAGCTGGAACTCCCGCTTTCAGCAGCAGCTTGGCCAGCAACGACGTTCCCATGGCTGTCCGTGACAGCGCCGGCTTTGGCCTTTACCGTCGTAACGGAAGCAGGCTTGTCTGAGCCGTCTGCGCCGACCCATTCCACGACGCTGCCGTCTTTGTAGGTTTGGTAAGCTTTCCAAACGATTTGAGTAGCAGCGTCCGCTACTTTACCCTGCATATTAAAATCGCCGAACTCCGTGCTCGCGAGTCCGTCTCCGCTTGCTTTCCAGGTAACGCCGGTAATTTTACCAGCGGAATCTTTGGCGACTTCGTATGTCCAGCCGGCTTTTGGCTCAAAACGGGAAACGGCAACGGAGTCCATCGGGAACTTCACTTCCACTTTTACGGTAGGAATATCTTTCTCGGATGGGACACGAACCGTAAACATCTCGTAGCTGCCTTGTGTAGCTTCTTTCGGATAAACCGTTACGTGAGCGCTGGCGACGCCAGCGATTAGCAGCATGGAACCGACCAGCAGGATACTTGCGTTTAACATCAATTTTTTAAACATGGAACATTTTCCCCTTTCGAATCAACTCTTCTCATGTTGTCCATGTTACCTGTTTGGTAAGCATCTGAGTATGACTCTAGTGGGCTATTTTTTCGACTAGTTTTGTCCTTTTCGTGTCAAGCCGTGCTTAATGGCGAATCCGGTTAGCTGCACCCGGTTCTCAAGCCCGAGCTTAACCAATATATTTTTCATATGATTTTTGACGGTATGCTCCGAAATAAGCAGTTTCTCAGCAATCTGCCGATTGTTGTCTCCCTGGGCGACATAGGCGGTGATTTCCTGCTCCCGAGAGGTTAGCATGCTCGGTGTTGGACCTTCCGCCAAATTCCCAACCGGTGCGCGAAACCGTTGGAAAAGCTTGTCTGCCATCCCCCGGGCGGCATCGGAATTGTCGTCGAGTAGGGCACGAAGATAGGTGAGCCACTCATCAGGGTCCATATTTTTGAGCAAATAGCCCTGGGCTCCGAACTGCAGGGCCGTGAAGAGGTCGGCCACATCGTCGGAAACCGTCAGCATGACGATTCGGATCGTCCCATAGGCTTGTTTGATGCGCCGTGTCGCTTCAAGTCCATCCATAGGAGACATATGAATATCCATCAATACCACATCGGGCGCGACTTCACCACACTGCACAATCGCAGCTTCACCGCTGCTGGCTTCCCCTACAATTTCAAAGTCGGCCACAGGCTCCAGCATGCTGCGGATCGCTTTTCGCGCCAAGGGATGATCATCTACAATAAGTACACGGAAGGGTTGTGTGGATGTCAAAATCAGTTCCTCCTATCTGCGGCTTGCACAGTGAGTTCGGTTCCGGTTGTGTCTCCGCTTCCTGTTCCTGCTTGTGCTTCGCCGGTACCTCTTGCCTTAAATTCGAAGGTGGCGCCTAAATCAGACGCCCGTTTCTGCATCAACTCAATGCCATATTTCTTGCCTGCTGCTTCAGTATGCCGAAGTCCACGGCCATTATCCGTAATATGCAGCTTCCAGGCATCCGGATGAGCTTCCAACAAGATTGCCGCTTCTGTTGCCATGGAGTGTTTGCGAATGTTCGTAAAGGCCTCCTGGATGATGCCGAAAAGCTGTACCTCCTCTGCGGGAGTGAAGCTGTTCTCCTCAATTTCCAGCTCCTCCTGCAGCTCGATGCCCGTCACCATCCGCCAGTCGTGCAGAAACTTATGGATACGCTGCTCAAGGCCGGTTCCTTCTTCAGGCGGCGTGCGAAGATTGAAAATCGCCTGCCGGAGCGAGTTGTCGATTTCCGATACGGCGGCTTTGGCTTCCTCCAAATCACCTTGCTTTAACTTGACGTTGAGGAAAAAAAGCGTCTGAGCCAAGTCGTCATGCAGCTCTCTGGCGAGACGTTCCCGCTCTTCGTAGACGGCTCTGCGGGCTTCGCCCATGGTAAGCTGCTCATTGCTGCGTTCAATGCTTTGAAACATCCACGAAGCGAAGAGGTACGAGAGCAGCAGCGTAATAACGGTAATGGAGAAGTTGCCGGCTTCCATTGTTAAGTAATTTAATAGGAATTCGTGGCGTATATATTCAAAGCCGCCGATGATGACCACAGGTACGAAAATGGTAAAAAGTTTAAAAAGACGAAGAGACATCAGATCGTTTACACTCCTTACATAGCTCATTATTTTGGAACGGATACTATTATATCAAATAAATGTTAGAGATCTTCACAATAAATTAGGCAAAATGCTATTCAAGTCACGCACACGTGTGCTACATTGTAAATAAATCGTAGCACGAATGGAAAGGTTGTGTGTATACCACATGTGGAAATCATTGCTGGAGCAGCGGAAAAGCTGGGGCGGATACATAGGCTTTATCTTGCTTCTCCATATATTAGGCCTTATTGGCCTTTATTCGGTGGCCAAAACGTCTCCTGCTTTTTGGGGGATCGGACTGCTTGCCTATACGCTGGGTATGCGGCATGCCTTTGACGTCGATCATATCGCGGCCATTGACAATACCGTGCGCAAGCTTGTTCAACAGAAACGCAACCCCTTAGGCGTCGGTTTTTATTTCTCGCTAGGTCATTCTTCGGTCGTTTTCCTCATGTCGATTGTGACCGCTTTTTCGGTGACATGGGCGGAGCGTGAGCTTCCATGGATGCAGCGTTTCGGAGGCGTTATCGGCGCTTCGGTATCCGGGCTTTTTCTAGTTATCATTGGTGTCATTAACTTGATTATTCTAATAAGCTTATATAAGCTATTCGTCAAATTTCGCGGCGGCAAGCAGGATGACAATGAGTTTGAAGAGCTGTTGGAATCCCGGGGCTTCATTGCCCGCATGATCAAACCGTTGTTCTCTTTCATCAGCAAAAGCTGGCATGTGTATCCGCTAGGTTTTCTCTTTGGTCTGGGCTTCGATACGGCTAGTGAAATTGCGCTGTTAGCCATTTCCGCCCATGCGGCCAAAGATGCCATTCCGTTCATCGGCGTCATCTCACTTCCGCTGCTATTTGCAGCAGGCATGAGTTTATTTGACACAGCTGACGGGATGTTCATGACTAAGGCCTACAAATGGGCTTTCCACACGCCCGTGCGCAAGCTTTATTACAATTTGACTGTAACCGCTCTAGCCGTCATCGCCGCTTTAATTATCGGTGTCATTGAGTTGGGGCAGGTGCTCTCGGAAGAATTCGGCATGGAAGGCACCTTCTGGACTTGGCTGCAGGATATTGATTTCGGCACCTTGGGCTTCATCCTCGTCGCCCTGTTCGTCATTGCGTGGATCGTCTCCATTGCAGTGTGGAAAGGGATGAAAATCGAGGAGCGCTGGCGTGCTAAAGTATAGTTCTAAAGTTTGAAAATAAGTAATTATGACTAGCCTCGGATCATATTCCGGGGCTCTTTTGTTGTCATGGTGAACAATGGAATATGAATATTTTCTAAAGGTTATCATAGAAAGAAGGATTTTGACGAATTTCGTTGAATTAATTTGGTCTGATCTTTGATACCATTTAAAGAAAGTAGGACTTATATGATTGAGTTTAAACATATTTCCAAGGTGTATCCTAACGGAACTGTGGGTCTGAACGACATTAATTTGACGATTAACCCGGGAGAGTTTATTGTGATCGTTGGCCTCTCAGGCGCAGGGAAATCTACTTTATTGCGTTCAATCAATCGCTTGCATGAGACGACAGACGGAGAAATTCTGATAGATGGCAAATCGATCACAAAAGCAAATGGTTCGGAATTACGCCGGATGCGCAGAGATATCGGGATGATCTTCCAAACCTTCAATCTCGTTAAGCGTTCCACGGTTCTTCGCAACGTATTATCTGGTCGCGTAGGTTATCACTCCACATTACGTACTATCCTTGGTTTGTTCCCTAAACATGATATCGAGCTTTCCCTGAAAGCACTGGAAAGAGTGAATATTCGGGAGAAGGCCTATTCACGCGCTGATGAATTGTCCGGTGGTCAGCAACAGCGTGTTTCCATCGCGAGGGCGCTTGCCCAAGAAGCCAAAATCATTTTGGCGGATGAACCTGTTGCCTCCTTGGATCCTTTAACTACAAGACAGGTTATGGATGATCTGAAACGCATTAACACGGAACTGGGTATCACAACGGTTGTTAACCTGCACTTTATTGATCTTGCGCGTGAATACGCAACGCGGATTATCGGCCTTCGTGCAGGTAAAGTCGTATATGACGGACCCGTTGCTGAAGCGACAGACGAGGTATTCTCCGAAATTTATGGCCGTGCCATTAAGAAAGATGAGCTGTTGGGGGTGCAGGAGGGATGAGTGTGACGTCTGTCAAAAGACCTCCTCGAACGAAGATTTATCTCACAGCCATCATCATGATCTTGTTCCTGATCGGAAGCATCTATCAGACGGACGCGACACTCTCGAAGCTGGTTACCGGAACACCGGAAATCCTCAAATTCATTGGGGAAATGTTTCCGCCGGATTGGGCGTTTTTCGCTGATATTTGGAAGCCGATGGCACAAACCATCCAAATGTCCATTATTGGTACAACTGTTGGAGCTATTTTCGCTTACCCAATGGCGCTTCTTGCAGCACGTAACGTAACAACGACGCCATGGCTTTTTTATCCGGCCAGGCTGATCATGAACTTGCTTCGCACGATTCCGGACCTGCTGTACGCTGCACTGTTCGCGGTGTTGGTAGGCTTTGGCCCCACAGCAGGTACGCTCGCGCTGATTTTCTTCACGTTCGGTATTTTGTCCAAGCTTGCATATGAATCGACGGAAGCGATTGATCCAGGCCCTCTGGAAGCGATGACAGCCGTTGGTGCCAATAAACTGAAGCTGATTCGTTTCGGCGTTCTGCCACAGGTCGCACCTACGTATCTCGCTCATTTCCTGTATACGTTTGAAGTCAGTATCCGCGCCTCCGCGATCCTAGGTTTGGTAGGAGCCGGCGGTATCGGTTTGCTGCTCAAAAACACGCTGGATCTGTTCCGTTACGATCAGTCCTGTGCGATTGTCATTTATACGTTGATCGTTGTTGTCATTATTGATTTGGTAAGTACCCGGTTCCGTTCCTACCTGCTGAAGGGCAGCGCAAAGCCAATGTCAGAATCTCGTGCGCGCACTTACAAAATTGTAGGATGGGTCGCGGTTATCGCTTTATTCATCTGGTCGTTGACAGGTCTGGAGTTAACAGGCTTTCAACCAACAACTTGGATTTTGACGAAAGCCATGATTACCGGTTTGTTTCATCCGGATTGGGCGTATGTCTATATTCCGGAAGGCGAAGATTTACTTCGTTCTTTGCTTGAAACGTTATCGATTTCCTACTTGGGGAACTTCGTTTCGGCGATTGTCTGTTTGCCGTTTGCCTTCTGGGCTGCAGCGAATATGAGCCGTTTCCGCGCCGTCTCGGGAACAGGGAAATTGTTCTTGAGTATTGTTCGTACGATTCCTGAAATTATTATGGCTTTGATCTTTATCAAAGCTGTAGGACCTAATGCGTATGCCGGGGTAATGGCCTTAGGATTGCACTCCGTAGGGATGCTCGGGAAGCTGTATGCCGAAGCCATTGAAAATATGGATATGGGGCCTACAGAGGCGATGAACGCCGTTGGCGCTAATATTTGGCAGCGGATGGCCTTTGCCGTCATTCCACAAGTCATTCCTGATTTCATCTCGTATACGCTATATCGTTTCGAGATCAACGTTCGTTCCGCAACCTTGCTTGGAGTCATTGGTGCCGGAGGGATCGGTACGCCGCTTATTTTCGCGCTGAATGCAAGGCAGTGGCCGCGCGTAGGGATCATCCTGATCGGGATAATCATTACCGTCTCAATTATTGACTACATTTCAGGATCGCTTCGTAAACGCATCGTATAAAGCAACAGACGCCGCATCAGCGGCGTCTGTTTTGTTATGCACGTTGTATGATGTATGTCTGTTACACTTGACTTGAAAGCCTCTCGCGGGTTACTAAACGAAGAGAACTGCGGCTAAGTTTTGATAATCCGGCTGAGCTGTTTGTCGGTTCCAGGACTTCAATCTGTTCGATTAGCTCCAGGGGAATCATGATGTTTCTTATTTTCAACAGTTGGAAGGCTGAATAGTAATGCGTAATAACTCCTCTAATTTCGTCGTTGCCGCACCGGATGGAGACTTCATTTTTACTGCTAATAAGCTTTTCGAACATTCCATTTTCACCCCACTATGATATATGACAAGTTCAAGTAAACGTTTGTCATGCAAAAGTAAAAAAAAATTTACCGGACGTGCCACATCCATAGTATGCAAGCGTGGAAATACGTAGAATTGAAAAAAAAAGAGGC
Source organism: Paenibacillus chondroitinus NBRC 15376 (assembly GCF_004000765.1). Taxonomy (GTDB): domain Bacteria; phylum Bacillota; class Bacilli; order Paenibacillales; family NBRC-103111; genus Paenibacillus_E; species Paenibacillus_E chondroitinus. The sequence continues at coordinate 52,899 of NZ_BILW01000036.1, read as the reverse complement.
TATCCCTCCGTCAATGGATGACTTTGGGACAGCCTCTTGATTTAGATCGGCTTATTTCAAGCCCATTTCTTTGTTCGCATCACGAACGATGTTGAAATCTTCATCTTTCGCTACAACATAACCTTTATGTGTGTAAACATCAAAAATGATTTTTTGGCCTTCTGGATCCGTACCAAGTGCTAGGAAAGCGTCTTGGATTTTCTTTTTCCATGCTGCATCCATATCGGAGCGAACAGCAATGGTATCGTTAGGGATTTTATCGGAGAAAGCAAGAACTTTCGTTTGTTTGAAAATGTCTGGGTAATCTTTGATCATGTTCGTACGAATGTCTTGGAATACGCCGACAGCATCAACTTGACCGTTAAGAAGCGCGATAACCGCTTTGTCATGTCCTTGGAATTGTACGCCTGTTACGTCTTTCACTGGATCAACGCCAGCTTTTTTCAACAATAGACCTGGGTAAACGTAACCAGCTGCGGAAGTAACACCTTGCCAGCCCATTTTTTTGCCTTTCAAGTCAGTTACAGATTTAATAGGGGAATCTGCTTTCACAAGGATTTCGGATTTGTAGAAATTCACGAGATCTTTTGTTGGTTGGCCTGTTGCATCGTCAACGCCGAAACGTGTCGCTTGGGCAAGCAGATCAGCCGCTTTGCGGTTATCATGGGCAACAACATAGTTGCTCGGAGGCAGGAAGCCAACGTCAACTTGTTTGGAAGCCATAGCTTCGATTACAACGTTGTAGTCAGTTGAAACGGATACTTTAACCGGGATACCCAGCTTGTCCCCAAGAAGTTTTTCAAGTGGTTTGGCTTTCGCTTCAAGCGTCTCCGCATTTTGGGAAGGAACGAATTGTACTTTAAGTTCTTTTGGAACAAAACCCGTTGCTGCAGCTGGACTAGCGGAAGCTGCTGCTGCCGGAGAAGCACTCGCTGCTGCACCTGCTGAAGCGGATGGAGCCGGTGTTTCTTTCTTTGCGCAGCCAGCAAGCAGACCTGTGGCAACAACCATCATGGAAAGGGTAATCACTGTTAATTTTTTCATTACTTTTTTGACCTCCGTTTAAATTTATTTGCTATTTATCTAAGATGTAATATAACATTAACATAAGGGATATGGAAGATAGTGTGAAGTATTTGTTAAACTGCCAATTGTTATGTACGTATTTACAAAATAAAAAGTTGTGGAGTGGGGAACTTGACTCAACCTGGTAAGGTGCAGAAAAGTATAGTAACCATACTGGAAACAAGCGATTTACATGGCAATATGCTGCCTTTGCATTACGCGAATAACTTGCCCAACGATGTGGGTTTAGCCAAAATAGCGGCATTGGTAGCAGGTGAACGGAAGAAGGAAGCCAATGTGATCGTCATCGACAACGGGGATCTCATTCAAGGCACTCCGCTGGCCTACCATCATGCCAGATTGGATAACGAGCCGATGGATCCGATGGTGATCGGACTCAACTATATCGGCTATGATGCTGCTGTAATCGGGAATCATGAGTTTAATTATGGTCTTGATGTACTTGGCAAAGCGGTCAAGGAATCCGAGTTCCCGTGGCTGTGCGCAAGCATTGTAGACGCAAGCGGAGAGCCGTTCTTAGGCAAACCTTATATCATCAAGGAACTTCCTGAAGGTGTTCGCATCGGTATTTTGGGATTAACGACACCGTATATTCCAAATTGGGAAAACCCTGCACACATCGCCGGTTTGCAGTTTGTGGATGCTGTAGAAGCAGCTCACAAGTGGGTGAGAGTGCTTAAGGAAGAAGAGCGAGCGGATGTTGTAGTCGTCTCTTATCATGGCGGCTTTGAAAGACATTTGGAGACAGGGGAACCAACGGAACCTTTGACAGGTGAAAATCAGGGCTATCAGCTTTGTATGGAAGTTGAAGGGGTGGATGTGCTTCTGACCGGGCACCAGCACCGGAGCATTGCAGGGCAAAGCATCAATGGCGTCCTTGTTGTGCAACCGGGAACGGCTGGCGTTACGCTTGGGAAAGTGAAGCTGGAGCTTTCATTGGTGGAAGGCAAATGGCAGATCGATACCAAGACATCCGAGCTGCTCTCCGTAACGGGTGTTGAAGCAGACCAGAAGCTTTTGAAGCTTGTAGATACCCATGAAGCGAAAACGCAAGAGTGGCTGGATCAACCGATCGGCAAGCTCACGGGCGATATGCTCGTGAAAGATCCCATGCAGACCCGCTTGAAAGACAGCGCACTGATCGAATTCATCAATCGGGTACAGATGGAGCTGTCCGGAGCGCCCATTTCGAATACGGCATTGTTTGATAACGTATCGCCGGGTTTTCCTTCCGATATTACGATGAGGGACATCGTATCCAATTACATTTACCCGAATACGTTGAAAGTGATTCGGATTTCCGGACAAGACATCAAGGACGCCTTGGAACAGTCCGCGGAATATTTCGAACTGTCACCTGGCGGCGAAGTTCAGGTCAGCAGCAAGTTTAGAGAGCCGAAGCCACAGCATTACAATTATGATATGTGGGAAGGCATTACGTATAAATTGAACATCTCCCGCCCAATTGGAGAACGTGTCGTACAGCTCGATTATGACGGGCAGCCGCTGGACCTTGAGGCATCCTACGATGTAGTGATGAATAATTACAGGGCAGCCGGCGGAGGCAACTACGCCATGTTCCAGGATAAGCCCGTAATTAAAGATATTCCGACGGATGTTGCGGAGCTTCTTGCCGGGTATATTATGGAGCGAGGTACGATTGAAGCCAGCGTGAATGGGAATTGGGAAGTCATTTGGGATACAGAGTAGCAATGAAAAAGGCGGTGCAGGGTTATCCTGCGCCGTCTTATTTTTTTCTTTCCACATAAGAATCAAGGCAAGGTCCTAATTTTTTGTAAAATCCTACCTATGCGAACTTGGGGGGATTCGATATGATTAGCATAGCACATAAATAAAGGAGGTTTCTTGAGTGAACAGCGCAACCACAATCGAATTATGGCCCGGAGCATCCGAGATTAGCATCGGTGAGGAAAACCAAGGATGCCCGAGCTTGACTTTGTATCCTGTAGCAAGCGAAGGCTTGAGCTCTGCCGTTATAGTATGTCCCGGAGGCGGCTACGGTAGGCGTGCGCCCCATGAAGGCGAACCTGTCGCAAAGTGGCTTAATGGACTTGGGATTTCGGCCTTTGTTTTAAACTACCGGGTAGCTCCTTATGAACATCCAATTCCGCTCCGAGATGCCCAAAGAGCGATTCGAACGGTAAGACACCATGCAGAGCAATGGGGGATTGATCCGAATCGGCTAGGGATCCTTGGATTCTCCGCAGGCGGTCACTTGGCTTCCTCCGCAGGTACGCTTTTTGATGCCGGGAACCAAGAAGCAGAAGATCCTATCGAGAGACAAAGCAGCCGTCCGGACGCTTTAATTCTTTGTTATCCTGTCATTTCCTTCTATGAGTTTGGACATGTGGGCTCCAAAAAGAACCTGTTAGGCGAGGCACCGGATGAGAAGTTGGTGACTTTGTTATCCACAGAGAAACAAGTATCGTCGGATACACCGCCGACTTTTCTCTGGCACACCGCCGACGATGCCGCCGTTCCTGTCGAGAACAGCTTGCTTTTTGCCATGGCGCTTAGCCGTCATAAAGTGCCGTACGATCTGCATGTTTTTGAGAGCGGACGGCATGGCATTGGCATGGCGACTGATCACGATGAAGCCTATATATGGCCTGAACTTTGCGCAAACTGGTTGAAAAAGCAGAAATTTGCATGACGAAGCTCCATTACGAATGGCATCATCTTGGGGATTCGGCCATCGTACTTACGCTTGGCACGAGCATTGAGCTGTCAACGCTAGATCTGGTGCGGCAAGTGACGGCCTATCTGGAGAAGCGCCCTTTCGCAGGTTATATAGAAATGGTGCCCGCCTATACGACGATTACGATTTATTATGATCCGGTCGTGGTATATCAGCATTTTTCTGAAGCGGAGGTTCACCGCAAACATGTGCACCCTGCTGGGGAAAACTATATGCTCCCTTGCGACAAGGTTCTCCAACATATAGTGCGGTGCTTGGGCGGCTTTGAGTTCACAAACGAACAGCAGTCACCTCAGATAGAGAAACATATCGAAATTCCCGTTTGTTATGGTGGGGAATATGGTCCTGATCTTGCGGAAGTAGCGGCTTATCACAGTCTGACAGAGGAAGAAATCGTCGCCCTGCATACTGCACAAATCTATCCGGTCTATATGATTGGTTTTGCGCCGGGTTTCCCGTATTTAGGCGGGATGGATGAGCGGTTGGTTACACCTAGAAAATCAGTGCCCCGACCCCGTATACCAGCTGGATCGGTAGGAATTGGCGGCGCGCAAACCGGCATTTATCCATTTGAAACGCCAGGCGGGTGGAACCTGATCGGTCGGACGCCGCTTGCTTTATTTCAGCCGCAATCCGCGACTCCGTCCTTATTGCAGGTAGGAGATCGGGTGAAATTCGTCGCCATCACGCCGGAGCAGTTCCATTTTACCGCTGAAAGGAACCTGGGACATGGGCTTTAAAATCATCAAGCCGGGAATGTTATCGATTCTGCAGGATCAAGGGCGTTATGGATACCGCAAATTTGGCGTCATTGCATCGGGTCCTATGGACCTTTTTGCCCACCAAGCGGCTAACATTCTTGTAGGAAATACCGCCGATGCCGCCGTATTAGAAATTACTCTGAACGGACCGAGCATGGTCGCGCAATCGGATATGCTGATAGCCTTGTGTGGAGCTGATCTGGAGGCGGATGTGGAAGGCAGAAGAGTGCCGTTATGGCGATCTTTTTTCATCCAAAAAGGCGAACAACTGGGCTTCCGCTATGCGGTGAAGGGCTGCAGAGTTTATTTAGCCGTGCATGGGGGCTTTGCAGCGAATGTCAGCATGGGCAGCACAAGCACTTATCTCCGGGCAGGGATTGGCGGGTATGAAGGCAGAGCGCTTCAAGCGGGAGATGAACTGAAGCTGGGCAGTGCGGGGAAAGCAGCCGCTAATTTCTACAACCGGTCTGTTTCCGGTGAGGTCACTCACTTTATTCGGCCTAATTATGAAGACAACCCGGTTGTGGGTATTGTATGGGGCAAGGAAGCGGACCATTTTGCGAAATCGGTCAAAGCGAAGTTTCTGGCTCGAAGCTTCACGGTTACCCCGCAATCGGACCGAATGGGATATCGGCTGGAAGGAAAACCTCTTTCGCTAAAACGCGGTATCTCCCATGAGATGATTTCGGAAGCCGTTGTCCCAGGCACGATTCAGGTGCCACCGAGCGGTCAGCCCATTCTTTTGCTTTCTGACTGCCAGACAACAGGCGGCTACCCGCGCATTGCCCATGTCATTACGGCTCATCTGCCGCTAATCGCTCAAATGAAGCCAGGGGGCAAACTGCGTTTCCGCGAGGTTAGCTTGAGGGAAGCCCAGGAGCAGCTTTTGCTGCAGGCTATGGATATGCGGTTGCTGGAAGCTGGCGTGCAGGCTTGGTTTAGGGATCGTGGATGATTTGAAAAATGCAGATAAGAGCACACGAGATACTAAGTAAAGTATAGGAGCTATGAAAGGTGATGGAAAAGTGAGTTTGCTGCGTATAGATTTAAATTGTGATATGGGCGAAGCCTTCGGCGCTTATCGCCTCGGGCGTGACGAGGAGCTGCTGGACTTCGTCAGCTCCGCCAACATCGCCTGCGGATTCCACGCAGGCGATCCTGCCACGATGCGCAGCACCGTACAGCTGTGCATGCGCAAAGGCGTGGCGATCGGGGCCCATCCGGGACTCCCCGATCTGCAGGGCTTTGGCCGGCGCGAGATCGCCATCACGCCGGCTGAGGCTTACGAGCTGACGTTGTATCAGCTCGGGGCGCTGCAGGCGTTCGTCCACGCCGAAGGCGGGCGCCTGCAGCACGTCAAGCCGCATGGCGCGCTCTATCACATGGCGGCGAAGCGCCATGATCTCGCCGCGGCCATTGCGGCTGCGACGTTCAGCGTCAGCGCGGAGCTGACGCTGCTCGGACCGCCCGGCAGCGAGCTGCTGCGGGCGGGTGCCGCCGCGGGGCTGCGAACCGCGAGCGAAGCTTTCGCGGACCGCACCTACCGGCGGGACGGCACGCTGACGCCCCGGGATCAGCCCGGGGCGCTGCTGGAGAGCGCCGCGGATGCAGCGGCGCAGGTGGTGCGCCTTGTCCGCGAGGGGAAGGTCCTCTCCCAGGAGGGAGAGGATCTGAGCATGCGCGCGGACACGATCTGTATCCACGGCGACGGTGCTCACGCCGTGGAGTTTGCGCGCGATATCCGCGCGCTGCTGAACCGCGGCGGCATCGCGGTGACGGCGCTGGGGCATTGATCCGTGACTCTAACGGACTGAGATGCCGCTATCTGCCACTTTTAGGATGAAATTTGGATCTAACGGACTCAAGTGCCGTTATTTACCTGAAAGCTGCTGATATCCACCCTAAAATCAGCAGATAGCGGCTGTACAGTCCGTTAGCCCTTGCTCAACCAGCAAAAACACTATAATAGCGGCAACCAGGTCCGTTAGCCTTTAGAGGGGCAGTCCCTGCACTCCGCCACACTCCTTTCAGGCCCACATTCCTTCACTTTCCACAATTCCTGCACCACCACACTCTTCGCATCCAGCCCCTGCACTTATCCACCCACCGCCACCCTTCCGTTTAATCCCAGACACCCGCCTAGGAAAGAATCCTTATAACGATTCTTTCACTTGAGAATGGGGTAGGATTATGAGTAAATAGAGAAGTAGCCGGCCAGCTAATAACTTCGGAAAGGAGTGATCAAGGTGATTACAACAAAAGCGGAGGTGATCTCTGCGTAAGCAGAGGTCATCGTTACAACCGGGGGCCCTATGGGCTCCCGCATATTCTTAACTTACGAGTAGACAGCGAGATGTTTTTTACATATAATGAGAATTGTGAACACGAAGTGAACACACAGCAGTGAAGGAGAGACTTTGCTCTCCAACTCAAGTAATACAATCCCAATATTAGGTGAAAGGAGTGTTTTTTAATGAACACAATGACAATGACAGTAGCGATGAGTGTTGCGGCCGCCGCAGAGGTAATCGTCTCCTAACTGAATATCATTCGTGGAATAACCGTTCACCTGAATTTGTATAATTGCATATACAACCGACAGGCACGATTATGGTCGTGTTTTTTTTATTCCATTTTGATAAGAATGGTATGAGGTTTAGGGGCGATGAGATTACTCTCTGCAAATCCGAACAAAGTTTAATCTTTGCGACAATTTGAGGAGGTTTTCATCCATGAGTTACAAGAACGGGAAAGACGTTCTTCCCCCTAACCTATTAAAACAATTACAAGAATATATCCAAGGTGAAATCGTATATATCCCTAAGAAAGAGCAGAAACGCGCTGGATGGGGAGAAAATAACGGAACACGCATTATTATCGAGCGTAGAAATCAAGAAATTTTCCGATTGTACCAAACAGGCTCCACAGTGATGGAGTTAATCAAGGTCTTTCATTTATCGGAAGACAGCATTCGCAAAATTATTGTGAAGACGCGCGAGTTAACAGCTAATCAAGCATAGAAGCAGCATCCATTGTGGATGTTGCTTTTTTTCTTTGCCCGGCTCTACATGAAATTGTAAAAGGTTGGATGTTTTGAAGAGGGATCGGGGAGATGGCTAGCGAATTTAAAATCAACCTTATAAATTACATAATTCGACAGGAGGAGTTTTCATGATATCTGTATTTGTCTACGGCACACTGCTTGTTGGAGAGAGTAACCATTTCGTAGCGGCTCCTTTTGTGCAGTCCGTGCAATCGGGCACGATTTTCGGCCGTTTATTTGATGTTGGGCCTTATCCTGCGCTCTTGCTAACGGAAGGCTATGGGGAGCAGCATGTTGTTGGGGAATGGTTGGAAGTGACGGAAGAAGGCCTGCAAGCGATGGATGTCCTGGAAGGTTATTATGGTCCTGGCGCCTCCAATAATGAATATGACCGCGTCTGGATCCAAGATGTGAACGGAGAGCGTGAAGGTTGGGTTTATATCTATCCCTTCGTGGAAGGACTTAAAGAAATTAACGGCTCATCGTGGAAAGAATACGATGCTTCGCGAATGAAATAATATTTTTTGACTTTATTCGACAAGTTCCTATCTTGCCTTCGAGCAGGATGCTATAATTAAAGTCATATTTTAATAGAGGTGACCTGTATGTCTATATATAAAATATTGCTGGCTGACGACGAGCTTGCACTCCGCTTCCTGCTTACAGAAACGTTATCCGATGAAGGATATGAAATTACGGAGGTGGAGGACGGTCAGCAAGCCATTGAACAGCTTCAGAAGGCATCGTTCGATCTGGTTATCCTTGATTATATGATGCCGGAGCGTACGGGTGTTGAAGTATGCGAGTGGCTTCGTCAGAGCGATAACGCGAACCGGGACCTGCCTGTTATTCTTTTAACAGCGAAAGCCTTGGACAAAGATAAAGAGAAGGCCAAAGCGGCCGGCGTCACCACTTATATTGTGAAACCGTTCAGCCCGCTTCAACTTCTAGATACGGTCGGACATTTATTGGAGAGTTGATTCGAAATCTATAGAGATTAATTTTATTTGTAAAAAGGGTGATTGTCCGTCATGAATCATACGAATCTAGAGCCAAAGGGCCCAAGGTCAGAATCGGATAAAGATGCAAGAATTCTAAGACAAGGCAGAAAACTGTTCATTCGCGAGTTTGAAAAGCAGTTGAAAGAGCTAGAGACCCTGCTGGATGCCGTTCGTGTTAAGCCGGAAATCGATGGCTTGAATCGGTTCTATCGCATTATCCATACGCTGAAGGGCAGTGCGCCGATTTTTGGCTATGAGAGGATTGGCCGGCTGGCGGAGGAATTGGTGCGCCTATGGGAATGGACGCAAACCATTGATGCGGATCAGGCGTTGTCGTTGACATCGACGAACCCGGTTCAAGAAAACGCAGAGCGCAGTCTCGGGCTTCTTCGCGATATGAATATGGAATACGATATCTGTCTGACGGAGATCCAAATGGACGAGCAGAAGGATCCCACAGGAGGTTCTATGCTTCGAACGTTGAAAAGCCGTTTGCTGCTTGTCGATGATGACGAAGTGCTGCGTTCGTATTTGACCCGGCGTCTTCAGCTTGATGATTGTGTGGTCGATGAGGCTGCTGATGTGGAATCCGCTATGAAATTATTGCGTACACACACCTATGATCTCGTGACGCTTGATCTTATGATGCATCCGCAATCGGGCTATGAGCTGTTTGAGTTTCTCAAAGAAGATCCAACGTTGAAATGGCTGCCTCTCATTGTTCTATCAGGGCGCAATGATTTGAACGATAAAGTCCGCTGTTTCCATCTGGGGGCTGACGATTATGTCACCAAGCCCTTTCAGTATGAAGAATTAGCCGCCAGGATCTATGGTTTGCTCAAAAGGACGAAAAATTTCGAGCAGTTGGCCTTCCGCGATCCGCTTACCGGCGTGTTCAACCGGCGATATTTCGACCTTCAGATTGGCATGGAGCTGCAGCGGATTGAGCGGTATCCCGCTCCGATTTCGCTTGTGTTTATCGATATTGATTTTTTCAAAAGAATCAATGATACGTATGGACATCACGTGGGAGATTTGGTGCTGCAAGGCTTGGCTCATCTCTTGCAAACCAATTTGCGCTCAACGGATTTACTGGCGCGTTTCGGCGGTGAAGAGTTCGTAATTGCCCTGCCGAACACCTCTTTGGAACAGGCGTTTTCCACGATACAGAACATTCTGCACATCATTAGCTCGAATCCGGTTGCCCACTATGAGGGGAAACCTTTCTCCATCACATTCTCTGCAGGAGTTGCCCAGTGGCGGGAAGGGTTGTCCGTGGCGGATTGGGTGGCTAAGGCAGATGAAGCAATGTATCAAGCCAAACAGCAGGGCCGGAACCGCGTAATATGCGCTTCAGCAGAGAAAGAGAGCGATCCGAACAAATCGGCGTCGCCGCCTCTTCCTGAGAAGAAAAGTTTGCTAATCGTTGACGATGATCCAATCTTAAGAGCAATTCTGACTTCTCATTTGGAGCATCTACCGATTGCCATCACACATGCTTCCGATGGTGAAGAGGCGCTCGGCTTGATGCAGGAAAAGACCTATCATGCGTGTATTCTGGATGGCATGATGCCTAGGTTGGACGGTTTTTCCTTGTTAGATCAGATTAAGAAGGATGAGCGCTCCGCGAATGCGAACATGAAGGTGCTTATGCTTTCCGGCAAGAAAAAGGAAGACGATATGCTCAAAGGCTATCAGATGGGCGCTGATGACTATATGACGAAACCTTTCTCACTCGTGGAGCTGGAAGTTCGTGTCAAAAAACTGATGAACTTTATCTAACAAGCAAGGGAGCAGGGCGTATGTCCGCTCTCTTTTATTATTTTCACCTCAAATAGGGGCTGACCATTTTGCGACTACACCACTTTCTGGTAGAGTGAAGGTAGAGGACGAGGTTAGTTAGAAAGGAGCGTGATCCCATGTCGGAGAAAGAAACGCTTGTACGTTTTGGCATCTCGATGCCGCAATCATTAATTGAGCAATATGATCGGCTCATTGCCATTCAGGGCTATAGCAACCGCTCTGAAGCGATCCGAGATCTCACACGCAAAGCGTTGTTGACCTCCAGCAGCATGCAGTTGGACGAAACGGTAGCCGGAACCATTGTGATGGTATATGACCATCATATTAGCGATCTGCCCATTACGTTGATGGAACTGCAGCATGAATATCACCATGCCATTATTTCCACGATGCATATTCATTTAAATCATCAGCAATGCTTGGAAATATTAGTTGTTAGGGGCAAGGTGGAGAAACTTAGAGAATTGCAGCAGCGAATTCAAGTGCTGAAAGGTGTCGGATATGCCGAGTTATCTGTGACTCATGTGGATGAGCATGGATCCTCACACGAGCACCCGCATACGCATGCGTAGAATTCGAAGTTGCGCTCTTTTTTTGTTAAAATTAGGCATGGAGGTGCAAGATGTCTGATAAAAAATATTTTAGCTTGGAAGAAGCGAATGAAATGCTTCCGTTTGTTGATCAGGAGTTAAAGAAAATGCAACTGCTGAAGCGGGCTTTTGAGGAGAAATACGCAGAGCTTCGCAGGAAAAAAAATGAGCTGGCTGAGAAACCCGGCACGGAAAAGGATCCCTTTTTTATGCAGGAAGCGGAGCTTGAATTTATGCAAATTGAAGCGCGCGGGCTGATCCAACATTTTCAACAAACGGGTATCGAACTTAAGGATATAGAGACGGGTCTTGTGGATTTTCCCTCTACGATCGGGGGCCAGGAAGTATTGCTTTGTTGGAAACAAGGAGAGGACAAGATCCGTTATTATCACGGCAAAGAAGATGGTTTTGCCGGACGTAGACCAATAATGGATTAGAGGAATTTATCTATGAATAAACAGAAACAACATGTTCGTCGGTTTTGGTTCTTGCCCGCTGTATTATTGTGTATATTATCAATGATGCTCTTTAGTTCTTTCGTCGCCCCCCAAACGGCTTCTGCTCATGCATCGCTGGTACAGGCAATTCCGGAATCGGGCGCTAAGCTGGAAAGCTCTCCGCCCCAAATCGCAATTACCTTCAATGAACCTTTGGATGCAGGGCTCTTTTATATCAAAGTTTTTAATCATGACGGCGACGAAATGACCAGTAATAAAGCTTATTTGAACAAAGAGCAAACAGGTGTGCTCCTTGATCTGCCTAAGCTGACCGAGGGCGTTTATTTAATCAGCTATCATGTCATTTCGGCTGACGGCCACCCTGTTGGCGGAAGCTATCCTCTGACAATCGGCAATCCGCCGCAAGAAGATACGCTAGATCTTCCTTCCGCCCATGCCAATCACGAGCACGGTTCAGGTCCGCTTACGACGAAGGTACTCTTGCAGTATGCGTCTCGCGGGCTCTGGTACCTTATGGTGCTCGCTTTGACAGGATGGGTCGTCTGGTTAAGGATGCTAGGTACGAATGGCGGGAATGAAACAAGAAAAACATTATCTTCATGGACGCTGAATTTGCAGCGTGCTCAACTTGTCGCCCTCCTGCTGCTCATTTTTACTCATATCGAGGATTTACTAGGCGGCGGCGGTGTGGAAGAAGTCGCGAAGCTTTTTAGTGCGACCAATATCGGAATATCCTGGCTGATTCTACTAGTCTTATCTTTCCTAGGGTTCGTCCTTATCGGCAGATGGGCGTGGTTAGACTGGATATGGCCATTAGGCTTGCTTGCGGCTAAAAGCTTTAGCGGCCATGCGGCTTCTTTTTCACCTGTATGGGCAACGATCGGGCTCGATTGGATTCATTTGGTTGGCGCAGCCATGTGGGTGGGAGGCTTGGTACTTCTCTACGCGAAGTGGCGTCAGAAGAGCAGTGACATTGCCACGTACATGCGACAATTTTCAAATATGGCGCTGATTTCCATCATCGTGCTCACGATATCCGGCATTTTATCCGTGTTGTTATTCCTGCCGAATTTGCATTATCTGTTATACGCCGGGTGGGGGATCTTGCTGCTAGTGAAAGTTGGCGCAGTTATTCTAGTCGTGCTTACGGCATTTGTGATTCGCCTCATGATGCGCAAGAAGAAGGCTGCTCAGTCCTTCCTGTGGGTAAGAGTGGATTTGACCCTAATGGTACTGATTGTGCTGTTGGTGGGAATTATCACCTATGTGGCGCCAATTCCGGCCAATGAGCCGCTGCAGTGGCATCAGATGGGAGAGAAGGTCCACGTATCTGCGGATATCACACCCAAAATCCAAGGGACCAACTCTTTTACGGCCAAAGTCTTCCTTCCTGAAAATTCAGGGAAACCGAAGCAGGTGCTGATGATTCTTCATTATTTGGACGACAAAGAGATCGCTCCGATAGCGGTGCCGATAGCAGCCTATGAGGATAAGGAACAAGAGGAGTCATACGGCTTTGCCAAGTTCAGTTATCGAGCGGAGGGAGCCTATCTGCCATTCAGAGGGAACTGGGAATTGGAAATGCGTGTGATGGATACAGAGGATAATGAAACGGTTTACAAAAAAGAATTCATCGTCTACTAACACATTGGCCGAAAGTAGGTGCCGTCATGGCTTGGATTAACATGCTCGAAAGAGAACAATTGTCTGTTAAATTGGATGACAAGGATGAGGTGGCCTTGCTGGAGATCAACGACGGGGGTATATCACCTAACTATGTGACGGTTCGCCTGAGCGAAACCGAGATTGATGAACTGATTGAAGTGCTGCAGCGAATTAAACGAGCCATCCAATAGCTTGCTTGATATACGAAACAGCGGTATTCGTGTGATGACGAATACCGCTGTTTGTTGTTAAAATAAGCTCCAGTCAAACTCCTGCGAAAGTTTCCCCAGGAGGTGAACGCCAGCGGTGCTGTTGCCTTTGCGGTTGAGAGCAGGGCTGACAAGACCAATGCCGTAGCGTCCGGGCACCATCGTTAGAATACTGCCGGACACGCCGCTTTTAGCGGGAAGCCCTACGTTCATGGCGAACTCGCCTGAGGCATTATACATCCCGCAGGTAAACATGAACGTTTTGGCGATTTGTACGAACCGCCGCGGAATCAGGCGCTGCTTGCGAATCGGATCGACGCCGTTATGGGCGAGAACTAAAGCCATTCTGGCCAAATCCGTGCAGTTCACTTGGATGGAACAGTGGCTGAAATAGACCCGCAGGACATCGTCAACCTCGCGGTCCAGAACGCCGTTATCTTTCAGGAAGTAAGCAAGCGAACGATTTCGGTGAGCGGTGTCTGATTCCGATTTGAATACATCCTGATTAATGTCCAGCGCCGGATTGTCCGCAAGTTCCCGGAAAAACTGTAGAATTCGCTGCGTTTGTTCAGATGGCGTGTCCCCTGCAATTAAGGACGAGATAGCGATAGCTCCGGCATTGATAAGCGGGTTAAAAGGTATACCGGGCTCTACCAGCTCGAGCTTCAGCATCGAGTTGAAATCGTCTCCCGTCGGCTCCATGCCGACCTTGGAGAACACATACTCTTCGCCGTTATCCATGAGAGCCAGAATAAGGGTGAATACTTTGGAGATGCTTTGCAGCGTAAAATGATAGTCGGTATCACCGGCTGCAACGGTATTCCCTTCTGCATCCATGATGCAGATCCCCAAGATATCAGCTGGAGCATTCGCTAGTTCAGGAATGTAGGAAGCAACATGGCCATCTTCGGTATGGACTTTGCTAGCTGTAACCCATGACGCCAAATGGTCATTAAGCTGCTTCCAAGTTGTTGTATGCTCGTCCAAGTTCATCTAGAAGTTAGTCCTTCCTATTGCTTATGCTTTCCATGCTTGTGGGTGGTTGTCGCTGATAAGCTCCGTTGCGCTTGCGTTAGCAATGACTTGCTCCGGGTTCTTGCAGCCCGGAATAACGCTTGTGACGGCATCGTGCTTTAAGCACCATGCGAGCGCCCATTTGGCCATATCCATGCCTTCCGGCACTTCTTCTTTTTGAATGCGCTGCACTTCCTCCAGCTTTTGTCTGACGTTCTCCGCATCATGGCGATGACGGACATCGTTGTTGCCAAACACCGCACCAGGCTTGTACTTGCCGCTTAGATAACCGCTTGCCAAAGGCACGCGTGCCAGTACGCCAAGATCCTGATTCACACAGGAAGGGAAAACAAGCTCTTCCGGCGCTCGATCCAAACGATTATAGACCACTTGAATCGCTTTGGAATTTACCTTCGTAGAGGCTTCTGTCTGATGGATGTTGGCATTACTGCCGATGGAAGTGCCCAAATGTCTGATCTTCCCTGCTTGCACTTGTTTATCTAAGGTTGTCCATAAGTCATCGTTGTCGAATAGACTGTCTGGTCCTGAGTGAAATTGGTATAAATCTATGTAATCCGTTTGCAATGCTTTGAGCGAAGCATCCAATTGTTTGATGACACTTTCCGAGTTGAATTCGTCAGTTCGTGTAAATAGATCATGGAAATGGTGACCGAATTTCGTGGCTACAACCCAATTCTCACGATTGCGTCTGGATAAATAATTGCCGATAAACGATTCGGATAGATGATCCCCATAGCATTCCGCGGTATCGATTAGGTTAATGCCAAGATCAGCGGCTTGATCCAAGATAGCATCTGCTTCCGCTTGTGTGTATGTAAGTCCCCATTCTCCTCCGAATTGCCAGGTTCCCACACCAACGATAGAAACTTTTAAATCAGTTTTCCCAAGTCTGCGATATTTCATGGTAATCACTCTCCTTTTATAGTATCCAACCTCATTAAACGCTATTGCTGGAAGGTTGTCAAAAGATAAAAAGCCCCCGACCTTCCGAAGAAGGAGGGAGGCTGATTGATACATTAAGCAAGTTCGGCGGAAAGGTCTTTTTCAGCCTTTGGACTTGTCTTTTTCGATTTAGGGCCCACTTTAATATTGCCGATAAACAGGGCAAGAACCGCCCCCAGCAATACGAAGACTAGCCCGATTATGAATACTTGATGAAGGGAGGAGACAAGCGCATTTTTTAAAATAGGAAGCATATGCTCCACAAATTCTTTCGGCATTTTCGCCAACGTTTCAGGACTTAAGAGAGAAGAATACAAGCCCTGCGGATTGGAGTGAATCATATCTGTCATTTGATTGGATAATTGGCTCGCTTCTGCAGGCAGCTGTTTAACAACAGGCGTTAAGTCCTGATTAAGCAAAACCGATGATTTGTGGTTCATGACAGCACCCAAAATTGTCATACCGAACGTACCGCCGATTTGACGGAAGAATTGGCTGGAAGACGTAACCACACCAAGCTCAGATTTCGGGAAGCTTTCTTGCAGAGCAAGGGTCAGAATCGGCATCACAAGCCCCATGCCAAGACCTAAGATCAGCATATAGGCAGATGCTATCAGTTTTGTCGTGTCTATGCCCATCGTGCTTAGGAAATAGAAGCCAACAGCCATGATGATCATCCCGGCTAACAGTTGTTTGCGTACACCGATTTTATGAATAAATTGACCGGAAACTACGCTGGCCGCAATCATCGTAAGCATCAGTGGCATCATCACCGTACCAGACGCGGAGGCGCTGATCCCAACAATGCCTTGCATGAACAGAGGCACGAACATAATAGCACCGAACATACCAATAGCCATAAGGAAACCTACACCGTTAATGGTTGTAAAAGTTCTGTTTTTAAATAAACGAACAGGAAGAATCGGCTCTTGCGCTTTGCTTTCAATAATGACGAAGGACACTAATGATACAATCGCTAAGGCGAAAAGGCCAATAATTTGCCAAGATAACCAAGCATAATCTTTACCGCCGAATGTTAATGCTAGCAGCATGGAAACAACACCGATAATCATGGTGGCAATACCCGGAATGTCGAATTTCACTTTGCCGATTGATTTATGCTTAGGCAGTGCAATTGCGATTAAGATAACAGCCAGGATACCAACGGGAAGATTGATGTAGAATACCCAGCGCCAATCTAAAGCATCAACGATCCAACCGCCGATTTGCGGACCAACAACGGAAGAAAGACCGAAAATCGCACCGAAAACACCTTGCCATTTGGCACGCTGCTTACCGGTAAATAGATCCCCGATAATAATCATCGCCATCGGCATCATGATCCCGCCGCCTATACCTTGCAAGCCGCGGAACAGGATGAGCTCCGTGATGTTCTGGGACATCCCGCATAACGCGGAAGCTCCTATAAAAATGATAAGTCCTGTCACATAAATCACGCGGCGGCCCATTAAGTCAGCCAATTTACCCGCGATAGGAACAACAACGGTTGAAGTCAGCATATAAGCTGTTGTCAGCCAGGCCATTAAACCAAGACCGCCTAATTCACCAACGATACGAGGCATGGCGGTTCCGACAATCGTACCGTCGAGAGCACCGAACAGCATGGCAATAATAAGTCCTGTCAAGAGGAGGCCACGATTTTTTAGCGCAGGAGCCGCTGTTTCGGAAAGGTTGTCGTCAGAAATTGTTTTTTGTATAGTTTCCACTACAGTCCACTCCTTTTTTAATTATATTGATTTTCAATAATAGGTGGTTAACTTTTCAAAAGCACTTACGAGGACCCTGAGCTCTTCAGGCGGGAGCTTGGATAAGCCTCGGGCAATCACTTCTTTTTGAACATTTTGAGCTGTGGTAAGGACCTCTTGGCCAAGCTCTGTGTTTTCTACGAGAACAATGCGCCGATCCGATTCATGATGCTTGCGAATGACATGCCCGCTTTGGACAAGACGATCGATCATGACGGTAATCGCACTTGGTTTGACCCCCATTTTCTCCGCAAGAACGGTTTGTTTGGGAGTTCCCTCCTTGGCGATCATGAACAGCATAAATAACTGCGGCCCCGTTAACTCTGATTTCAATTCAGCGAATACGGCGCTGTTAATTTTTCGATGGGCTGCTTCAAACGTTGTCCGGAAACGATTGGTATAAGCCATCAAGTCATCTTCCATAGAAACGCTCCTTCCGGTCATTGTATGATCAAATTATTAAACAATAAAATATTTATATAAATTAATGTTTAAACTGTTTAAATAAAATATACGCTTATTTGCTTTCCGAGTCAACTGGGAAAATGCATATGTAAAGGTCGCGTACTTGCATATGAGCACTATCTTGCATATAATTACTGGTACATATACGTAAAATGCTTTGACGGAGAAGAGTACGCAGTGCTTCTTGACAGGGAGGGTAAGCCGTTGATTGAGAGCTGGCCCCGAGAATCAGGCTGCGGAAGTTCGCTCCCGAGCAGTCCTTTGAACCGAATTAAGCTTAAAGGCGCTTTTTTCTAAGTAGAGGGAACCGGACGCATCGTCCGTTATCTGGAATGAAGTGAGATCATTTATTGGCCTATGGGCCGGGAAATGTTCTAATTAGGGTGGTACCACGGCTTTTCGTCCCTTGCGAGGGAGCGGAAAGTCTTTTTTGTGTTTTCATTTTGGTTGATTCAGGGGCCTAATTCAGGAGGGATTGCAATGAAAGAGCGGTTGGAAGCTTTGAAGCAGGAAGCACTGCAAGAGCTAAGCGGCGTACAAAGCCAGCAGGAGCTGAACGATTTACGTATTAAATATTTGGGTAAAAAAGGTCCATTAACCGAGGTTCTCCGCGGAATGGGAGCGCTAAGCGCAGAAGAGAGACCGATTATCGGGCAAGTGGCGAACGATGTTCGCGCTGCGATTGAATCGGTGATCGAAGAGAAGCAAGCCGCGTATCAGCAGCAGGAAACGGAAAACAGACTACGTGCTGAAATGATCGACGTAACGCTGCCGGGTCGTCCATCTGAGCAAGGCGCGGTACACCCATTAAGCAAAGTAATTCAAGAAATTGAAGATATTTTCATCGGAATGGGTTATACCGTTGCGGAAGGACCGGAGGTTGAGCAGGACTACTACAATTTCGAAGCGTTGAATCTGCCCAAAGACCACCCGGCCCGCGATATGCAGGACTCCTTCTACATTACAGAAGAAATCTTGATGCGTACGCAAACTTCCCCTGTTCAAGTTAGAACGATGGAGAAACGTAAAGGCGAAGTTCCGATCAAAATCATTTGCCCGGGTAAAGTATACCGCCGCGACGACGACGATGCGACACATTCCCATATGTTTACGCAAATCGAAGGTCTGGTTATCGACCGCAACGTTCGGATGAGCGATTTGAAAGGGACCTTGCTGCAATTCGTGCAAGAAATGTACGGCAAAGAGACGAGAATTCGTTTGCGTCCCAGCTTCTTCCCTTTCACAGAGCCGAGTGTCGAAGTTGATGTGAGCTGTGCAATGTGCGGAGGCGTTGGCTGCCGGACTTGTAAACAAACAGGTTGGTTAGAAATTCTAGGAGCGGGTATGGTGCATCCGCGCGTTCTTGAGATGGGCGGTTACGATCCTAAGGAGTATACAGGGTTCGCCTTCGGTATGGGCGTTGAGCGTATTGCTATGCTGAAATACGGAATCGAAGATATCCGTCATTTCTATACGAATGATCTGCGTTTCTTAAAACAATTCTTACATCTGTAAGCACCAGGAAAAGGAGGGGTTAAGCATGAATGTTTCATACCAATGGTTATCGGAATATGTAGATGTATCAGGTTTCACGGCTGAGGAATTAGCGGAAAAATTAACCCGAAGCGGTATCGAAGTGGATATCGTGGAGGATCGAAATAAAGGCGTAACGAACGTCGTTGTCGGATATGTGAAATCCCGTGAGAAGCATCCGGATGCGGATAAATTAAGCGTGTGTGTGATTGATGCCGGTCAAGGCGAAGATTTGCAAATCGTCTGTGGAGCCAAAAATATCGATGCAGGCCAAAAAGTGCCTGTCGCTATGATTGGAGCTGTCCTACCGGGAGGCCTGCAAATCAAACGCGCCAAATTGCGCGGTGTTGAATCCCAAGGGATGATTTGCTCTGCCAAAGAGCTTGGCTTGAACGATAAACTGCTGCCGAAAGAAATTCAGGAAGGTATTCTAGTGCTTCCTCCAGAAACGGAAGTCGGAAGCTCTGTTCTTGATGTTCTGGCGATCAATGACAAGGTGTTGGAGCTTGATCTGACACCAAACCGTTCCGACTGCTTGAGCATGCTCGGAGCCGCTTATGAGATCGCAGCGATCCTTGGGCGCAGCGTTAAGCTGCCGGATGCGCAAGCAGCGCTTGGGCAGGCTGGATCAGCTGGTGTGAAAGCCGCTGACCGCATCAGCGTGAAAATCACAGCCACCGAGCAGTGCTCTCACTACGCGGCGCGCCTGATCGAAGGCGTGCGCGTAGGCACTTCTCCGCTGTGGATGCAAAACCGTTTGATGGCGGCAGGTATCCGTCCTATCAATAACATCGTAGACATCACGAATTTCGTGATGTTGGAATATGGTCAGCCGCTGCATGCTTTTGATGCTGAACAGCTGAACAACGGCCACATCGACGTACGCCTTGCTGAGGCTGGCGAGAAGCTTGTTACGCTCGACGACGTAGAGCGTACCCTGGAGCCGCACATGCTGCTTGTCACGGACGGTACGAAGCCTGTAGCGATCGCCGGTGTTATGGGCGGCGCGAATTCCGAAGTGACGAATGATACGACTCGCATTTTGCTGGAATCCGCAAAATTTGCAGGCTCCTCTGTGCGCCGTACTTCACGCCAGCTAGGCCTTCGCTCTGAAGCGAGCCTTCGCTTCGAGAAAGAAGTGAACCCGGAAGCGGTGCTTCCGGCATTGAACCGCGCGGCTGCATTGATTGCTGAGTATGCAGGTGGCAAAGTCGCGGACGGCATCGCCCAAGCTGTCGCCGGCTCACACAAGCCCGTCAGCATCGAGCTTGCTGCTGACCGCGTGAACAACTATCTCGGCACGGCGCTTTCGCTTGACGAGATGGGGCAAATCATCGAGCGCCTGCACTTCACGTTCGAGCAGGCGGGAGAAGGCAAGCTGCTCGTGCACGTGCCGAGCCGCCGCGGAGACATCACACGGGATGTTGATTTGATCGAAGAAGTGGCACGCCTCTTCGGCTACGATAACATCCCGACGACCTTGATGACCGGCGTGACGACGCCAGGCTCCTTGTCCAAAGAGCAGTCGATTCGCCGCATTGCACGCAATCTCCTGACTCAAAGCGGGCTGCATGAAGTCATTACGTATTCCTTCACGCACCCCGACCAAACGGCTTCGCTGCCTGGTCTTTACCCAGCGGCTAAACCGATCTCCCTCGCAATGCCAATGAGCGAGGATCGCAGCCAACTGCGTACCAGCTTGCTGCCGCATTTGCTGGAAGTCGTGAGTTACAACCGTAACCGGACGATGGATGACGTAGCTATTTTCGAAATCGGCAAAGCATTCATTACTGATGAGTCAGCACTCACTGCGCTGCCGCAAGAGAAGCTTCTGCTTTCTATTGCCATGACAGGCAAACGTCGCGGGGCGCATTGGGCGCAGAAATCCGAAGCCGTTGATTTCTATGATATCAAAGGAATCTTTGATCGCCTAATCAGCTACCTGGGTGTCAAAGGGCTAACTTATACATCAGCTTCCCCGGACGGATTCCATCCAGGGCGTACGGCAGAGCTTTTGCTTGCTACTTCCGAAGGTTCCAAAGTCATCGGCCGAATGGGGCAACTGCACCCAACCGTTCAACAGCAGCGTGATCTGGATGACACGTATGTGCTTGAGGTTGAGCTGACTCCTATTCTTGAAGCTGCTGGCGATGCGATTGTGTATAAACTATTGCCGCGTTATCCGTCCGTTGGACGTGATATTGCAGTCGTTGTAAATGCTAGCGTGCCTGTCGGTCTCATGGAGCAGTCCATTGCCGAGGTTGCCGGCGATTTGCTTGAGTCAATCCAGGTTTTTGATATCTACACAGGAGAGCGCCTCGGTGCCAATCGTAAGAGCGTAGCGATCGCACTTGTGTACCGTCATGCAGAAAGAACCCTGTTGGATGAAGAGGTAACAGAGCTCCATGCCAAAGTGGTTCAAACCCTTGAACAGCAATATGAGGCAGAGTTAAGAAAATAGAGCAAGTTTCTCATAAGTTGCAGGAAAACAGGCTGGTCTTATCGAAATTAACGTCGATAAGGCCAGCCTTTTCATCTAAGGGGGAAATAATATGACTGCAGAAGATAAAACGAAAATAACCGTTGACATATATGGAAATCAATACAAGTTGAAAGCAGATACAAGCACCAATTACATGAAGCGTGTAGCAGAGTATGTAAATGACCAAATGTTTCGCATCGCCAAAGGCTATCCGCGGTTGGATTCACAAAGAATTGCCGTGCTCGCCGCCGTGAACATGGCCGATGAATGCTTCCGAATGAATGAAATTATGGAAGAGCTGAGCGCGGCGCAGAAAGAACAAGAGGCGACCAAAGCTGCCTATGAGAAAATGAACGTTACATACAATCAGTTGAAGCACGATTATGATAAACAACAAACGTTCCTGAATGAACAAAAAGGGAAGTTAGACCAAGCTCAAGCGCAAAAGGAACAGCTCCAGCAGGAAGTGCAGAAGGGCAAACAAGAGCAGGAGCTAGTCAAGCAGCAATTGCTACAGCAGCAAGAGCAAGCGAAGCAGCAGCAGGATCAAGCGAAGCAACAGCAAGACCAAGCCAAACAGCAGCAAGATCAGGCTAAGCAGGTTCATGAACAAACCAAACAACAGCTTGAACAAGAAAAAAAGCAACTTGCCCAAACGCGGCAGCTGCTTGATCAAGAAAAACAGCAGCATTTACAAGCGAAAAAACAAATTGAACAAGGCAAACAACAGCAGGAGCAGCTGAGACAGCAATTGCAGCAGGTTAGAAAGGAACAGGACCAAGCTAAACAGATTCACGAACAAATCAAACAGCAGCTGGAACAGGAGAAAAAACAACGAACGCAAGATCAGCAGCTGCTTGAACAGGAAAAACAGCAGCATTTGCAAGTCGTCAAGCAGCTTGAACAAGGCAAACAAGAACAAGAGCAAGAGCATGATCAGCTAATCCAGCAATTGCAGCAAGTCAAAGAGGAGCAAGTTAAAGCGAAGCAGCTTAACGAGCAAACCACGCAACGACTCACAGAACAATTGGAACAAGAGAAAAAACAGGTTACGGAAGCGCTGCAGTTGCTTGAACAGGAAAAGCAGCAGCTCTTAGATCTGCAACAGCAGCTCAAACAAAATAAACAAGTACTAGAACAAATGGAACAACAATTACAGCAAGCTGGCCAGCAGCATGAGGAAGACACTGTTATTCAGGAGCAACTCAAACAACAGCTTGAACAAGAGCAGCAGCAGCACTTGCAAGCCAAACAACAGATCGAACAAGGCAAACAACAGATCGAACAATCCAAACAACAGATCGAACAAGCCAAACAACAACAAGAGCAGCTGAGACAGCAACTACAACTGGCCAAACAGCAGCAAGTAGAACTGCAACAACAACTGGATCAAGATAAACAAATCCAAGAGCAATTGAACCAGCAACTACAACAAGCCAGTCAGCAGAATGAAAAAATCACTCTTATTCAAGAGCAAATCAAACAACAGCTGGAACAAGAGAACGAACAATACTTGCTAGCCAAACAGCAAATCGAACAAGCCAAGCAAGAACAAGAGCAGTTGAAACAGCAATTACAGCAGATCCAGCACGAGAAAATAGAATTGCAGCAAGAGTTGGAACAAGAGAAGAGCCAGACAATGAAAGTAGAGCAGAAATTTGAGCAAGAAAAAGAAGGGCTTGTTCAACAATATTTGCAAGAAAAAGCTGACTTTGTAGCAGACTTCCAAAACCAACAAACCAACATCGTACAACAGTATGAAGGCCAGAAATCTACAATTATTCAGCATTACCAGGCTCAAATCAAAACGATCATTCAGCAGCAACAGCAAGAAAGAGCGTTGTTGAACACTTATTTGGAAGAAGAAAAAGAACGCCTTCAAGAACAATACAACAGCGACAAAGAAGCATTGCTGAACCAAAGTTTAAATGACGATGCCTTGCAAAAGGAATTACAACAGATTAAAAAAGAATACAATGAACTGCGCGAGGAATACGCTAAGCTGCAAAACGAGTACAATGAATGGATTGAATTAGCTGAAACAGACAGCCCGGCCAGGTAATCCGGGAGATGCTGAACAAACTGGATTATTTCTTATTGGCTATTGTTGCTTTGGGATTGCTGATTGGTTACTTTAGAGGGTTTATTGCGCAAATTGTATCCATCTCCGGGTTTGTGCTCGCTTATTTAGTGGCCTTTTATTTCTATAAGGATTTCGCACCGGTGCTTCGAAATGCGATCTCACTGCCTACGTATCAAAATTATGAGAAATACGAATTTATCGTGAAAGGCCTCAATCTGGACACCTATATCTCGAATGCGATCGCCTTTGCCATCTTGTTTTTTGGTGTGAAGTTCGCATTGGTCTTCATCGGACGAGCATTAAATATTTTAGCTAAAACGCCGGGATTGAATGTCATTAATCGTTGGAGCGGGGCGTTGCTCGGCTTAGCTGAAGCCCTTTTAATCGTCATTATCGCTGTGAACGTCATCACGATCATTCCATCGGATGGACTTCAGAAGATGCTTTCGAGCTCAGCCGTAGCCCCTTACCTGATTAATGAATTGCCCGATATTGCCGGTAAATTGCAAGAACTTTGGAAGCAAGGAATCCCCATATGAAAGCTGCCGATTTCTATTTTTTATAGAAAAAGGCGGCTTTTTATTATTTCCGAAACAACAAAAAAGCCTTACCGCGTTTGCCGCGATAAAGCCTTTTGAACAAGTATTTATTCAACAATCAAAGTTGTTTTCATATTGGCATGGCCGCTTCCGCACATGATGGAGCATGTAATCGGAAATGAACCCGTTTTATCCGGTGTAAAAGTAAAAGTTTTGTTGCTGTTATCCAATTTAACGTTGAATTCTTTGATCGAAGCGCCGTGAATACCTTGCGAGTTATCAAGCGTAATCGTGACAGGCTCGCCTTTTTTCACGCGATATTCAGTCTGATCAAATTTGAAGTTCGTTGCTTTCAAAGTTACGTTCTGACCACCGGCCGCTTGTGTAGTTGCAGCAGGAGAAGTCGTATCTGCCGGCTTGGACGCTTTGTTTCCACAAGCAGTAATTGCGATAACTATAGCAACTCCCATTAAAAGAACGAGTAGTTTTTTCATCAATACCCTCCGACGATAAAATGTATTTGTTTTCCTTTCAATTGTACATCACCGATATGGAAAAAACAGTGACAAACTAGTGAAAGCGTTCGGATGGGTTTGAAAAAAAGGAAAAGATCGGCCCGGCGAGTGGTACGCAGCAGACCGATCTTTTTTGGGCTTTATCATGGCTATCAGGACTACAAACTGATACAGTTATCGACGATCTTCTCTTCCTGTGATCCCTTGTTCGAAGGGGGTTTTCACAGGAATGAACAAGTCGATGATCCCAATGACTAAAGCGGCTAAAATCGCACCTATGATGCTCGTTGAAACATTGCTCACGACGAACTGGGCGGCCCAGATGACCAGCGCGCTCACCAGAAAGCCTACGATTCCTCTGCCAAAAGGAGTGATTTGCTTGCCAAAGATTCCTTCAATGATCCATGCCGCAATGGCAATGACCAAGGCAAGGAAAAACGCGCTCCAGAATCCCCCGACCTGAAATCCTGGTACTAACCAACTTACAAACATTAATACCAAAGCAGATACAATAAACCTAACCAGATGTCCTAGAAGATGCATTCAAGAACCTCCTTTTTTCTACGATGAGACAAACGTGCTCTCATGGCTAGAAAAGATGTTTTTTGTTGAATTTTGCTTGGTGTGTTTGACATTTACTTCGATTCCTTGGCAGAAGGAATAGGTGCACAAATTAGTGTATCCAACTTTTGAACAGATTATGGCAGGCAGCATCTTCCATATAACTATTGTCTCCGTAGCTAATCATACGCAAAATGGTTTATAATATAGGATAGAAATGAGGTTGGGACAGTTGAATCAGAAAATTATTAAAACATTGGAATATGCGAAAATTTTACATAAACTAGCTCATCACGCGGCTACTTCTCTCGGGAAGGACGCTGTCCAGCATCTTGAACCGATCGGGGATTTCGAACTCGTTAAGCTGCGGCTGCAAGCAACCGATGAAGCGGTAAATGTAGAACGACTGAAAGGTAACGCCCCGTTTGGCGGGATACGGGATATTCGTTCCTCCTTGCACCGGGCCAGAATTGGCGGGATGCTGAATCCGGCCGAATTGCTGGACATATCGACGACGATGTTTGGTACCCGCAGGTTGAAGCGATTTATACTGGCTGTTCACGAGGAGTATTCAATTCCTATGCTCAAGGGACAGGTTGAATTACTGACTGAGAATAAATCATTGGAAGATAAGATTAATAGCTGCATTGATGAGAATGCCGTTGTTGTCGATAGCGCAAGCGTTGAATTAGGCCGTGTGCGCAGTGAGCTGCGTACAGGCGAGAGCAGAGTGCGTGAACGTTTGGAGCAAATGCTCCGCAATTCGTCGGTACAAAAGATGCTGCAGGATGTGTTGATCACGATCCGAAACGATCGTTACGTGATTCCGGTCAAATCCGAATATCGTTCTAACTTCGGCGGGATGGTACATGATCAATCGGCTTCGGGAGCGACTCTGTACATTGAACCTGACGCTATCGTTCAGCTGAACAATAAGATTCGCGAGCTTAAGTTCAAGGAAGAAGCGGAAATCGAGAAGATTTTGCGCGCCTTAACTGCGCTTGTCGCTGAACAAGTTGATGTGCTTGTTTATGATGTGGATCAATTGGCTGAGCTCGATTTTACATTTGCCAAAGCAGGCCTGGCCAGGGAGCTTAAAGCTACGATGCCTAGGTTGAATGACCGCGGCTTTATCAAAATCAAGCGCGGGCGTCACCCGCTTATCGCGGCAGACGTCGTTGTTCCTCTTGATTTGGAGTTAGGGAATGATTTTACGCAAATTATTGTGACCGGACCAAATACAGGGGGAAAAACAGTCTCTCTCAAAACGGTTGGTTTATTAAGTTTGATGGCGATGTCCGGTTTGTTTGTACCTGCGGAAGAAGGCAGTCAATTATGTGTATTCGATGCGATTTATGCCGATATTGGGGATGAACAGAGCATCGAGCAGAATCTAAGTACATTTTCGAGTCATATGACAAATATCATCAGCATTTTACGGGATATGACGCCTAAAAGCTTGGTCCTGCTGGATGAGCTTGGAGCAGGTACAGATCCAGCCGAAGGCTCTGCGCTGGCGATTTCAATTCTTGATTATATCCACCAAATAGGCTGCCGAATTATTGCAACGACTCACTACTCGGAGCTTAAGGCTTACGCGTACCAAACGCGCGGCACGATAAATGCGAGCATGGAATTTGATATCCAAACGTTAAGCCCAACTTATCGTTTGCTTGTAGGGGTTCCAGGGCGAAGCAACGCGTTTGCCATTGCAGAACGGTTGGGCTTGTCACGCCGAATTATTGAGCATGCGCGCACCCAGGTCGGCGAAGAGGAGAAACGCGTAGAGTCGATGATCGCGTCTCTCGAAGAGAACCGCTTAATCGCGGAAGCGGAGCGTGAGAGCGCCGAGAGGCTGCGGCGCGAGGCGGAAGAGATGCGCCGAACGTTGGAGGCGCAGCAGCTCAAATTCGACGAGCAGCGCGACAAGCTGCTCGAGAAAGCCGAACGCGATGCGCGTGAGGCTGTCGCCAAGGCGCGCCGCGAGGCGGACGAAGTGATCGCCGACCTGCGGCGCATGGCGCAAGAAGAAGCCGGCGGGGTCAAGGACCACCGGCTGGTTGAAGCGAAGCGCCGCCTCGATCAGGCGGCGCCTGAACTGCGCGAGAAGCAGGTTCGCGCAGCGAAGAAGCGGCCGGAGAGAATCGAGGCCGGTGATGAAGTGCGTGTCGTGAGCCTGGGTCAGAAGGGTCACGTGGTGGAAATCGTTAGCCCAACGGAAGCGACTGTGCAGCTGGGGATTATGAAAATGAAGGTTGAGATAGCCAACCTCGAGAAAATCGGCAGTACGGCTCAGAAGAAGCCGGTTCATCAGGTGGCGACCACCGTCAAACGAACAAGGGATGACAGCATTCGGATGGAGTTGGATATGCGCGGGCTGAACATGGAGGAAGCGTTGATTGAGGCAGATCGCTTCCTGGATGAATCGTTCCTTGGCAATCTGGGGCAAGTGTACCTGATTCACGGCAAAGGAACAGGCGTGCTCCGCACAGGCATGCAGGAGTATCTGCGCCGTCACAAACACGTGAAAAGTTACCGTATGGGGAACTACAATGAAGGCGGAGCCGGAGTGACCGTTGTGGAATTGAAATAACTTTTAAAAATATTTTCAACTTTTTGAAACTCATTCTTTGGGACTGCGTATTTAATGTGTGTAAGCACCGGTGATTAGAAAACAAAACGCAATACCAATTATAAAATAAATAAGGAATAACCTTAGGAGGAATTCAAAATGGGTATTTTTAAAAGATTACGTGATATGACAATGGCTTCGATCAATGATTTGCTGGACAAAGCAGAAGACCCTGTCAAAATGTTAAATCAGTTTTTGCGTGACATGGAAGAAGACATTTTGGAGGCAGAATCCGCAGTAGCTAAGCAAATCGCGATTGAGAAGAAATTCAAGCTTCAGTTCGAAGAAGCAGAAGAAATGGTTACCAAACGTACAGAGCAAGCGATGAGAGCTCTTGAAGCCGGCAATGAAGATTTGGCCCGCCGCGCGCTTGAAGATAAGAAAGAGCAGCAAGTTCGTTTCGATGAGTTGAAGCGTCAATATGATCTTGCCAAAACAAATGCGGATCAGCTTCGCGGCCAGTTGACGGAGATGAAAGACGAGTTCAACAAAATGAAAAACAAAAAAGATTTGCTGATTGCCCGTGCTGAAACAGCCAAAGCGCAAAAACAAATCAATCAAGCAATGTCCGGATTCGGTACAGACAACGCAGCCAAAGGCTTTGACCGCATGAGCGAGAAAGTCCTTCAAATGGAAGCTGAAGCGCAAGCAAGCGGCGAGATTCGTGCCAAAAACCGCAGCCTGGATGATGAGCTCGAAGGACTTGGCGCAAGTAAAAGTGGCATCGATGATGAATTGGCCGCTATGAAAGCAAAGCTTGCTGAAAAAAAACAATCTTAATGATATACTAATAGTACCTGCGAGAGACTGAGCCAAACTCAGTCTCTTCTACCGTATATAGGGATTTTTAAATCAACGTTTAAACTCTCTACGTGGAAGGAAGGCAGGAGACGATATGAATGAAGAGGTGGATGTGTTGCTGAGTAATCCGTATTTATCGACGCTTGCATTTTTTGCAGTAGCTGTCATTGCGCTTGTGGTATTTTTAACAATTTTCGAAATGGTCACGAAGTATGATGACTGGGCAGAGATCAAAAAGGGCAATCTCTCTGTGGCAATGGCGACAGGCGGGAAAATTTTTGGGATTTGTAACTTGTTCCGGTTTTCCATTTTGAATAATGACACGATGATTCACTCTCTCATTTGGGCAGGCTACGGATTCTTACTGTTGCTGGCAGCCTACTTCATTTTTGAGTTCTTAACGCCATATTTTAAAATTGATGAAGAAATCAAAAAAGATAACCGCGCTGTAGGGTTCTTGTCCTTGACGCTATCTGTCTCCCTATCTTACGTAGTAGGCGCATGCGTAACCTAGAATCATACATAGTCTTGGAGGCTTGAACATGAAATACCTGTGGGGCACCTTGTTTGCTATCGCATTTGTGTTTATGGCGGCAGGGATTTATTATTTAATGAAATTTGCTTGAGTGCAATAGATGGAGGATTACGTCATGAGTGCGAATGAAGAAGTTGTTTGTCCTTGGTGTCAAACAGAGATTGTTTGGGATCCTGAGATTGGACCGGAGGATGAATGTCCGCATTGTTTCAACGAGTTGAAGGATTACCGCAGTATTGATTTGAAAGTGAAATTAACGGGTCAACCGCTTCGTTTTCAAGATCAGGAGTTCCCGGATGCGGACGAGGATTTGTCTTTGGCATGGGATGACTCGGATGAACCGCTCGATAAATATGGGGAAAAGGTACAGCATATCACAGACGAGCAGGAAGAAGCGCCGGAGTGCTCGAACTGTCATGAACTGCTTCTGCTGGCCGGAAATGAAGTTGTAAACGAAACTTACTTCACGCCAACCATTCCAAAAACGCTCGGCAGCGCGTTCCTGACGGCGCCGTTCACGATGAATGTATATGTGTGCCCGTCCTGTTTTAAAGTTGAGAAAGTGTTGTCCGATACAGATCGACTATTGATGGTTGAACGCATTAAATCGGAGTAAAAAGGAAACCGAGTCCTCGTGGATTCGGTTTTTTTATATGGAATACCTCATATTTTCACCCGAATGGGGAAGTTTAACTAGAACTATTTCGTTTCCGCGGGGAAAGGTGAGGAATCATTTATGCACAATGATCAGAGTATGCAGCGAATGCATCCAGGTAAAGGGAAAGAACGACAGAAGGGCAATTATTTCGAAGAGCGCGATCAACAACCTGCTCAGCCCAACAACTCGGCCCCAAAAGGGCGATTAGATTCACAAGCGATTCTTCTGATTATCGTTCATACGCTATTTGGGAGCGCAAACGCGCTGTCGGGAACTTTTGTCGGCGTCTATTTGTGGAAAGCTAAAAATGACTTCACGCTAATTGGTTGGTTCACGTTAGCGACTCATTTGACGATGGCCATCACTTTCTGGTTGGCAGGGAAATGGGTGAAGGAACATAATAAAATGAACTGTTTGCGCATCGGCGTAGCTATTTCTGCCGTATTTTATATGCTGGTTCTGTGGCTGGGAGCGAACAGTTTTCAATATTTTGTATGGCTGGGCATCGTGCAAGGAATTTCTGCAGGGCTGTTCTGGGTTGCCTTTAACGTTGTTTATTTCGAAGTAACGGACCCTGGCAATCGAGATCGGTTTAACGGATCGGTGGGCTTGCTGGGAGCTGGAGCGGGCATCATTGCGCCATGGATATCAGGTTTATTGATTGTGAATTTGGGCGATATCAAAGGATATCGATTAATCTTTTCCATTTCGCTTGGCATCTTTCTGCTTGGCGTAGTGATTAGCTTTTTTCTGAAAAAGAGAAAAGTACAAGGTACTTACGAATGGATGTTTCCTATTCGAAGCCTTAGGAAAGCGGAAACGCCTTGGAAGCGTGTCAGTTTGGCCTTGGTTTTTCAGGGGGTTAGAGAAGGCGTCTTCGGTTTCATGATCGCTCTGCTTGTTTATATTTCTACATCAAGTGAAGCGAGTCTGGGGAATTTTGTGTTGATTACTTCTGCGGTTTCTTTAGTTAGCTTCTGGGCGGCAGGCCGGTTTATCAAGCCGAAGTTCCGGAAGGTGAGCATGTTTATCGGCGCAGCTATGGTGGTAGCGATAATTCTTCCTTTTTTCTGGAAAATGGGTTACAGCACTTTACTTCTTTTCGGATTGGGGTCAGCGCTTTTCTTTCCTATGTATTCCGTACCGATGGTATCGGCCGTATTTGATTTGATTGGTTCGACAGAGGAAAGCGCCAGGCAAAGAGAGGAGTATATCGTGCTTCGTGAGCTTGCTTTAAATGTTGGCAGGGTCTCCGGGGTGCTGCTGTTTATTTGTGTGATTTCGTGGAGCAAGGCGCCACTTGTCATTAATGTGCTTTTATTAATCATCGGCAGTTCTCCCCTTTTTAGCTGGTATTTTATGAAAAAGCAGTTATCTGTAATTAAAACTTGACATCTCTGGGGCTTCCCGATAAAAATGTGGATAGTGTTGGTTAATGGGAGGAGGAGGGGCAACCCTTGACACATAAAAAAATGGTGAACAGCATCACAGAGCTGATTGGCGATACACCGGCTGTCCGAATTCAACGGTTGGTGGAGCCTGACGATGCAGAGTTGTATGTCAAACTTGAATATTTTAATCCAAGCGGCAGTGTAAAGGATCGGGCGGCTTTTAATTTAATCGAGCAGGCGGAGAAAAATGGGCTTCTTAGCCCGGGCGCCACGATCATCGAACCGACGAGCGGCAATACAGGCATAGGCCTCGCGATGAATGCTGCGGCCAAAGGATACAAAGCTATTCTCATCATGCCGGATAATATGTCGAAGGAACGGATTAACCTGCTCAAGGCCTATGGCGCAGAGGTCGTCCTGACTCCTGCCGCGCTGCGGATGCCAGGAGCTATCGCCAAAGCACAGGAGCTGAGGGATCAAATCCCGAACAGCTACATCCCTCAGCAGTTCGAGAATCCGGCGAATCCGAGCATTCACCGGGTTACGACAGCTCCGGAGATTTTGGAGCAGATGGAAGGGCGTTTGGACGCTTTCGTTGCAACTTCAGGCACCGGAGGAACTATCACCGGAACGGGCGAGGTGCTCCGCGAGAAGCTGCCGGACATCCAGATTTATGTCGTGGAGCCGAAGGGATCTCCTGTTTTATCCGGAGGAAACCCAGGACCTCATAAGCTGGTTGGCACGAGCCCGGGCTTTGTACCGTCTATTTTGAATACGAGCATATATGATCAGATTGTTCAAGTGACAGATGAGGACGCAATCGGTACGATGAAAGACTTAGCTAGTAAAGAAGGCATCCTCGTAGGACCATCCGCCGGTGCTTCGGTTTGGACGGGACTGCAGGTCGCCCGCAAGCTTGGAGCGGGGAAAAGGGTGCTTTGTATCGCGCCGGATACCGGTGAACGATATTTAAGTATGGATCTATTTTGATTAAAAAATAGGCGATGAGTACGGCTGCTGGATTAAAATGTCCAGAAGTCGTATTTTTTTTGTAAATCGCGAAAAAATATTGAATAAAAATTCATGATTGAGTATAATTATAGAAGTAGCAAAGCGATTGCAGAGAGGTGGATTTAGCTTGAAATTAGCCTATATTAATGGACATCCCCAAAATGATCAACTTCATGATTTTATACAGTCATATACAAATGAATGCATAACAACCGGTGCTCAGAACCAAGTGGACTGGAATCAGCTGGAGTCTCAGAATGTGATTTCTGTGTATGACGAAAATACGCTTGTCGGGATTGGCTGTATGGCTGGGGAACCAAGTATCCATGTGCGCCCTACGTATGAACACCGAGAAATTGAACATACCGTTGCTAAATTGCTGAAAGCTGGCATCTAAACGGGTTGTATAAATAAAAGCTGCCTGGATCAGGCGGCTTTTTGTTATTCTCATGCAGGAAAATTCATTTATACACAAATTATCTGAAAATTTGATGAGCGGAGTAATTGAATTAGGACAGCAATTCATTGTAAGATTAAAGGATGAATGAATACGATCACAGAAAGGTTGGTTAACCATGGATGCTTTGAAGCTTAAAATTCTCGAATTACTGAAAGAAGACGCCCGCCGGAGTGCGGAACTCATCGCCACAATGTTAGGAACGGCGGAGGACGAGGTGGCGCGAGCGATAAGCGAGATGGAAGCGGATAAGGTCATCGTCAAGTACGCGACAGTTGTTAACTGGAGCAAGGTAGATGACGAAAAGGTTACCGCCCTGATTGAAGTGCAAATTACGCCTGAACGCGGACGCGGGTTCGACGCTATTGCGGAACGGATCTATTTATATCCAGAGGTCAAATCTGTTTATCTCATGTCTGGGGCTTATGATTTACTTGTAGAGGTTGAAGGCCATTCGCTTAAACAAGTCGCTTCTTTTGTTTCTAACAAGCTATCGCCAATTGATCGCGTGCTTTCAACCAAAACGAATTTTATCTTGAAAAAATACAAACAAGACGGCATCATTTTCGAGGATCAGGCTGATGATCATCGGATGCTTGTCTCTCCGTAAGGAAGAGGTAAAGCCATGATCAAAAATGAGACAATCGTAGAGCCGAACAAAGTGAAATCGATGCAGGGCTACCTTGCTCCTGCCGTACGTGAAATGAAGCCTTCAGGTATTCGGAAATTTTTTGATCTAGTAAGCAACAGCAAGGATGATATTATTTCCCTTGGTGTGGGGGAGCCGGATTTCTCAACCCCTTGGCACGTTCGTGAAGCAGCCGTTTATTCTTTGGAGCGCGGCAGAACGAAATATACGCCAAACTCAGGGATTCCTGAGCTTCGCGAAGCGATTGCGGACTATTTGCACACATCCTTTAAAGTGAAATATGAGCCGTCGAATGAAGTCCTTGTGACTGTCGGAGGCAGTGAGGCCATTGATTTGGCACTGCGTGCTTTGATTACGCCGGGGGATGAGATTCTGATTCCAGAACCTTGCTATATCTCTTATTCACCTATTACGAGTATTAGCGGCGGCGTTCCAGTCGGAATCGAAACATTTGCGAAGGATCAGTTCAAGCTAACGGAGAAAGCGCTTCGTGATGCCATTACGCCACGCTCCAAGATTTTAATTCTATGTTATCCAAGCAATCCTACTGGCGGCATTATGACTTATGAGGACTGGCTGCCAATTGCCAAAGTTGTGGAAGAGAACGATCTTATTGTGATTTCGGATGAAATTTATGCGGAATTGACCTATGGGCAGAAGCATGTAAGTTTTGCAGCTGTTCCAGGTATGAAGGATCGGACGATTCTAGTCAGCGGCTTCTCCAAAGCATTTGCGATGACTGGCTGGAGAATGGGATATGCATGCGGTCACCGAGAGTTGATCTCCGCTATGACCAAAATTCACCAGTATACGGTGATGTGCGCACCTGTGATGGGTCAAGTAGCTGCACATGAGGCTTTGACGAATGGTTTGGAAGAGAAAGACCGTATGATAGAGTCTTACAATCAACGCAGGCGCCTGGTCGTCAAAGGGTTCCGTGATATTGGACTGGAGTGTCATGAACCGCAGGGTGCTTTCTATGCGTTCCCAAGCGTTGTTGCCACAGGACTTACTTCAGACGAATTTGCCCAGCGGCTTTTATTCGAAGCTAAGGTTGCTGCCGTACCGGGAGATGTGTTCGGCTTAGGCGGGGAAGGTTTCTTACGCTGCTCTTATGCCTATAGTGTATCTCAACTGAATGAAGCTTTAGAGAGAATTGGAAAATTTCTAAGAAATTTGTGATTCAATCTGAAAAATCTATGTTAATTATTCATGAAAACTGGTATTCTTGTAGTAAGGAGGGATGAGCATGGCTTTCATGGAATACCAACTATCAACCTATCGAAAACATCTGCAAATAAATGAACAAGATTTCGAACAACGTTGGTTGACTAAGCGTGCTAAGAAACGTAACTCCCTAAACTTATTAGAAGAAGAGATTCATTCTCTGCGACGCAGATTAGAACAGATGGTTCTGGACGGAGAAGAAATGACATCCGAATCTGTCGTGGAACTCAGTACGATACTTGATCTCAAAATAAATGAATATATGAATAATTGGAAGAAAAGTCGGTGAAAGCCGACTTTTCTCGCGACTATCGATATATTTAGATTCGTATACGGAGGTACTCTTACATCATGAAATTGAAATTTCTAATGGTCATGCTAGTGTCAGCGCTTATGGTGATAGTTGCGGGTTGTGGAGGACCAAAGCCGGATGTTTCTATCTTTGTCATGGGTCAAAATGGATTTCCAAGTGATGCAGGCGAGAAGCTAGAGGCATCTTTGAAATCGAAAATCGGCGAAACTCCTACCGTTAAGCTGAATACCTCTCCCATTTTCTCTATGGAAAAAATGATCGTTGAATTGGCGGCAGGCGGAAACGGCATATTTATCCTGGCGGATGACCAATTTAAAACATTAAGCAATCAAGCAGGGTTCGTTTCTTTGGACGAGACGATTAACCCTTCAGATTATCCGGACGGTGTTATCGAAATTGCGGAAGAGGGCAAGCCTGCCGAAAAGCATCTGTATGGAATTCCGCTCTCAGGCAACAAGTGGATGAAGGAGCAAGGCTTCGAAGGAAAAGGACTTATTGCTTTCATTCCTGTCAATGCCCCAAAAATGGAGGAAGCTAAGCAAGTACTTAAGGTTATTGCACAAAAGTAGCAAGAAGTCTATAATCGACAATTAGATTGATAGTCAAATATGCAGCCATTGGTGCCGGCAACGAATTCACATATGAATTTCATTGCCGCTTAAAAGGGAAGCCGGTTGAAGTCCGGCGCGGTCCCGCCACTGTAACCCGGAAGAGAAGTATTGCCGGGGAGCCAGGATACCTGCCATGGTGCCGTTACGACATCCTTCGAGGAAAAGGATCGCTTTAAATCAGGAAGCAACGGATTCGTTGCTGAGCACCGCGATTTATCGTCCCCTTTGTTCCTTAGGAACAGAGGGTTTTTTTATTTGAGTTTTATTGAAATCACAGGTTTCAGAGAAAGGGGTTACACCATGCAAGTGAAAAAGAACGGGATCAAGAGGACGCTCCTCTTATCGGTTGCTTTAGCGACAGCGGTTAGCTTAGCGGCTTGTGGTAAGCAAGAAGCGGAAGTTACCAGTCCATCTAAGCTTGGCGGAGAGACAACGACGGCGCCTACTCCTGCTGCAACAGCAGCTGCGACATCCAAAAAGACGGCCTATCCGCTGAAAATTAAAGATGCAACGGGGAAAGAATTCACTTTTGACAAGGCGCCGGAGCGGATCGCATCGGTTTCTCCTGCAGAAACGGAAGCACTTTTTGCACTTGGATTGGATGATAAGATTGTCGGCGTCTCCGATTTCGATGATTATCCGGAAGCAGCGAAGTCCAAGCCCAAATTGGGAAGTATCACGAAGCCGAACCAGGAAGCTTTGATTGCGACTAACGCAAATATTGTCTTTACAGGTGTCTCGATGAAAGCAGACACGGTTGAAAAACTGCGAGAATCGAACATCAACGTGTTTAAAGTGGAGCCAAAGACGTTGGATGATGCGATTGCGAACATTGAAACCTATGGTTTGATTACAGATCGTCAGGAGCAAGCTGAGAAAATCGTCACCAAGATGAAAGCGGATCGTAAGAAGGTTGTCGATGCCGTGAAAGATGTAAAACAGGAAAATAAGAAAAAAGTATACATAGAATTCAGTCCGGGCTGGACCGTCGGCAGCGGCGAATTCATGGACGAGCTGATCAAACTTTCGGGCGGCATTAACGTAGCCGGCGACGGTAAAGGCTGGTACCAAATCAGCGAAGAGAAAATTATCGCACAAAACCCGGCTGTTATTCTCTTTGCGAACGGTGTCGTGGATACCAAAAGCAAGATGTCGCTTGATGAAA
Source organism: Paenibacillus chondroitinus NBRC 15376 (assembly GCF_004000765.1). Taxonomy (GTDB): domain Bacteria; phylum Bacillota; class Bacilli; order Paenibacillales; family NBRC-103111; genus Paenibacillus_E; species Paenibacillus_E chondroitinus. Next base: position 16,193 of record NZ_BILW01000036.1, on the reverse strand, counting down.
TTATTCGCACACGGAGCGGCTGGGATGCTATTGAAGCTGTGAAGAACAAACAGGTAATCGGTCTTGACCAGAACCTGCTGAGCCGTCCGGGACCGAGATTGACCGATGGACTGCTGGAAATGGCGAAAGGCATTTATCCTGAACTGGTGAAATAAATGAAAAAAAAACTAATGCTATGGGGAGGAGTAGGGGTTATACTCCTTCTTCTTTCTATTCTGGCAAGTTTATCGCTGGGAACAGCTAATCTCCCAGTACTCCAAATTGCGGGCATCCTAGGGAAGCATATTCCTTGGGCTGGTGACTATATCGACGTCACTTGGCAGCAATCTGCGGAGCAAATCATAAATAAGGTTCGTTTGCCTCGTGTATTGCTGGCGATTCTCGTAGGGGCTTCACTCTCCGTTGCCGGAGCTGCTTTCCAGGGCGTGCTGCGCAATCCGCTTGCAGATCCATACGCGCTGGGGGTTTCTTCAGGTGCTTCGGTCGGGGCGGCGTTTTTAATCTATTTTGGTCTGCAGATGGCTTTGTTTGGGCAATGGTCGGTTCCGATTGTTGCTTTTGTAACGGGACTTATTTCCCTTTTCCTCGTGCTTAAGCTGGCTCAGATCGATGGCAAGCTGAAAATGGAGACGCTTATTTTGTCCGGCGTTGTCATGCAGGCTTTTCTTGGCGCGATTGTTTCCTTTATGGTTTCGATTTCCAAGCAGGTCATTAATGAAATTGTTTTTTGGTTAATGGGCAGCTTGGCGATGCGGGGCTGGCCGTACATAACGATTATTTCGCCATATTTAGTCATAGGTTTAGTATTACTGCTTAGTTATGCAAGATCATTGAATTTGCTTGCGTTGGGAGAGCGGCAGGCTTCCCATTTGGGAGTAAATGTAGAACGAACGAAGCTGATTGTGCTAATTGTTGCTACATTTATTACGGCGGCAGCTGTCTCTGTAGCAGGTGTTATCGGCTTCGTAGGACTCATCATTCCTCACTTGGTTCGTCTGATCGTCGGTCCGGACTATCGTCTTATTATTCCTTTGTCCGCGATTGGCGGCGGCATCTATGTCTTGTGGGCGGACACGCTCGCTCGTACATTGCTAAGTCCGACGGAGATTCCGCTTGGAGTTATCACAGCGTTTTTGGGGGCGCCATTTTTTGCCTATTTGCTACATAAGGATAAGAAAACGTTAAGAGGTTGAAAAAGATGATTAAAGTGCAGCAGCTTTCCCAGAGCTTTCATGAACGGCCGGTACTTGAGAATATAAGCTTTGAGGTCCAACACGGTGAGTTTTTTGGCATTATTGGGCCAAATGGCAGCGGAAAATCGACGTTACTACGCCTTCTTTCCGGGATTGATCCGGTTAAAAAAGGCTCAGTAGAGCTGGAGGGTCGACCGGCGTCGGCCTATTCACGAAAGGAACTGGCCAGATGGCTGGCCGTTTTGCAGCAGGATGCACTGCCGCCGGTTGGATTCACGATTCGCGAAGTCGTGGAGATGGGCCGTTATCCGTTTCAGAATTGGCTTGGCGAGGATACCGTGGAAGCGGAGCAACTCATTGAAGCGATTATTCGGAAGCTGCAGTTGGAGCCGTTTGTTGAACGAACGATTGAGCGTCTTAGCGGCGGCGAGAGGCAGCGGGTTGCGCTTGCGAAAGTCATGGCTCAGCAGCCGCGATTGCTTATGTTGGATGAGCCTACAACCTTTTTGGATATTGGGTATCAAGTACAGATGATGGATTATATTCGTGAATGGCAGAGCGAGTCGCAGTTAACCGTAGTGGCGGTTCTGCACGATTTGAATTTGGCCGCGCAATACTGTACACGGTTAATGGTGATACATAACGGAGAGTTGGCAGCGATAGGAACGCCTGACGAGATTATTACAAGTAAATTAATTACAGAGGTCTATGGAACAGAACCTATTGTTCTGCAGCACCCAACGAACCAAGCACCACAGATTTTATTGCAGCCTGGAAAATAATGAACTTGGTAACGGAGGAATGGATGATGAGTAATTTACAAACGATGATCGACGCTATTGAGCCTATTCATGAAGATGTGGTGAAGCAGGCGAATGATCATTTGAATCAATTGACCAAACCACAGGGGAGCTTAGGCAAGCTGGAAGATATTGCACGACAAGTTGCCGGGATTACCGGTGAAGTGAAGCCGTTGTTTGATAAAAAAGCGGTCATTGTGATGGCTGGCGACCATGGTGTCTGTGAGGAAGGCATTAGTGCTTTCCCGGCGGAAGTGACGCCGCAGATGGTGCTGAACTTCCTGCAAGGCGGTGCCGCGGTTAATGTGCTGGCCAGACATGCGGGAGCAGACGTTGTTTGCGTCGATATGGGGGTTAATGCGGACCTGGAGCATCCCGACCTTGTTTCACGCAAGGTGAGAAAAGGCTCGCGCAACATGGCGCGCGAAGCGGCGCTTACGTTAGAGGAAACCGTACAAGCGATTGAGGCGGGCATTGAGTTAGTGGATGACCTGGCTCAACAGGGCTATCGACTTTTCGCGACCGGTGAAATGGGGATCGGCAACACAACGGCTAGCGCAGCAATTTTATGCGCACTGGGCGGTGTGGATGCTGAAATATCCGTAGGCCGCGGAACAGGCATTGACGACGCGAAATGGCTGCATAAGCGGTCGGTCGTCAACAAGGCGCTCCACGTGAACGGACTTCGTCCGGCGAAGGACAACGCGATCAGCACAAGCGGGGATTTCGCGCTTGAAGTGTTGAGCAAGGTCGGCGGATTGGAGATCGCCGGACTGGTTGGCGTGATTCTTGGCGCAGCGAAGAATCGGTGTCCGGTTGTCGTCGACGGCTACATCTCGTCGGCGGCGGCGCTCGTGGCGAGCCGATTAGCCCCGCTAAGCGCGTCCTACATGCTCGCCTCGCACTTATCGCAGGAGCAGGGGCATGCGAAGATGCTTGAGGCTGTGGGCCTCTCTGCGATGCTGCAAATGGATATGCGCCTGGGCGAAGGAACAGGCGCGGTGCTTGCCTTTAACTTGATCGAAGCCGCAGGCAAGATCATGCGAGAGATGGCGACATTCGAAAGCGCAGGCGTGTCGAGGGAGTAGACAGCCTGAGAAGGAGGCGGAAGCGCCATGGCGGTTTTGGTAACGGGCGGCGCGCGCAGCGGCAAGAGCTCTTTTGCAGAGAAGCTCGCGATGCATGGCAGCGAGCGGGGGATCTATATCGCGACCTCCCACATCTACGATGAGGAAATGAGGGAGCGGGTTCGTCTGCACCAGCAGACGAGGCTCAGTTCGGGGTATCCATGGGATACCCGGGAGGAGCCGTTTCGGCTGTGCGAGCTCTTGCAGCAGCTGGACGAGAGCGGCGAGGAGGCGGTCGTACTGGTCGATTGCTTAACACTCTGGTTAAGCAACTGGCTGCTCCAGTATGAAGGCGAGCAGGACCCTTCCACTTTGGTAATGAAGCAGGTTGAACAACTGGTGAATACAGTGTCTGGTTACCGTGGACGTGGACAGCTCATCATGGTAACGAATGAAGTCGGAGACGGCATTGTGCCGGAATACCCGCTTGGCCGCAGCTTCCGCGATTTGGCCGGAAGAATGAACCAGCGGTTAGCTGAGGTGTGCGAGCAGGTATTCCTGGTAACGGTCGGGATCCCTATTGAACTGAAAAGCATGGCTTACCGGCTGGATGGAAGCAAGCAGCCTTAAGAGGATCGGTGCGGTGATAATTGATGTGGATTTATTCCTGGCAGGAGATCGTCAGTATGACGGCTGCTGCCATTGTACTGGATTGGCTCATTGGCGATCCGAGATGGCCGACGCATCCCGTTATTCTTATCGGGCGTTGGATTCGCTGGATGGAAGGGTTACTGCGCAGTAAAAACGACTCACCCACGAGTGAAAAATTTAAAGGAGTAGTGCTTACAACTACTACTTTGATTGTCGGCACGGGGAGTGTATTCGTCCTCGTTCTAGCCGCGCGTTCGGTTCACGAATGGCTCGGTTACGCCGTCTGTACGTGGTTGATTTCAACGACGATTGCGATCAAGGGACTCAAGGATGCCGCGTATCTCGTGTACAATCCGCTGCGCAAAGGCGAACTTGCCGACGCTCGCAAGTATACGGGCTACATCGTCGGCCGTGAGACGGAAGCCTTGGACGAAGAAGAACTTACGCGCGCGGTCGTGGAAACCGTGGCGGAGAACATTGTTGACGCGGTGATTTCGCCGCTCTTCTATGCGCTGATCGGCGGAGCGCCGCTCGCTATGCTATATCGGGCATCGAATACGCTGGATTCGATGGTCGGCTACCGAAATGACCGTTACCGTCATTTCGGCTGGGCGTCGGCCCGCTGGGACGACGCCATGAACTGGATCCCGGCCCGGCTGACCGGCCTCCTGCTGATCCTCGTCGCCCTGCTGCAGCCGGGCCTCTCGGCGAAGCGCGCAGCGGCGGCGATACGCCGCTTCGCGCACCTGCACCCCAGCCCGAACAGCGGAATTCCGGAGTCGGCGGTCGCCGGGGCACTCGGAATTGAGCTTGGCGGGCTGAACGTCTACGGCGGCGTAGCGAGTGAGCGCGCCCGCCTGGGCTGGCCGCTGCGTCCGCGGACGCAGCAGGATATTGTCTACGCCGTCAGGATGCTTTACGGCGTCAGCTTTGTAGTGATGGGAGGATTGCTGTGCATACTGCTCGTATTGTTCTAGATTGGCTGCGTGCTTGCATCGCAGCCTTTCAATTTCTAACACGTTTGCCGATTCCCGTGCAAATAACCTATACAGACCTTGTCTTTCGGCGCAGTGTGATCTTCTATCCGCTAGCCGGCGGCGTGATAGGTCTCCTGCTGCTTCTCGCGAGTGAAGGTCTAAGCCTGTTCCTTCCTCCACTTCCGGCAGCTGTGCTGCTTCTGGGACTTTGGGTTGTTTTGACAGGCGGACTGCATCTGGATGGCCTAATGGACACCGCAGACGGTATTCTCAGCCATAGACCACGCGAGCAAATGCTCGAAATCATGAAGGACAGCCGTGTTGGAGCGATGGGCGTCATTGTGGCTGTGCTTCATTTGCTGCTCAAGTTCGCGCTTCTCTACACGCTGCTCGAGTCCAATCAGTGGGATGGAGCTACTGGGATAAGGGGATATTTGCTGCTGGCGATTGTCCCAGTTTGGAGCAGATGGTTTATGACGGCAGCCATCCAGGGGTGGCCTTACGCGAGGAAAGAGTCGGGTTTAGGCAGTTTTTTTCAGGGAGTAACAAAGTGGCATGTTGCTATTTCATTAGTAGTAGCCCTGTTTACAACTACTCTTTTTGTTAGTTTTGGTGATACCGTTTCGGATGCAGCCGTTTGGCCTGTCCCTCTCTATTTTGCCTCTGCCACATGCTTGGCAGGATGGCTGATTGCTACTTACATCAGCCGTAAATTAGGGGGGCTGACCGGAGATACCTATGGTGCTATGAACGAGCTGCTTGAAGCGATTCTCCTGCTTGGCGTCGTTATTTGTGCAACACCATAAAGAAAGGAGTGGAATTCATGTTAGAACGCTACGGACACGGAGGCGATCTCTGGACTGCTGAAGAAGCGTTCGGCTTGTCGAGAGATGAATTTCTTGATTTTAGCTCAAATATGAATCCGTTGGGACCGCCTCCCGCTATGAAAGGGATATGGATGGATGCCTGGAGGGATGTCGTGAAGTATCCAGATCCTGCGGTCCGTGAATTGCGCCGTAAGCTCGCTCAGAAATATGAAATTGAGATGGAGAGCATCTTGGTCGGCAATGGGGCGGCAGAGCTGATCGATTTGACAGCAAGGGTATTGAAGCCATCCGTGACGGGCCTTGCAAGGCCGTCATTCAGCGAATATGAGGAAGCGATTCACAAAACAGGCGGCAGGATTTACAATATCCCGCTGCGATCATCCCATCAGTTTGAGCTGCAACAGCAGGATGTGGAAGCCGCAATATCGGCTGTGGATCTCTTTTTCCTGGGCCACCCGAACAATCCGACAGGCCGGCTGCTTCCTCGACACGTTGTAGATAGCCTTCTAGTGAGTGGTCGCAGCTGCGTGCTCGATGAGGCGTTCATGGATTTTGTGCCCAATGAGCAGGAGCACTCGTTGCTTAAGCTGGCTTCAACGAGCCGGAAGCTCATTGTTATTCGTTCGATGACGAAATTTTATTCGATTCCAGGCATTCGGCTAGGGTTTATGGTGGCGCACCCGGACTTGATTCGGGAAATTAGGCAGCAGCAAGTGCAGTGGAGCGTTAATTATTTGGCTCAGCGCATCGGTACGGCTGTCCTTGAGGATGAGGAGTTTGAGCTGGCGAGCCGTCATTGGCTGCAGGATGAGAAAGCGTGGCTCTCTGAGCAGCTGCAGCAATTGGGCTTAGATGTAGTGCCTACGGATGTGAACTTTGTATTGTTTTCTTTTCCTCCAGCATTAGGCTTAACGGTAAAACAGGCACAAAAACATATGGGACAAATGGGGATTTTGATTAGAGACGCATCGCTGTTTGAAGGCTTGAACGAAGAATATTGTCGAGTCGCGATTCGACTTCGCGAAGACAATGAGCGGTTAATTGAAGGGCTTCGGCAGACAGTGGCAGCTTTGGCTCAGAATCGAGGTCGAACGCATGGCTAAAGCCGCAACGTTAATGATTCAAGGCACTGCTTCGGATGTTGGCAAAAGCATTCTTACGGCGGCGTTATGCCGTATTCTCGTTCAGGATGGCTGGCAGACAGCCCCTTTTAAATCACAAAATATGTCGCTTAATTCCTACGTGACTTTTGACGGGAAAGAGATTGGACGGGCTCAAGGCGTACAGGCTGATGCCTGCCGCATTTTAGCTACAACGGATATGAATCCAATTTTACTTAAGCCGAAGCAGGATATGGTCGCTCAGGTGATTGTGCACGGCAAGCCATACTCGGATTTAGATGCAAGGACCTATCGCGAGTCGTACCTGCCGAAGGCGGAAGCGATTGTCAAAGATGCCTTAGGCCGGCTGCGCAGTGAATATGAGATTGTGGTGCTTGAGGGTGCGGGAAGCCCCGCCGAAGTTAACCTGAAAGATCGCGACATCGTTAACATGCGTTTGGCCGGATGGGCGGATGCGCCGGTGCTTCTCGTCGCCGATATTGATCGTGGTGGTGTCTTTGCATCGATTGTTGGGACGTTGGAAATTTTGACGCCGGAAGAACGAGATCGTGTTAAAGGTTTTATCATTAATAAGTTCCGTGGAGATGTCAGCCTGCTGAAACCGGGATTGGATTGGTTGGAGGAAAAGACAGGGAAACCTGTGTTAGGCGTGATCCCCTATTTGCCGCAGCTTGGCATTGAGGATGAAGATTCCGCTTCTCTGGATTCCAAACGTATGCAGAAGAGGGCTCAAAGCGCGCCTGAGAAAGCAAAGGATCAGCTGGATGTTGCTGTGATTCGCTTGCCTCGTTTATCTAATTTTACGGATTTTGATCCGCTGCAGGAAGAAAAAGATGTTCATTTCAGATACATTACCCATCTCTCCGATTGGGGGGATCCTGACGTTGTCTTGATTCCGGGAAGTAAAAATACGATGGATGATCTGCGGCACTTGAACGAGTCCGGCTTGGCAGCGCGTATCAAAGCTTTTGCGTTGTCCGAGAATGGATGGGTTACCGGCATTTGTGCGGGTTATCAGATGCTTGGCGTTAGGCTGCTTGATCCGCAAGGCCATGAATCCGATCATCCTGAGCTTGAGGGAATGGGGCTTTTGCCGACAGAGACCGTGTTTACTCCGGACAAACGTACGGTTCAAGTGCAGGGTAGTTCTTCGCTTTTTGCAGATGATGCTGATGCCGGCCGGATGTTTGAAATTGACGGGTACGAAATCCATATGGGGCGTACGAGGTTTTTGGAAGATGTCGTCATGCCTTTTCAAATTAGAGCGTATATCAATGATGAGGCGATTGCCTCGGATCATGTGTTGCACGGAGACGGAGCAGCTGTGGAACAGGGACGTGTTTGGGGGACTTATGTGCACGGCATTTTGCATAATGATGATTTTCGGAGAGCATGGTTAAACCGGATTCGGAAAATGAAAGGGCTCACGCCTGTTGACGGGGGCTTGCGCTTCAAAGAACGCAGAGAGGCCGCGTTCAATAGGCTGGCTGACCATGTTAGAAGTCACTTGGATATGCAGCGCGTTTATGAGATGATGAAGGTATCACAGCCTTGTCAAAGGGAGGACGTCATAGAATGAAAATTTATACTCGCACCGGGGATGCCGGACAGACAGGCGTAATTGGCGGTCGTGTGGATAAAGACGATGCTCGTGTTGAAGCATACGGCACGACGGATGAATTGAATTGTTATGTGGGCCAGGCCATGAGCTTTATGGACCCGGCCAAATATCCGGATCTCCTGCCGGATTTGCTCCAGGTGCAGCATGAGCTGTTCGACTGCGGGTCGGATCTTGCGCTCTTAAAGCAGGAACTGCGTCCATACAAAGTTACTGCAGCAATGGTGGATGCGCTAGAGGCGTGGATCGATAAATACGATGCGGAAACGCCGGATATTACACGCTTTATCTTACCTGGCGGTGGAAGCGTATCCTCTACGCTGCATGTATGCCGCACGGTTTGCCGCAGAGCGGAACGCAGGGTTGTCACCCTCGCACGCACACAGGAAATTAATCCGGAAGTACGCAGATACTTGAACCGGCTGTCCGATTTGTTCTTTACGATTGCCCGCACAGCGAATCACCGCGAGGGGATTGCAGATGTGGAGTATGTACGCAGCGCCGAGGTGTTTAGACGTAAATCATGAGCTATTATGAACCGCTAGTATATATGGTGCCGCCTGAGGAAGAAGGTTTTATACTGAAGACGGTGCTGCAAAAAAGATTGATGGTCTCGCGCAAGCTGCTGTCCCGCATTAAATTGACGGAACAAGGCATTACTGTGAATGGCGTCAGGCAGTACATTAATATCAAGGTGAAAGCAGGAGACCGTGTAGAGATCCGTATGGAGGAGGAAACGTCCGAGGATATTTTGCCGCAAGACCTTCCTCTGCATATTCTTCATGAAGATGAGCATCTGCTGATCTTGGCCAAAGACGCCGGAATTATCGTGCATCCCACACATGGACACTACGTGAATACGATCGCTAACGGTGTCGTGTATCACTGGCAGCAGGCTGGCATCATATGCCGTTTCCGCCCTGTGCATCGGCTGGATCAAGAAACATCCGGTGTATTGGCAATCGCCAAGACGCCATATGTGCACCAGCAAATATCCGAGCAGATGATACAGCATCAGGTGAAAAAGGAATACTTGACCTTTGTTTGGGGACGTTTTGAGGAAACGAAAGGCACGATTAACGAGCCTATCGACCGCGATCCGGAACAACCGCATGTCCGTATCGTCACTCCGGAGGGTTATTCGGCTGTCACCCATTATGAAGTCGTGGAGCAATATGCTCAGGCTGCTTTAGTTCGTATTTGGCTCGAGACCGGGAGAACGCACCAAATTCGCGTACATATGCGGCATTTAGGTCACCCGCTAATCGGGGATAAAATGTACACATTGCCCGAGTTTGAGACGAGTCCGGCGGCTGAAGAGGCTGGCAAGCGGCTGAATCGGCAGGCGCTGCATGCTTTCAGGCTCGGCTTTGTTCATCCTGGGACAAGGGAATGGGCAGAATTTAACGCTCCGCTTCCTGCAGATTTAGCCGGTTTACAAGCGTGGCTACAAAAAAATAACTAGTTTTACAAAAACCATCCAAATTTTAGGATGGTTTTTGTTTGGAATAACTTGACTTTCGAATTAAATTAGCCCAAAATTTTAAGTAATTATGAATTAGCTTCCCACATACATAAAGGAGTCCTTACATCATGAGAGTAAAAGTATTTAGCTATGATAAATGCGGCACATGCCGAGCAGCCCTGAAATGGCTAAAAGCGCATGACGTCGAAATCACGGAGAACGTTCCGTTATTCGAGACGCCGCCTTCTGCTGGCGAGTTGGCCAAGCTGTTAAGCGACAGCGGGCTTGGCATCAAGAAGTTTTTTAACACCTCTGGTGAAGTGTACAAAGAAATGAATTTGAAAGATAAGCTCCCGGGCATGACGAATGAGCAAATGTTGGAACTGTTAGCTTCAAACGGCAGACTGATCAAACGTCCTATTGTAACAGATGGTGCGAAAGTCACGGTTGGCTTTAAAGAAGCTGAATTTGAGGAAGCATGGGCAAGGGGGTGAGGTGAGGTTGGATGAGAAACAGAAACCACCACGCAAAAAATCACCGCTAGCCATAGGCGGTTTCCTCGCGGTTTTGCTATCGCAAGGAAAGCTGCTTTTGGCAGCCTTGAAATTCGGCAAGGTCGGCGGGGCCGTCATTTCGATGTTTATTACGATTTGGGCATACGCTTATCTCGCACCGCTTCCTTTTGCTATTGGCATAGTAGTCATGATTCTGATTCATGAACTTGGTCATGTTTTAGCGGCAAAGTTAAAAGGGCTTCCTGTCTCGGCGCCTGTTTTTATCCCTTTTCTAGGCGCATTGATAACAATGAAAAAAAATCCGTCTGATGCAGCAACAGAAGCTTTTATCGGTATCGGAGGGCCTATTCTCGGGACGGTAGGCGGCGTTGCTGCATTTGCACTAGGCATGTATGTGGATTCCCCTGTTATTGTTTCGGTCGCTTATGCTGCGTTTTACCTGAATTTAATTAATTTATTGCCGATTCATCCATTGGATGGCGGTCGAATTGCAACGGCTGTCACCCGTTGGTTATGGATTGTCGGTTTAATTGGCGGTTTAGTCTTTATTTTTTATCTGGACCATTATGTTAATCAGCTTATTTTCTTTGCGATCTGGGCGATGTTTGCCTGGGATTTGTATAAGAAATACGTGAAATACAGACATAAAGAGCAGTTAGTTTCCGTTGCTACCCGTTTTGAATTTGCTGCCAACCATTTACTTCAACAAGGGTATATGATCCCAGGCGAGAATCACACCCGCGATTTGGATTTTACAACATATTCGGATTTACAGGGCGTAGGTGACGGCAGGCAAACGATTGTTATGTACTGGCAAGGAATCGGTTTTGAAGGACAAGCCTACTTGCCTCAGCAAGCCTTGATTCGAAGAGTACAGCTTGTCAAAGTAGACCGTTTGCAGAAAGAAAGCGGATTTTATCTAGGTCTGCAGGTACAGGTCGATTTTACACCTTTGGGCAATCAGGAGCGATACTATGAGGTTCCGGCCAAAACCCGTTGGAAATTCGGAGCAGCTTATTTCGGGCTCATTTTATTTTTACTTTATATGATCAGACTGGTTCATCAAGCAGGAATTATGGATTGACTGTTTAATACAACATAACGAGGAAAACTATCATGACATTTATGGGATCAAAACGGCTTAGCCAGCTAGGATCGGCTATTTTTTCGGAAGTGGCGGATTGGAAGAGAGAGGTTATGAACCAAGGGGTAGACGTCATAGATTTAGGTATAGGAAGTCCTGACCTACCGCCGTCTGAACGCATTATTGAAGCCATTACAGAGGCCGTGCGCAACCCGGCACACTATGGATATCCAACATCGGAAGGAAGTTTGGCTTTTCGTGAAGCGGTAGCCAGATGGTACCAGTTCCGATTCGGTGTAGAGCTTAATCCCGATAATGAAATTTTGACGTTAATGGGTTCTCAAGATGGTCTTGCTCATTTGGCGCTTTCACTCTGTGATCCTGGGGACATTGCTATTGTTCCCGATCCAGGTTACCCCATATATTCGGCAAGTCTCGTGCTAGCGGGAGTTGAGCCTTACTTGCTTCCCCTGCGCGCTGCAAATGATTTTTTGCCCCAATTAGATGACATCCCAGTAGACGTGGCTGCCAAAGCGAAATTCATCCTGTTAAACTATCCGAGCAATCCGTTGTCTGCTGTTGCAGATCGTGCTTTTTTTGAGCATTTGATAGCTTATGCCAAAAAGCATGAATTGCTTGTCGTACACGATCTAGCCTACTCTGAAATGGCTTTTGACGGCTTTAAACCGATCAGCATTTTAGAGATCGAGGGCGCTAAGGAGGTTGCTGTCGAGTTTCATTCACTGTCCAAAAGCTTTAATATGGCAGGTTGTCGGATCGCGTTCCTAACTGGAAATGCGGCTGCGGTAAAAGCGCTGCGAACGCTCAAATCGAATATCGATTATGGCGTATTCGGAGCCATCCAAGCGGCCGGAATTGCAGCATTAGAAGAAGATATGGAACACGATCATTCCGTTGCCGGCGTTTATGAAAGAAGGCGAAATGTGTTTATTTCGGCTTTAGCAGATGCCGGTTGGAGGATACCGCCACCCAAGGCAACCATGTTTATCTGGGCACCCATTCCAAAAGGATGGACATCTCGACAAATTTCCCGGGAAATGCTGTTCCGTGCCGGTGTCGTTGTTATACCTGGAGACGCTTTCGGAGCAGAAGGAGAAGGCTTTGTACGAATTGCTTTGGTGCAGGATGAAGCCAGATTACTTGAGGCGGCAAGACGCATAGGCGATTGGCTTCGAACCGTAGAATGAAAATTAGAGGTTTTGGTAAAAATAGGAGAATGAGAGATATATGATTTTTTTGCACAAGAAGATTAAACCTTAATAGTTGAAAGGGGTAAGCATATGGACGCCATTTCCTCATTATCAGAGCTCTTAGCTGAGCAGAAGCCTTCATCGTATGTAGAAATTCCTGGAGTCTTGGGACAGACGTTTGGGCAAGCGACAATTGCAGCAACATTACCTATGAGCAAATTATTTTCACTCTATGAAGTTGATTTAGAAGTTCAGCGTGCGATTATTCCGCGCAATCTTTCTAAATTAATTGATTATGTTAATCTGTACTTGGAAAATCGCCAACCGATCTATTTCCCGGGCATTATTTTCTCAGCAAGAGGCGCGGGTCAATATGACGATGAACAACAAGCGCTTCGTTTGCAACCGATTGAGAAGTTGTATGTGGTCGATGGCCAGCATAGGCTGGCAGCTTTCCAACGCATTATGGAAACGTTGCAAAGCCAGATGGCACGCGCCAAAGACCGTCGGGAATACGAAAAGATGGAAGAGATCACAGAGAAGCTTCGCCGTTTGTATGCGTTCCCGATTTCCACAATGACCTATTTGGACATTAACGCCCGTCAAGAACGCCAATTGTTCTCCGACATCAACAAACTTCCTCGCAAGCTTGGCGGCAACTTGGCTGTGCTTCGGGATCAACGCAGATTTTACCATGTTGCTGCAACGGAGCTTGCTTCCAAAGCCCCAGCTATGCAAAAGCTGACCGTTGACATGTTCTCTGAACGCGGCAAATCGCCTGAGTATTTGTTCTCGTATCACTTGCTGATTGAAATTTTGGTTGCCTTGTTCGAAGGCAGAATGAAATCGGCGGCTCGGAATAACGGTTACCAATATGAGGACAAAGATCTTCAAGATCTGGTCTCTTTAGCGGGTACCTACTTTAACGGCTTGCTGAATTATTTGGATGCGCCGGCCAAAGGTGAAATCGTTTGGACGGAAAATATCCAAATTGCGCTTGCTTTGTTCATCCATGAAGAAGCTACGAAAACAGGCAAATTCAATCGTTATGCGCTTGAGCATGCTTTGAAAATACTTCCTCATGTGAATTGGAACGGGATCTACGCGGGAGACGAGAAGGATCGTTTACCTAGACGTACCCGGATCATGAAAGCTTATAATTTCATCAAAAATTTCTATACAGAGCAGAATGCTTTCCTAATCAGCGATAAGGAGGATGTGAGCTAATGGAAGGATTACGCCTCAAAATGACAATTCATCCGTTTTGCGAGAAATTCGGGCTTTCAACCGTAGCCTTGCGCGTTCAGGATTTGCTCAATTATACGATGATCGACCCTATGGTACAGCGGAAGCTAAGTAATATGCAAAGACGTAAAATCTCCACGTATCTGCAAGAACGCGAACTGGATCATGTCTTTTTCGGCCCGGTTACGCTTTCACTGCGTGAAGTGAATCAACTGTCCAAAGGTGAGAAAGAATTTTTGCTGAAGCATGGTTCGAAGCTTTCTATTTTGGACGGCCAGCATCGGATCCTGGCGCTTGGTTATGTGAATGAGCAAATGCAGAAGGAAGTTCGACGCTACGAGAAGAAGCTGGTGCTTCTGAAAATTAAACAGCGTAAGATGCCTGAAGATGCTGATATTAAGCAAGAAGTGGAAGAAACGGAAGGCACGATCAATCAACTTGAGAGCAGACGCCTTGATTTGATGGAGACACAGCTTGCCGTGCAAATCTACATTGGCTTAACGGAGGAAGAAGAGCAGCAGCTATTTGGCGACATCAACTCCAAAGTCCAGCTGGTGAGCAAAGAGCTCGGTCACTCTTTCGATTCCATTGATCCGCTTAATCTCGTTATTCAGCAGGTTGTTGATCATAACGTATATCTCAAAGCTGTTGGCGTAGAGCGACGCAGCAATTTGACGTCGTTTAACCGTAATTTCACATGCTTCAGCTGGTTATATGCGACAGCAACCATGTTGTTTTCGGGCAGAATGCAGCCGTCTTATGAGCTACAACGCAAGATCCGCCATGATCCTTCGACGTATGTGGAGATCCTGCACCAGTTCTTCAATACGTTATTGCCGATGATGCCGGAGCAACCGGGTCTTGCGCAATATACATCAGCAAATCGGGTGATCCAAGAGAGCATCGCGCTCTATTCAAACCGTTTCTTATTCCCGAACGGGCAATATAACGAGGAATGGACAGATTGCTTGCAAATTCTAGAAGGATTTGATTGGTCCCATGAGAATGAGGAATTGATTTATGTCTTCGGCGCATTGGATAATGGCAAAATCAACCTGATTCACGAAAAATCATTGAAAAAGCATGTGAAACTCGTACAATTTTTCCTCGAAGGCACAGAAGCAGCGAATGCGTCAGAAGAAGAAGAGTCAACAGCATAATAGGCTTGACCCAGTGCCTTTCTCTCTCAACGAGTGTTGTGAGAGGAAGGCTTTTTTGGTTTGCGCAGGCTCGTCTCATCCAAACCAATAATGAAAGAATAGAAACGCATAATCTACAAAAATACGAAATATACGAATATCTTCCATCATTCGTCTATACCAAAAAAGGTCACTAGAATACTATGTACTATAAAGATTGAAAGGAGGAGAAAACGATGAGTTGCTCCGTATATGCTACATTGTCTCGCATCAGCCTTGGTACAGTCATCACAATCCATGCAGGTACTACTCCGAACCACACAGGTAGATTCCTAGGTATTGAAAATGGTAACGTTGTTCTTGCAAGTAATAATACTGTATTCTTTTTCCCAGTAGATAGAATCTCCGTTATCCACATCCCTTAATTAAAAAAGTTGGAAGAGACTGTCTGGAAAGGTCAGAAATGATCAGATGGACAGTCTCTTTATTTCACGTTACACTTACTATATTCGGTCGTGAAGAACACGCCGCTTCGATACATTGTATCGGGGCGGCTTTTTGTGTTTATTTTGTCCAAAAAAGGAGTGGGACCGTGTGCAAAGCTTTGATCAGAAATATGAGGAATGGCTGCAAATGAATATCAAACAGGAAACTAATCAGAGAAGGTGTGGATTGCTTGAAAATGGGCTAGGTCATGGGACGGTGGAATTTCTCCGAAACATTTGGTATCCGACCGTGGGGAATTTTGACCACCTTTATCCTGAATGGGAGGTGCGTGATTTTAACAGTGGCTATCGCTATGTGGATCTGGCTTACAGGCCAGGCGGCATGAAGGGCGCTATTGAAATTCAAGGTTATGGTTCTCATGCCAGAGATCTGGATGTCAATCGATTCAAGGATTTATGTTGGCGGCATAGTTTGATGGCGCTTGATCGTTGGATATTTCTGCCTGTCGCGTACCTTTCTATCAAAGATGAACCTTGGCGGTGTCGACAACTCGTCCTTTCCTTCATTGGTATTTTTCTCTCGACAGAGGTGGCGTCTGAGTTAACATTTCTTGAAGCAGAAGTTGTCCGCTTTTCTCGTCGCCTTTTGCGCCCGTTTACAGCAATGGAATTAGCAGACCATTTACGAGTCACCGATCGCCATGCGCGGCGGCTCCTTCATGATTTAGTAGAGCGTGACTTTTTGATTGTGCATAGTGGGCACAAAAGGTACCGCACGTATTGCTTGCGGACAGAGTCGACAAATACTACGCGGCAACAGAGTCCGTTAGATAT
>NZ_BILW01000035.1 GCF_004000765.1 Paenibacillus chondroitinus NBRC 15376 | reverse complement strand
AAAAAGGCCCTTTCACGCAGCTTCCTAGCAGAAGCAGAGCGAGAGCAGTCCAAAAAGGCCCTCTCACGCAGCTTCCTAGCGGAAGCAGAGCGTGAGAGGGCCTTTATGTCTTTCTCAGATCTCTGAGATAAGATGTATGAGACTGATCTTCCTCTACAAGCAAGTCCGTCATCCCGCAAGCAATTAAGCGAGCAAAGTTTCCCACTCTTCATAACAAGCCGCAAGCGCGCTCTTCCGCTTGTCGACCTCGGCCGTCTTCTCCTGAACGAGGACGTAGTTGTTGTACACGTCCGGATCGGCAAGCTCCGCCTCCAAGGCGGAGACTTCGTCCTCCAAACGTGCGATGTCGAGCTCAAGCTGCTCCAGCTTACGCTGGCGGCTGCGTTCCTCGCGCTTAGCCACTTTGTCCGCTTCATACCCGCCGCTGCTGACGGCGGGTTCATTTTTACCTACGCTGCTAGCGGATTTTTTCTCCGCTTCTTTGGCTAATCGCTTTGCTTCCATTTCGGCAAGCTCCGCTTTTTTCTCCAAATAATCGTCGTAATTGCCAAGATAAGCGGTGAGCCCGTCTTTTTGCAAATCGAGCATGCTCTCAGCCATTTTATTCAAGAAGTAGCGGTCATGGGAGATGAAAAGGAGGGTTCCCTCATAATCCATCAACGCAGATTCCAGCACTTCTTTACTGTATAGATCCAAATGGTTGGTAGGCTCATCGAGGATGAGCACATTCGCTTTTTGCAGCATGAGTTTGGCCAAAGCGACACGGGCTTTTTCGCCGCCGCTTAAGGAAGAGACTTTCTTGAATACTTCTTCTCCGCTAAACAAGAAGTTCCCAAGCACGGTGCGAATCCGGGCTTCCTCCAGATGCGGGTAGGTGTTCCACACTTCCTCGAGCACGCTGTTGGAGGGGGTTAAACCCGTTTGCTCTTGATCGTAATAGCCAATTGTGACGCCTGTTCCCCACTTGAAGGTGCCGGCATCTTGCTTGTGCTGACCGATTAATGTCTTGAGCAGCGTCGATTTCCCGACCCCGTTGGGGCCGATAAGGGCGGCCGTTTCCGAGCGGCGCAGCTGGAAGGAGACACCGTCTAGGAGACGGTTTTTCCCGTCATAGGAAAGCGCCAAACGATCGACCTGAAGGACTTCTTTACCGGATGTCTGCTCGATTTCAAAAGAAAACGAAGCGCGCTTCAAATCGCCCAAAGGCTTATCCAGACGATCCATTTTCTCGAGCTGCTTGCGGCGGCTTTGCGCTCTTTTGGTCGTAGAAGCACGCACGATGTTGCGCTGTACAAAATCCTCCAGCTTCGCAATCTCTTCCTGCTGCTTTTCGAATTGCTTCATTTCAATTTCATAATTGGCTTCTTTGATCTCGATAAAACGGGAATAGTTGCCCGTATACCGCTTGGAAGCATGGCGTTCAATTTCATAAATAGACGTGGCTAAAGCATCCAGGAAAAAGCGGTCATGGGATACGACCAGAATCGCACCCGGATAACCCCGCAGGTAGCCTTCCAGCCAAGTCAGCGTTTGGATGTCCAAATGGTTCGTAGGCTCATCGAGCATGAGCAGATCGGGCTCTTCGAGCAGCATTTTCGCCAATGCCAGTCTTGTTTTCTGGCCGCCGCTTAGCGTTTGAACCAGTGTGTCAGGAGAAAACTGGCCGAAGCCCATCCCATGAAGGATCCCACGGATTTTGGCTTCAATCTCGTACCCGCCTTGCTCGCGAAAATACTCGGAGCGCCCCGCGTAACGATTCATCGTTGTTTCGTACTTTTTCTCATCCTCAATGAGGGAGGGGTCAGCCATCTGGGCTTCGAGCTCGCGCAGCTCTCTCTCTGTTTCCAGCAAGGAGCTAAAAACGCTGAGCAGTTCGTTCCAAATGGACTTGTCCGTTTGCAGACCGCTGTTTTGTTTTAAATAGCCGATTTTCGTTTCTTTCGCTTTGAAAAGGTCGCCGCTGTCATAAGACATCTCGCCGGCAATAATCTGGAGCAAGGTTGACTTCCCGGCACCGTTGACGCCGACTAGACCGATACGTTCCTTGTCCTCGATTTGAAGCGTTATATTGGAGAGTACAGAACGTACCCCGTAGCTTTTGGAAATGTTAGAAACCTGTAATAACATCTTCTGCTGCCTCCTGCTTATTAATGAAAGAACCTGTGCAAGGCGTGAACCGAACTGCCTATAATCCCATCAATTCACTAGTATACACCATGCGTGAGTACGTCGTATGCTTAATTTTGCATAGAGCCTGAAGGAGATAGGGGATGGCGTACGTGTCTTTGCGGCTTGCCAGATGTATAGTTTTAATTGCGCTGCTTGTTGTTGTGCTTGGGTCGCCAATCCAGGGCTGGGATAAAGGCTTATTATCCAATATTCCCGTTATGCCTGCCGCTAGTACCGAAGCGCCTGCTTCCTTCACAGTTATGTCTTTTAATATGCACCACGGAGAAGGCATGGATGGTAAAGTAGATATCATTCGGATTGCCGATCTTTTGCGGCATGGAAATGCTGATATTATCGCTCTTCAAGAAGTAGACCGTTACCGCCTGCGCAGCGGATTCGTGGACCAGGCCCGTGAGCTTTCCGAAATGCTCGGCATGCATATGGTTTATAGTCCTAGTCTAACCTATAAGGTAGGTCAATATGGCACGGCCCTTTTGAGTCGCTATCCGATTGTCGACAGCAGTTGGGCGCTTCTGCCCGGAAATCTGGAAACGAGGAGCCTGCTAATGACGACGATACAGGTTGGCTCCGAGCCGGTCCATGTTGCCACGACCCATTTGGGACTTTCCGAGGAGGATCGGCGGCTGCAGCTTACGCGCATATTGGAGCTTTTGGCCGATCAACAAGGCCCGCTTGTGGTTGCCGGTGATTTTAATATGGAAGAGGATGCCTTTCCAGTCAAAATGAACAGGATGTCGCTCATGGACGTCCCAATAAGCAAAGCTTCTCAAGGCACTTTTGAAGATGGTCAAAGGATCGATTATGTTTTTGCAAATGTGAAAAATAGCGGTTCCGCTTGGACGGTTCCGACGATATTTTCGGACCATTTTCCTGTTATAGCGCGGTTTATAATGGGGTCTGCAGCACGAGTATAGTTTTTTTCTTTGTTTATGTTAAAATGGGGGAAACCACTCCTTGTTAGGAAGGGCTGAGCCAGTATGAACATTCGTGAACGGAAAATTGAACTACGTAAGGATATGGAAGAACTACGCTCATCCATTACAGCGGAAGAACGGGAAGAGAAGCAGCAGCGCATTCATGAGCGAATGACGAAGCTTTGTTCAGATAGACTTCTTGGTGCTCAGCAGCAGGAGGCGTCCGTTCCCCCTACAATAATGACTTATATGCCATTCCGGTCGGAGCTGGATGTTGCTCCACTAATGGAATGGTGTTGGCAGCAGGGAATTCGTGTGCTTGTGCCGAAGGTTGTAGCAGATACGAAAACAATGAATTTGCATATCATACACGCCTACGACGATCTGGAGAGCGGCGCCTGGGGCATTAGAGAGCCTCATAGCAATGTGCCGATCGAGCAAGATTTATCCACCATTTCGATGATCCTGGTGCCAGGGCTTGCCTTTGACATGGATTTCGGAAGGCTGGGCTATGGCGGCGGTTTCTATGACAGGTTCATGCAGCTATTTGCTGCGCGGGGTCTGAAGAGACCTTTTGCGGTTGCTGCTGCTTTTGATAAGCAGTTGATTCCTGCAGTTCCCTCCTCCTGGCACGATTTCCGGGTGGATGGCATTGTCACCGAAAGCAAAATGGTTTTCAAAACAGAAACTTAAAAGGGAGGTAAGTGATTTGCCCGATTCCTCTCCATTAACCCATTTTAACGAACAGGGACGAGCTCGCATGGTTGACATTTCGGACAAACCGGAGACGAAGCGAACAGCGACGGCCCGTTCGACTTTGCTTATGAAAAGCGAGACACTCTCCTTAATTAAGCAGGGTAAAATGAAAAAAGGCGACGTCCTCGCTGTCGCACAGGTGGCTGGCATCATGGCCGCGAAAAAAACGTCAGATTGGATTCCTATGTGCCACCCGATCGCTTTATCGGGCATAGACATTCAATTTGCCGATAATGGCAGCAACGAACTCTACATAGAAGCAACTGTTCGGACGACGGGACCGACAGGCGTGGAGATGGAGGCTTTAACAGCCGTATCCGCAGCTGCGTTAACCGTCTATGACATGTGCAAAGCCGCAGAGAAAGACATGATCATCAGCTCCACGATGCTAGTCACGAAAACAGGCGGTAAAAATGGGGATTTTCACAGACAAGATAGTTGATTGAGACGCGACTTAGACCACTGGGGTTTGCGCATAGATGAAGTCGACGATCATTCCGTAGTAGGGGTTATCTCATTCAGTTAACAAGGGAGAGGTGACGAAGGATGCACTGGAAAGTTGCGATTTTGACAGCCAGTGACCGCGGTTACCGAGGAGAACGAGAAGACACCAGCGCTCAGGTAATCCGCGAGCTCATTGAAGAAGAGATTCAAGGCGAGATCATCGAGTACCGTGTTGTACCGGACGAGATGGATGAAATTATGGCTTCATTAATAGAAATGACGGACTATTATCAGGCTGATTTGATTTTGACGACAGGCGGGACGGGGCTGGCGCCTCGCGATGTGACGCCGGAAGCAACGCTGAATGTTATTGACCGGGTTGCTCCGGGTTTTGCCGAAGCTATGCGGATGATTTCCATGCAGAAGACGAGGAAAGCGATGTTATCCAGAGCGGTATCGGGCATTCGCGGCCGTACGTTGATTATTAATTTGCCAGGCAGTCCCAAAGGCGTGCAGGAGAATCTGATGGCAATCATCGATCAACTGCCGCATGCGCTTGGGATTTTGACAGGCAAAGAAGGTGACCACGGATGAGCAGACAGGAGTCCATGCTGCGAGAAGTGAAGGTGGAGGATGCCGTTGGGATGATCCTGCCGCATGATCTGACGCAGATTTTGCCGGGCGAGTTCAAAGGCCGTCTGTTCCGCAAAGGCCACCAAGTGACGGAGGCCGATATTCCTGCACTGCTCAGCATTGGCAAAGAGCATATTTATGCGATGGAGCTGCAGCCGGGCTACCTGCATGAGGATGAAGCCGCGCAGCGGATGGCGAGAGCGATAGCGGGCGACGAGCTCATTCTCACGGAGCCGCATGAAGGCAAAGTGAACGTGAAATCGCCGATTCGCGGCTTAGTCCGAATCGATAAAGCTTTCGTCGACAGCGTGAACGCGATCGACGAGGTGGTGATGTCGACCATCCGCAGCGGCGTGGTCGTGGAAGCAGGCGCTTCGCTGGTCGGCACGCGGGTGATCCCGCTGATTGTGGACGAAGCGAAGGTCGTGGAGGTCGAGCGGATTGCCGCCGCTCGCCGTGCGGAGGGCTTCACCTTGCTGGAGGTGAAGCCGTTTCGCAAGCTGCGCGTTGGCGTCGTGACGACGGGCAGCGAGGTGTTCAAGGGCCGAATTCAGGATAAATTCGGCCCGGTGGTGAAGGAGAAGGTCGCGCAGCTAGGCTCCGAGGTGGTAGACCAACGCTTCGCGCTCGACGATAGCGAAGCGATTGTTGGTGAGATCCACGCGCTGCTTGCGCAGAACGTGGATCTGGTTTTGGTCACGGGCGGCATGTCCGTGGACCCGGACGACCGCACGCCGGGCGCGATCAAGCAAGCCGGCGCCCGCGTGGTCAGCTACGGCACGCCGATGCTGCCGGGCTCGATGCTGATGATCGCCTATCTGGGGAATGTGCCGATCATGGGCTTGCCGGGTTGCGTGATGCATGACCCGTATACGTCCTTTGATGTGCTGCTGCCGCGTATTTGCGCAGGCGAGACGATTGTGCGCAGCGACATTACGGAGATGGGGTATGGCGGGTTTTATCAGTGTTAGGAGATGAAAGACATGTTTCAAAATATCGGTTTTACCGAGTTATTATTGATTGCGGTCGTTGCGTTAGTGTTGTTCGGACCTAACAAACTGCCCGAGATTGGCCGTGTGCTGGGACGTACGCTCAGGGATTTCAAGAAGGGTGCGTACGAGCTCATGAATGATGAGCCGAAAGCGGCACCTGCACCTGCGCCAGCTGCGGTTCAGCAAGCTCCGCAGGCTAGCGCAGCTGCCGAGGAGGAAGCGCCAGCTGCGGTTGTTGCTTTCGCGAGTAGCTCGGCCTTGGACGAGGCTGATGCCTCGCCTGCATCTCCAGCGCCAACTGTTGTCGCTTTCGCGACGAGCGCTCCAGCCTTGGATAAGGCTGATGCACCGTCAGCGGCGCCTGCAGCCGCGCCGCCTGCCGAAAAGGCAGCTGTGGCGTTTATCTCGAGCGCGCCCGGGCCTGAGATGACTGACTTGGCGGAGGATTCCGACGCGCAACGTGCGCCATCTACGCCAACTACTACAGCACCGGCAGCTGTTCAACCAAGTCATTCGCGCCGCTTACCGGACTAGTCCATTATTCTTTTTAGCATAACAAGTGGTTCAGTCTTACAGGCTCGATTCACTAGATCAGGTTGGTGAAATATGTCAACGAACGAAGAAATGTCACTCGTGGAGCACCTTGGTGAGCTGCGTAAACGGATCATGTGGATATTGCTTGTCTTGGTCATCGGGATGGTGGCGGGTTTGATTTCCGCAAGGCCAATCATTCGATTCCTCAAAAATATTCCGCCGGCAGATTCGATTAGCTGGAATGTTTTTTCTCCATGGGACGCTTTGCGATTGTATATGAATTTCGGCTTAGCCGTGGGTATCCTTATTGCCCTGCCGGTTACGCTGTATCATATATGGGCGTTTGTTAAGCCTGGGCTGCGAGAGACGGAGCAGAAAGCTTCGATTATTTATATTCCATATGCGTTTCTGCTTTTTTTAGCTGGCCTGTCTTTCGGGTACTGGGTTGTTTTTCCGATGGCTTTTTACTTTACTTCTTCCATTAGCAAAAGTCTCGACATTACCGAGATGTATGGTGCAGCTCAATATTTCACATTTATGTTTAACATCCTTCTTCCGTTGGCCATTGTGTTTGAGATGCCGATTGTGGTGATGTTTTTGACGAAAATCAGGCTTCTTAACCCGAAACGGTTACATAAATTCAGACGGTATGCCTACATGCTGCTCGTTATTTTAGCTACAGTCATTACGCCTCCGGATGCCATTTCGGCTATCCTCGTAGCTCTGCCGCTTATCGTTTTATATGAGTTTAGCGTATTTATGTCGCGTTTTATTTACCGTAAACAGCTGCTGCAGGATGCAGAATGGGAACGGGAATTCGGTCCCAAATAAGAAAACAGTCTGTCACTTTTGTGCAGGCTGTTTTTCTTTGCGATAGGGAATATTTGTTTTTCATTTGGGTAGAATGAGGGGGGTGTTCGAAAGTACGAAAAATGTGTAAAAGGACTTGCAAATTACTCCCAGAATGAGTATCATAAGAGTTGTTGTTAGCACTAAACACATTCGAGTGCTAATAACCTTGAAACACACCATTACCAATTTTCTAAAGGAGGCTATTTTTCCATGATCAGACCGTTAGGTGATCGAGTTATCATTGAAGCCGTTGCGAAAGAGGAGACTACAGCAAGTGGTATCGTGCTGCCAGATACAGCGAAAGAAAAACCACAAGAAGGTAAAGTTGTAGCCGTAGGCGCAGGCGCGTTGAAAGATGGCGTTCGTGTTCCGCTTGAAGTAAGCGAAGGCGACCGTATCATTTTCTCCAAATACGCAGGAACTGAAGTGAAATACGAAGGCCGCGAACTGTTGATCTTGCGCGAAAGCGACATTCTCGCTGTATTAGCCTAATTTAGCAGGATATAGATCGGCATTACGTTTTACTTAGGTTTTCCGTTTTATTACTTACTATGTATCGTTTAAATAAGAGGAGGTTTCCTATTCATGGCAAAAGATATTAAGTTCAGTGAAGACGCACGCCGCGCGATGCTTCGCGGGGTAGATGCTTTGGCTAACGCTGTAAAAGTAACCCTAGGTCCTAAAGGCCGTAACGTTGTACTTGAGAAAAAATTCGGTAGCCCGCTCATCACGAATGACGGTGTAACGATCGCGAAAGAAATCGAGCTTGAAGATGCTTTCGAAAACATGGGAGCTCAACTTGTTAAAGAAGTTGCTACCAAAACAAACGATGTTGCCGGTGACGGTACAACAACAGCAACGGTTCTTGCTCAAGCTATGATCCGTGAAGGTCTGAAAAACGTTACTGCAGGCGCTAACCCAATGGTTATCCGCAAAGGTATCGAGAAAGCTGTTAAAGCGGCTGTGGAAGAGCTTCAATCCATCGCTAAGCCTATCGAAGGCAAACAATCCATCGCACAAGTTGCGGCAATCTCTGCTGCTGACGAAGAAGTAGGCGAACTTATCGCTGAAGCTATGGAAAAAGTAGGTAAAGACGGCGTTATCACTGTTGAAGAATCCAAAGGTTTCTTGACTGAGCTTGAAGTTGTAGAAGGTATGCAATTCGACCGTGGCTACACTTCCCCTTACATGATCACTGACACGGATAAAATGGAAGCTGTCCTTGACAACCCATACATCCTGATCACTGACAAAAAAATCTCGAACATCCAAGAAATCTTGCCTGTTCTTGAAAAAGTGGTTCAATCCGGTAAACAACTTCTGATCATCGCTGAAGATGTTGAAGGTGAAGCACAAGCAACGCTTGTTGTGAACAGACTTCGTGGAACATTCACTTGCGTAGCTGTTAAAGCTCCTGGTTTCGGTGATCGTCGTAAAGCTATGCTTGGCGATATCGCTGCTTTGACTGGTGGCCAAGTGATTACAGAAGAGCTTGGTTTGGATCTGAAATCCACGCGTCCTGAGCAATTGGGTAGCGCGCGTCAAATCCGCGTAACCAAAGAAAACACAATCATCGTTGACGGTGCTGGCGACGCAAAAGACATCGCAGCACGCGTAACACAAATTCGTTCCCAACTGGAAGAAACAACTTCCGATTTCGATAAAGAAAAACTGCAAGAGCGTTTGGCTAAGCTTTCCGGCGGTGTAGCGGTAATCAAAGTTGGCGCAGCGACTGAAACAGAACTGAAAGAGCGCAAACTTCGCATCGAAGATGCTTTGAACGCGACTCGCGCAGCTGTTGAAGAAGGTATCGTTTCCGGTGGTGGTACAGCTCTCGTGAACGTATACAACGCAGTAGCGAAAGTAGTAGCTTCCGGTGATGAGCAAACAGGTGTTAACATCATCCTGCGCTCCCTGGAAGAGCCAGTTCGCACAATCGCAGCTAACGCTGGTCAAGAAGGCTCCGTAATCGTTGAGCGCTTGAAAAACGAAAAAGTAGGCATCGGCTACAACGCAGCATCCGGACAATGGGTAAACATGTTCGAAGCTGGTATCGTTGACCCTGCGAAAGTAACGCGTTCCGCACTTCAAAACGCAGCTTCCGTAGCAGCTATGTTCTTGACAACTGAAGCGGTAATCGCTGATAAACCAGAAAAAGACAAACCAGGCATGCCTGATATGGGCGGCATGGGCGGAATGGGCGGCATGATGTAAGAAGGGCTTCGCCCTTCTGCATCATAGCTAGCTCGAAGAGGCTCCTCAGATTTATCTGAGGAGCCTCTTTTTTTATGATCGGTAGTGTCGATCATTTTTTAACGGACACAGTGGCCACTATTTGGGCATTTTGGCTGTTTTTCGGGATCTAACGGACAGGAGGGACGTTATTCGCTAATAATTGGAGCGGAAATGGGCATTTCAAGTCCAATAGCGGCAGCTGAGTCCGTTAGATGCTAAATTGAGCCCAAAAGTGGCGAATAGCGGCATCTCAGTCCGTTAGGCTCATCGTACCAAGCCGCTCTGTCCTGCACCGACCCGCGCGGTACCGTAGGCCATGCACAGCAATCCCCGCATCCCCGCCTCACCACCCGCTCACAAATCCCAAGCCGCAATCACCTTGTTCTTCCCGGTCCGCTTCGCCGTAATTTCAGCGGTATCCGCTTGCTCAATAAGCTGCTCGATAGAGCTAGGCTGGCACAGCTCCAAGGAAGAAACACCGACACTAACGGTGATCGTGTATGGACGCCCGTAGGCGAACTCTTTCTCAATTTCGCCACGCAGTTGATGGGCAATCTTGAGGGCTTCTTTGCCATCCGTTTTCGGTAAAATAAGAATAAGCTCCTCGCCGCCATATCGGCCGGCAATGTCGCTTTTCCTTAAATTGAACCGGAAAATATCGGCGATTTCCCGCAGCACCCGGTCCCCTTCGGGATGACCGAATTCGTTGACTCTCCGGAAATTATCAACATCGATCATGATGACAGAGAGATCCAGCTGGTAACGGCTGGCAAGCTCAAACTCTTCTCGCAGCTTCTCCATGAAATAACCCCGCAGATAGAAACCGGTCAAGTTATCAATGACCATTTCGCGATG
The DNA here is from genome assembly GCF_004000765.1 of Paenibacillus chondroitinus NBRC 15376. GTDB lineage: Bacteria > Bacillota > Bacilli > Paenibacillales > NBRC-103111 > Paenibacillus_E > Paenibacillus_E chondroitinus. The sequence continues at coordinate 60,830 of NZ_BILW01000035.1, read as the reverse complement.
CAGAAGTACGTTGATGATATGCGGTTTGATGAAGGACAGGAAGTGCTCCATGTGCTGCTGCTTCGTTTTGGTCATGCCATCGACATGAACTTGCAAGGTGATCGCCTGATCGCCACGCTGAAACAGCGTGAAGACGAGCACGCCGTGATCTTCGCTTCGCGTTTGGTAGGCAATCAATTCGTCATGATCACGCAATCCCGAGGCGGTGACGAAAACTTTTTGCTTATAATGCAGCAGCTTGTACGTGATTGAAAGTTGAATGACCGGGAAATAGTCGAATAAAGCCTTGGTCAGTCTTTGCATGGTAGTAGACAGATCCAGCGTTTCCGTTATTTGCTCGCTTAATTCAATAATAATTTGCAAATCCAAGGAAAGAAGCAGCCATTGTTCGCGGTCGGCCATCATTTTCTGCACATAATCATCCTGTAAAATAGCCGGAGACGCTGGCGCATAAGCGGGGGCAATCGCTTGTTCCATGCAGGCTGTCAGATACGGGCGCCACGTTTCCTTTTGAATCATCTGATAGCCGTTTAATGCGCGCCTTAAGTACAGCATGGCAGGTTGAATGTCGCCTTCGGCCATAGATCTCTCCGCTGAAAGCCTGTAATAATCAGGCCAAAAGACATCATAGGCGTATTGTTTCAAGTAGGTTTCAAATTGGTCAAACCAGTGGTCTACTCGTTCTCTTTCCGAATGCAGTTTGAGCAGAAGAGTAATCATTTCCCGATAAGCCCAGCCGGCGTAAAGACCAGCGTTGTTTTTAGCAATAAACTGCTCAAAAAGCTGGCAAGCACACAAGGTGTTACCTAATCCTGTTTGATGCAGCGCTTCAAGGAAAATAGAATGATTTTCATTCTCAAGAAAGTCGGGAACGTGAACCGTTAGCTGCTGACGAAAGGCGGCGTAGCCTTGATAAACGGCCAGCAAGGACTGGCCCCAATCGGTAATTTGCTGCTCAATAAGGCTCGTCTCCAACTGGTGGAATAACGCCCATTCCTCCCACTCCAGAGCGAATAAGAGTTGATTGGTCAAATAATTTTCGGCCAAATCCTTGCGGCGCAGCTTGTCGACTTGCAGAACGCGTTCTTTATGATACAAATAACTGGCGATATCGCCTTGGTTCAAGGAGAGTTCCATCGCATTCAGATGGCCAACTTGTTCTTTAATCGTATATCCTGAGCGCTTGGCGCCTTCAATTCCACGATAGACATACGTATTGATGATTTTATTGTTGCTTTGATACGAATAAACGTCATAAAGACGCAGCATCAAATCCGTATGCGGTGAGGAGTCCAGTAACGGTTCAAGTTTTGCGGCAATCGATAAGGCCCACTCTTCCATTTCGGGAAAATGGATCAACATATTGATCGTATAGTAATTCGTAATTTCCGCAAAATGCCGCAGGGCAAGCAAATGACGTTTGGGATAAGCTACTTCGATATAGAACTTATGCAAGGTATGCATTTCTTCATCCTGCAGCGGAAAGCAAAGATTACTCGTATTGAGCAAAAATGCGGCCCGTACTCGATCCGTAAGCAGCTGCTTCTCATCAAAAATGAAAGGGAAAAGCTCCTCGCGCAGTTGATAAACATCTACATTATTTTGAATGATGCGAATAGATAACCAACTAAATCGGTCTGATATGGTTCCCGTTCGTTCATAGACGGTTAAAGCCAACTGTTCGGATTGTGCGAACTGGTTGAGCAGATGATACATGCGGCTTAGCAGTCGATCCAGGAAAACAAGGTAAGGCCTTCCCAGTTTTTCATATAAATATTTGATGCGCTCCAAGATTTCGGCCTTTTGGCTGTAAGAGAGCAGCGTGCGAATTTGTCTGTAATATTTGATAAGCAAATAGTATTCGACGTTGTATTCTCCTGCTTGACATGACAGCGTGATCAACTGAGGCAATGCGAATGGACGATACCTGTATAGATATTTCAGTGCTGTTTGGTAATAGGACGCAAGTTTGTCCTCCGGCAGCTGATGCAGGACCAGCCCAATAATTTCACTCGAAATAAAAAGACTGTCATTGCGGCTAACATGCATAAGGCCGAGCTCTGCAAGCCTGGTCACCGAAAGCAGAATATTGCCTGCATCCAGTCGATTGGCTGTAAAGAGGGAGGCAGCATGGACCGGCATAGGCAGGCAGCATAGAAGCCTCATAAGCTCTAAGTCTTTTACATCCAGAACAGCGATACGCTTTGCAATCAGGCGAAGAGGATTCAATTGCTCATAATCCAGATGAAATCGGGTTGTTGGTTCCCAACCGTTTTTGGTGATCTGAATGCTATGAGACTGGGCAAGCTCCTCCAAAATTATGCGGCAGTGGCTTGCGTTAATTCTATATTCGTATAGCCAGTTTTTTAGCTGGTCGATTAAAGCAATGTCTGCTCGTCCAAACTGTGAAGCGAGCAACTGCACATAGATGGCCGGGTCCGCATGATGCATGTTAAGGACTTGGAAAGGAATTTCTGTAAAATGGGCAGGAATACGGCTTCCGCTGAAAATGAAGTTCAGGCAATTCATCTCATGGCCATGCTCTTTCCAGAAGTTCAGTAGAATCACCTGGGAATCTTCATCAAAGTGCTCGCAGTTCTCAAAGGTGAACACAAAGTTTTGAATGGGAAAAAGCGGAATAACCGACATGAAAAACTGATGCAGCCACTCTGTCAGCAGATAAAGGATGTCGTCGCCTTCATAGTGTTTTTTGAGCAGTTGATCAAATTTCCGCGCCAAGTTTCGCAGCATCGTAATGGACTCCGGAAGAATATCGTAAGCTTTGTGCAGCGTTCTGGAGACCACTTCACGCAAAGTGGAATAGGGCAGCTCTTGTGAGATGATTTTGAAATAATATCCCTTTTCAATGACTTCGTTGATGTGCTGGGCGTACAAATCGAAACGAATAGCCTCATCTTCGCAGATGAGACCTAGCAGTCGATCTTCATTGGATTTCAAAAAATCACGAAAACGCTCCTGCTGGTCATGTGTAATGGGAGAAGCGGTTGGGTGCAGCAATTTTGAGCTGATTTGGATAGCTGTATCAGATTGTGGCTCCGCCGGAAGATGCAAATAGTCAAGCAGGGCTGCAGCAATCTCGTCAACGAATATAAAGGATTCAGGCTTCGTATGAAGCCGTTCAGAAAGAGGCTGCAAAGCCGCAGGTACATAGCCGTTGTACATCGACTCCAGCAGCAGATGGATAGATTCAAAATCAGCAACGCGTGATAAAAGAAACCTTCGCGCATAGCGTGGAAACAAGCTGTATGGATAGTCTGTCAGCAAGTGATTGATGAACTCAATGGCGGAGGGGAATGGTTGGACATCAACTAGAATGGCTAGTGTTTTGGGATGGAAAAATAGCATGTCCGGCGAAAGAAAGCCCATATAAAACTGTTTATCGTGCAATATTGAAAGCGCTTTACAAAGGGGGATAAGAAGCTTAGCTTTGGTTTTATCGCTTAACTGTTCATGCTCCATTTGCGAAAAAGGCACGAAGCCATCCGGTAGAGAGGGCAGCTGCACAATCAGATCCCCGTCCGTGAGCTTCCAACTTGTCGGTTGACGGAAATAGTCTCCTTGAGCGGCTTCCGCCCAAGAGAGCAGGCGGCTCTCAATTTGTTTATAAGGGAAGTAAGACCATAACTTATGATTAAAATGCATTTCTGTATAGTCAAAGGTGTGAGAGTAAGTTAGATGTCGAGTTTCCGAAAAATTTCTATAAGTTGTAGTATTCATCTTACTCCCTCTCCTTCTAAAGTATAGGGTTTATGTATGTAGGGGATGGGGATGGTTCCATCGAATAGGTCTGATTTCTTAATTGTAACAAAAATAAGCGACAAATGGGAGATCGAAATGGTGAAAACACCAGAGAGCCTGTCATTTTTCGTCCTGATTGGACATCTACCTGCTTGGCTTGCAGAAAATGAGCCCATTTACCGGAAAACTAGGCATTGGTACATTCCTTGGACTAGGCATAGACGTATACTATCTCAAACCTAAAGAGGAGTTGACTTCATCAATGGCTTATCAACCGAATCAAACTAGCCAAGGAAAACAATTTCAGTGTCCCCCAGCTGACCCTATAATGACAAGTCCAGAAAGAATCGTTAGAGATTTCTATCACCCCCAAAAGGTTCAAGTTATTCACCCGATTCAAATCGTAAATAGACATCATTGTGTGCCAGTTTATGAGCATGTGTGTACGTATGAAGAGACAGATGAGTATTGTGGTACTCACCCGCATCCGCACCAAGGCATGCTGCGCGACAAATAAAGATGATACCCTAGTCTGAGTCTGTAAAGATTCCAGCTAGGGTTTTTTTATCGATGGGCGCCTTTTCCTGTATAATGAATAGATAGCTTTTTTGAGCGAGGAGGTCGGGCATGCACGAACTAGATGCTAAACCACAAATTGATTTAACGGCCCGGGGTCCGGTAAGCACTCCGAAGGAGACAGGAACGTGTGCGGATTGGATCCTTTATTTTGACAAGCAATATGCGAATTCTAAAGTATACAACGCTTTTAGCGTCGAGGAATTATATATGCGGGCGTGGGGTCAGCTCAATCAGTTTGCGGACGATTGGGAGTTAACAATCAGGGGTATCTATGATATTCAAGTTGTTCTGTATCTAACTCAGCTCTGCGATGCTTTGGCGGATGCGAAGTCAGGCATGTATGACTTTTTTTATAATGCAGGTTACTTTTTTTCTAAAATAACAAAGCACAGTCAGGGACAACTGACCACTGTTTTGCGTAGCATTGATATGGAGCATGCCCAGGAAAGGTACTCAGAGCATTTGAAAGAGCTTGCCGGTTATGTGGCTGTACAGGTTTTTAAGGAATCGAGGGAAGCCAGAGGCAAATGGTTTGAGATCAGTAAACTGCTGTGGTCTGGATTATTGTATGAAAAGGAGCTTATAGCGGACGAGCTTGTAAGGTTGCGGAAGATGGCAGGTGAAAGAGGAAGAAGTCAAGCGGAGCGTGAAACGGCGGTTATGGCGTTAGCGCATTTCGATATGTTGTCCGGTGAGGACGAAAATGCATGGGATCGCGTCCTGACGGGGACTGAGGTGATTGAGCCGGGGGATTGGTTTGGTTATCTAAGAGATTTTGTGCATGAGGAGAAGTGGGATCGATTACTGAAGTGGCTCAGATGGCTAGGTCATTCAATTCGCAAGGAAGTGACGTATGAGGCTGCTGAGTATTTTGATTTGTGGGAAGAGGCGGCAGCGGGCACGGGCATAGATGAAGAGTACAGGAGAGCCATGGTGGAGCAGCTTCCTGGCAGTTACCGGCATTACGCTCGCTTCTTGCTGGGGAAAGAGGAGTACCGGGCATGGGCAGATTTGATGCTTTGCTTAAGCATATCTCCCCTCGATATTGACTCTAATCAGCTGAAAATGGTCGAGAAAGCCGATGCTCACGCGCTGCTGCCGCTGTATCATTATGCCATAGATGAAATTCTCCAGGTTAAAAATCGCGAATCGTATAAACAAGGCGTCAAGCTCCTCAAAAAGCTGGCCGCTGCCTACAAAAAACTGAAACAAACGCCTAGATTTGAAGCGTATTTGGTGCAGCTTATTAAACAGTATTCGCGATACCGCGCATTTCAAGAGGAGTTACGGAAAGGGAAGCTACTGCTATGATCAGCTTGTCACAGGTACATATTCGCGTGCAAAAGCTCCCTACAGGGAGTTTTGCCTTCTATGGAGAGACAGAACAGGCCAACGAGGTTCCCGGCTACGCGCTGCGAAAGCTGCTATTTGCTTGGCATGAGGGGTCTTTTTACGGCACTCAGCTTGAAAGTATTCGAACGGGGTACGGCGAGGCCTTGGTCTTGACCCCTTATATGGCCTTGGACTACTTGGCTAATCCGGGTACATTATTGCATGGGAAATTATCCTGGGATGCAGATGTACTTTTGATGAAAAAAGGGGCTGCGCTGTTTAGTGAGGCGCTAACTGCCGGGTGGTACATGCCGTCTTTCCGGCATTGGCTTCAAGGCGGTATGGGGTGGAAGCCGCAGCTGCCAGGTGCGAAGCTGGGAGAGCTTGAGCATCTATACAAGGGGACGCAGGATGAGGATTTCTGGCATGACTGGTTCCATGCGGCAGCCTTGGAAATGATGAAAGAAGCGCCTGATTCGGAGATCGGCAAGGAATGGAGGCGATTATCGGAGGGGAATGCACTCTTGAGAGAGGGTCCATCCGCTGAAACGAGCTGGATGCAAGAGGAAGATTGGCTGCTGGCCATCGGTTGGAAACAGGACGGTAAACCTTACCGAATCTGTGTACAGCTCGTAGAACCCTATGCGGAAACGTATGTAGACGGGACAACGACGGCCAAAGATAACGGAGCGGACTGGCGGCTAAGATTCATCGCGCAGGATCGTCAGGATACTAATCATTTTGTGGAATTCAGCACGGCGGGGACTATTTTGGTGGGGAGAGTTCCTGCAGCATGGCAGGATGGCATAGATGCCAGCATCCAGGATCAAACGAATCGCGTGCTGCGTATTTTACCACAGCTTGAAAGTGAGTTTCAGAAGGGGAAAATCGTAGAGCAGTTATCAGACGATCAGGCCTGGGAGTTTCTTACGGAATCAAGCTTGCTGCTTGCTGCTGCCGGCATCTCGGTTTTCCTGCCTTCGTGGTGGGGAGAGCTCAGCCGTGCTCGGCCTCAGCTGCGAGCGAAAGTGCGCAGCTCTGTTGGCACATCGCGCAGGCCGATGTTCGGCATGGACCACATCATCCAGTTCGACTGGCGAGTGGCTTTGGGCGGTGTCGATCTATCCGAGGAAGAATTCCATCAGATTGCCGAGCAGAAAAAAAGGCTGATCTATATTCGCGGCAGATGGGTGCAGCTGAATCCTGCCGACTTAGAGCAGATGAAAGCGGCGATGCGGCAGAGAGAGAAGCGCAAGGGGTTCTCCCTTCGGGACGTTCTGGAGATGCAGCTTACGGACGAGCCTTCGCAGCAGGTGTCTTCCACCGGTGAACAGAAGGATGAATTTAAGGTCCATTTTGAACTAAACAGTTCGCTTAGGAACTTACTGAGGAAGCTCAATCAACGTGAATCGCTGCCTTTTGTTCAGATTGATGGCCTGGAGGCTGATCTTAGGCCCTATCAGGAGGAAGGGGTGTCGTGGCTCCTTTTTCTGCGTGGAATTGGACTGGGCGGGTGCCTGGCGGATGATATGGGGCTTGGGAAGACGGTGCAGTTTATTGCTTATTTGCTGGCTGTGAAGGGTGCTGCTGAGCAATTGACAGGTCGAATTCCAAGTCAGAGCCAAAGCAAAGGCCAAGCCCAAAGGAAAGACCAAAGCCACAGCCAGAGCAACGGCCAAACTGAGTTACAAGCTATAGCGGATACAGTTCCCTCCTTGTTGATTTGTCCGACCTCCGTACTTGGCAATTGGCAAAAGGAACTTGAGCGCTTCGCGCCATCTCTTAACATCCATCTCCATTATGGTGCGCAGCGCGCAAAGGGTGAGGCATTCGAAGCTTCTGTGGCAGGCGCCGACCTTGTCATAACTTCTTACAACATTGCTCTGTTGGATGAAGAAGAATTAGCTAGCATCACTTGGAACACGCTTTGTTTGGATGAAGCCCAAAATATCAAAAACGCTTATACGAAGCAATCTCAAGCCATTCGTGGTCTGAATGCCCGCCACCGGATCGCATTGACAGGTACGCCGCTTGAGAATCGGTTGACCGAGCTTTGGTCGATTTTTGATTTTATTAATCCAGGCTATCTCGGTACACTACGCCATTTCAATCATCATTATGTGGGACCCATTGAAAAAAGCACGGACGGCGCGCCAGGACTGACATCACGCGTTCAGCGCTTGATACGCCCATTCTTGTTAAGGCGAGTTAAAAAGGATCCGGCCATTCAGCTGAGCTTGCCCGAGAAAGTGGAGTCCAAAGCTTATGTGGCTTTGACCCCCGAACAGGGTGCACTCTACGAAAACGTCGTGCAAACCTTGATGGAGAGAATCGACAGTCTCTCCGTGATGGAGAAAAAAGGGCTTATTCTGGCTTCATTGACGAAGCTGAAGCAGATTTGCGATCATCCTTCCTTGTTTTTGAAGGAAGGAGATCGTGCGGGGGCAGGGGTAGCCCCCGGGAGAGGTGTGCGCTCAGCGAAGCTGGAGCGCTTGCTTGAAATGATCGACGAACTAAGAAGCGATGGAGGCGGCTGCCTCATCTTCACCCAGTTCGTCGAGATGGGCCACCTCCTGCAGCGCGTGATCGCGCAGGAGCGGGGGGAGCCCGTGCAGTTTTTGCACGGGGCTGTGGCGAAGGCGAAGCGCGATGAGATGATCGCGCGCTTCCAGGACGACGCGCTCCCGGAGGCGGAGCGCTGCAGGATCTTCATCCTCTCGCTGAAAGCAGGAGGAACCGGTTTAAACCTCACCGCGGCGAACCATGTTTTCCACTACGACCGCTGGTGGAATCCCGCCGTGGAAAACCAGGCCACGGACCGCGCCTTTCGCATCGGCCAGAGCCGCGATGTGCAGGTGCACAAGTTCATCACACTGGGCACGCTCGAGGAGCGTATCGATGAGATGATCGAACGCAAAAAAGGCCTCAGCGATCAAATTGTCGGCACCGGCGAGAGCTGGGTCACCGAGATGTCGACGAGTGAGCTGAGGGAGCTGTTTGCGCTTCGCCGGGAGTGGGTGGAGAAATAACGGACACAAAAAAGGCTATCTCTCAGGTCTATTAGACCTTTGAGACAGCCTTTTTACTATTTTGGAAAGCTTGCAGTAACAATCGCTTCAATGTTTTGCTTCTCAGCAGGATCTTTTGCAATTAATTTATCCTGAAGGGCTTGATCGTTTTTGCCTTGTTTCTGTAAAGCAGCCAAATACCATCGGATCAGAGTACGGTTCGGTTGGTCATCGAGATTATCTGTTATATAAGGTTGAATCGTTGAAGATGAACTAACGTAATCTCCACGCATATAGCTGATCTGACCGACATTCAATGCCATATTTGGTGTTACGGCAAAAGGACGGCCTTGTGCCTGCTCTTTAGGCAGGTTTTTCAGGGAATCAACACGAGCTAGAACTTCTTTGTAAATGGCAAGAGCATCATCGAGTCTTGCATTATACTCCTGCGTATTGTTCTTTGCACTTGCTTGATTCGCAAGATCGATATTTAGCGTTATACTTTTTTCGTACATTTCCGTGTACCAAGGGTAGTTTACAATTTGAGATTTCGACCAGTTTAGCGCCTCTTCGTGCTTACCTTTTAACAGAAGCATATTAAGCTGCTGCATGGCCACCGCACGGTTATGAGGTTCTTTTTTCAACAGCTGATTCATTAGATCTTGGGCTTGATTGAAAAAAGGCTCCGCTTTTGTTGGATCTTCTTTCTGCACTTGATTGTAAACCTGAAGCAGAATCCCGATTCTGCTGACTTGGCCCGTTAACAAATAATCCGGATGCGCAGGGTGTAAAGAGATTGCTTTGTCTAATGGTTGAATTATTTGATTGTAATCTTGGCTGGTTTTGATAACCGCAAGCGTTTCTTTATAAGAACCATTCGCCGAGAGAAGCTGAACCGAGATGTAGAACATCACAAGCGACAAGATAGCCAGCAGCGCCGGGAATGATTTGTGAATTACAGCAGAATCGTTTTTAAAACGAAGCGGTGCTGAAGACGTATTACTAAGCAGTCCACCAAGGGCAAGGAACAGAATAGCGCCCAAGTACACATAACTCAAATCGAAGTCAATCATACTGTGGACCAAAAGTGAGATCGTTACAATGAAAAATAGGAAGTGCAGATCTCGTTTCTCCTGCGAATTTTTAATGTAGCTTCGTATATAGAACACCATGACTGCAATTACAAAACCTACAAAAGCAAGGAATCCGAGCGCTCCGGTCTCGACTAGATATTGAAGGGCGAAGTTATGAGCCTGACGGCTTGTGTATGGATTGTTTTGATACTTCTCATATAAAGAAGCCCAAGCTCCCCCGCCGGCACCAATGATCGGATAATCCTTCCAAAGCTTAACTGCGTCTTTGTAGAACGTTCCGCGTTCTAGAACACTGTGCTGTTGGAAGTTAATATTTTCAATCCGAGTTTTTACATTGTCAGGAAGAATGTTTTTGAAGCCTGTATCACTTAGGATTAGAATGGCACCTAGAACACCAACAACGATAGCCGCTACTGGAAGAATGAAAGTAGCATATTTTTTTGCATCAAAACGAGCGGTAATTCGCTCTAACCATGGAGCTACGAAGAGCTGTATAACGATAGCAATCACTGTGAAAACTACAGAAGCAATGAGCAGAATTGACCAGCCGTGCCATGATTCAGAAGCACTAGGCTGCTTTTGTAAGCCGATTCCGATATCCGTTACTTTTTGAAGAATCAAGATAGACGTTAGGAAAGCTAGTCCGAACTGAAGGAGAGCAAGAATCTGTCTGCTGATCGAAAAGAAGAACAACATAATCAAGAAAACAACCGGAATAACCACGATAGCACCGCGGGAAAGCGTCAGCCAGAAGGAAACAAGGATCGGCACCAACAGGAACGCATGCGGGAGAACCGTTTGCCACTTGCGAGACTTCACTACGAAGAACAACGCTCCGAGTGATAAAGTAATTAAGAAAGCCGCGTATGTATTCGCGTATTGGAAAACGGAAGTCAGACGCAAACCGTTCGAGTCCGTCATGATCGCATCGCGGTATAAATTCGGTGAATCCATAAATGCGAACCAGCTAACCAGTTGTGCTGCAAAGCTTCCATTACCCAGCCAGTACAAAAGTCCGAATAAAACAATGAAATATCCCGATATCATCAATAAACTTGCAACTATCGACACACCAAGCTTGTTTTTTGTCAGAAATACACCTAAAATGAAGAAGGTTGCATACAGCATTTGGATATAGACCATATTGGTTGCCAAATAGTGTGAGGCCGAGTTCGACAAAGAAATGACATAAGTAAGAGGCATAATGAGTACTAGAATCGTTAATACATCTTTCTGATCCTTAAGCTTGAAAACAAAGAAAGCCAGGATTGCAATCAGCAGCATAATGATGGAGGACCACACCGAAGCCGAGTAGATCGAGCGCTCGAAATCAAACGTCCCTCCGTTAAACAACGCCCGCTGAAACGGCGCCCAGAACATGAATAAGCCCGTAAACACAATTAAAATCCAAAAGATAACAGAGCTCTTCTCTGTCGTTATCGTACCATTCGCTTTTGCACGCGACGCCGCGTAGGCATTCTTACTTGCACTCATGAGAAAATAGTCTCCTTCTTCGCTAAAGTTCGACTTCATTTTAGCATAGATGGAAGGGAGTTTCCAAATGGAGATTATATATAGTGTTTAGAATTATTATTTGAAATTTACCAGTAACCGTAATAACAATTTATTTTAAGTAACATGTGTCGTTATATGACATCAATTAAATTGAGAAATAAATTTATTAGATCAAATTTATTAAATTTAAGGAATAGCGGAGGCATTTTATTTTATGAAAAAAGCATTAATTACAGGAATAACAGGACAAGATGGAGCGTATCTTGCTGAATTTTTATTGAAAAAGGGTTACGAAGTGCATGGAGTTATAAGAAGAAGCTCTTCTTTTAATACAAGTAGAATTGAACATTTATATATTGATGAGTTGATAGAGGATATGCATTCCAATAGAAAGATACACCTGCATTATGGTGATATGACGGATTCAACCAATATAATTTCTATCATACAAAAGGTACAACCTGATGAGATTTACAATCTAGCTGCGATGTCACATGTGAAAGTTTCATTTGAAACTCCAGAGTATACAGCTAATGCAGATGGAATTGGGACTTTACGAATTCTGGAGGCTGTCAGGCTTTTAGGGTTAAATGACAGAACACGTATTTATCAAGCTTCAACTTCAGAGCTATACGGTCTAGTTCAGGAGATTCCTCAAAAAGAAACTACTCCTTTTTACCCGAGAAGTCCATACGGTGTCGCCAAGTTATATGGATTTTGGATCGTTAAGAATTATAGAGAGTCCTATAATATGTTTGCAGTAAACGGGATATTATTTAATCACGAATCACCAAGAAGAGGGGAGACTTTTGTAACAAGGAAAATTACTTTAGCTGCCTCTAGAATAAAACAGGGAAAACAAAAAAAACTTTATCTAGGTAATCTTGATGCGCTGCGAGATTGGGGACATGCGAGGGATTATGTAGAATGCATGTGGCTAATGTTACAACATGAACAGCCAGAAGATTTTGTCATTGCAACAGGCGAAATGCATAGTGTAAGGGAGTTTTGCACACTTGCATTCAAGGAAGCAGGAATCTCGCTTGAATGGCAAGGACAAGGGATTGAAGAAAGAGGAGTAAATCAATCAAATGGGGATGTTCTTGTAGAGGTAGATCCTAATTATTTTAGGCCGGCAGAAGTAGAACAACTATTAGGTGACCCAACTAAAGCCAAGTCTGTACTTGGATGGAATCCAACAAAAACAAGCTTTGAGGCACTTATTAAAGAAATGGTACACGAAGATATGAAGTTTGTTGAAAAAGAAGAACGTATTAGAAGAGCGTTTGACTAATTTATATATAAGGAAGATGGAATATGAATAAAGATAGTAAAATATATGTTGCTGGTCATAACGGGATGGTAGGATCTGCAATTATCAGAAAGCTTGAGATGGAAGGATATAAAAATATTATTTTTAAGAGATCCTCAGAATTGGATTTGACTAGACAAACAGAAGTTGAAAATTTCTTCTCATTTGAAAAGCCGGATTATGTTTTTTTGGCTGCAGCAAAAGTAGGGGGGATTCATGCAAATAACTCGTATCCTGCTGAATTTATTTATAGTAATTTAATGATTGAATCAAATATAATACATTCCTCTTACATTCACAAAGTTAAGAAATTACTTTTTCTTGGTAGTTCTTGTATATATCCTAAGATGGCATCACAACCTATTAAGGAAGAATCTCTTTTAAATGGTTATTTGGAGCCGACTAATGAAGCATATGCTGTTGCAAAAATAGCTGGTTTAAAAATGTGTGAATATTATAATCGTCAATTTGGTACAGAATTTATTAGTGCTATGCCTACGAATTTATACGGACCAAATGATAATTATGATTTACAGAACTCACATGTGTTACCAGCACTCATCAGAAAATTTCATGAAGCAAAAATCAGTGGAGTGAAGGAAGTCGTGATGTGGGGAACAGGCACTCCCAAACGGGAATTTTTGCATGTTGATGATCTAGCTGATGCTTGTTACTTCTTAATGTTAAATTATAAAGGAAATGAAACAGTGAACGTTGGTACTGGGAAGGAGATTTCTATTATAGAATTGGCTCATCTTGTAGGTGATATTATTGGTTACGACGGGGCTATTGTAAAGGACATAACTAAACCGGATGGTACACCTAGAAAGTTATTAGATGTTACAAAGCTTCATTCTTTAGGATGGGAAGCTAAAATTAAATTAAGAGAAGGTATAGAATCAACATATACTAGCTTTTTACAAAGGTAGGAGATTTTAATGAAAAGGTTCTCGGTTATTATGGCAGGCGGTGGAGGAACTCGCTTCTGGCCATTGTCTAGGCAAAACAAGCCCAAACAATTATTGAACATCAGCGGCAATGATATTATGATTAACGATACAATTCTTAGATATGAAAAAGTAATATCAATTGAAAATACAATAATAGTTACAAATAAATCTCAGGCTTCTCTACTTGAAGATATCTTATTAGAAGAAGTTCCAAGAAGAAACATATTGAAAGAACCACTCGGTAAGAATACCGCTGCATGCATTCTTTATGCAGCATTGTTTTTGCAAAAAAAATATGATGATTGCGTAATGATTGTTCTTCCATCAGATCACCATATTACAAATGTCAATAGTTTTAAATCAGTACTTGAAAAGGCGAGCCAGTTAGCTGAACAGGAAGATAACCTAGTTACTATCGGAATTAAACCGACTTTCCCATCTACAGGATATGGATATATTAACTTTAATAAGAGTATTTTGAACAATGGGGCTTATGAAGTTAAGGAATTTGTTGAAAAACCAAGTTTTGATAAGGCTAATCAATATCTGTCTTCAGGAGAATATTTGTGGAACAGTGGGATGTTTCTTTGGAAGACTAGTAAAATAATTGCTTGTTTTCAGAGATATCTTCCTAGGTTATACAATAATATGATGCAAATTTATGCTGATATTGGTACACAAAATGAAGAACAAGCTATTGCTGAGATTTACCCCAATTTACAAAATATATCAATTGACTATGGCATATTAGAAAGAAGTGATGATGTTATTGTAATTCCGGGGGATTTTGGTTGGAATGATGTTGGAAGCTGGGATGCTTTAGGTGGTATTTTCTCCCCTGATGATAAAGGTAACATTGTGAAAGCAAAACATATTGGTTTAGAAACCAAAAATAGCATCATCTTTGGAAATGATAGATTAATTGCTACAATCGGAATTAATAATTTAATTATAGCTGAAACACGAGATGCAATATTAGTATGTCCTAAAGATAGAGCACAAGATGTTAAAAATATCGTTGATATGCTTAAAGAAAAAGGCATGAGTGATTATGTATAAAAATCACCTAAAGCGTGTTTTAGCTTATTATAACAGCAAAGGACTTAGAAGCTTGATTTATAAAGTTTATAAAAAGATGGTTTATAGATTTTATAAAAAAAGACTGGAATCCTTGCAAAGGTATTCTTCAGATAGTTTTATCGAAAAAAGTCTACCTAAGTATCCAAAAATAATTTCTAGTGAAAAAATGATTGGTCGAACTTATACAAACTTAAAAGTTAGCATTATTATTTTTTTAGATGGAGACAAACAAGAATTATTAAGATGTATTGATTCAATTATCGATAAGAGTACTTATGATAACTATGAGATAATAGTCCTTGGAAACTCCGAGATAGTCGATAATGATTTTTCATTTGAAAATTTGAATGAATTTGACATTAAGATGTTATTCTATGAGAAATGTAATTATTCAATTGTATTAAACAGAATAATTAGAGAAATCAAAACAGAATATGTCGCCTTACTTAATAGTAATATTGTGATAGAAAGTCCAGATTGGATAGAAGAATTAATAACCTGCCTTAATTTTTCAAACACAGGAGTGGCAGCACCTTTAAAACTATCTTCGGATGCTTCATACAAACAAGCTTATAACAAGTCACAGGTCAGTGCTAATAATCTTCTAGAAGTATTAGCAGTGACCCAAGGGTGTTTAATGATAAAAAGTGAATCATTGTTAGAATGTAATGGACTAAATGAGTATCTATCTATTAAATATTCTATTATAGATTTATGTTTGAGGCTTCGTGAAAAAGGGAAGATTATTCTATATCAACCAAATATCATTGTTATTGGACAGGATGATAGTAGAAACAAAGAAACTGTTGATTTATTAGATCGAGCTCTATTTTGGAATAGCTGGGAAGATCGTGTGGAATTTAGATCTTTTTCGATCCAGAATAATTTGTTTATAGGTGAAACTTTGTGAATATACTATTTGTAAATTATCATGATTTTTCTAGCAATAGTGCGATTCATATTTTTAACTTTGCTAATAATTTAGTTAACATGAATGTTGACTGTGGGGTTTGTGTTCCAAATAATAAAGAATCAATTCATTTAATTGGAAAAGCAAATTTTGAGGTATTTGATTTTAATGATTTTCTAGAAGGGAAAATAAAATTCCCAGATGGAAGATATCCTGATATAATCCATGCTTGGACTCCAAGAGAAATCGTTAGAGAATTTACAGAAAAATTGGCTAAGCACTATAACTCTAAACTTATTGTACATCTTGAGGACAATGAAGAAGCTATTTTGAAAGCTTCATATAAAATTGAACATCAACAATGGTCTTTATTACCAGAAAAAGTGGTTAACCGGATTATTGAAAAGCAATTTTCCCATCCAATGAAATATAAAAAATTCTTAGCGAAAGCGGATGGTATTACAGTTATAATTGATAAATTATTAGAATTTAAACCATCTCCAATATTAGCTAAGGTAATCTGGCCTGGTTACGAAGAAAATCTCTTCAAACCAAGGCCTATTGACATAGAACTAAAGAATAAACTTGGAATTCATAATAAGACCTATGTTGTTGTATATTCCGGTAACGTTCATCTTTCAAATAAAAAGGAAGTATACAGTTTGTATCTCGCTATCGCTGCTTTAAATAGAAAAGGGATTTCAGTCAAACTTGTTAGAACGGGGCGAGATTTTGTTGATTTTCACGATGCTGCACTTATGAACTCAAAAGAATCATATATTGAGTTAGGGTTCGTTGAAAGGGAATTGCTTCCTAGAATTATGTCGATTGCCGACGTGTTCGTTCAACCAGGTGTATCAGATGAATTTAATGATTATCGTTTCCCTTCAAAGCTTCCGGAGTTTTTCGCCATGGGCAAACCTGTGATACTTCCAAAAACAAACATTGGGAGATACTTATCAGATATGTATAATTGTATATTATTAGAACAAGGAAATTCGTTAGAAATATGTGAAAAACTTGAATTTGTATTTAATAATAAAACTTATTGTAAGCAAATTGGAGATAGGGGTAAGCGATTCGCAAGTCAAAACTTCAATTGGTCTTTAAATACAAAATTATTACTTGAATTCTATAATGATGTGTTACAGAATTCTTCAAATTGACGGAGGAAACGAAAAGAATTATGCAAAGAATAAAAGAGCTCTTCAATAATAAAAGTTTGATTTGGAATTTTGCTAAAAATGATTTTAAAGTCCGCTATTCTGGTTCGATTTTTGGTATTACATGGGCGTTTATTCAACCTATAATGACTTTACTGACATTCTGGTTTGTATTCCAAATAGGATTTAAATCTACAGCCATCCAAGATGTACCCTTTATCTGTTGGTTTGCCGCGGGAATGATACCATGGTTTTTCTTCTCCGATGCCTGGTCTAGCGCCGGAAATGTTTTTGTTGAATATAGTTATTTAATTAAAAAAGTAGTTTTTAAAGTAAGTATTTTACCAATAATTAAAATAATCTCATCGCTATTCATTCATCTTGTATTTATTATTGTTTTGTTAACCATTTATTTAGTTTATGGTTTTTCTCCAAAAATAATATGGATTCAACTGATTTATTACTCATTTTGTATTAGTATATTAGCACTGGCATTAACGTTAATTACTTCGTCAATTGTTCCTTTTTTCAAAGATATCAGTAATATCGTGACTATAATTCTTCAATTCGGTATGTGGTTAACTCCAATTATGTGGTCATATAATATGGTCCCTTTGAAATACCAAGTATTTTTCAAATTAAATCCTATGTATTATATTGTTGAAGGGTATCGTGATACATTAATTAATCATGTTTGGTTTTGGCAAAGGTATAATCAAACTACATGGTTTTGGTTAATTATTTTAGTATTATTTTTGTTAGGAGCTACTTTTTATAAAAAGTTAAAGCCACATTTTGCAGACGTGATCTGATATACGGTTTTAGAAATTTTGAGTATCGGGTGGTAGCCATGACTGAAGAGATTGCAATCCAAGTAAATAACGTATCTAAGATTTATAAACTTTATGATAAACCAATTGATCGAGTTAACGAATCATTGAATTTTATCAAAAGTAAAAAATATCATAGAGAGTTTTTTGCTGTCAATGATGTTTCTTTTGATATTAAAAAGGGTGAAACCGTTGGTATTATAGGGAAAAATGGATCAGGTAAATCTACTTTATTGAAAATGATAACTGGCGTATTAACGCCCTCAAGTGGAAATATTCAAATAAATGGGAAAATATCAGCTTTACTTGAATTAGGTGCTGGTTTTAATCCGGAATATTCCGGTAGGCAAAATATTTATTTGAATGCATCTATGATGGGGCTGACAAAAGAAGAGATTGAGAACAAAGTTCCTTCTATTATCGAATTTGCTGATATTGGACCTCATATAGATCAACCTGTTAAAACTTATTCCAGTGGGATGTTTGTTAGATTAGCCTTTGCTGTAGCTATTAATGTCGATCCAGAAATATTAATAGTTGATGAAGCATTGGCAGTAGGAGACGACTTGTTTCAAAAAAAATGTTTCTCTAGGATTGATGCTTTCAAGAAAAGTGGTAAAACTGTTCTTTTTGTATCACACTCTGGAAATCTAATTGTAGAATTATGTGATAAAGCAATTTTAATGAATGATGGAGAAAAGCTCATAATGGGCCCCAGTAATACTGTTGTAAATTTGTATCAAAAATTATTATTTACTCCTAAAGACAAGTTGAATAATGTCAAGGAACAAATCGAAAAGATTAACCATTTTGGAATTGATAATAACAAATCGCATACTTCTGATAAGAAAAGTGATTTTGAAGAACATAGAGGAATTTATCATCTCAAAGAAGGGCTATTAGACGAACAAGAAGAATACTTCGATGAAGGACTAATTCCATCAAATCCGATTCTATATGAAAATAAGGGAGCAAGAATATTTGATTATAAAATTTTGAATTACAAGGGTGAAAATATTAATGTTCTTCGTTTTGGAAAGAAGTATGTTCTAAGTTATAAAGTTCATTTTTATGAGAAATGTCAAAATGTTCGTTTCGGGATGATTATTAAAACTAAAACTGGGATTGAAATAAGTGGAGCTGAAACTGCTAAACCTGGAAATGGTTTATCATCCATTGATGTAAATAATATACTTACTATTGAGTTTGAATTTACTCCCAAATTAGCTGCTGGTGTGTACTTTTTGCGATGTGGAGTGGTAGGAATCGAAGACGATACTGAAATATTCTTGGATAGACAAGTTGATGCTATTGCATTCAGAATGTTAGAACATAAAAAATCTCTAATGAATTCATTAGTTGATTTTGATATAACATCAAGCATATATAAGTTGTAAGGGAGATTTGAATTCCATGAAAAATCTAATCAAATCAATATTGCCTCATAGTATAGTTGAATTATATAGACAGCATTATGGAAATAAAGTAGATGCAGATATACAAGTAATTAATTTTCAGGTAAATAATTTTTGTAATTCTAGATGTGTTATGTGTGATATTTGGCGAAAGAATGATCAAGAAAATATTAATACAAGCCAATTTAAAGAGGTGCTACAAGATCCTCTTTTTAAAAATGTACAGCATATAGGAATTACGGGCGGAGAGCCTACATTAACAAAAAATCTCGCCGAGTATTTTCAGGTTGCAATTGAAGCATTACCGAAAGTTACAGGTTTAAGTTTGATTACCAATGCATTGCTACCACAACAAATCAAGACTATTGTAAAAGACATAGCTGATTTATGTAAAGTCAATGATAAACATTTTTCTGTTATGGTTTCTTTGGATGGTGTAAATGAGGTTCATGATTTGAATCGAGGTAGAGAAGGCAATTTTTTAAAGGTTATAGAAATAATCAATTGGCTTAAAGAGGAACAAATTCCCTTCAGTACAGGTACGACTATTACGAAAGTTAATATATGGAACATGGATCAGGTATTGAATTTCTTAAGAAATAATCAAATCTATGGTAGATTTAGAGTCGGAGAATTTATTAATAGACTTTATAATAATACTGAGGGACATGCAAAGGTGCTTAGGAATTTTAATGAAGATGAGATCTATCAACTTTTGCTCTTTTACAGTAAATTAGAATACAGCTATGAAACTGATGAAAATGTGAAAAACACATATAGAAGTATTAAGAATATGTTACAGGGTGGTCAAAGGCTTATCGGGTGTCCATATAAAAACCGTAAAGCTATCAATCTAGATTGTCATGGCGGAATGGCTTATTGTGCTCCAAAATCCAAAGTAATCGGGAATCTATTGGAGAATTCAGGAGAGCAGATTTATAAAAAGAATCTGAAAGTACTGCATGAAATAGAAAAAAATCATTGTATGAATTGTATTCATGATTATCATTCTGATCCTACTTTAGAATTGAAAACGTTGTTAGAAACAGAAAAAAAGTATAAAGATCTAATAAAAGTTTCGGTTTATAATGATCTAAAAGATCAATTTAGTGTGAATTATACTAATAGTAATCCAGAAAAGTATAAAATATTTATAGTTGGATGGTATGGCACCGAAACTGTCGGGGATAAAGCAATTTTAGGGGGAATATTAGATCATTATTCTGAGAAATATGGATCTGAAAACTTAGATATATATATTAGCTCTCTTTATCCTTTTATAACAGAAAGAACTGTTTATGAATTGAAGGTTAGAGCTACTGTTGTGCCTGTATATAGTGAACAATTTTTTCAAAGAGCCTCTGTAGTCGATGAAGTTATAGTTGGCGGTGGACCTCTAATGGAATTGGATGAATTAGCATTAATCGAGTGGTCGTTTAATTTAGCTAAGAAAAATGAGAAAAAGACAACCGTTTTCGGCTCTGGTATTGGGCCATTGTATAGTGATGAAAAAAAAGGTGCAGTCAAAGAAATACTAAAATTAGCTGATAGTATTTACCTAAGAGATAATAAGTCATCTAATTTCGCAAAAGAACTAACCGGACGTGATGATATATTAAATATTGGCGACCCTGCAATTAAATATATTCAGAAATTGAAGAAAGCTGTGAATGTATCCGAAGTTCCAAATAAATTCTCGTGTTTTTTAAGAGAATTAACTAGCGAATATTTTGGAAATTTAAATTATGAAGAGTATATTAGCTTTAAAGAGAAATTTGAAGAGGGACTAGCCAGAAATATTATTTATTTATCTAAGAAAACTGGGTTAAAGCCGCATTTTTATGCAATGCATAATTTTGTTATCGGAAATGATGACAGAGATTTCAATTATAACTTCGTAAATAAGTATTTCTCAAATAATGATGTTTATATTGAAGATAAACTTTCAACAGTTGAGACTATTGTCGATTCGATGAGATCATCTAAATTAAACTTATGTATGAGATTTCATTCAGTGGTATTCGCTGAAACATTAAATTCTGATTTCTTTGCTATTGATTATACTTCAGGTGGTAAAATTAATTCCTACTTGTCTGAAAGAAATAAGCTTGATCATATGGGAGTTATGACAGATATAATGGTTGATGAAACGTATTTGTATAAAAAAATGATGCAAATTAATTTAGTATGAAATAATTTGCACTAGAATGATGGTGATGTATTATGAAAGTAGCTCTTTTGAATACATTTGATAGTGGTGGTGCAGGGAAAGCAGCTTTAAGATTAAATAAAGCACTGAATTCAAATGGTGTAGAAAGTCGTTTGTTTGTGAAATGGAAAAATATCGATGATAATTATGTGAGTCAAGTTATAGCTAAAGACGTTAATAATATGCTATTTGATAAATTATCTATGAAGTATTTTATTCAAAATATAGAAAAAGGGAATACGATTTCTTCTTTAATGTATCCTAGTGTAGGATTTGAATTTTTGAAACAATTTGAGAGTTATGATCTCATCAACCTACACTGGATTCCATCTTTTATATCTATAGAAGCCATTGAAAAGCTTGATAGCATGCAAAAACCTTTAGTCTGGACTTTACACGATGAAAATCCGTTTACTGGCGGTTGCCACTACAGACACGGATGTGAAAAATATAAAAAAGACTGTGATTCATGCCCCCAATTAGTTATTAACCCAAATAATATAACTAAACATATATTAAGTTCTAAAATTAAAAATATTCCCAAGAATATTACAATTGTTACACCAAGCAAGTGGCTTGCTGAGACTGCAAGAGAAAGCGCGCTATTTAAAAATCATCGAATCGAGATTATTGCAAATTCTTTGGAGACAGAAATATATAAACCAAATAAGAATTCTTCTTTTAAAAAAGAAATAGGTTTACTAGAAAAAACAAAAATTATTTTGTTTGGCGCTGAAGATTTAAATGAAAAAAGGAAGGGATTACGTTATTTGTTAGATGCAATTGAGCATCTTAAACAAGATAATAGAATCCAAGAATTATTAGCACAAAATGAATTATATGTATTGGCTTTCGGGAATCCGTCTCCAATTTTAGACGAAATGGACATACCATATAAAGCGCTTGGGTATATAAGTGATGATAAAAAACTAGCCGAAATATATTCAATTGCTGATGTTCTTGCCCTTCCATCACTTGAAGATAATCTTCCCAATATGATGCTAGAAAGTTTAGCTTGCGGAACTCCAGTAGTTGCATTTAATACTGGAGGCATAAAAGATATTATTATTAATGGTTTAAACGGCTATTCCTGCGAAATTGGAAATAGCATTGAATTAGCTAATAATATAAAAAATATTATATTCAGTAATAAAGATTTTTCACAAAATTGTAGGAGTTATGCCGAACAATATTTTTCATTTGAAAAACAAGCAAGTGAGTATAAGAATTTATTTGAAGACATGCTAAAAAATAAAAGCACAAATCTTTATAATTCAAAAGAGATCTCCCGATTTAGTCCTGAGGTTGCGGAGCCTTTAATGGATTGGATTTGTGACACTAGTATGGAAATCGAAACTACTTATGTTGAACTAGAACGAGCTAATAATGATTTAAACAAAGAAAAAGTTGAGTTACAACAATCCATAGATCTCCTAATCAAAGAAAAGGGAAATCTTAATCAAGAAAAACTTGCAATGAACGATTCAATAAAACAATTACAAAATGATATTGAGAATTTGCAGAAACATAATGAGAATTTGAAGAAACAAAATGAGAATTTGCAGAAACATAGCGAGAATTTACTGGTGGAATTAGAAGGGCTACAACATGATAAATTAAATTTAATAACTCAATTAGATAATTTATCACATCAGAAAGATTTAATGACAATTGAAAATCAAATTCTCTCTCAAGATAAGACTGCTTTGTTGATTGAAAAGGAACAATTTATTAACGAAGTTAAGAATTTGCAAAGATTAATCGAAAATTTAGAATACAACAATGAGAATATGTCATTACAACTAGAAAGCATCTATCAATCAAAATCATGGAAAGTTACAAAACCTCTAAGATTACTTGCTAGATTATTCAAAAAGAGATAAAAAAATTGACTAATATGGTGAATTGATATGAAAAAAAAGGTTTTATTTATATACCCACATAACTTCCTAGAACGGAACATGGGGACAAATAATAGAGTTTATGAAATAGCAAAATACCTGAAAAATAATAATTTTTCAATTGATTTATACTCTTTTGAAAATTTTGTGAGTTCAACATTTAATGAATTTCAGAAGTATAACAGTGAAGGGATTATCGATAAATTATTTTTGTATGATTTTAATCATACCCAAAAATATGTTAGGGTTTCAAGTGCCAAAGGCAAATTGCAAAGACTTATATTGAATCTTTTTAAATTAAATAATATTCAAAAAAATGAATTGGATGATTGGGTTACACCAATTATGCAGGAGCAATTTAATGAAATATTAAAGAATGATTATGATTATATTGTGATGTTTTATGTATATACTGGGAATTTATTGAACTTCACAAATGAAAAAACAAAAAAAGTGTACTTCATGGAAGATTTGTTATCTGTAGGGCACTATATTACAGGTTTATCAAGTGAAATTGGTGGACCACTTGAAAGTGAGATCAAGAGATTAGAGAATTTTGATGAAATAATTTGTATTTCAAATGATGAAAAAATCTTCTTTGAAAAAATTCTAAATAAGAAAAAGTTTAGATTTTTACCACACCTAGTAAAAAATAAAATTGAAGAAGATGAAATTAACAAAAAAGATATTGACTTGTTGTTTATTGGTTATGACAATTCTTATAATATTGAAGGAATACGATGGTTTTTAGAAAATGTATACCCACATCTTGATTCGAAAATAAATATAACTATTGCGGGTAAGGTTGTAGAACATATAGAAGAAAATTATAGCAATATTACGAAATTAGGCTACGTAGAAAATTTAGATGAACTGTATAGTAGAACTAAAATTTCTATGTGCCCTTTATTAAATGGAACTGGCATGAAGGTAAAAGTGATAGAAGCGATGAGTTATGGTATTCCTATTGTCTGTACTTCTAGAGGCGTTGATGGCTTCCCGGACAAAACCCAAAATGGCTGCTTAATCACAGATAATAACAAAGAATTTGGACATTTTATTAATCAACTACTTAATGATAATAATTTTTATCAGAAGTCATTAAATGAAGTTGCCCAGTATTTTAACAAGCAGCTTTCGTATGAACAGAATGCATCTAGTTTAAAGGAAGTTTTTAAATAAAGGGGTAACAATTATGAAGATAGGTTATATTGATCACTCATTTCATCAAAAAACGCAATCATCAAAATTCTTTGTGGATTTACTCAGACGCAATGGATTAGAGGTAGAATATATATGGGATGATTCTTGGAGGGGAGGCAAGGCGGTAAACTTAGATGAACTAATTGGATCATATGATTCTTTTATTTTTCATCAATTATCAGCATTTGCCTCAAAACCATACTATAAACTCCCTGTTAATATTACGTATTTACCTATGCTTGATAATTTTGGAAATGACCAGTTATTTCACTTTAATAGGGATTTCTGGAAACATTACGCTGGCGTAAAAGTGTTATCTTTCTCGAAAGCTCTAAATAGTGCAATCTTAAGTCATGGTTTAGCTAGTAAATACGTACAATACTTCCCCGACCCATCAAATTTTACTTATAAAGAGAATGAAATTGAACGACTTAAGGGATTCTTTTGGCAGAGGGTTCCAGAACAAATTAATTGGGAAATTATAAAAAAGTTAGTGAAAGATGCTAATTTTTCATCAATTCATATTCATAATGCAGTTGATCCTGGACTTCAACCGTATTATCCGTCTAATAAGGATATTAAAGATTTTAATATTAGCATTTCAGATTGGTTTCCGGAAAGACAAGATCTTTACAAAGTTATTGCTGAAAACGAAGTGTATTTTACACCCCGTTCATCAGAAGGTATAGGAATGTCCTTCCTTGAAGCGATGGCCATGGGTAAATGTGTTGTTTCACCCAATTATGGTACGATGAATGAATATATCCTTAATGGAATAAATGGCCTATTGTATGATCTGAAAAATCCTCATCAATTAAACTTTGCTAACATAAAAGAGATATGTAAGTTAGCTCGACATAGTGTAGAAATTGGATACGAGCAATGGTTAAGCAAAGAAGAGGAAATAGTTGATTTTATTGTGAAACCTAGTAATGACATCTATTCAGTCTATTATCCTAATGGTTATAATTTGGATGATATCGCCAGAGTTAGCAGTAATCAAGAAGCTTCACAATTATATACCAATAATAATAAGGATTCTTCACTTCAAAGATTAAAAAAGAAAGTAGCAAGTAGTAAAGCTGCTCCATACATAAGACCAATATGGAGACTAATGAAGAGGAATTTATCTACCCATAATAAACCTGTTAAATTAAATAATAGTGTTGAATTAACCAAAACGAATTATTCAACTCAATGTAATATTAGTAAGACATCAGTTAATTTTCCATTTGGTGAAATATGTGGAAAGTACTTTAGCTCTGAGACCAGCAAAGACAATATTATATGTGAGGGTGGGTTAAGATTAAAAGGCGACTATAAAAAGTCATTTCCCAACAAGCCACTTGTTAGTATCGTTACTGTGGTCTGGAATAGAGCACAAAAACTCGAGAGATCCATGAAGTCTGTGTTTAATCAGACATATGATAATATTGAATATATTATTGTAGATGGTGGAAGTACTGATGGAACAGTTGATATTATTAAAAAGTATGAAGATGCAATAGATTATTATGTCTCAGAGTCCGATAAGGGAATTTATAATGCGATTAATAAAGGACTAACATTTGCGTCAGGTGATTTCATAGGAATTTTGAATTCAGATGATTGGTTTACTCCCGATGCAATTGAGTTATCAGTCAAAGAACTATTGAAACAAGAAGCAGATTATTCCGGAGCAGAAGAATATGTTATTAATGAAGATGGGAGCCTAGTGGGAATATATGAACTCAAACCTTTCAATAATATTGCACTATTAGCCCAAAACCCATGTAATCATGGTACTATGTTTATTAGTAGAAAAGCTTACGAAGTAATTGGATTCTATGATGAAACATTCCGAATCGCAGCAGATTACAAAATGCAACTTCTACTTGTAACAAATCCTGAACTGAAGCCTTGCACAGTGCAAAAACCTATTCATTATTACGAAGTTGCAGGGATTTCAAGTATTGAAAGAAGTAAAACTCTAGCAGAAGTAAAACAAATATTGAAGTATTATCATAAAAATCTATTAGATAGTCAAATTGATTCTCTAATTGACTTTATGCATGATTTTAAAATGGATGAAAATATTGTCAAAGATTTAGAGTCAATATTAAGTAAGAATGATTACACATTAGAGCAAAAAGAGTATTTGTTGAATCGGATGGTAACCTATGGTTATAAGCAAAAATCGGAGCTCTATGGGGCGAATTAAATATTGTATTTTAATAATTCTATTATTAATAATCCAAATCTAAATTGAAAAAGTGCGCAAGAGTATGGAGTATACGCTTGCGCACTTTCTAAGTGAGCTTATTTCATAGAGGATATTAGGAATCATTTGGTTTCCATGATAACTATTAGATTGCACCAATAAAAAATGTAACCTAAGATTGTTGTTCTTTCACGAATTATAAATGATGTATTGTCTCCTTGTAAAGATGGGATTTAAAAGGTTTACTTTTTCCTTTATCAATAATCATTTAGTTTCTCCTAAAATATTTAGTAGAAGCTACTACTATAAGATAATTAAGCTAGAACTCCCTCAGCCCAACTTATCCTAATCAACCAATAAACATTATTTAATAAAATTTGGAAAGGGAACTCAAAAGTATGTTATTTTCTTCTCCTTTATTTTTATTTTTATTTGCTCCAATTTTCTTTACAATCTATTTTTTAACAATTAAAAAACATAGAAATCTTGTAATTTTATTAGGGAGCCTTTTCTTTTACGCATGGGGAGGGCCATCGTTTGTAGGGATTCTTTTACTATCTTTATTGGTAGATTGGCACATAGTAAATTTAATGAAGAATTCAAAAGATGGCCGAATAAAAAAGTTTTATTTTATTATTGCTTTATTAATCAATTTATTATTACTTATTTATTTTAAATATGTAAATTTTTTCATATCGAATATGAATGATATCTTAAACTTAATTCATATTCAAGAAATTACATGGCCAAATGTAATTTTACCTATAGGAATTTCTTTTATTGTATTTCATAAAATAAGCTATATTATCGAGATTTATCGTGGGGAAAAAGAACCAACAGAAAAACTTAGTGATTATATAATTTATATAATGTTATTTCCAATGGCTATTGCTGGTCCAATTATAAAATATAAAGATATCTCAGATCAATTAACTAATAGAGAAAGCAGCTTTGACGATATACTCTATGGTGTCCTTCGGTTTTCTATAGGTTTATTTAAAAAGGTATGGATAGCTGATAATGTTGCAATAGTAGCGAATGAAGTGTTTTCGGTTCCAACTAATGAAATTAATATTGTTTTTTCTTGGATAGGAGTTATATGTTATTCATTACAAATCTATTATGATTTTTCTGGATACGCGGATATGGCTATTGGGTTAAGTAGAATTATGGGATTTAAGGTTTCTGAGAACTTCAATTCCCCTTATATTTCTCAGAATATTACTGAGTTTTGGAGAAGATGGCATATTTCTCTTTCTTCTTGGATGAAAAATTATATCTATATTCCACTTGGTGGAAATCGAAAATCAAAAGTTAGAAATTACTTTAATCTTTGGTCTGTCTTTTTAATTTCTGGTCTATGGCATGGAGCAAGTTGGACTTTTATTGTTTGGGGAATCTTACATGGTTTATTTATTGTATTTGATAAATTGTTTTGGTTAAAAGTTTCATTGAAAATTCCAAAATGGATTAATATTTTAATTACATATGTATTAGTATTAGTGGCATGGGTATTTTTCAGGTCTAGCACAATAGAGTCAGCTCTACAATACTTGAAAAAAATGTTTGATTTTTCAACAATATATCAAGAAGTACCGAATTCACTTAAATCTCTGGAGTTTTCAAATGTTATTTTTTTTATTATCATATTTTCAATTATCATAACTTTTCTTCCGTCTTTCGTTCAATATAAGACAGGGTTAATAAAGTACAACCATATATTTGGATCTACATTTATTAAAATGATTTGTATTCTTGTTATTCTTTTGCTTTCCATTACAAAATGTGTTACGTCCTCTTTTAGTCCTTTTATTTACTTTCAATTTTAATTTGGAGGATCGCAAAATGAAGAAGTTTTATATGGGTTGGTGTTTCATTTTATTAATATGGTTGGTAATTGCTATGCCCTTGATTCAGATGAAATATAACCTTATAAAAAAGCCAACACTAACGGGTGTTGTAGAAAAAGTTAATAGGCCTGTGTTCACGATAGGTGATTGGAATAGTGGAACATTTCAACATCAATTCGAAGATTGGTTTAATCAGAATTTCGGTTTAAGAGAGTACTACATAAAGACTAACAAACAGCTGTATTATAGTGTTTTTAATCAAACACCATATAAAGATAACATTACGATAGGAAAAGAGAAACAGTTATATGAAACAGGTTACGTTAATGAATACTTAGGGTTTATTCCACCTATGGACATGATATTATTGGAAGAAAAAGTGAAAGACATCAAAATGTTGCAGGATTTATTACACGAACAAGGTAAGACTTTTTTACTACTCTTGACTCCAAGTAAAGCTTCAATCTATCCAGAATTTTTACCCAACAAACTATTATCCCAAAAGAATAATCTTGCGAGGAATTATGATAATATTAAACCATTACTTGATAAGTACCAAATTCAATATATCGATGGGCACAGTATTACAGAATCTGCGAAGAAAAGTAGTGGCTATGATATGTTTCCACGAGGCGGGACGCATTGGAATTATTTGGGGGCTTATTATACTACTAAAGCTTTAGTAGAAAAGATTGAAAACTTAACTGGTAAGAGTTTAATAGATTTTAATCTCAATAAGATTGAACTATTAGAGCCAAAGGGGACAGATCGTGATTTGGCTGATCTTTTGAATCTGTGGATTCCACCAATAAATTACACCAGTCCAAAACCAATTATATCTGTAGATAAAAATTCAGGAGAATTTAAACCATCTATTTTAATAGAAGGAGGTAGTTTCTCTAACCAAATTATTGATACTCTCTCCAACATTAATATGTTTCAAATGTTAGATTTTTATTTTTATTATAACTCTCATAATCAATACAAAATAGGAGAAGAAGCGAAATATTTAGGTCAGATTTCGCAAGTTGATTGGAAAAATGATGTTCTTAATCACGATGTTATAATTGTTGAAATGAATGAGCAGTATATAGCTGGAAAATTGAATTCTAATAGAATATTTTATGAGGATATGCTGGCACAATTTACACCCGATAATTTGAGGTTTCCAAATGTAAATACCTCCTTGGTAGAAAAGACTGAAGTAAATGGTAGTAAAGGATATATTATTAAGAAGGGGGTCCCAGCTCCTGGAACAGTTTTTTTAGAAAGTGGAAAATTGCAGTTGATCCCGGGTAAGAAGTATAGACTTAGTTATAAAGCAAGTGGATTTTCCAAATTAAATTTTGATTTGTTTCCAGATGACCTTCCTCAATTTAATAATGATAAAATAACAGATAGTGTAACAGAGTTCTCCTTTGTATTTAAATCAGATAATGCTAGTATTAAATCTGCAACTGCTCGATTTTTTATTGATGGTCTAGAAAAGTCGACAGACAAAGATTTAGTGATTTATGATATTAAATTAACTCCTGAATCCTAATATTTTAAATGCAAGTTAAGGGCTGATTGAATTTAAACCGATTATTTGCTGGGAAATTACAATTTGTATTTTGTAGTCAATCGAATACTCCTGTCTCTATTAGGAATATTTAAAAGCAGTAAGAATTAACTACAGGATTGTAAAAATCTAATAAACTTGGAGGACGAAATGAAAGGAATTATTCTCGCAGGTGGGACGGGCTCGCGTTTGTACCCGCTCACAAAAGTGACAAATAAACATCTACTTCCTGTAGGGAAATATCCTATGATATTCCATTCTATTGCTAAACTAAAGCAGGCTGATATCAATGATATCCTGATCGTAACCGGCAAAGAACATATGGGGGATGTAGTAAACCTACTAGGCAGTGGTAAGGAGCTTGGTGTATCATTCACCTATAAAGTACAGGATGAAGCAGGTGGTATTGCCCAAGCTCTTGGTCTTGCAGAAAAATTTGTTGGTAAGGACAAAATGGTAGTGATCCTTGGAGATAATGTTTTTGAGGACAGCATCGTTCCATTTGTAGATAACTTTAGTGTTCAAGATAAAGGTGCTAAGATACTGATCCGAGAAGTTAGAGACCCGCAGAGATTCGGGGTTCCTGAATTGCAAGAAAATAAAATCGTTTCTGTAGAAGAAAAACCAAAACAACCCAAAAGTAATTATGCGGTTACTGGCATTTATATGTTTGATAGCATGGTATTTGATATAATTAAGTTATTGAAACCATCAGGTCGCGGTGAACTTGAAATTACTGATGTTAATAATGCATATATTGGAAATAATTCACTTACCTATGATATCCTCGAAGGCTGGTGGACAGATGCAGGTACGCATGCCTCTTTAGCTAAAGCCAATGAACTAGCGAAGGAACTGTTGTTTGGTGAAGAGTTCGGGGAACTTAAAATGTAAGAGGTGTAAATGCTGATGTATATTTTTTCTACTAAATTAGAAGGATTGCATATCTTAGAACCCGATGTCCATGGAGATAATCGGGGCTTTTTTATGGAAAGCTATAGTCGTAAAAAGTTACTGGAACTTGGAATAAGGCAAGAATTCATCCAAGATAATCATTCATTGTCCGTAGAAACTGGCGTACTACGTGGACTACACTATCAGTTGAATCCTAAAGCTCAGACAAAGTTAGTCCGAGTAGCATCCGGAGCTATTTATGATGTCGCGGTAGACATTCGCAAAGATTCATCTACGTTTGGCGAGTGGGTAGGCGTTATTCTAAGCGAAGCCAACAACCGTCAACTGCTTGTTCCAAAGGGATTTGCTCATGGTTTTTGCACCATTGTTCCGAATACACAAGTGCTTTACAAAGTGGACGAGTACTATTCGCCTGAGCACGATAGAGGAATTCTTTGGAGTGATCCTGAATTAAATATTGATTGGCCAACATCTAAACCTATTCTTTCTGATAAAGATCAAAAGCATCCGCTGCTTAAAGATGCGGAAATAAACTTTTAAATGGGAATAATATGCTGATGAAAATACTCGTTACAGGCGGAGCCGGTTTTATCGGTAGTAACTTCGTGCATTATATGTTAGATCGTTATCCGAATTATCGAATCATTAACTTGGATGCATTAACTTATGCTGGTAATCTGGAAAATCTCAGATCCATCCAAGAAAATAGTAATTATTCTTTCGTAAAAGGCGACATTACAAACTCTGTGCTTGTAGATAGCCTATTCGAACAAGGCGTAGATACTGTCGTTCATTTCGCCGCGGAGTCGCATGTGGATCGGAGCATCTTAGAGCCAGATGTTTTCGTGAAAACAAACGTTCTTGGCACGCAAGTGCTGCTTGAAGCCGCACGGAAATATAATGTTAAGAAATTCGTCCATGTGTCAACAGATGAAGTGTATGGAACACTTGGAGAAACGGGTCTTTTCACAGAAGAAACCCCTCTTGCTCCAAACAGTCCATACTCAGCTAGTAAAGCAGGTTCGGATCTTTTAGTTAGATCTTATCATGAGACGTTTGGCCTCCCTGTGAACATTACTCGTTGTTCCAATAACTATGGGCCTTATCAATTCCCAGAAAAGTTAATCCCATTAATGATTGCTAATGCTTTGAGTGATAAATCTCTCCCTGTATATGGAGATGGTCTTAACATCCGTGACTGGTTGTATGTAGAGGATCACTGCAGTGCGATCGATCTAGTTTTACATAAAGGAATTAATGGTGAGGTTTATAATATTGGCGGAAATAACGAGAGAACAAATATACAAATCGTACAGACTATTCTTCGTGAGCTAGGAAAACCAGAGTCATTAATTCAGTACGTTAAAGATCGTCCTGGACATGATCGCCGATACGGAATTGATGCAACGAAGATAACAAATGAGCTGGGTTGGGTGCCTAAGCATAATTTTGAGACGGGTATACATGAAACAATTCGTTGGTACCTGGATAATCAGGTTTGGTGGAAAAGAATTCAGACTGGTGAATACCAACAATATTTTGCGAAGCAATACGGCGAACGTTTAGGTGTTTAAGATGAAGATTTTAGTGACTGGGGCTAACGGTCAATTAGGACGAGATATTGTTAAGATTCTAGGTACCAGGCATGAGGTTTACGGCCTTGGTAGAGAACAGTTGGATATCACGAATGAGAAACAGTGCGAGAACGTTCTTAAAGACTTAAATCCAGATGTGATTATTCATACTGCAGCTTACACCGCTGTTGATCTTGCTGAGAAGGAAACAGAGTTAGCTTTCCTTGTTAATGCCCAGGGAACTAAGAATTTAGCAATCACAGCAGAGAGTATCGGGGCCAAATTCTGTTATATAAGTACGGATTATGTATTTGATGGAACGGCCACGAATGCTTATCGAGAAGATGACGAAGCCAATCCGCAAAGTGTATACGGCAAGTCCAAAAGAGCTGGTGAACAGCATGTGCAACTGTTATCGTCTAAGTTTTTTATTGTGAGAACTTCCTGGGTCTATGGGATTTATGGAGCTAATTTTGTTAAAACGATGCTCAATTTAGCAAAATCTCGTGATTCTTTAATGGTAGTAAATGATCAATTTGGATCACCTACTTATACGGTAGATCTCGTTTTATTCCTTGAAAAGCTTATAAAGACGGAACAATACGGGATATTTCACGTTTCAAATGCTGGAATTTGTTCGTGGTTTAAATTTGCTTGTGCCATTTTCGAAGAGAGTGGAGTGAAGGTGCAAGTAAATCCTTGTACGACTGAAGAATTTCCACGCTCAGCTCCGAGACCACGAAATTCAGCTATGCAGCATGAAGCCATCCGTGCAAATGGCTTTGATGAAATGCGACCTTGGCGGGAAGCGCTGAAAGCATTTTTGAAAGAGCTAGAGGAGAGTAAGTAATGAATACAGTCAGTATCCATATAGTGACCTACAATAGCTCTGAACACATCGACGACTGCTTAAATGCAGTCATCATGCAATCCTACCCCATAAATCAAATCATTATTATTGATAATGCTTCAAAAGACAACACGCTTGAAAAATTAAAAAAGTGGTCTGACAAGATTCAACTTGTTAAGAATGCCAAAAACAATGGTTTTGCTGGCGGACACAATCAAGCAATAAAATTGACAGACACAGACTTTTGCCTGATTTTGAATCCAGACGTAGTCCTTGATAAAGATTATGTTCTTAAGACAATTGAAGCATTAGAGAACACACCTCAGGCTGGAAGTGCCACAGGGAAACTGCTCTTCAAAGCCGATCCAAAGCACATTGACAGCACAGGCCTTATCATCAACAAAGCTCGTAGAGCATTTGACCGCGGCGCACATGAGACAAGCGATCTCTTTCAGCTACCTGAGGAAGTGTTCGGCGTCTCAGGCGCCGCGGCCATGTACTCTCGCAAGATGATCAACGACATTAGTTTAGATGGCGAGTTTTTCGACGAAGACTTCTTTGCATACAAAGAAGATGTAGACGTCGCTTGGCGAGCACAGCTGCTCGGTTGGAAGGCTCAGTACGAGCCATCTGCAATCGCTTATCATGAACGAGGTTGGAAAGAAGGCGGTAGGAGCAGTAAGCCGCTTTTTGTCAGGAGACTGTCCTACATAAACCGTTACAAAATGATGGTGAAGAACGATAGCCTCTCCAATATGTGTAAGCATATTGCTCCTCTTTTCATATACGAAGGCCTTAGTTTCGCTTATTCTCTTTTAAGAGAACCAAAGCTGCTAGGCGCATGGGCCGACTTCTTTCGTAAATATGCGAATCTACAGAAGAAGAGACAATCAATACGCTATAAGCAAAAAGTATCACCTAACGAACTTAATAAATGGTTCAGATCATAAGATTAGCACAAGCTAGTCTTATTTTTTTAGGCTAATTTTAATATTCGCATGTTATAATAGGGTTAATGAAATTAAGACAAGTGAGGTTTCCCCTTGGATTTATCAATTATTATCGTTAATTACAAAACACATGACTTAACCCTAGCCTGTATAAAGTCAGTATTTTCGTCAGCTACAGCATACACTTATGAGATTATTTTAATCGACAATGCCTCGAATGACGGAATCATTAAGTCCGTTAACGAACAGTTCCCCCAAGTCGTTTGTATCGCCAATAAAAACAATGTAGGCTTCTCAAGAGCCAACAATCAAGGCATTCGCAAATCAAAAGGGAGATACGTGCTGCTCCTGAACTCTGATACCGTCGTCCAACAAGACACGCTGGATACAATGCTGCGTTTCATGGACGAGAACCCAATCGTAGGAGCCAGTGGCTGCAAAATTGTACTTCCAGACGGTTCGCTCGACAAAGCCTGCAAAAGGGGCTTCCCGACGCCGTCAGCGTCCTTTTACTATGCCTTCGGATTTTCTAAGCTATTCCCGAAAGTTCCACGCTTCAATCAATACCAGCTGGGCTACTTGGATCCAGACGAGGAATACGGCATTGATTCACTAGTAGGTGCTTTCATGTTAATCCGCCGCGAGGCGATTGATCAGGTTGGAATGCTGGATGAGGAATTTTTTATGTATGGTGAGGATATAGATTGGTGTTATAGAATTAAACAGGCAGGCTGGGTCAATTATTATTACCCTAGGACGCAAATCATTCACTACAAAGGCGCGAGCAGCCGAAGGAAGCCGTATAAAATTATCTATGAATTCCATCGTGCGATGATTTTATTTCATAACAAACACTACCGTCAGAAGTATTCCTGGCTGACCAATGCGGCGGTTTACATAGGTGTAGGTTTGAAGTTCGGTCTTTCTTTAGCAAGAAATAAACTAAAACCAACGAGGTGATTTACATTGATTCGACAGAGTCAAGGTTTTTTGACCCAACTTTACGCGCTGGCCGACTTCATATGTATTCAGCTCGTATTTTTACTTTCCTGGTGGCTGAAATTTAAAAGCGGCTGGATTCATTTTGATTCTCCACTGCCAATTAAGCATTATTTGATGTGGAGCGTCAGTTACGCCTTAATTGCAATTTTCATCAGTTATATGACTAATTTTTATACGCCAAAAAGAAAAAAGCAGTTTTCATTTGAGGTATTTAAAATTATTCAAGTGCATGTATTCAGCTTGTTGCTGCTTTTAAGCCTTTTGTTTATTCTAAAAGAAGTAGACGTTTCGCGTTCTTATCTGTTGCTTTTCTTAGTGAACAACATCCTAGCTATTAGCTTTTACCGCTATATGATCAAAATCTCGCTGAAGCGAGTCCGGCAAAAGGGCTATAATAAGCAATTCATCCTTATTCTTGGAGCGGGTTCGCTTGGTAGACAGTTTTACACGAAACTCAGACAGCATCCTGAGCTAGGGTACGAGGTTGTTGGGTTCCTTGATGATTATCAAGAAAAACACGAGATCCCTTACCAGAATTATAAGCCGATTATTGGTAAAATCGACGATCTTGAATCGATATTGAATGATACTATAGTCGATGAGGTCATTATTGCACTCCCGTTGGATGCTCATCGTAAATTCGGACATATCATCAATGTCTGCGAGAAAATTGGTGTCAAAACGCT
This sequence comes from Paenibacillus chondroitinus NBRC 15376, assembly GCF_004000765.1. Classification (GTDB taxonomy): domain Bacteria; phylum Bacillota; class Bacilli; order Paenibacillales; family NBRC-103111; genus Paenibacillus_E; species Paenibacillus_E chondroitinus. The sequence goes on along the minus strand of NZ_BILW01000035.1, from coordinate 24,982 downwards.
CATTATTCCGGACTTTTATGATTTCTTGCCTTCACGCCCTTATTTCGATAACTTTGCGGAGATGCCGCTCATTAATGTGCGGGATATTCCCCTGGATGAGTTCCGAAATCGGCTGTTCAAGCGAGCTTTTGATATCATATTTGCTAGCGTAGCTATCATCATTACAGCACCGGTCATGCTTGCATCGGTTATCGCGATTAAATTAACTTCTCCAGGGCCAATTATTTTCAAGCAAGAGCGGGTTGGACTGAACCGCAGGAATTTTATGATGTATAAGTTTCGCAGCATGAATGTGTTGCCCGAAAGTGCTTCTAATACGGAGTGGACGGTTGAAAATGACCCGCGGCGCACAAAGGTTGGAACTTTCCTGCGCAAAACAAGTTTGGATGAGTTACCTCAGTTTTTTAATGTGCTTTTTGGTCATATGAGTGTTGTCGGCCCAAGGCCGGAACGTCCTTATTTCGTGGAACAATTCAAGGAAGAGGTTCCGAAGTATATGGTGAAGCATCATATTCGACCTGGCATTACGGGATGGGCGCAAAGCAATGGTTTGCGTGGAGACACATCGATTGAAGAGCGTATCAAGCACGATATTTTTTATATTGAAAATTGGACTTTTTTATTTGATATTAAAATTATTTGGCGAACGATTATTAATGGCTTTATCAATAAAAATGCATATTAATTAATTTTTTTCACCTCAACCGCATGATTCGTCAACATCTTCCCCATACTAAGCATATACTGAAGTAGTGTGGGGAGGTTTTTTTATGATCGATCATGATGACGCTTACCAAGATGAACACGTTTCAATTGGCAAAGGTTTGATTGTTGGCGTGGTGTTCGGTTCCCTGATCTGGGCAGGTATTATTGCCGGTATTGTGTATATGTGGTGAAGATAAATAAAAGAGGACTGCTAGGGCTTAAAGCCTTAAGCAGTCTTTTTGTTTAGGAGACAGGTTTTGAAGAGCGGGAAGGACTTACCTTTATGACGTCGCGAAGTCCAGCGACAAGCGGTTTCTCAGCTAATCTGTACGCCATGTGACATAGCGGCACGACACATATAACAATTATTAAGTTTGTGAGCAGAGGACCCAAATAATCGACCAGATGAGTAGCCACGCTTAACTTCATTAATATGGAGATAAATATCAGATGAGTTAGTAAAATCGTGTAAGACGCATCCCCTAGTTTGCTGAGGGAAAGAACCCACCTCGGCAGCTGAATCCGTTCAGGTACGGAGGAAGCGCCGAGCAGTACAAATATGGCCGGAATAACGTATAGCAGGTAACTATGAAGAGGAGCAAATTGATATTTGTTATTGATCCATATCAGTAAAAATCCAAACATTCCGATCGCAATCAACCATTTGTAATGTTTACTTCTATGCTGCTCCACCCATTTGGCCAATAAACAACCAGCCATGAATTCCAGGTTCACATCACTAAAAAGAAAGTTTAAATAGAAATGACGGTCGATATCTGCACTTATCAGTGGTACTCGCAAAAAATGGCATAAAGTTAAGGCAATCCAAATTGAAGCGAAAATAAAGGCTGGCTTTTTCCCAAGAGCGAGAAGAAGGCTGAAAGCCAAGTAAAACAGCACAAAGTAGCTTAACGACCAAGCCACCGGCAGTATGGGGCCATGTGCTTGAGGGAGCAGCAGGAATGATTTAATAATGGTATCTTTGTCCGTCTCAAAGCCGTATCCAAAACTCGGAACAAAAAAGTAGACAGGCAGCACAATAAGTGTGATTAGCCAGTAGAAGGGATAGATACGAATAAGACGTTTAGTTAAGTAGGGGAGTACGGGCATTTGAGTCCCTATTTTGTGGCCATATGTACGAAAGAGCAGGAACCCGGTTAATAGGAAAAAGAAGTCTACCCCGCCTGATCTCCCAATCGAGCTGATCCCTAGTAAGTCGTATTGATAATACTTGAAAGACATGGCTGACGTATGGAAAAGCAGCACAAAAAATGCCGCCGCTCCTCTTGTGGCTTGAAGCGTGATTTTTTGGTTGTTATTCAAAGATAGTTCCTCCGGTTCATGAATGAATCTTCAATAGGTCATTATGTCAGATGACTGTGAAGAAACTATGTCTGGAACCTGAAGGGTTGCTGAATTTTAGTTGAGTTAAAAAGAGTTTTCATTTTTTTAGGGATTCTTTTTGCCTATAACCTAGGTTATAATGTAATGACTAGGGCTTATAAGTTGGAGGACAAGATGAATGGCTGAAATGACAGATCGTGAGTTTTTAAGTGCTATGCTCGGTAGAATTAATGAAATTGGCGCGGATGTTAAAGCTATTAAAGACAGAGTTGACAGTATGGACAGACGCATGGGTAATCTAGAAGACCGCATGGGGAATCTTGAGAACAGAATGTCAAAAGTAGAAGACACGCTACAAGAAATCAAGCAAGTTCAAGTGCAGCAAAGCGAGCAAATTGCAGGAATCGCTGTGACGATGATGGAACACGCAGCCAGTATTCGTACACTTAAATTAGTAAGATAAATGAGTAAGATTAGACGAATCCGGAGCTAGTCTTATTTTTTTTGCCTAAATGGGTCCAAGCCGGTAGCTTGGCTGCATAATCGGCCAAGTCCCCTCATATGCATGTACTATGTTGATGTTAATCATGAGTGAGGGGATGATCGAATGCGCCGGGTCACATGGATGGTAGCAGTGGTGATGTGCTTAGCATTGGTTCTCGCGGGATGCGGGATAGGCAAGAAAGATGCAGGATCTATCGTAAAGGATTTGGATCATGTGATCAGCAAAGCGGATAGCTATCAGGCTTCTGGCAGCATGATTTTGCACACAGGGTCTCAGCCGCAGGAGTACCAGGTGGAGGTGGCGTTTTCACCGGAACATTTCTACCGGATTTCGCTGACGAATGCATCGAAAGATGTAACGCAAATTGTGCTGCGTAATGAAGAGGGCGTGTTTGTTTTAACGCCGCATCTGAAGAAAAGCTTCCGTTTCCAAAGCGATTGGCCGGAGAACCAAGGACAGGTTTACTTGTTCCAATCTCTAGCTAGAAGTATTATTGCGGACAAGGATCGCCAGTTTACAACGGACAATGATGCTTATGTGTTCGATGTGGCGGCGAATTATCAGAATGAGCAGCTGTCCCGCCAGAAAATTTGGCTGAATAAAAAGACGCTGGCACCTACACAGGTTCAAGTGTCGGATGCGAACCAAAATGTGATGGTGCAGGTGAATTTCACGAAGTTCGAATTCGATGCGAAGTTTGATAAGGATTTCTTCCAAATGGAGCGCAACATGACGAGCTGGAACATGCAAACATTGCCGACAATGTCCAATGTTAAGGTAACGGATGCCGATCATCCGGCAACAGGTGTGACGGACAAAAACTTGACCGCAACAGGCGGCCAATCCGATCAATCCCAACCGACAACGTCTACAGGCACAAAAACGGATGCAACGAAGTCAAATGCCGCGGCAAGCAAGCCGCAAAGTATTGGTATTATTGAGCCGAGCTATCTGCCTAAAGATGTCGTGAAACAGGACATTACGGATATGAAACTGGGCGAAGACGCGGCTGTTCTTTTGAGATATAAAGGGAAGTATAACTTTAGTATGGTTGAGGTTAGACCTCAGGCCAAATCGGTTTCTTTGCAGCCAGGTGATATTGTGGATCTCGGCTTCACGATCGGCGTTCTCACAGGGGAAGATAAGAAGACTCTCACTTGGACGAATGACGGCGTAGAGTTCAGATTAACGACGGGTGATTTGCCGACAAATGAAATGATTAAAGTGGCTATGGCAACGGAAGGCCAATCCGGTAAGTAACTAACCAAAGATCTGCTCTTAGGAGCAGGTCTTTCTTTTTGGCATTTTAAGCGATTATCAGAGAAAATTAATGTGGGAAAGTGTGCCAATGGGGGATTGAATACAATGGAAGATCATACTTTTTAGAAAAGAACTGAATGGGCTGCAAATGTACGAGGGGAGTAGCATTGAGCCGATTTCCTTTTGGAGACGGCCATGCGAACAGACATGCTCATAAAAAGAGTCGTTTGGATATGACGCGATTTCGCCTTATTTAAGGCCAAAGGACGGTTGACAGTGTTTCGTGACTCGGTTTAACATAGGTTTATCGGTCCTAACGGGTTCGGAATTATTGGAGGGGGAGTCCTGCTGCTCGCATGGAGCGGGCCTTCCCTTGTCCTTTGCATTTGGAAAAAGAGGTGAACGCTGGTGGATGCTTTTTATCGTCCCACGTGGGTTGAAATTTCGTTAGATGCACTGCGAAGCAACATTGAAGGTTTTCAGAAGATACTGCCGGCAGGAATGAAGCAGATGGCAGTCGTTAAAGCGGATGCGTACGGACACGGGGCTGTAGAAGTATCCAAAGAGGCTATAGCCGCAGGTGTGGATTACTTGGGTGTAGCGTTTTTTGATGAAGCGCTGGAGCTTAGGAATGCAGGAATAACCGCTCCTATTCTGGTGCTTGGTTACACGCCCCCAGAGGGAGTCGAGCGGGCACGAGAGCTTGATGTTACGATAGCGGTCTATAGTCATGATGTCCTCAAGGAGCTGCAGGCGCAGCAGCATAAGAAGAAGCTGAAAATCCACATCAAGCTCGATACCGGAATGGGTCGTCTTGGTTTGCATACGGAAGCGGATGCAATTCCTTTCATTGAGCAAGCGTTGACGCTGCCAAATGTGGAAGTTGAAGGATTGTTTACTCATTACGCGAATGCGGATGAAGTGGATAAAAGCTATACGCTGGAGCAGTACCGCCGTTTTGAGCGGATTGTGAGCTATTTTACGGATAAAGGTGTAACATTTCCATATATACACGCTGGCAACAGCGCAGCAGCTATTGATTTGCCTGGTCTCACTTATTCCATGGTACGTTTGGGTATCTCGATGTATGGGCTATATCCTTCCCGGGATGTGGATCAAACCCAAATTGCGTTAAAACCAGTACTTAGTCTCAAAACAGGTATCGTCCATCTCAAAACATTGCCGCCAGACTCCGGGATCAGCTACGGAACGATCTATCATACCAAAGGCGAAGAGCAGATCGGAACGCTGCCAATCGGGTATGCGGATGGATATTCACGTATGCTTTCGGGCAAAGCGGAAGTTCTGGTTCGCGGCAAAAGGGTGCAGGTAGTCGGTCGAATTTGTATGGACCAATGCATGATCAACGTGTCTGACGTCGAAGGTGTCCAGTCTCTCGATGAGGTTGTGCTGATCGGGGAGCAGGATGGAGAACGAATTACGGCTGAAGATATTGCAGATCAACTGGGCACAGTTAATTATGAAGTGATTTGTATGATTTCACATCGGGTTGCACGTGTGTATGTGCGCGGCGGCGAACGGGTGGATGCCATTAATCCGCTGATGCGTCATCGTTACTAAATAGGGTTTCATTCTAACTCGGATGAATTTACCATTTAAAAATGTTCCTTCCTTTAGAGGAATTTAGAGTAGGCTATCGAATACGTAGTGTAGAATCTTATATCCATAGGTGTAACATATTTGATATACTGGTTGCATATATCTATTGTATAATTTGGTTTTCAATTTGACATACTGGTAATATTGTCTTTGTATCGTTTCTTGGGGGTGCGAGAGTGTGAGTAATGCGCATAATACGAAAAGGATCATGATTAGCTTGCCTGACAATCTGTTGCAAGAAGTGGACGGCATTGTCGAGAAGGAGAACTCCAATCGCAGCGAATTTATTCGCCAGGCAATGAAGCTGTATTTAATTGAACGCAAAAAGCGCAGTCTACGCGAATCCATGCAGCGTGGGTATATGGAGATGGCGAAAATTAATCTCAGCATGGCATCTGAAGCTTTTCAAGCGGAGGAAGAAGCGGACGGTACGCTTGATCGCTTAGTAAGCGGGGTGTAAGAAGTGATTGTGAAACGTGGCGATGTTTTTTTCGCAGATCTTTCGCCGGTAGTAGGATCGGAGCAGGGAGGAGTTCGTCCTGTTCTCGTGATCCAAAATGATATCGGCAACCGCTTTAGCCCAACTGTGATTGTTGCAGCGATTACCGCTCAAATCCAGAAGGCGAAGCTGCCCACGCATGTGGAAATCGACGCGGAGACGCATGGTTTCGACCGAGATTCGGTCATTCTGCTTGAGCAGATCAGAACGATTGACAAGCAACGGCTAACGGACAAAATTACGCATTTGGATGAAGAAACGATGCGAAAGGTTGACGACGCTTTGCAAATTAGCGTGGGACTGATAGAATTTTGAATAGGATCAGGAACGGACGGGGGGAAGTGGTTCCCTCGTTTTTTGGTTTGCATACATACTTGAATCTAAGTAGAAGTGGGGAATGACTGTGACAATATTGGAAACGATGATGAACAAATGGTTCCACGCAGCCGGCGAAGCATCCGGAAGATCAGGTGTGAAAACGGAAGAAGAGCAGGCGGGAAGCAAGGGTGCAAAGAACAAATACGAGGAAGAGCCGAAGGAAAAGGTCGTCCTTTCTGAAGAGAAGAAAGCGGAGATCCAAGAACGAATCTTGAAGCAGATCTCCGCTGAGCTCCAGCTGCCCGCAGGGAAAGTAAAAACGACGATGGGGCTGCTGGATGAGGGGAATACGATTCCTTTTATCGCTCGGTACCGGAAAGAAATGACGGGCGAGCTGGACGAAAACCAGTTGCGGGACATCGAGGAACGTTTGCAGTATTTGCGCAACCTCGAGGATCGCAAGCTGGAGGTCGTGCGTTTGATCGACGAGCAGGGGAAGCTGACGGATGAGCTGCGCAAATCGATTGAAGGCGCTGCAAAGCTGCAAGAAATCGAAGATTTGTACAGGCCGTATCGTCAAAAGCGGAAGACGAGAGCCAGCGTAGCCAAAGAGCGTGGCTTAGAGCCGCTAGCGGATTGGATCTGGAAGCAGCCTAGAAACGGCTCGCTCGAACAAGAGGCTGAGCGTTACATAAACGCGGACAAGCAGGTTGCAAGCGCGGCTGACGCGATCCAGGGCGCGATGGATATCTTGGCGGAGAACATTGCCGACGATGCTAAGATTAGAGCCTGGGTACGCAAACACACGCAGGATCAAGGGGTTCTGCATACGGAGGCAAAAGATGCAAAGGCTGAGTCCGTCTATGAGATGTACTACGCCTATCAGGAGCCGGTGAAGCGTCTCCCGCCACACCGTATTCTTGCCATCAATCGTGGAGAACGCGAGGAAATCCTAAAAGTTAATTTGGTCGTTGCGGTAGATAAAATTCATGATTATATAGCTAGGCAAATTATCAAAGGGCAATCCGTTGTACAAGATGTACTTCGTGCGGTTGTCGAAGATGCTTACAAGCGTCTCATCGCACCGTCCATCGAGCGCGAAGTGCGCGGAGAGATGACTGAGATGGGCGAGGAGCAAGCGATTAAGATTTTCGCAGAAAATCTGCGTAATCTGCTGCTCCAAGCGCCCGTCAAAGGGCACGTGGTGCTCGGTGTCGATCCCGCTTACCGGACAGGCTGCAAGCTGGCCGTCATTGACGACACCGGGAAAATGCTTGAAATCGCCGTGACGTACCCGACACCTCCGAATAATAAGGTGGCGGAAGCGAAGGCGAAGTTCAAGCAATTGATCAGCAAGCACGGCGTAGAGCTGATCGTCATTGGGAATGGAACGGCTTCCCGTGAAACGGAGCAGTTTGTTGCGGAGCTGATTGGCGAGATCAAGGAGCAGAAGCTCAAGTACTTGATCGTCAGCGAAGCGGGGGCGAGCGTGTACTCCGCGTCGAAGCTGGCGCAGACGGAGTTCCCTGACCTCGACGTCGCCGAGCGCAGCGCGATTTCGATCGCGCGGAGGCTGCAGGACCCGCTCGCAGAGCTTGTAAAGATCGAGCCGAAGGCCATCGGCGTCGGGCAGTACCAGCATGACGTTTCGCAGAAACGTCTGGATGAGAACTTGAAGGCCGTCGTAGAGTCGGCCGTTAACCATGTCGGCGTGGACCTGAACACGGCGTCCCCGTCTTTGCTCTCGTACGTGTCGGGCGTCAACGCGACACTGGCCAAGAACATCGTCAAGTATCGCGAGGAGAACGGCAAGTTCGGCTCCCGACAGGAGCTGTCGAAGGTTCCGCGCCTTGGCGCGAAAACCTTCGAGCAGTGCGTCGGGTTCATGCGGATTCCCGGCGGCGGGAACCCGCTGGACAACACCCCGATCCATCCGGAGTCTTACGACGTCGTGGATCGGCTGTTCAAGGAGCTGCGCCTGGAACTGGCGCAGCTGGGCTCGCAGCAGCTTCTGTCGCTGCTGCAAACGCTGGAGCCTGAGGAGATGGCTCCGAAGCTGGGCGTGGGTGTCCCGACGCTGCGGGACATCTTAGACAGCCTGCAGCGTCCTGGGCGGGATCCGCGGGAGGAAGTGCCCGCGCCGATCTTCCGTACAGACGTGCTGCAGCTGGAGGACCTTGTGCCGGGCATGGAATTGACCGGCACGGTGCGCAATGTTATCGATTTCGGCGCTTTTGTCGATATCGGCATTAAGAACGATGGGCTGGTGCACATCTCCCAGCTCAAGAATGGCTTCGTGAAACATCCAATGGATGTCGTTTCCGTTGGAGATATTGTTCAAGTGTGGGTGCTGAACGTGGATCAGAAAAAAGGCCGCGTCGGCTTGACCATGAAAAAGCCGCAGCAATAAGCAAATAGATAGCAGTTGGCAGCGATGAGCTGCCGGCTGCTTTTTTACATCATCCTCTCTTATTGGCTTCATCCTTTCGCTTCTTCCGCATCATCCTTTCTTATTGGCTTCATCCTTTCGCTTCTTCCACATCATCCTTTCTCTTTTGAGTATCATCCTTCTCTGTGTCCCACCTCCTTCACGAAATAAACGATTGCCTGCTGCTGACCAACGACCGCCGTAAGCAGGCCCTCGCGCGCTAAACGGGTTAGCCACCCGGCAGCTATGCGAAAAGGAACATTACATTCGGCCGCGATGTCCTGGATACGGATTTGGCCATTACGGCGCTTAGCGACATGGAAAATAACTTGCTTTCTTAACTCCCACAGATCGGGTGTAGAGGGGGCGGGGGTGTTATGTACAGAATAAGATGACCTCCTTTCATGCAGCAGATAGACGTTGTCTCCTTGACCTTTTTTCACTTTTCGACGTAAAACCATGAATGATCGACTCCCTTATACATATTTAGACAACAAAAAAGCACACCGACCGGCAGATCATTCTGCGGGGTCAAGTGTGCTTCACTCAACGGACTATTACATTTATTTACAGTATAGTGGGCTCATTTCAAATATGCAACATATTTTTCATTTAAGCTTGCTGCTTCTATGTACCGGTTACGGCAAAAAAGCCAGCACCTGTCTCAAACAAGTACTAGCCCTTTTATCAAAATTTACGTTTGCCCGGTCCGTCCGTCGATTGGGTGTCAGGCCACTCCTCTTGTGAGCGGCGGGTGCGGTAAAAGTACCAGCTATCATTCAGCAATCGGATTTGTCTGCGGTTTTTGTTCTGGAAGGCCCGCATTAATTGATTACAGAGCCATTGCGGCATATGCCCATCCCCTTCTTCGCCATGTACTTATAGCATATGAAGGAGAAGGGAGTAGGGTGCAGGTCCTTTTGACATTAATCTTCAAATTCCTCTTCGTACCATTGCTCCAGCTGTGCCTGAAGCGCACGGATTTCAGTTAGCAGCGAGATCAGCGGGTAGGATTTCTCCTGGATGCCGGCAAAGGATTTTTCCAAACGATTAATATACTCTAATCCTTGAATGAGCGTATACGTCGTTCCGATTAGCTCCAGATCATCGCATTCTGCAATCACTCGTGGAAGCTGAGGGACTTCTTCGGCCGTCAGTTTGTCCAATTCTTTGTGCAATCTTTGATTCAGAGCGGTAAGTTGATAGGAATAGGAAGATGGCATGGCAACAAATTCTACTTGCTGGTCGAGCTTTAGAATGGCATATCGCATTTGTGGCATTCGATTGGTCAAATCCTTTCTGTATAAAGCTTTCGTTCTTTCTTTTCTACTTGACAGTATAGCCGTACATACGGTACAAATTCAAGTGAGAACTTGTCTAAGCTGATCTTGCGACGAAAGTTTTTAATGAAAAATCTAAGGAGCGTAGGGGATGGAGGATCGGGAACTTCAGGAGTGGATTGAGCAGATTTCTTTGGCATCGTTTGGAAGGCCGTTTGTTCATCAGGCGCGTTTTAACCGAAGATTAAGGTCGACGGGAGGACGTTATTTTACCAAATCCCATGATATTGAAATCTCTTGGATGCAGTGGGAGACGTTTGGCCGTGAGGAAATTGAGAAAATCATTAAACATGAACTTTGCCATTATCATTTACATATATTAAAACGAGGTTATAAGCACCGCGATCATGATTTCAAAACATTGTTGGCGCAGGTTGGCGGGTCTCGCTTCTGTCAGTCTCTGCCTCAGGCACGCCAGAAAAGGGCTTATAAATACCGGCTGGAATGCGTCAATTGCAAAACGGAGTATTTCCGAAAGCGAAAAGTGGACGTCCGCAAGTATGCCTGTGGAAAATGTAAGGGAAAATTGAAATCGTATACACTTGACTTACAAGCCCCTTCATAATAAAATTATAATTATTCATTCCCTGATAGCTCAGTTGGTAGAGCACTCGACTGTTAATCGAGTTGTCACAGGTTCGAGTCCTGTTCGGGGAGCCATATCTTTGGAGAGATACCCAAGTGGCTATAAGGGGACCCTCTGCTAAGGGGTTAGACTGCGTAAGCGGTGCGAGGGTTCGAATCCCTCTCTCTCCGTATGAATTTTGGAATAAGCTCAGATGGCGTTTGCGCCATTTGGGCTTATTTTTTTTGCGCTTTGCTAACAATTGTTTAATATTTAATAAACGATTATCCCTTATAGTGATGAAAACAACAGACAACTAGACGGGGGCTGAAGAGATGGTGAAAGGTTTATCCATTCGAGTGCGTTTGATTTTATTGTTATTAGTGCCTTCCATCCTGTATTTGGGGACAAGTATTTATTTAATGGAGCAAAACAAAAGCAATACAACGGCGTTGGCATCATCCCTATATGAAACAACCGACAAGAGTACTTCGCTCATTTTGAACGCGGACCGGGACATGTATCAGGCGCTAGTGGCATACCAACTGCTAGTATCAGGTACATTGAATGCGGAGAACACAACGACGCAGCTCAAAGCGATGAAAGAGAATATTGAACAAGCGAATACCAGAGTCGAGCAGGCGGCAAACATTTTAAAAGCAAAGAGTCTTTATCAGGTGGCACACGCAGAAACGAAGCTGACGATCGAGCAGAATGTTGCCGGGTTTCATGCCTCTTTTGATCAGTGGGCGAAGGAAGCAGATGCCGTGGTACAGACTTTGGGAAAAGGGAAAAATGCCAGCAATGACCCTAAGCTTATGGCTACTTTCGAGAAAGGGCGCGAAGGAATGAACCAAATTGGTGAAATTTTGGACGCCTATGCGAATGCGAGTATCGATCAGATTGAGGATCAAAATCGTAAAACGGAGCAAACCGTGTATGCATCTGTCGCATTTATCGTCCTTTTGCTGGCCATATCCGGTTGGATGATCATTCGTCAAATAATGAGGACGGTTCGTTCCATCATGAGGGTCACTTCTGAAGTGGCGGCTGGAGATTTGCGGCATGAGCCGGGGAACAAGTACGCGAAGGATGAGCTGGGGAAAATTACAGAGTCTGTCGATACGATGGTTATGAAAATAAAAGGCTTGATCGCTGTCATTGCCACCAATACGCAATTCGTCCATGACGCTTCAATCGAGCTCTCGGATAGCTCCAAGGAATCAGCTACGGCTGCCGAGCATGTCGCTACGAACATTCAAGATATGACGCATGACGTTGAGATTCAAGTCAGAAGCAGTGAAGAAACGAGCAGAACGATCGAGGAAATGGCGATTGGTATTCAAAAGGTGGCTGAAAACTCGAGCGTCATGGCGGATCACTCGTCGCTAACTTCTCGCCATGCGGAGTTAGGCAATGAACTGCTAGGGAAGTTGCAGCAGCAAATCGCGAGCATCCTGAAATCGGTGGATCAACTCTCACAAACGGTTTTATCATTGACGCGCAAATCCGATGAAATCGGGTCAATTGCTTCGAGCATTACCTCTTTCGCTAATCAAACGAACCTGCTGTCACTGAATGCTTCTATTGAAGCGGCCAGAGCAGGCGAGCACGGCAGAGGATTTAACGTTGTCGCCAATGAAATCCGCAAGCTGGCCTCACAGTCCATCGCTTCTGCAGATGGGATTAATCAATTGATTCACGAGACGCGAGTGGAGATTGCAAGTGTGTCCGAGTCCATGCAGGTGACTAAGCAGGAGGCTGGTACGGGCTCAGCGATGATGAAGGAAGTAAATCAGAGCTTCCATACGATCATGGCATCCGTCACGCACATTGTGACACAAATTCATGAGACTTCAGCCATCACGGAGCAAATGTCGGCCAGCTCGCAGGAAATTTCTGCGACGATGGAGCACTCGGCTGCGAGTTCGTCGCAGATTCTGATCAAATCGCAGAACGTTGCCGCTGCAACGGAAGAGCAGTTAGCCATGATGCAGAATATCGCGGCAGCTTCCGAGCAGCTTCGCTCGGTTGTGAATACACTTAATGAATCGGTTGCTTATTTTAAAATAGCATAAGGAAAAGAGGCACCCGGTGATTGTGGATTTCACGGCGGGTGCCTTTTGTTTTTTTTCACAATGCATAGTCAGAACCAATGTTTACGTTTGAAAAAGTACCACATCAAGAAACCAATGCAAATCATCAGGATCCAGACATACAGGTAGCCATAGTCCCAGCCTAGTTCGGGAATGATCTTGAAGTTCATGCCGTAGACGCCGACAATAAAGGTGAGCGGCAGAAAAATCGTACTGAAAACGGTCAATGTTTTCATAATTTCGTTCATGCGATCGGATTTCATACTCATTTGGAGCTCAAGCAGCCCAGTCAGCGACTCACGGAAAATATCCAGCGAATCTACGACGCGCGAAATATGGTCCATAACATCCATGAAGTAGACATTATCTTCTTCCCGTGTGTACGGAAAAGAGTGGTGAGCAATAGCCGCCAGGGCAATTCGCTCATCGACAATGACGCGGCGGAGCTGGTGCATGATCCTTTTCAGCTGGAATATATCCTGTGCGATGCGAATTGCCGGGTTTAGATAGACAGACTGTTCCATACGGTCCAGGCGATCGTCCAGATGTTCCACGAGGACGGTATAATCGTCAACACAGCGGTCCAGAATGGCGTGCAAAATGACGCCGGGATGGCTGATGCGTTCAGGCACTTCTTGGCATGTCAGGTAGAGCTGGTCCATGAAAGGAAGCTTGTCTTTGTAAACGGTGATAACAAAATTAGAGCCGATCACGATCGCAATTTCTTGGGGCTCCAGCCCCTCGGAGACAGCGAAGAAGGTCAGGAAGACGTGATTTTTATACGTATCCATCTTCGGCCGTTGGTTTAGCTTAATGGCATCCTCGACGAGGAGCGGGTGGCACTTGAATACATCGCCAAGGACATGCTTGACTTCATCGGGCGACGGGTTCTCCAATCGCACCCAAACAACTTCGTTTGGAGCTGGAATGCGCACCTCTTCCTCGTGGACGGTTGCCTGTGCAGATTCATATATGAGCATGGATGACAAACCAAACACCTCGGTCAGGTTGAATTGGTTTCAGCATACCATATTTGTCCGGAACTGTTCCAGATTTTGCACTTGTCAATTGAGATTCCATCCTTTATAATAACAATTGTCGTCAAAATGGGCTGCACAAGCTTCATGACTTTCGTGGCCCGTTGGTCAAGTGGTTAAGACACCTCCCTTTCACGGAGGTAACAGGGGTTCGAGTCCCCTACGGGTCAGTTTTTTATCCTCTTATGCGGTCGTGGTGGAACGGCAGACACACCATCTTGAGGGGGTGGCGCTCACAAGGCGTGAGGGTTCAAATCCCTCCGACCGCATCCCAGTTTTTCAAGAAATTTATTAACCAAGGAGCTAAGCGAGTTATTCTCGCTTAGCTTCTTGGTTTTTTGTATTACTGAAATTGTGGGCAAGGGATAAGGGATTGCCGAGTCTTCCTAGTCTTCCTAAGAGTTTTCCAAGCCGTGTTTATTGACAATTCGCTCACTCTGGTTAGGCTGGCCCTTACCTTCCGTAATCAAGCTGCGCAGGCTGCCGTTGATATAGGTGCCCCAGGAGTCCGAGCAAACGCTGTAGCACTCATATGAGGGGACTAGACCTACGTGCGTAAAGCGAACTTCTGTTGTTCCGTCCTTCTCGGTGATTTCAAAGATAATGTCGGTATCCTTCCACTCGCTCTTGTCTACTACGAAGTTGAAGTAGTTGTCTATCACGTGCCAAACAACCTTCTTACCTGGAATAAGTTCGGTGATTGCGATGGTGCAGCGGTGAATGTCCTGGTACTGATGCTTAAATTCGCCAAGTTCGTCGGTTTTGCCTTCGATATCTTCGGACCACCATCCTCGGACGTTATTGATAGCGGCGAAGACTTCGTCGGGGCTTTGCTCCACATTAAAGGCCGTGGTGTAGTTTTGATTCATGCAAGCTATCTCCTCTCAATATTTGGTAATAGCACTCCTAGTATAAAATCATTACTTGCAAATTGCAAGTACAAATGGAGCGAATATGTTAACTTGTAAGATGCAAGTATGGATAGTATAATCGACTCATGAAAAAACGAACCCCTACAGTTTGTCCAATCGTCTATGCACTCGACATATGGGGCGATCCATGGAGCCTCATCATCCTTCGTGATGTCCTTATCCATAATAAGCGGCATTACCGCGAGTTTCTTGCTTCACGCGAGGGCATAGCAACGAATATTTTGAGCGCACGCCTCCAATCCCTCACGGATGCAGGCCTTCTTGTCAAAATAGAAGGCGCTTCAAGCCGCGCACAAACGATGTACCGGCCAACGCAGAAAGCACTTGATCTGTTTCCGGTCGTATTCGCCGTTATGCGCTGGGGCTTAAAATACAACCCCGATACCGATATGGAGATTCCGATTATGCAAGAACTGATATCAGACGAAAAAGGTCTGGAACGACGCCTTTTGCAGAATTTCGACGATGTTACTTCTTAGATGATGAATAGTCGAAGAGGACAACGTTCACCGGGAGTTAAGTAGGTATAAGCCGCTTAGCTCCTTTTGCATTTGTCCAAATTGCTATTTATGTATTTTGAATAAACACATAATTCCGACTAAAAACACATGTGAATTTTTTGTAAGTGTTAATATAATGAAAACTATCATGGGCCCATGATAATAAAGTTTATAGAGAGGGGCTACTTCATTTGAAAGCACTTTCGAACAACTCCCGTTTCCTTCGCAAGCGGAGCGCTATCACGATAGTTGGAGCTTTGATGTCTGTTGTTATGCTAGCCGGCTGCGGCAATTCTTCTAATGATCCCAAAGCAACTTCCACTTCAGGTGCATCGGCTTCCGATCCCATTCATATTCTTCTGTCCCATTCCGAATTTGCCTATGCCAAACAAGCCAAAGAAGACGATATCTACAAGAAAGAACTGAATCGATTATCCGGTTTCAATGTGAAGTATGATTTCTTGGGACATAGCGATTATGCCCAGCAGTTATCCCTTCGGTTTGCATCCGGTGATCTGGCTGACTTGATCCGGACGGACAGTATCGTATCTACCATTCACAGCGGTGCTGTCGATCAAGGTGTTTTTCTCGAACTCGGTCCCCTCATTGATAAATACGCGCCTACGCTAAAAAAGAAAATACCCGCAGAATTCTGGAAAAGTCCCCGTATTTCCAAGGACGGTAAAATTTATGGCATACCCGTTACCCGTGGGGTACCGGCCGATCGTTCTATCTTTATCCGCCAGGATTGGCTGGATAAGCTGAAAATGGATACTCCTAAGACACTTGACGACTACTTAGCCTTTTTCGAAGCGGTTAAGAAAGAAGATATGAACGGCAACGGCGATCCAAATGATGAATATGGTTTAGGCATGTTCAACAATATTGTTTGGACGGATATTTTCACACCTGCATTCGGTGTTCATACGAATAAGTGGAGCCTCAAGAACGGGCAGCTCGTTCCGGATATTATCGACCCAAGGATGAAGGAAGCGATCGCTTTCTACAAGCAGTTATACGATAAAGGCTATATCAATCCCAATTTGTTTGTGAAAAAAGAAGATGAACAGAATGCTTCCATTGCCAAAGGG
The DNA here is from genome assembly GCF_004000765.1 of Paenibacillus chondroitinus NBRC 15376. Classification (GTDB taxonomy): domain Bacteria; phylum Bacillota; class Bacilli; order Paenibacillales; family NBRC-103111; genus Paenibacillus_E; species Paenibacillus_E chondroitinus. The sequence continues at coordinate 8,742 of NZ_BILW01000035.1, read as the reverse complement.
GAAGTTGGGGTATGGGGCGCTGCCGTTTATCAATACCTGGCTGGGTACGGCAAGGATAACGCAGCAAAAACGTTCCTTAACCAACCTAACGCCTCTGTTAGCATGATTGCACCTCCACAAGGTCCACGCGGTGATAAAGGCATGGCGCTGCAATCGGATGAGATTTATTTCGTCTGGGTGATTCCGGCCACAACCAAAAATCCAGAAAACATCATTAAATACCTGGAGTGGGCTTACAGCAGTCCCGACGCTGACCAATTTTTTGCATATGGAATCAAAGGACAAAACTTCACAGAAGAAAACGGACAGATTAAGTACGATATTAATCAGCCGATCAATGTAGAGAAAAATGCTTTCCAAATGTATCAGGTGTCCTTGAACCCGCGTGAGATCGGTTTCGCAGCTCCACTTGTGCTGAAGGCGCTGCCGGAATCCGAGAAGATTACCAAAGGTTATGCGACGTCCAAAGAAAGTCTAATCCCGAATGAAGCGAAATATATGCCTCGTTTGGAATCACTCGCAAGCCATCCGGAATTAAATATTGGAGCTGCTCAAGGCACGCTTTTCCTGGACATGTTCGCCAAAGTGCTTACAGGACGTGAACCACTGGATTCAGCGTTCGACAACTTTGTGGTTGAGTGGAAAAAGCGAGGCGGCGATGCCGCAATTAAAGAAGCGACAGAATGGTATAACAAATTCAATACGAAATAACGGATAGACCCGGTTAAGCGTGGATCGAGCTCAGCTCCGACTTGGACCTCCTGTTGCTCGATCCACATTATTTCACAAAGGGGGAGAACGCCCTGTTTGCACAGATCCGATCCAAAGAGTCCTGGGTGCTGATTCTTATGGCAATCCCCGGTTTACTCTACTTTTTTACTTTCAAATACATTCCTCTGGCAGGTAATCTCATCGCATTTCAGAATTACAACCTATTTCAAGGTTTTATGCACAGCAAATGGGTGGGGTTGGATCATTTTCTGACGTTGTTCCAATATGATGATTTCTGGATTATTATGCGGAACTCCTTAAAATTGGGGCTTTACTCCATTTTATTTGGTTTTCCGGCGCCTTTGATTCTAGCCTTATTGTTGAACGAATTACGGGCAATGTGGTTGAAACGTCCACTTCAGACGATGTTGTATTTACCGCATTTCCTGTCATGGGTCATTGTGGGCGGTATCTTTTCCAATCTGCTTGACGCTAAGGGCTGGATGAATCAATTGCTTCATTACGTTGGCCTCGGACCCTTTGACTTCCTGGGGAACTCGACAACTTTTCTAGGAACGATTATATCTATTAGCATTTGGAAGGAAATTGGATGGGGCACTATCATCTATTTGGCCGCGCTTGCCGGAATTAATCCGAGCTTATATGAAGCTGCCACTGTAGATGGGGCAAGTCGAATTAGGCAAATATGGTCGATTACGCTGCCATCGCTGATGCCGGCAATTATCGTTCTGCTGCTTCTTAGAGTAGGGAATCTATTGGATGCTAATATTGAACAAATGCTAATGTTCTTAAACCCGCTTGTGCGAGATGTCGGTGAAGTATTCGATACCTTTATTTATAGAGTTGGCTTGCTAGACAGCCAGTATAGTTACTCTACTGCAATTGGTGTGTTTAAATCCGTCATTGGGTTGATATTGTTGACGTTGGTGAATACGTTAAGCAAAAAGACAACAGGTGAAAGTGTTTATTAGAACAAACAGGAGGGGATTGACCTGAGAATCGCTCGTTCCTTTCAATGGTTTTCAGTTGTAAATATAGCTGTTTTAGTTATAACCAGTTTGAGCATGATCGCGCCATTAATTCACTTATTGGCCGTGTCGCTTAGCCTTCCGGAATATGCGAATGCCAAATTGGTAGGGCTTTGGCCTAAAGGCATGCAGTTTGATGTCTACGGATCTATTTTTGCGTTAGATGAGATTTGGAAAGCTATGGGAGTAAGCATTTATATTACTGTGGTCGGAACGCTTGTGACACTGCTCCTCTGTTCGCTCTTAGCCTACACGCTTACTAGGCCGAAGATGCCGGGGCGCACTATCATTTTGAAGCTTATTGTCGTTACGTTCGTATTTCCTGTCCCTTTAATTCCGAGTTATTTGCTAGTCAAACAGCTGGGCATGATTAATTCGCTTTGGTCTCTCATTATTCCTGGAGCGATGAGCGCATTTTATGTTCTGATCATTCGAACTTTTTTTAAAGCACTTCCTGGGGAATTGTTTGAAGCGGGCAAAATGGATGGTTGCGGGGAACTGCGCATCTATACACGAATTGTTTTGCCATTATCTATGCCCGTATTGGCGACTATTACGTTATTTCATACTGTCAGCCAATGGAATTCCTATTTTTCAGCAACGATTTACATTCGCACGCGAGACTTATATCCGCTTCAAGTTCTGCTGCGTAATCTCATTGTAGACAATGGCGCCAATACCGGAATGAGCGATTTCCAACTGAGTACGCAGTTTACGCCGGAAATGATGAAAGCGGGCATCGTGCTGGTCGCTACCTTGCCGATTCTCATCGTATATCCGCTTCTTCAAAAGCATTTCGTAAAAGGCGCGATGCTTGGTTCGGTCAAAGAATAGATAAGGGTTTCTTGATTCCGTAAAATACGTTATTTTTATAGTAGACAACCTAGAAGCACAGACGGAAGAAAAAGGGGAATGGAGTATGCGAATCAAGACGATGACGATTAAGTTAAAGCTGGTTCTGCTCTTCTTCGGCTTCTTCTGTTTGCCGTTTTTGATCCTCGGTAAGTTCTGGTACGATCGTTCCATGGAAACCATTGAGTATAATGCCATTAATAATAATCAACAGCTTATGCGCCAAATCAACTATAACCTTGATGTCTATTTTTCTGATATAAAAAAGGCGACACTTCCTCTGCTTGCCCATCCACTCGTACAGCAATTTGTCAAAATAGACCCTAATAATCAATATGACTATTATGATTTAAGCTCACGTATCCGGGCGGATCTCATTCCCAACATGGTCTATAATCGAGATGATATTTATGGACTGTCCATTATTTCACTGAAGGGTCCTTATTATAGCAACATAGCTTTCTCAGATCGTGTTGATAGTTATAGAAAAGAATTTGCTGATAACAACAAGGACAATTTTCGGATTTTGGGCATCAGCATGACAGGAGACGGTACGGAGGTTATTACGGTCTTTCGAAGAATCATCGATAATGAAACGTATGTAACGGCAGGTTATCTGATCATTGACTTATCCTTGAACCGAACGACCGACATCATTAACCAAGCCCAACTGGGTAAAACAGGGATGATATCCATCGTGAACACGGACGACAAGTACTTGTATCATCCCGATCCGCAAAAATGGCAGCAGCTACTGCCGGCAAAATATAAGAGTCATTTCGAAAACATAAATACGCCTTACTTTACAAACGGTACAGGAGCAGGCAAGTCAATTGTTGTGTATAACCGCTCAGCATCAACAGGGTTAACGATTGTGTCAGAAGTTCCGCTGCGGGAACTGATGGAAGATTTGATTTATTTTCGAAATTTAACCCTAGGGTTTGTCTTATTACTCATTGTTTTGGCCTTTGTGACGATTCTCAGCTTTTCACTCTCCATCACGCGTGCACTCTCGCACTTAATGAATTTAATGAAAAAAGTGGAGATGGGCGACCTGAGCATTCGCGCTCCGCTGCGGAAGGATGAAATCGGAAGTCTGAATAGAGGTTTTAATCTGATGTTGGAAGACTTGAATCGGCTGATCAAAATGATGCATACTTCCCATCAGAAGGAAAAAGAGATGGCCATTCACCAAAGAGAATCCAAGATTCAGATGCTGCAAGCTAGAATTAACCCCCATTTTCTTTATAATACGTTGGGAGTAATTAATGCCTATGCCATCATCGCCAAGGTGAAGCCGATCAGTCAGATGACGGTATGGTTGTCCGATATATTCCGCTACAGCATCGACAATCCGGAGGACACGGTATCGCTGGCTGAAGAAATCCAGCACATGTTCAACTATATTCACATTCAGAAGGAACGTTATCAAAGCTTGGAAGTAGACGTCGATTTGGACTTGAATGGTTTGAAGGATATTCATACACTTCGTCTCACGATCCAGCCGATTGTGGAGAATGCCTTTATTCATGGCTATGAGGATTATTCGATTAAGCCTACGTATATTGGTCTTCGAGCCAGCTTCGATGATGCCGGAATTAAACTTCTGATTATTGACAAAGGCAGGGGGATGCCACCGGATCTGGTGGAGACGTATAACCAAGCTTTTGACTACATGTCGGAGGAGCAAATGCTGCAAGCCAGCGCTCCGTTCGGAGGCATCGGCATGTGGAACGTTCACAGCAGGTTAAGACTTGAGTTCGGTGAACCCTATGGCCTTTCCATTGTGTGCTCGGAAAACACAGGAACCATTGTCGAGATTAGAATGGCTTATCGGAAGGAGCGATCCGTATGATGACCGTCGTCGTTGTCGAAGACGAACCGATCGTAAGAATGGGGCTGATCGCTCTGATGGAGACGGAAGCCGAAGGATTCAAAATCGTAGGGGAAGCAGAGGATGGGCAGATGGCCCTTGCCCTGGCAAAGCTGCATGTGCCGGACATCATTATTACGGATATTCGTATGCCTGTCATGGATGGAATAGCCTTAATGTCGGCTCTTAAACAGGAAGGCATTTCATCTTCGGTCATCGTAGTATCCGGTTATGGGGAGTTTGAATACGCTCAGCAAGCTTTACGTGCTGGTGCAGCGGATTATTTATTGAAACCGATTAATGAGGAGCATCTGCTGCCAACTTTACATGCCTTGCGGGAGAAGATACTGCTTGAGAAAGCACGCATTGTTCATGACAACAAAGAGCAGTTATGGTCATTCAAAACGAGTGCGAAGCAGCTGGCCCGCGATTTATGGGATCTCCGGGAACTGGAGATTGAGAAAGAGCTGAACTCGTTGCAGCATGAATTAATGAAAAACAAACTGAATACCTACGACATGGAAAGAAAATTGACGGGTTATATCGCTTTGTTGGAAGATGAATTTCGTTCTGCTTCGGGGCAAGAATTGCCGTTTCCGCGAGGTTCGGATAAGATCACGCATCACTTCGACACCTTCATTGCCCATATTTATGCCGCCATGAAGACGATTCGGGGGACGAGGAACTGGGGATACGGCAAGGTGATTCAAGCGGGAATTGCCTATGTGGAGAAGCATTTTGGTGATCCTGAGCTTACATTAACGAAAATTGCCCAACAACTGGAAGTCAAACCGGCTAATTTCAGCCATATGTTTAAAACAGAGCTTGGCGTTCCCTTCAGCCAGTATCTGATTCGACTTAGAATGGATAAAGCCGCCAAACAGCTCTCGGATTCGGCTAATAAGGTTTACGAAGTTAGTGCAGCCGTTGGATTTTCGGATTATGTGCACTTTTCCAAAATGTTCAAACGGCATATGGGCTATACTCCCACGGAGTATCGTCAAAGTAAGTGGAAGTTGTAGCAGCTCAACAACGTCTCGCTAACCTCTATGGCAGACCACTGCCGGGCTTATGCCAATGAGCCTTCGTTTGACGGTCTGGAGCTTGTGCTCAAGGGCGGCCAAGTGGGCGTCGTGGATTTTTTTGAGCGGGTCGCCGGGTACAGATATGAAGGTTGATTTACATGATTAATGGCATGAAGACTATTTCTGCAGCTGCGTTGCAGGGATAGTCTTTTTCTCCGTTTCCGGCTTTGGGTTGTTATCTAAATGGGCTATAATAGGAGTTGAAATTCATAATAGGGAGAACTAACATGACTCAATATAAAAGAAATAAATTGGTTGAAGTGAGCGGGAAGTTGGCTAAAGTCGCCATGGGCAGCGCTTATGCGGATGTTGTCATTAAAAACGGTACACTGGTCAATGTGTACTCAGGGGAATTAATTCCGCATATGGATGTTGCTGTGGCCGAGGGACGTGTGGCATTTGTCGGGAACGCCGACCACACGATTGGCGACCAGACGGTTGTGATTAATGCAGCTGGGAAATACATAGCTCCTGGATTCCTGGACGGTCATATGCATGTTGAAAGCACGATGCTTTCTGTGACGGAGTTTGCCAAAGCGGCTCTGCCCAAAGGAACAACGGGAATCTTCATGGACCCTCATGAGATTGCCAATGTGTTCGGTTCCGAAGGAGTAAAGCTGATGCATGAAGAGGGCCAGCAGCTGCCGCTCAAAGTGTTCACGACCTTCCCGTCCTGCGTGCCTGCGACGACAGACTTGGAAGATGCGGGTGCCAGCTTGGAAGTGAAGGATATTGAAGAAGGATTGCAATGGGACAATGTGGTCGGACTTGGTGAAGTGATGAACTTCCCTGGTGTCGTCTACGGGGATCCGAAAATGTGCGGTGAAATTGAAGCAACGATTAATAGCGGTAAAGCCGTAACGGGGCATTTCCCAAGCGAAGATGACCGTATGCTGCAAGCTTATATCGCGTCCGGCGTGACCTCCGATCACGAAACCGTAACACGCGAGCAAGGACTGCACAAAGTTCGCATGGGCATGCATTTGATGATTCGCGAAGGCTCCGCTTGGCATGATGTCAAAGAGGTTATCAAGGTGGTTACCGAAGATAAAGTGAACACCTCTAACATTTCCCTCGTCACGGATGATGTCAGTCCGCAAACATTGGTGGAAAAAGGACATCTCAATCATGTGGTGCGCCGTGCGATTGAAGAGGGCGTCGATCCTGTTACCGCGATTCAAATGGTGACCATTAATGTGGCGCGCTATTTTAACCTGGAGAAAGATCTGGGCAGCATTACGCCAGGTAAATGTGCGGACATTTTATTGCTCGCTGATTTGCAAAAGGTTGAGCCTGTCACTGTCATGACGGACGGGAACATTATCTTTGACCAAGGCCAAATTGTTGCAGATTTCCCTACGTATGTGTATCCGTTGCATATTCGCAGTTCCATGAATGTGAAGCGGGAGCTGACGGCGCAGGACTTTCAGCTTGCTAGCCGCGGTAACGATGAGCGAACAAGCGTCAATGTCATTCAGGTGATTGAAAATAGTGCAAGAACAGCGAAAATGACAGCAACGCTAAATGTCGAGGATGGCATAATTCAACCGGATATCCAGCAGGACGTTGTCCGTCTGGCTTGTATTGAGCGGCACCGCGGCACAGGTGAAATTTCGCTTGGCTTCACGAGCGGATTTCAATTGAAATCCGGCGCTGTAGCCTCTACCGTTGCGCATGACAGCCATAATTTGATTGTTATGGGGATTGATGAGCAAGATATGGCTTTAGCCGCTAATGAGCTTGTCAAATTGGGAGGCGGCACCATCGTCGTAGAGAATGGCCGCGTGCTGGCTCAAGTGCCGTTAACGATAGCCGGCCTTATGTCCGATAAATCTCTGCTTGAAGTCGTTGACGAAGTTGCCGGGCTCGAAAAAGCATGGAAACAAATCGGCTGTCCGTTAAACGCACCGTTTATGACTTTTTCATTGATCGCACTGCCGGTTATCCCTGAAATTCGGATTTCGAACCGTGGACTAGTCAATGTAACTCAGTTTAAGCTCATTGACGTGGAACTGGTTTAGGTTATTGAAAGGTGCCCCTTAGGGTGCCTTTTCTTATTTGGGGGAGGGAACTACCGTCCGCTATTTTGCCGATTTCACCCGGAAAATCTGCTATGAAGGCAGAATAAGACCCGACAGTTCCGCTCGGAGAGTCGTTTTCCTTGCAATAGTGGCCTCCAGTTCCCCTATCGGTGTTCTCGCTAGGTTTTGAAAATTAGCAAAAGACCGTCAGGGCTCAGGGCCTTGGCGGTCTTCATGTTTGTTTAACGTAAATAAGGAAAATACGGAATGGGGATAGGCGCACTGTTCACATTGGCAGGTTTAATCGTGATGTCCGTCGGAACGGTCTTCCCGGGTGGCAATTGAATGATACCGCTTCCATCATAATACACAGGTTTATCCGATTCTGCCGCCATTCCTGTTTCCTCCTAATAAAGGGGATTTTTTTCGACTTCTGCCGATACATTAATGTATGACGGTAAAGAGAATTAAACAACGGTTTTCTTCCAGAAATTGTTTGACAAAAGATAGGCGCCGAGTTACGATAAAATGGAATGAGTAATAGTTAGTAAATAATTTTTAATAAGTTATTACTTAGGAGGCGTAACTTTTATGGCCAAGTCAAAATGGGCAGTAGATGCAAGTCACAGCAGTATTGACTTCTCCGTCAGGCACATGATGATTGCTAAGGTTAAAGGCACATTCCACTCGTTCGAAGCACAGATTGAAGCGGATGCGACGGATCTCTCGTCGGCCAATATTCACTTTCAGGTAGATATAAGCAGCATTGATACTCGCAATACAGATCGAGACGCACATCTGCGTTCAGCCGATTTCTTTGATAGCGAGAAGCACCCTGCGATGACATTCCAATCCACTCAAGTTACAAAAACCGGTGATGGGGAATACGCGCTAACCGGCGATTTGACGATACGCGGCGTTACGAAGTCAGAGACGTTCGAAGTTACTTTTGAAGGTACGGGCAAAGATCCTTGGGGCAATGAGAAAGCTGGTTTCAGTGCCGTTGGAAGCATCAAACGCGCTGATTACGGGTTAACCTATAATGCCGCGTTGGAAACAGGCGGAGTCTTGATAGGCGACGAGGTCAAAATTTCAATTGAAATTGAGGCTGTTGGTCAGCCTTCATAAAATAAAAAGCAGGTCGGGGAACT
>NZ_BILW01000034.1 GCF_004000765.1 Paenibacillus chondroitinus NBRC 15376 | reverse complement strand
GGTGTTATTGCAACTAATTTCATTATACGGCTTATAGGATGTTATTGCAACTAATTTCATTATACGGCTTATAGGATGTTATTGCAACTAATTTTATACAAATAGGCTTGACGCCCGTATAGATCAACCATTTTACAGGTCAAAACGCAACGAACATCAAGCTTTTATTGAAGCTTACTCCTCATTCACATATGGAATGGTTAAAGGTCCCAAAGGCAAAACGGCTACCGTCATCTTGTCGCCATACTTCTCTTTCAATTGCTCCAATGTAACTTCAATATCATGAGAAGTTTTTAACATCGCTTTTTCGACGTCTTCATCAGCTAATGAAGAGTACAAATAAACATCGGCCCAGACCTGAATGACCGCTTGTTTTTGTACTTGCCATTGATCGAACTTTTTAAAGCTTTCGTCGTTGATCATGTCGAGAATCTCATGGGGTGTTTTTCGCATTTGCAGAATTTCCGCATAATTGCCATGATTCGGAATCCCATCCGAGCATTCTGAGGCACAGATGATGGTCCCCCCCTCTTTAACGATCTTATGGGCCGCGCTCATCCCTTTGACTGCCTGATACAGATTCTGGTCTAACGGGTAGCCTGAATTGGAAGTAATGACGACATCAAACCGTCTCTCAACCGGGATCATGGCATGCTGTTTGGTGAAAGCACACCCTTGATCATGTGCTTCAAACAACTCACCGGCAAAAACTTGCGTGATTTCCTTCGATTTATTCAGTGTCACATTGAGCATAAAATGGGGCTTGCACATCCGATTGACTTCGCGGGTCATATCCTGCAGCGGATTATCTACCATATTCCCCCACGTTGCCAAAGGGTCTCCGATCATTCGGGCGTTATGAAAGGTCAAAATGGTCTCAATTCCGGCAATACCAGGCATGATCCCTTTCGGACCTCCGGAAAAACCGGCAAAAAAGTGAGGCTCAATAAAACCTGTAACAATTCTGAAATCTGCCTCTACATACTCTTTATTAAGATAAACATCGCACCCAAACTGGCTATGCCCCACTTTTACAAGTTCATCATTGCTGTGACAATGGTGATTAATCACGCGGACGCTGTCGACAACCGACTTGCCCAACATTTGAATGAATTCTTCCTCGGTTTGATCGCGATGCGTTCCCGTACCGTTAATGATGACAACATTTTCTTTAGGCACGTGAGGCAGCTCTTCAAGAATCCACGGGACCAACTTCTCGTTAGGTGTTGGACGTGTAATATCACTAATGACAATGGCAACCTTGTCCGTAGATTTGACCAACTCAGCCAAAGGCGGCAATCCAATCGGATGTCTGAGAGCTTCCAGAACGGCTTGTTTCTCTTCTTGCAATCCATCCAAATGATAGGGTTCGATAATCCTGGAATGGTCTGGCACATTAACAGATAAAGTTCCTTTACCGTACAGTAGAGTCGTCTGCATAACTTTCCCTCCATCGTGAACATGAAATTGAGCAGTTTTATTGCTTACAAGCGTTGTGAAAGCGTTTAATAGTAAAATTATAGCATAGACAACTAGTCATAGACTTCTTCAATTTTATTAAGAACAAACCTGGCGGCCACGGGACAACTTTTAACATTATGGCCAACCGTTATTTAATGGTATAATTACCATTGTTCATCAAAATACTTAGAGTGAGGCGGTAATCGTTATGGAAACAGCTAAACAGACAGTAACGGTTGAAACTACGGTACATGCACCAGTTGAACAAGTGTGGGCATTTTGGACACAACCAGAACATATTACACAATGGTCTTTCGCCTCTGATGACTGGCACGCGCCAAGAGCCGAAAATGATTTAAGGGTTGGCGGAACATTCGTTACAAGACTCGAAGCCAAGGATGGAAGCTTCGGATTTGACTTAGGCGGCGTTTATGATGAAGTGAGAACGCATGAATTCATCTCTTATACCATGGGCGATGGAAGAAAAGTTGAGATCTCATTTATTCGTCAAGATAACGATACCAAGGTAATTGAAACTTTTGATGCTGAAAGCGCAAATCCTGTTGAAATGCAAAGAGCTGGATGGCAAGCTTTTCTAGACAACTTTAAAAAATATAGCGAAACTGCCAAATAAGATTTGCTCATATGGATTGACTTAAATGAAAACCTCCCTTAGTTCCGGGAGGTTTTTTTGGCATTATATTTCTTTGTATATATTTCTTTCCAGTGGGAAAATATAACAAAAAGTTTGAAGGATAAAGGGGAATCCGAACGATGAATCCATTGATCAAAGAAATTACGAATAAATTTCTAAATAACGATGATTTCTTTCTTCAACAGGATTACTTTATGAATACTCCTGTTATTTTAATGGGTTTTAATACAATGATTGACTTAGCCGAGTCTCGTGAAGCTTTTCATGTCTACACCGAAAACGCGATTTCAACCAGTCAATCAGCGGATGAACTAATGAGTTTGTTCGGGGAAGTGAAAGAGAATGATCTGAATGCTATCGTCTCTTCTATTGTACAGGGCAAGTTAATTCTATATTTCAGCAAATATAACAAATTTGTTGTGTCACAGCCAATACCCAAATTACTGAATCGGTTTACTGAACCTCCTACGAATGAAAACGTCCTTCAAGGGCCTCTTAGTTCGTTTGTTGAAGATATTGAACAAAATATTGGCATTGTCAGAAAACAAGTAAGCACTGATCAGCTATTTGTCAAATCGTTTTATGTTGGCAAGGATGAGAAAAAAAAGATTTCGCTATTGTATTGCGAGAACCATGTCCAAATGGAGCTGGTGAACAACATTGTTCGTCAACTCGAAATGAATCTCGATAAGGATGTTCACAATTTACAAAACTTATCCAAAACGATGGGTTTTGCTGCCTGGGAGTCCTTCTCTAAATTTAAAACGACAGAACTTCCCCTAGAGGCAGCTCAATGCTTGCGTATGGGTAAAGTCGTTCTATTTGTAGATAGATTACCTTTAGCGCTGATTCTGCCTAGTTTGTTATGGGATCTGTTTGCAATGGAAAACGATCGCAATTATCCGCTGCCCTTAATGGTATCGGTCCGATTATTGCGCATCATTGGCGTCTTGATGACTTTAATTGTTCCAGCTCTATACGTGGCTCTTGTGGCCGTTAATCCCGAGGTATTGAGAATTGAACTTGCGTTAGCTGTCTCTCAAAGCCGTGATAGTGTTCCGTACCCTGCACTTGTAGAAATCCTCCTGATCCTTGTTATCTTAGAGTTAATTCTGGAGGCCAGCGTCAGATTGCCCAAAAGTATTGGACCCACGATTACCATGGTAGGCGGGATTATACTGGGTCAAGCTATCGTTGCAGCCAAATTAGTGAGTAACCTCATCATTATCATCCTGGCAGCTACGACCATTGCGAATTCAACAGTTGTTGGCTTTCAAAATTCACTCTCCATCCGGTTATTTAAATATTTAATTGTGGTTTTAGCTGCCATGTACGGAGTGCTGGGTATTTTGGCGGGTTTAGTCCTGGTATGCGCCTACCTGGCAAGTCTAAATACTTTTGGAGTTCCCTATATTCAAATCAATGTGGCAAAGGATCGAACCAATCATGGATAAAAGCTTTTCTGTCATGCTTATGTACGTTCTCACCCATTTGGGACTTATTTTTTTCATATACCCGGAAGATATTATCGGGAGTACTGACTCCGCACAATGGATTCCAATCACTATAGGAATTATTGTTCATTTTTTTGTCATTTCCATCTATATGAAAGGTCTAAGCTTTTTTCCGAAATGGGACATTATACGTATTTATCTAAGTGCGGGGAAAACAGTTGCCCTCATTTTTCTTCTGCCGGTTACGCTATATTTTTTCATCATCGCCATTCTAGCCGTTCGCGCTTATTCAGAAATCATTTGTATCATATTCTTATCCAATACCCCGTTATGGTCAATCATGATTTTATTGCTTTTTGTGTCCACATATCTTGCATCAAAAGGGATTGAAGCGATATTTCGTACCGGGGTACTTTTAGGAATTATTTTTCTGCCATTGATTTTTATGATTAGTTTCACTTCGTTCCAGAACATTAACTGGTATTACGCCTTTCCCCTTTTCGATAAAGACTTCTCATTCCTAATGAAGCCCTCGTATTTAAAAAGCTTTTTTGCTTTCGCGGGAGGCTTTTTGTTTATTGGCTTCGTTCAACCTATTGTTGCATATCAAAGAAAAAAAATTCTTCTTGCAGCCGCTATTCTTATTCCTTTCTTTATCTTTTCTGTATATATTCCTATTCTCACATTCGGGGAGGCTACTGCCGTAACTCTTCATTTTCCATTTGTCGTTGTTGTGGAAACCATAAATATTTCCTGGTTCATGTTCGACAGAGTCACCATGTTTTTCTTGCTTACACTGATTACTTTCAGCATGCTCTTTATTTCCTTAACTTTATGGCAGGCCAATCGCATTGTAAGCAAGTGCATGCCAATCATTAAGCCGGTTTATCTTCTGCTCGCGATCTCGGTTGCTATCTTTGTCTCCTGTCTAATGATTCCTGACTGGAATAGCGTCGGCAATCTATTTCTATGGAACACTCCTTTAAGATTTTTTGTTTTAGTCACTGTTCCGTTGTCTATTTATTTTCTTGGGCTGCGTTTTAAAAGGAAGGTGGGTCATGAACTCAATTAAGACTGCTTTACAAATTTTATTACTGCTAAGTATGGGATTGACTATAAGCGGCTGTTGGGATAATAAGGACATTAATCATCGTACATTACCACTAGTTATGGGTGTAACCAAGATAAATGATGAGTACAAAGTTGTCTTGCAGGACCCTGAACTGGATCAGAATGAAATCAAAATGAATTTGATCAGCCAGACTGGAAAAACAATCAGCCAAGCGGTAGATAAGATCAGCATGAATAAAGAAAAACAGATCGATTTATTCCATATCAAAGTCATTCTTATTGAAAAAAAAGTTGCCCAGCAAGGAATGAAAGATATTATCGCTGGTTTCATGAGAAACGGGGAAATTTCTCTCAAAGCTTATGTTGTTATTTGTGATGAGGACGTTGAAAGCTATTTATCTAATGAAAAAAAAACAACAGTGCCGAAGCAAGCGTTTGTTTACGACTTTTTCGAAAAAAATGCGGGTTGGAACCCACAGATTGCTCGAGCACAGATCTGGCAAATTTATCGTAGTATATATTCGTACACCAATGATATTGCGATCCCTATTATTAAATCAGGTCAATCCTCCCCATGTGACTATATAGGTTCATCTGTTATTAGAAATGGGAAGATGGTTGAACAAATTACATCCGACGAAACCCTTCTCTATAATGCCTTCAACAAGGAAAGCACACAAGGAAAAATCGAGGTCATGGATCATGCGAGTGTCTTAATTGTTAGTAATTCGATGAAATATAATAGCGAGCTTGTTGACAATAAACCTTATATGCATACACAAATCAATTTTAAAGTAGTCATCCTGGAGACAAAAGGAAATCCAAGCCAAGCGCTAATTATACAAGAGTTAGAAAAACAAATAACAGAACGTTTTCACAATTTATTTTCAAAAATCCAAAAAAGTGAAGCTGACATTCTAGGAATTGGGCAGCGTTTCCGAACCATCATTCCAAGAAAGGATTTGCAGCATTGGCGAACCGAATACTACCCTCAGCTGAAAATAGATCTTCAATTTCATACAGATATCCAAAATGAAGGTTTAATTAAAATGCGTTCAAATTTAACGAAATAACAAAAAAGGAACCTGTGGATGACCTCAGGTTCCTTTTTCTTTTTCTGAGATGAACTAAAACTCAACACCACGAACTTTTGCAAAAACCATTGTATCTCTCAAAGTACCATCTTGCGCACACTTCTCTTGTCGAAGAATTCCTTCCAACGTGAATCCCTGACGTTCAGCAACAAGTGAACTTCGAGTATTGCGTCCGTCACATCGAATTTCAATACGATTAGCGTGCAGCTCATGTATGGCATAGTTCGTGATGGCGGCTACGGCTTCCGTCATATAACCTTTATGGCTAAAAGGTGTACGCAACCAATAACCAATTTCAAATTTGCGAGCTTCCCAGTCAATGCGATGTAAACCGCTGCTGCCAATGAGCTGACCTGTTTCCTTCAGAAACAGAAGTAATCTGAGATCAGACCGATCTAAAAATTCCAGCCTGGCACGTCGGATGTTTATTTCGGACTCTTCAACGGTGGGAATTTGTCTAGCCCACGGCATCCAGGGACGCAATTCATCCATACTTTCTCTAATTGCTTCGTTAACCATCGCGCCATCTCCCCATAAGGGAGCTCTTATTAGCAAACGTTCACTCTCAAAGCTCTCTGGTATCGTGTATAAAATCGGGCTGGATGCTTTGATACTCATCGCAATTACCTCCTATAGGAACGGTTAGTCTAAAAGCAGAAATTCATTTCTAAATAATGAATTTATCGAATATATTGGGTTCAAGCAATTGTACGGAAATGGACAGGAGGTAAACGCTTATGGAATATTGTTCTACGACAGAGCCGTCTAAGCGGATATCAGATTTGATAGCTCTTGTAAAAGAAACCTATGATGTCCTTCAAAGGGAGTCGGATCTGACCCCTTCAAATTCCGTGATCACGAAACCGATTTCTATTTTCACAGAGGCACTCAGGCAAGTATACACACCAGAAGAAGTTAAGTATGTCATGGAAAATGTTGAAGTCGCCACACGCCAAAAAGGATTGCTTGCCAAGCTGTCTGAAGCCGAGTACGGCATGGAGTTGTTCGACTCCCGCCACCTCTGCGATCAGCCTGAATTTGGATTAGCGAGCTTATTCCAATATAAAAACTGGGGAAATTATGACAGTCTTGTTGGCGAGGAACTGAAACAGCTGCGCAGGATCATTCGTTCCGAGGAGATTTCTAAGCCGATTGTTTTTGTCGGAAGCGGGCCTTTGCCGCTGAGTGCGATACTGCTGCATCTTAGATGGAATGTGAGCGTCACCTGTGTGGATATGGACCCAGATGCTTGCGAGGCTGCACGTTCCATGATGGAACGCATTCATTTAAGCGATAACGTGCAAGTCGTGCAAGGAGATGGTGCGGAGTTCGATTATGCTTCTTACCAGCATGTTTTTATTGCAAGCCTTGTTACACAGAAGGATAAAACACTCGAACAAATCCGCCGGACGAATCCAAATGCTTTGGTCGTTATACGGACAGCGGAAGGCATCCGGCAGCTCATGTATGAAGCGATCAACGAGGAAGCTATCGCCGCGGCTGGATGGCGACTGCTTGGCCGGACATCGCCAATCGCAAATCGAGTGATCAATTCAGCTCGCTTCTATCGACTTTGTCCCGAATGATATACCCTTGACCTAGTTCTATCTGCGCAAAGCCTGCCATATGCCGAGCTTGGAACCTAATTGGCTCTTGACTTCCTGCAAGCAAGTAATTTTGAATATCAGCTGCGCCTTCTGATGGTAGAAAAAATGCTTTGGTATAAGCAAATTCCTCACTTAGCGTTGAATGAATAGCGTTCACGAGTTGGTCATTGTCGCCTTTACCAAACAGATTCATGACGATCAGTCCCGAAGGATCAAGCTTTTTTTTGCAAATTTCAAAAAATGGCTTCGAAATCAAATGAGTAGGCGTTCCTTTTTCAGTAAAAGCATCCAAGACGATTGCATCATAAACATGCTGCTTTTCATTCGCAAGGATTTGACGGCCATCACCTATTCCGACATTATCCTTTCTGTATCCAAAAAACTTTCTACTCAACTCTACCACGGTCTGATCTATTTCTACTACCTTGCATTGCTCTTCTGAAAAATAGCCAGCTATCGTCCCAATTCCGTGTCCGATAATAAACATTTTCTCGATTGACGGGATGTTGTATTCAATTAGATGAATAATAGCTCGTGGATATTCAAATAAGATATGAGTCGGATCATTCAAATCCATCGCACCTTGGATGGCGCTATTAGAAAACTCCAGGACACGAAACCTTCCCTTTTCGCCATACAGCTCAGTAGTGTCGTAAACGGAAATCTCATGATTAGGGCTAGACGTTTTGAAAAGTAACTCCAAGTTATCGATTCCTTTCTGGTTGGTCTGCTTTTTCTTTCATAAAGTTAACGAATTTCTGCGTGGCCGGGGACAGAAACCGGTCTTTTTTGATATGCAGTCCAACCTCCCATAGCCAATCTTCCTCTTGGATTGGTATCCACTGCAGACCTTCCAAGTTCAATCCAGATGTTTTGGGCAGCACAGAAACGCCAAGACCTGCCGCTACGAAACCGGCCACCGTTGGTAGATCCTCCGCATCGTAGGTGGACGCGAGTGTGAAATTCATGTGATGGACACGGGTGAGAAGCGAATCTCTTAAAGAGCAGTTATGCTTCAAGCCCACGAACGGCTCCCCTGTAATTTCTTTTAAGCTGATGGATGCCCTGCCCGCAAAACGATGATCGTAAGAGACTACCAGATAAAGCGGCAGCGAGAGGATTGGTACCCAGTCATAGGCGTCGCTGACGGGTCTTTCCGAGGTGATCATCACATCGGAGAAGCCCTTCTCGACCTGCTCCAGAATCGCCCCCTTATCACCCTGTGTCAACTCGAAGGTGATTTGCGGGTTAGCATTCTGATATTCACGTATCAATTGAGGAATTAAACCTACACCTAATATATTTAAATAAGAAAGATAGATGATCCCCGACTCAGGATTGGAACATTCCTCGATCTCCTGTTTTCCTCGCTCAACCTCTTGCAAAATCTTCTCAACTCGCTTCGCGAACATGGTTCCGTAACGGTTAATTTTCAGGTTTCTGCCCTTCCGCTCAAACAACGGTACGCCTAGCTCAGCTTCAAGCTTTGAAATGGAATGGCTAAGTGCAGGTTGTGTGACGGATAAAGCTTCCGCGGCTTTCGTCAGATGTTCGATCCTGGCAACCTCGAGGAAATATTCTAATTGAGTAAGCTCCATATCGTCTCTCCTAAATGCATAATAGTTATCATTCCTGTTTTTATCATACATACTGCTAATGATTGAAGCAAGGTCGAAGAGATTGTGATGAAAAATAATTCCCTCGGAGGCATTCCGATTAGGCGTCGGGGCTTGCCGGAAGAAGTGGTTGAGCTTGCCGCCTTCCTGGTTTCCAACCGTGCAGCTTCCATTACAGGAAGCGAATATGTGATTGATGGCGGAACGTTGTCAACCATTTGATTTTTATTTGATTAAATAAAAAGAGCTCTAAGAATTTGAAATTCCTTAGAGCTCTTTGCTATCACTTTCCTAAGTTAGCAATCGCGCTTGCGAGTATCTCTCTTGTCTCCGTAAATCGCTCCCTTGCGCCAGCATCCAACGGGTCAATCCATGAGAACCCATCATTCTCATATCTAGCCCAGATGTGCATGTGGAAGTGCCCTAAATCGCTAAACTTTCCCCCATTTTGCATCATGCTGATTCCATCTGGGTGGAATAACGTTTTTAATCCTTTCGATAAGTTAGCTGAGGCCTTCATCACAGACTGGGCAGTTTCCAAATCCAAATCGTCAACGTCCGCATAATGTTTTTTGGGCAAAATAATACTATGTCCCTCACTGCATGGGTCAATGACTAAGATGCACGTCACATGCTCATCCTCGTATACGACATGCGTTGGCTCAAGACCATGTGCTAATCTACAGCCTAAGCACTCTAATTCATGATTCATCGACTTTCATACCCTCCTGTAGCTGCCTCTTGGCCAAATTTTTCTTATAAAATTCTTCACGTCTTTCGTGCTATCCTGCCTTCCAATTGAAAAAGGCAACCAATCCACCTGGGACGGCTGCCTTCTAACGTTGTTGTATGGAATTCAACGATTATTTCAATATTTTTAACATTGCCCATACGATACCTAGATGGTTAACTAAATGCAGCACCGTTGAAACAATCAACTCTCCAAAATTTTCACCTTTCAAAAAGTTGTCTTTCACCGGCGCTTCTAATTTATCCTTCAACAACTCATGAATTTGATTACGCTGTTCTTTCAACTGAGCGATTAATATGTCCCATGCTGGCGGTTCTCCTTGCCAATGGGATTGTCTTGAGCCGTAGGCGAATAATTCTTGATATTTGGCTGGAAGGACGAGTGGCTGCTCGGAAAGACCGAAAACATGAAATTCAGTAACCGTAAGTACATGTCCTAGGTGCCAATGTATACTGTTGACAAAACCTTCTGGAACAACCTTACGTTTGTCTTCTGGGCAGCTTTCAACCAATTCAATGAATTGTTCGAGATGTTTATCTAAAATATGGAAAATAAAATCGTTTCTCATTTGCTCAACTCTCCTAAGTTAGAATAATCATTCTCAAGAAATATACAATACCTTCTCCTATCTTGCATAATACATAATGCTGATATTGAATATCTCATATCCTGATATCAAAATATAATAGTTGTTAATTCTATTACTGGCATTCTTTTTGAGTAACTCATGATAGAATTAGGCAATAAAAATTTAGATGTACAAAAGGGGATGCAAGGAATGACAGCAGTCGCAGACTGGAAAAATGGCGCTAATGGCCAGCGATTTATCGCCTCTTTTAGCGGAGGAAAAGATAGTGTCCTGGCACTTTATAAAGCAATGAAAGTAGGAAAAGCTCTTGGCCTGATCGTAATGCTGGAGGAGGAAGGAAAACGTTCTAGATCACACGGGACACCACCCGATCTTATACAGGCTCAAGCCGAATCCATTGGTTTGCCTGTCTACACGGCACCGGCAAGTTGGGCTGATTACGAAGAAGTGTTTATCCACCTTTTAGAAGATGCGAAAAAGCAAGGTGCGGAGGTGCTAGTCACGGGAGATCTCGAGTTGACGGCTCATGGTTGTTGGCAGGACAAAGTATCGAGCATTGCCGGATTGAAACTAGGTATGCCGCTATGGGAAATGAATCACCGTGAAACCGTTGAGGAATTCATTCGCTTAGGTTTTGTTTCAATTGTTGTTACCGTTAATTTAGCGTTAGGAATGCGGGAAGATGATCTTGGTCGAACGTTAACCCTAGCTTTTGTGGAGGAGCTTGTAGCCCGCGGGATTGATCCTTGTGGCGAGGGTGGCGAATTCCATACCACGGTCATTGATGGTCCTCTTTTCAAACAACGCATAAGCGTTCACAAAGGTGAGATTATCACGCACTGCGAATATGCCTTTATGCCTTTGACGCTAGACCAGGGCTAGTAGTGCTTCCCATGAATTTCCGTTTATATACAGTTTATAAATGCAAGTTATAATCCACAGTAATTCATTATGTAGGAGGAATTGCATTGGAACTGACATTCAGTGAGCGAAATTCTGAAGTACTGGCAGTCGAAGCACATGGGCTCTTCAAAGCTTTTGGCCAAAATCGCGCGGTCGACGGTGTAAATTTAAGCGTACCTGCCGGTACCATCTATGGCGTACTTGGTCCTAATGGCGCCGGCAAGACGACCACCATTAACATGCTGGCAACTTTACTTCGGCCAGATGGTGGATCGGCGAAAATATTCGGCCATGATGTTGTGAAAGAGTCGCAGATTGTTCGTCAACTAATCGGAGTGACCGGCCAGTACGCATCGGTTGATGAGTCGCTAAGCGCGACAGAAAACCTGATGATCTTCTCCCGGCTTCTTGGTCTAAGCCGTGCAGAGGCCAGGAACAAAACAGAAGAACTGCTGGATGAATTTGGCTTGACTGAAGCCGCGAAACGACCATTGAAAAACTTCTCCGGCGGTATGCGCCGCCGACTGGATCTGGCCGCGAGTCTTATCGCACAGCCCCCTCTTATTTTCCTGGATGAACCTACGACAGGTCTGGATCCACGCACACGTTCACAAATGTGGGACACCATCCGCCGGCTGGTGAACACAGGTTCAACCATCCTTTTAACCACACAGTACCTTGAAGAAGCCGATCAACTCGCCGACCGAGTCGCGGTTATCGATCGCGGGCGTGTAGTCGCGGAAGGAACTGTAGATGAATTGAAAGCCTCCGTAGGCACTTCATCTTTGCAATTAATCGTCAGTCATCCACAAGATATTGAGGCTGCCTGCCGAATCATCGAGCTAGTGCTCAAGGTTCGACCGACGGTGACATCTGGAAAAATTACTGCACCCATGACCAACGCGGATCTTGTCACGGACTTGCTTATTTCCTTGCGAGAAGCCGGCATTCATTTGGCGGAGATGAGTGTGCAGAAACCGACCCTTGATGAAGTGTTTTTAACCATTACCGGTCAAGGTGTTGGGGATACTTCCCAGCTATCCGATGAGTCGAACAGCAGACAGGAGGTTAGAGTATGAGTATGAAAAGCACTTCCATTCTACCGCCTGCTGAGCGTAAATTAAGGAACCATACAAGCTTTAGCCAATCTGTGCGCAATTCGTTAACGATGGCTTATCGAGGACTTTTGAAAATTCGACGCACGCCTGAACAATTGTTCGATGTCACACTGCAACCCATTATTTTTACGCTCATGTTCACTTATATCTTCGGCGGTGCTATCTCGGGTGACGTGGTGAGCTATTTGCCCGTCATTATTCCTGGCATCCTCGTGCAAACCGTTATCACGACCTCCATCGTTACAGGTGTCCAACTGAGGGAAGATATGGATAAAGGCGTATTCGACCGATTCAAGTCACTGCCTATCGCGAGGATTGCTCCTTTGGCAGGCGCGCTTTTGGCTGACACGATCCGGTATACCATTGCTACTGTTCTCACCTTTTCCATGGGTTATATCATGGGCTATCGTCCTGAGGGTGGTTTGGGACATGTGGCGATCGCAGCGCTTCTTGTCATCTTCTGCTCTTGGGCGATCAGCTGGATCTTCGCCTTCTTCGGTGTGATTGCCCGAACAGCCTCAAGCGTTCAAGGGATATCGATGCTTGTGCTCTTCCCTCTTACGTTTCTATCAAATGCCTTCGTTCCTGTGGATACCATGCCAGGCTGGCTTCAATGGTTTGTTAAAATCAATCCCATCTCTCACCTCGTCTCCGCCGTTAGAGAACTTGCCAACACGGGCACTGTCGGCTGGGATCTCACCATCTCGCTTTTCGGAGCGATTGTCATTGTGGCCATCTTTGCACCTATCACGGTAATTGCCTATATGCGCAGGACTTAGAGGATAATAAAACAAGGCTGCCACGCATGTACGTGGCAGCCTTATTCATCGTTAGAAAGTTGCAGGAGACATAAAATAGGAATACCATAAATTCGTCATAAAGACATCGAGAAGCACAAAATAAAACAATTCCAAACCAATATTACGATCACCTAACCCTTTTCGCCATATCCGCGTACTTACATATGCAAGTAAAGCCATAATAATCAGAATAAATAAGTAAATCAAGATTGGTTGGAAGGCTCCAGGCATCACTTGGAGCGCCTCAGCATTTCGGTAATCTCGAATAAAAAGTGCCTTAACTCCAACATACATGCCAAGTGATATGAAAAAATGCAACCGCGGGCGGGAATCGTATTGATGCTGCCAAAAAGCGCTGAGCACCAGCAGATAGATACCTGGCAAGAAGATCCACTTCAGGCTTAGAAACCACGTGACGAGGCTGATCCCCCATAGCAGTGGAACATTCTCGGCAGCTGTTCGCAGGTCATCTGCTGTTAGCCGGTTCATCCTCTCCCGGTAAATCTGTTGATCTGTCGCGTAGTAGACACGGTAAGACGTTTCGTTCACTGAATCAAGCCAAACAGCTAGGCGAGTATCCGAACTTTGCAAAAGCTTAGGATATTGAGCGAATCCGTCATTTTGACTGATTTTTGTTGATGATTCCAGCTGAGTTTCATGAAAACTTAATTGATACACCTCTTGGCTTCTCATGCGTCGATTTTTTTCATAAACGGATGAAACGACAAGTGTGGCTTCGCCAGTATCTGTTTCAGAGAAGATAGGTTGTAAGATTGTATCTGAATCACTGGTCTCAGAGCTTGGAAGATCTATTCGCTCATCTTGTATATCAGCAGGTTGATCCCACGGAACTGTGAGCATTTGTAAACTACTCTTCCCTGACTTAGCTGAGCTGATCGTATAGGCGACTCTGAGTAAAGAGTTGTCTGCATACAACGAATAATCCTCTAAATATCTATTTATTAACTCCAAATCTTTGAGCTTCTCCATGACGACCGTTTTCCCGGATTTGGTATCCAGTTTGACAACGTGCAAGGCGGTGTTCCCTTCCCTACTAGTCGCATAAACAACGGATAGCATGCCGTTTTTATCTATGAATCCTTGTACCTGATTAATTTCACTTGCATTAAGCTTTATCCAATCTGAAGCATCCCCTCCAGATGATATACCTACGAAGAGCGCCTCATCGTTATATGTGAGAAGTACAGTTTTATCCGTTCCCGCTCGTAGGGCCTGAACGCCATTCATTTGGGTTTCAGTCAGTAATTTTCTCGGGGACCAGTTCCCATTGTCCCATTCACTCGCGTACAACTTGTTGCTTGCGCCAATCCAAACGGCTTTTGCCTCACCAATAAGGCGATAGGACTGAAAAAGCTCCGCGTCCGGCACAGGTCGCACCACTGAACTGCTCCGCCCCTCATTGTCAATCTTCACATAGATCAGTTTATTACCTGAACGATAGGCAAAAGATTGGTTCCCGGTCATTTGAACAGGACCTGCTTGGGAAGCGAGCTCAGGCAATAATGTTGCTCGCCCGTAAGGTTCTGCGAACGGCATTACCTGTTCTCTGGCCAGCATCACCGTATGTATCATTCCGATCAAGAGCACGGCCGCCAGAAACGGCACGACAGTAAACAACTTCCAAAAGGTACGGTTTCTCAATCCAAAGCTCCTCATCTTTGTGTTTGTCTAACAGCTTATTAGACGTAAGTACCTATCCGATTGTTGCGCAAATAAAAGAAGCCGCAATTATGCGGCTTCTTCTCACACTCGACTATGCGAATTACTCGTTGTTTTCCATCCATTGAAAATGGAAGCTGCCTTTTTTATCTACGCGCTCAAATGTATGGGCCCCAAAATAATCCCTTTGTGCTTGCAATAAGTTAGCTGGCAGTCTCTCTGTGCGGTAGCTATCGTAGTAGGCCAACGCGGAAGCAAAAGCAGGAACCGGAATCCCTCTTGTCACAGCTACCGAAACAACTTTTCTCCAAGCATCCTGATAGTTGTCTACGATTTTGCCGAAGTACTCGTCGAGGAACAAGTTTTTCAATGCCGGGTCACGATCATAAGCATCCTTGATATTTTGTAAAAATCTTGCGCGGATAATGCAGCCGCCGCGGAAAATCATCGCGATGTTTCCATAGTTCAAGTCCCAACCATACGCGTCAGAAGCAGCTCTCATTTGAGCAAAACCTTGCGCATAGGAAGCGATTTTGCTTGTGTAGAGTGCTTTGCGAACAGCTTCAATGAATTCTTTCGGATCGCCGTCATAGCTTGACGCCGCGGGACCATTCAGACGTTTACTTGCAGCTACGCGCTCTTCTTTCATAGCTGAGATAAAACGGGCGAACACGGATTCCGTAATAATGGACAATGGCACTCCCAAATCCAATGAGCTTTGGCTTGTCCATTTTCCTGTTCCTTTTTGTCCAGCCGAATCCAGGATCACATCCACCATCGGTTTGCCTGTTTCCGGATCTTTTTTCGCAAAAATATCAGCGGTGATTTCTATCAGATAGCTATCAAGCTCGCCATTGTTCCATTCCGTGAAAATATCATGCAATTCGCTTGTACTTAAGTTCAGTACATCCTTTAATAAGTGATACGCTTCGCCGATAAGCTGCATATCGCCGTATTCAATGCCGTTGTGAACCATTTTAACATAATGCCCTGCGCCGTCTGCTCCAATATAGGTGGAACATGGATCACCGTTCACTTTGGCCGAAATAGCCGTCAAGATTGGCTCAACCAATTCATAAGCGTCTCTTTGTCCCCCAGGCATGATCGCCGGTCCATTCAGAGCTCCTTCTTCACCGCCTGAAACACCCGCACCGATAAAGCGGAATCCTTTGGCTTGAAGCTCTTTATTTCTCCGCTGCGTATCAGGGAAATAAGCGTTACCGCCATCGATGAGGATATCACCTGGGCTTAAGTAAGGGATAAGTGAATTAATGGTATCATCTGTCGGTTGGCCTGCTTTGACCATAATTAAAATTTTACGCGGCGACTCAAGGGATTGCACGAATTCTTCGGCGCTGTAAGTACCTACAAAGTTCTTTCCTGGCGCTTCCTCCAAAAGTTCATTCGTTTTCTCAGGAGAACGGTTATATAAAGCCACAGAGAAGCCTTTGCTTTCGATATTCAATGCCAAGTTTTTGCCCATCACGGCCAATCCAACCACACCAATTTGCTGTTTGCTCATCGTAATTTCCTCCTCTTAGTTCTGCTCAGTTGCAGCGATACGTTTTTGTAATTCAGCTTTTTGCGCTTCAAAACCAGGTTTGCCTAGCAGAGCAAACATATTGATTTTGTATGCCTCAACGCCGGGCTGATCAAACGGGTTCACGCCAAGCAGCAAGCCGCTGATTCCGCATGCTTTCTCAAAGAAGTACACCATTTCGCCATACGTATACTCATTCAGTGCGTCCAATTCAACGATCAGATTCGGAACGCCTCCGTCAACATGGGCAAGTCGCGTGCCTTCCGCCGCCTTCTTGTTCACTTCGTCCATCGTCATGCCCGCAATAAAGTTTAAACCATCCAAATTGGCGGCGTCCTGCTCAATCGTCAACTCGACTCTCGGCTTCTTCACAGAAAGCACAGTTTCGATCAGATCGCGACGGCCCTCTTGGACATATTGTCCCATGGAGTGCAAATCAGTCGTGAAATCCACGGATGCCGGATATAGCCCCTTCTGGTCTTTGCCCTCGCTCTCGCCGAACAACTGCTTCCACCATTCGGAAACGTAATGCAAGGACGGCTCAAAGTTCGCCAACAGCTCAATGTTTTTCCCTTTCCGGTAAAGGGCGTTTCGAACCGCTGCATATTGATAGCTTTCATTGGTAGCCAGGTCAGCATTATTGTATTTCTGTGCAGCCGCCGCGGCTCCAGCCATCATTTGATCAATGTCGAGCCCTGCTGCAGCAATCGGCAGAAGTCCTACCGCAGTAAGAACGGAATAACGGCCGCCAACATCGTCAGGAATGACAAAGGTTTCATAGCCTTCTTCGTCAGCCAGCTTTTTCAATGCTCCTTTTGAAGTGTCGGTTGTCGCATAGATGCGTTTTTTCGCTTCTTCCTTCCCATACTTTTTCTCCATATAATCTCGAAGGATACGGAATGCGATAGCCGGTTCCGTCGTTGTGCCCGATTTGGAGATGACGTTCAAGGAGATATCCTTATCTTTCAGCAATTCTAATAAGTGCGTGATATACGTGGAGCTGATATTTTGACCGGCAAAATAGACCTGCGTATTTCCATCCATTTGATTATGAAAAGTGTGAGACAACGCTTCGATCGCTGATCTTGCACCCAAATAGGAACCGCCAATACCAATGACGATCAAGGCATCGGAATTGGAACGGATGCGCTGTGCAGCCTCTTTGATTCTTGCAAACTCATCTTTATCGTATTGAAGCGGCAGATTCACCCAGCCGAGATAATCGGAGCCCGGACCTTTCTTCTCATGAAGCATGTCATGCGCCACTTTCACAAACTCACGGAAGTAATCAACTTCATGCTGCTTTATAAACGGTAATGCGCTGGAATAATGAAATGAAATCGCCATTTGGCACCTCTCCTTTGGACCTGCATGCAGGGAATAAATCGTCAATTAGTTTGTATGATGGGCAAAATATTTTTCTTCGCTTGATTGATTTTCTTGTTCAATCTTGGAGTCGAACCACCAATGATGGCCATTCGCCGCCAATAAGGCATCGGATTCAGCTGGGCCATTTGAACCCGCGGCATAATGATGAAGCGGGACCAGATTTTCTTGGAAAGCATCCAGGATCGGTTGAACCCAAGCCCAGGCCAATTCAACTTCGTCCCAATGCGCAAAGAACGTAGGATCTCCTTGCAAAGCATCATAGATCAAATTTTCATATGCCTCAGGAACATCATCCTGATTTTCGTGAAAATCGATTTGAATAGGTTTGTATTTCCCATTGTGATGAGGATCTTTCGAATTTAATTGCAGCGTAATACTTTCATTTGGACTAATTTCAAATACGAGTAGATTAGGCACTTGGCTTTCATCATGATGTTGTGTCAGATTCGTATTCGGCTCTTTAAATTCAATGACGATCCGTGTTGATTTCTCATGCATTCTTTTACCTGTCCGGATATAAATCGGAACGCCACGCCAGAAGAAATCGTCGATCTGCAATTTAGCGGCAATAAATGTATCGTTCATGGATGTACTCGCAATTCCCGGCTCCGAAGTATAACCAACAACTTGCTTTCCTCCAATTGTTCCTTCTTTGTATTGGCCGCGGATCACACTCGCACCAACATCCTGTTTAAGCAGCGGTTCGAGGTTTTCCATCACTTTTCTCTTCTTAAACCGAACCAACTCGGAGTTGCTGACATTAGGCAGGTGCATAGTAAGCATCATTAGTAATTGCAGCATATGGTTTTGGAACATGTCTCTTACCGCGCCAACATGATCGTAATAGCCTGCTCTCTCTTCAACACCAACGGTTTCGTTTGCCGTAATCTGAACGTTGGCAATGTAATTATTAGCCCATATCGCGTGAAGAACTGGATTGGACTGTTGAATAACCTCGAGTTTTTGCACCATGGGTTTGCCAAGATAGTGATCAATACGATAGATTTCATTTTCGGCAAAAGCTTTGCTTAGCTGCTGATTTAAATCCCGAGCGGATTGTAAATCATGGCCAAACGGCTTTTCGATCACCAGGCGTTTCCAACCATCTGCGGAACCTAGACCACTTTCTTTAATATTCGCAGCAATCTTTTCGAAATATTCAGGTCCTACAGATAAGTAAAACATGCGATTCGGTAAAATGCGGAGTTCATTTTCCCGTTGTTCTATGAGCTGCAGCAGCTTCTGATAATCTTCTTTACGATCTATGTCAAGTACACTGTAACGGAATGTACGTAAGAAGTTTTTCAATAAGTCAGGATTGTTTGCTTTACGCCTGGAGAAAGTATGGATAGATTGTTCAACATTTGCCTGGAAGGCTTCATCTGAAAGCTCTCTTCTTCCCAGACCAATTAAAGAGAAGGATTCCGGTAGTTTATTATCGACAAACAAATTAAATAGTGCGGGGTAAATCTTTCTTTTGGCTAAATCCCCTGTCGCTCCAAATAAGACAAATGTAGTAGGTTCCATTTTCTTCTCTTCTCCTTCCAACAGAACTCCCTCAATCAATTAGCAGCTCTGGTTTCTTTTTCGTAACTCCACTATAATATAATTACCACCTATAAAAGAAATCATTATATTTCAGAGGAGATATAGACCTCATCTATGATAAATAATTACGAATTATACAAAGTTTTTTATTGGGCAGCGAAAACAGGCAGTTTAACACAGGCTGCCAAAGCCCTGTATATCACCCAACCAAGCGTTAGCCACGCCATCAAGCAGCTGGAGGACAGCTTTGGTCTCGCTTTGTTTTACAGGAATTCCAAAGGTGTTGCTTTAACGCAAGAAGGCGCGATTCTTTATTCCTACATCGAGCAGTCCCAGAACTTCATATCGAGAGCTGAGGAGAAGATGGCGGCGCTCAAAAATCTGGACAGCGGCGAGCTGCGGATCGGCGGAAGCGACTCTCTTTTTAAACATTATTTACTCCCGTATTTGGAAGAATTCCATCAAAATCACCCAGGTATCAAGCTGCACTTGAATCATGGGACTACACCGGAAATTATCTCTTTTCTTAAAGAAGGCAGGATTGATTTGGGCGTTGTTCGTATGCCTATTGTTGATGCCCAGCTTGAAGTACGGGAAAGCATTCAGCTTAAGGATTGCTTTGTGGCGGGGCCGCGTTACGAACAGTTGAAGGGCGAGACATTATCCCTGGAAATGCTGCTGCAATATCCCGTCATTCTATTCTCGCGCAACAGCCGGGCACGAATGGCCATTACGGAATTATTCCAAAGCTACGGCTATAAGCTTAAGCCTGAAATCGAGGTCGGCAGCGTGGAGCTTCTCATCGAGTTTGCGCGGAAAGGACTAGGGATATCCTACGTGACGAAGGAATTTATTTCGAAAGAGCTGGAAGAAGGCTCCCTCTTCGAAATTCAATTGGATGTGAAGCTGCCGCCTACTCATGTAGGGATTATGACGATGCGCAACATGCCTCTTTCTATTTCAGCAAGAAGGTTCATAGAGTTGGTTCAATAAAGAGAGTTGAATTAAAAAAGAGGCTTTCCTTGGTCATTAAATGACTTCGGGATTGCCTCTTTTTTTACTGTAATTTATTAACTAGATGGTATTATGCGAAAGCTTTTATCCAAATTAACAAGCATCATAAAATTGCGATTGAACGTAAAAATACGTTTCACTTGATAATAGGACATGGTCACAGCAGTGAATGCTTCACTTAGCGAGAACCGCAGTTCGGGCCTGTCTAGCAGTAATCTGCGCGATTCCATTTCGAATTCAGGACTGCTGGAGATCAATGTCAACTTGCCTTTACTCACGGCTTTATCGATTGCACTCAGAAAATACTCGGCCCGCTGATAGCTGTACGCATTGCGCAGCCATTCGTGAAGATCAAATATAATCGAGTTGGTCGTCACATAATTACGTTCCAAATCATGAAAATCCAGAAACAAAGAACGAGCTTTCGCATAACTGGGATCTTCAGGGTTCATGAACGCGGCTAAAGCTGTACCATCCAGGAAAATGGCATCCTGTATATTCATGTGGTTATCCATATGTCGTCAACACTCCTAATCCTCTAATTTGCAAATGCCATCCAAATATAATAGCGGGTTATCTTCCTTTTGATCCACCGAGATATGGGTTATTTCAAAGGGGGAGCTTTCCAGGTATTGGGCAATGATGTTATTGACGATTTCCTGTACGGTCGTATGCTGCATATTAGCGATGACTCTAAGCTGATCATATGTGTCAGGACTCAATTCTAATGTGTCTTCATCTTGCTCGTCACTTCTTGAAGTAATGAATTCGGAAGCGGTTGATTTCGCTTTTTCGAGTTGATTTTGAATGAAGCGTTTGTAAGTATTCGCCATCTTGATTCACTCCTTAATTATGCATAGCTTTTAAACGATTCGTCGTATTTTGTCGATTTCAGGGGGTGGTGTCGAAACTAAAAACATGAATTTTCCATCGTCCCGTGTAAAATCGTGCAAAGCGCGCATAATAACAAAAAGACATGCAGGGAGATCTATTATGACACCAGAGCAACAGCATGTGTACGAAGAATTATTAAATAAAGAGAAGTCGCTGTCCCACTCCTGGATCGATTATTGGGTACAATATTCCAATGCTCAGACATGGCAATTCTGGGTCAATCTGGCTATGTTCGTTATTCCTTTAGTCATTCTCTGGTTCGTTCTCGATCGCAAGAAAGCGTTGCAAATCGGATTCTATGGCTTCAGCGTACATGTTATGGCTACCTATATTCATCTGTATGGTGAAAGAAATTATATTTGGGGATTTCCATATAAAATCATGCCTTACTTGCCAACAAGTATCACGATGGATGCTGCATTTAATCCGGTTGTGCTGATGCTGCTTTATCAGTGGACCCTGAATCATAAAAAAAATTACTATTTATTTGGTGCACTGATTTGCGCCGCCTTCGCTTTTGTCTTAAAACCATTGTTATCAACCGTTGATCTATTTCATCTGTACGGCAAAATGAATTACTTTTATTTATTTTTGCTTTACTTCCTGGTTACGATCCTAGCCAAGTTGATAACGGATTTGTTTCTTTATTTTCAAAGAAATTCTAGGAATGCTTAGTAAAAGAAAGGCTCTATTCCCTTGTACTGATCGAGGGTTTAGAGTCTTTTTTTCGCAGATCGTAAACAGTACTTTTTTCTAATAGAGAAGAATAAAACCGCCTTTTTTCCAGTTTTAACAAATACCTAGGATGACAATTTCCCAAAATCGGAGTAATGTTCAAGTGAAAGGCTGACCACGGACAAAGGAGTGTACACGATGGGTTTTATGAAGATTTATGTCAGCAAGCACTGGAAGCTATTTCTGGTTGCTGTCTTTTTCGTGACGTTGGAAGCGCTCGCGGATTTGCTGCAACCAACGATTATGTCCCACATCTTGGACGTGGGTGTTGCGGAGAAACGGCTGGATTACGTGCTCCGTATGGGCGGATTGATGCTGATCATCACCGCGTTCGGGGCTGTTGCAGCGTCGATGCGCAATATTGTGGCAAGCCATGTTTCACAGAAATTCGGAACGGAACTAAGAAGGGATTTATTCGAAAAAATCCAATCGCTTTCGTTTGCGAATATCGAGCAATTCGAACGCGCGTCATTAATTACGCGATTAACGAATGATGTGACGCAGGTGCAAAATTTTGTAAATGGACTTATGCGCATTTTTGTTAAAGCTCCCCTTCTCTGTATCGGGAGTCTCATTATGGCCGTAAGGCTCAATCCCCATTTGTCCGTCGTACTGCTCATCGTTGTCCCGGTCGTCGGTGTGCTTGTCGCGTTGAACTTAAAGGTAGGTTTTACCCGGTTTGTAGGCGTGCAAAAGGCACTGGACAGCGTCAATCGGGTTATGCGGGAGTATTTATCCGGCGTGCGCGTCGTCAAAGCTTTTAACCGGTTTGATCACGAGAAGGGTAAGTTTCAACAGGCCAATATTGATTATCAGAACAAATCCATAAGGGTGACGAGGCTGCTCGCTATTTTTAACCCCTCTATCCTGCTCACCGTCAATTTCGGGATCGCAGCCGTGTTATGGCTAGGGGCATGGCGCGTGAATAACAGTCAAATGCAAGTCGGGCATATCGTCGCATTCGTCAATTACATGACACAAATATTGTTTGCGCTGATGACGATTTCCATGGTTTTCAACTTATTCGTACGAGCTAAAGCTTCCGCCAATCGTATCGGCGAAGTTTTCGATCAGGTCAATACCATGACATGGGACACTACTGCTGCGCTGCCAGCCGAACGTCAGGGATGCCAGATTGATTTTGAAAACGTTTCGTTTGCCTATGAAGGTGCCTCTGGAGATCCTGTGCTGAAAAATATCAGCTTCACGTGCCTGCCTGGTGAAACGATTGGTATCATCGGATCTACCGGTTCCGGGAAAAGCAGTCTTGTGAGCCTTATCCCCCGATTCTATGATACGAGCGCCGGTACGATCCGCGTAGACGGAGTGGACATTGGCAAGCTTGACCCGGCTAAACTGCGTGATCAGATTGCCATTGTACCTCAGAAATCGATTCTATTCAGCGGAACGATTGAAGAGAATCTGCGCTGGGGCAATGAGCACGCAGCACTTGACGAGATCATACAAGCAGCCAAAATGGCGGAAGCACATGGCTTTATTACATCGTTTCCCGAGGGATATGAAACGATCCTTGGCCAACGTGGCGTGAACTTGTCTGGCGGCCAGAAACAGCGCTTGTCCATTGCCCGTGCACTCGTTCGCAAGCCGGATGTGTTGATTCTTGACGATTGTACAAGCGCCCTGGATACGACGACGGAGACTAACATTAAAGAATCTCTGAAATCTTTTGCATCTGGTGTCACCTGTCTACTCATTGCTCAGCGGATTACCTCGGTGATGGACGCGGATAAAATCATTGTTATGGACGACGGCGAAATCGTCGGCATCGGCACACATGAGACGTTGATGAAGAGCTGCCGCGTCTATGTGGAAATTTTCCAATCTCAATTCGGAAAGGAGCTGCCTCATCATGTCAAAGCCGAATGAAGGATCGCGTCAACCAGCCCCTGACGTCCCGATGATCACGGGGCCGATTGGTCGGGGAGGCCGTGCTCCTGCCGTGAAGCCCAAAAATTTTAAAGGAACCCTACGCCGTCTGTGGTCCTATTTAGGCACCGAACGAAAATGGCTGACGATCGTTTTTCTGTTTATTATTGCCGACTCCGCCCTAACCTTGGCCGGCCCTTATCTCATTGGTGTAGCCGTTGACGCGATGGCTGTTGGCCAAGTTAACTATAACGTCCTTGATGTGACGCTGATTGTTCTCCTCTCCACGTACATTGCTGATGGCGGTCTTACTTTCCTGCAAAGCTGGGTAATGGCCGGACTTGCACAGCGCGTCGTGAAGCGACTCCGGCAAACGATGTTTGCGAAGCTTCAAAAGCTGCCTC
This sequence comes from Paenibacillus chondroitinus NBRC 15376, assembly GCF_004000765.1. Lineage (GTDB taxonomy): Bacteria > Bacillota > Bacilli > Paenibacillales > NBRC-103111 > Paenibacillus_E > Paenibacillus_E chondroitinus. Next base: position 48,904 of record NZ_BILW01000034.1, on the reverse strand, counting down.
TTGCTTTCTTCGACGGACGCTCTCACGGGGATATCATGAGCCGGCTATCGAATGATATTGACAACGTGAGCAACTCGATCTCACAGTCCACTACACAGCTGATGTCAGGATCCATAGCCATCGTTGGATCGTTAGTGATGATGTTGATCTTAAGCCCTACCCTGACTCTGGCGAGCCTTATTACCGTGCCACTCGTGTTCTTCCTCGCCAAAACCATTACCAAGCGAACGAGTGTGTTATTCAAAGGCCAACAGGCACAGCTCGGTAAGCTGAATGGCCACATTGAGGAAACGATTTCCGGTCTTCTCGTTGTCAAAGCCTTTAACCGTGAGAAGAAAGCTATCGATGAATTTAATAACGTGAACGAAAAGCTTTATGAGGTTGGGCTAAAAGCGCAAATCTGGTCCGGTTTTTTGATGCCTCTCCTCAGCGTTATCAATAATATCGGCTTCTCCGCCGTTGCGATCGTCGGCGGTGTTCTAGCCGTCAAAGGTCACATCACCGTCGGCGTTATTGCCAGCTTCCTGAGCTATTCGCGCCAATTTGTGAGGCCGCTTAACGAGATCGCGAACACGTACAACGTGCTGCAGTCAGGTGTTGCGGGAGCAGAGCGTGCTTTTGAAGTGCTCGACGAAGCCGAAGAAGTCGAAGATGAACCAGGAGCTGTCGAACTGGTAAAACCCGTCGGTCACGTCACTTTCCAGGACGTCACCTTCGGCTATCGGCCGGATAGGCCGATTATCAATCAAGTCAGTTTCGACGCGCCGGCTGGCAGCAGCCTTGCGCTCGTCGGACCGACAGGCGCAGGCAAGACGACGATTGTCAATTTGGTGACTCGATTCTATGACGCCACAAGCGGCACGATCTTGATTGACGGACGCGATATTAAATCATACACGCGTGACAGTCTACGCCGCAGCTTCGGCATCGTGCTGCAGGATACGTATCTATTCTCCGGCACCATTAAGGAGAACATCAAATACAGCAAGCCCGATGCCAGCGATGCTGAAGTGGTTGCCGCTGCGAAGCTCGCGAATGCTGATGCCTTCATTAGCCGGCTGCCGAAGCGTTACGACACCCCGCTCTCCGAGAACGGCGGTAATTTAAGTCAAGGGCAGCGCCAATTGCTTGCGATTGCGCGCGTCATCCTGGCGGATCCCTCCATTCTCATTCTGGACGAGGCGACGAGCAGCATTGATACGCGGACGGAATTGCATATTCAGGAAGCCCTCCTCTCGATCATGAAAGGGCGCACGAGTTTCATTATTGCGCATCGGCTGAATACAATTCGGGATGCGGATACAATTATGGTTATTGATCGAGGCGAAATCGCCGAACAAGGCAGTCACAACACATTGATGGGCCAAGATGGCACGTATTCCCGGATGTTTTCCAATCAGTTTAAAAATCTCGAAAGTGCAGCGGAATAGACACACTACAGCCCCAGGATGCTTAGCATTCCTGGGGCTGTTTTCTTAATTGCTTAAAGACCTGCAACAGCTTGGCTAACTAAGGAGGACAACAGCTCGGGATCAAAGGCTTGCCCTTGCTTCAGCTTCATCGTCTTTCTTTCTGGTGGACCGTCGAATAATCCGTTCGGAAAAGTTAACCCATTAGCATTAAAAATGGTGAAGCTTACTGCGTCTTTGGACGTAGATATAACGGCGGCGTATTTACCATTTTTCAAAAAATGCGGTTTCTTATATTGCATGCGTTCATGCACGTCCGGGACGACTTCCTGGACAATTTGTCGCAGTTTGACAGACATGTCCCTCTGCCACGGTTCTTTCAACGCCTCAATAAAATCAGTTACTTCCGGACTCATGTTGCAACATCTCCTTTGTTAACTTTGCAGATTTAATTTCTTCCACACGTTTCAATAAAAGTTCCTTCTCACGTTCATTCCTTGTCATGGATGCGGCACGATCGAATTCCTTGCAGGCTTCATCATCCCGTCCTAACTTAACCAAGAGATCACCGCGAACACTCGGTAACAAATGGTATTCCTTTAAGGATGGCTCCGACTGCAGCTCGTCAACGATCTGTAATCCGAATGCTGGACCAAACGCCATTGAAATAGCAACAGCCCGGTTTAGCTCAACAATCGGCGACGGTGATACTCTTGAAAGCGCTTCGTATAACGCAGCAATTCGGACCCAATCCGTCTCTGCTGCTGTTCGCGCCTGTGCATGACAGGCCGAAATCGAAGCCTGAAGTGTATATGGACCAAGAGCCTTACCTAGCTTCTTGCTTCGTTCTAGAGCGATCAAACCTCGGCGAATCAGCAAATAGTCCCAACGTGCTCGATTTTGATTCATGAGAAGCACGGGTTCGCCTTCGGTGTTAACCCGTGCTTTAAACCGGGAAGATTGAATCTCCATCAAGGCGACAAGTCCATGCACCTCAGGTTCCTCCGTTGCAATCTCAGCCAGAACACGTCCGAGCCGCAATGCCTCCTGACATAATAAGGGGCGGATCCAATGCTGCCCCGATGTTGCCGAATACCCTTCATTGAACATGAGGTAAATGACTTCAAGCACGGCAGTCAGACGGTCCTTGAGTTCCTCATTCGGCACTTCAAAGGGAACCTTTCCTGTGCTCAGGTTTTTTTTGGCCCGCACGATTCGCTGGGCAATCGTAGACTCAGCGACGAGAAAAGATCGCGCAATCTCTTCCGTCGTAAGCCCGCATAACAGGCGAAGGGTCAACGCAACTCTTGCTTCCTGCGATAGGCTGGGATGGCAAGTCATAAAGATCAATCGGAGGATGTCATCCCCGATCTCCCCGTCCCAATGTTCATTTTCTATAAATAATTCCATCTGGTGTCCAATCTCCATATACTTTTGATCACGTAATTTATTTCTGCGCATATGATCAATGGCTCGCCGTTTGGCCGTTGTCATCAGCCATGCGCCCGGATTATCTGGAATATTGTGATCGGACCATCGATCGAGAGCAATGACTAGAGCATCCTGGGCAAGATCCTCGGCGAGACTAACATCGCGCACCATTCGCGTTAATGCTGCAATAATTTTGGGCGATTCGATTCGCCATATGGTATCGAGGGTTCGATGAGTTTGGGACAAGTTCACGCTTTATGCTGCTCCCGTACTTGCTCACGAAGGGCTGCGTCTTTCGCAACTATTTCCGGATTGTCCGCCAGTTCCTCCATCTCGAACACCTGTCTGAGTTCAATTTCCCCTTGGCCAAAACCATGAGGATCCGGCATGCGCATCGCCCATTCGATCGCTTCTTCCCTGGACTTAACTTCAATTAACGTATATCCGGCGATCATTTCTTTGGCTTCGGTGAACGGGCCATCAACCACTTTCGGTTTGCCCCCAGGCTCCGGGTAAGAAATCCGTATGCCGCTAGAGCTTGGCTGCAGGCCATCGGCAGCGAGCAAAACGCCTGCTCGCACTAATTCCTCATTATACTTTTGCATAGCGTCAAGTAGCTCTTGACTTGGCTTGTTTCCTGCCTCTGAATCTGTTGTAGCTTTAACGATCATCATGAATCTCATAAATGTATCCCTCCGATTTTTGTATTGGTTTTGCCAGCTGTACGACATCTGGGAAGAATCTTACGCTCTATAAGGACGACGAATTAAAAATGGCAGAATCGACACGTTACCAAAAAAATTTATTTACTTATTTTGATAATAGAATCGCCATGGTTTACAGCTGTCTTTGCACTAAGCATGATCCTGTACAACTGGCTACCCCATGCCTCTCTCATGACTTCGTCGTCCAGAATAATGGTGTCGACTGAAACCGCAAACAATTCTTCATTGTAACGGATAGTTAATCCATGATTGTTCACATCTTGCAACGCAATGCTGCCTATCCCCTCGATCTGCGGTGAATGTGGGGTCATGAACACTAGTGTAATATCGTCTGAAGTGTGCGTTAATTGAAATTGATCATGAATTTCAATATACGGATTTGAGTCACGAATGAGTTTAAATGCACGTTTCCAACTAGTGATCCCTGCAGCTTCCGGGTAGGCCTTCGCTATGTTCATCGTGATCGAAGCCATTGTCGCCTCTTGGTGATAATGGACTCGATCAGCTTCATACGGTCTGCCAGCCAGCTGCTGGGCCTCATTCACAAGCGGCAGATTATGATAAGCAGACTGCATCGTCCATAAGCTGTAACGCTCTGAAAAGAATGTTTTCGACGTATAGGTCCCTACCCCGGGATCAATAATCATGGGAGAACCATCACAATATACGATAAAATGTCCAATGTCATTGTGATTATGGCTCTCATCATTGTGTCCACCCTTAGCCGCGAGATACAGTCCATCGGAAGAACCTTCCTGCTCCCTCGCAGCCATAACTTGCATCTCGGCAAACCAAGTATCCCTAAGGTAAGGAGATTCACCGATATACTGCTCCATTTCTGAGTAATGAAAGATGGCTGACAATTGACGATACATGATGGAAAACTGCACGAATGTTGATTTCTCACGCTTTTTCTTCAACTCTATAGCCCCAAGTCCAGACAGTCTAGCATCCTCAATTCTGAGCCCATATCGGTACATGAGATCTGCTGGAACGTTAACTTTAGGAGAGCAATCAGCAAAGTTGGCATAAAAGGAGCCATCAATGTACGCTTTGTAAATGTAACGACCCACGTTTTGAATCAGTGGCTCTTGAAAGACGTCCAACTTTCCATTTGTGGCTCCATAAAGCAGTTCCAGACTATCGAACAACATGCCACCGGCATAGATCCAATATTTTGGTCCTTCTTCACACCCGCCATCAGGATCGAGTCGTTGGATGTACTTATCCAAGCTGTGCATCGCTTTGACAACCGCTGCTTCACGGCGCTGCTGATCGTCTTCCAAGAGTAAAAATGCCATCAGGCAATTGGAGTTGCACCACGGATTCCAATTGTTCAGCATGTTCTCTTGATTGAATCCCATCCACCAGAAATCAGTACGTTGTAAGTAGGGATCAAGAATCCGAGTTTTCACTTCAAAATGTATACGCTCACAAATCATCCGACTCATGGTATCCAGTTTATTTTTCAGCAGATAACATGTCCACGCCAGCAGTGCTGCAGTTTCAGCAGCGAACAGTTCAATAATTCGGTCTGATACATCTGGAAGCGGATCCTGTCTTCTCATCATATAACCATGTCCAGGAATTCCCCAGAATGTTTCTTCACATATACACCAGATCCCGTTGACGATATCGTCCATAAAGCGCCCATGATTCTCGATACATTCAGCAATAACCAGTGAAGCAAGATCCTGTCTTCGATCCAATAAAACCGTGTCATATCTGACTCGGTTCCCAGTTCTACTGAAGTCCATGTACTGCGTGGCCGTGATCGTTGGCCATGAATAATTAAGCCTGCTTTCGCCCTTATTTATCCAAAAACATTTCAGATTCTGTGGAAGCTCACACCATTCCGATCGATCTTCACTAGTTGGAAAAGGCTTATAATTCTCCCTGGACAGCAAAACCTCTTTTACAATTTCAGCATCATAACGATCTGATAACATCAAAATCATCCCCTACGTTAGATGTACAGAACCATTAAATCCTCATCAAAATACTGTCCGTTATACTTCAAAGCTTTACGTTCCACGCCATAAATTTCAAAACCTAAGGACTTATACAATTTTTTGGCAATGACATTTTCAGACAGAACGATTAAATTGATTTGCTCCAATCCCTCATAACTGCTTGCTCTTCTAACCAGTTCCAGCATTAGTTTTTTGCCTAAACCTTGCCCGCCTGCTTCCGGTGCGACATACATCCCATAGACATTTCCTTTATGGCTGCTTTTCATGCCGCTATCTCGAACAAAGCTTACACTGCCAACCAGCGATCCGTGTTCATCAAAAGCGCCAAGTACAAACTTCCCATCCATGGGTTTAATTCTTTCTACGAAGGTTTCCAACGAAAATTGCACTTCTCTTTCATAAGTCGAGCCAAAAGCCTCAGGGCTGAGTTTCAATGCCTTTAATCGTAATTCTTGATACAACTCGGCATCGAACTCCTTCAAAACTCTTATATTCATCACAAGACTCCTCCTGGCTTCTAATTTCCTGTCTTTTACTATTCTTCATTTCATTATTAAACACCTTTAAGATCCAATGGCAAAAAACCTCTGAACACGGCACATTGGCCATATTCAGAGGTTTATTAACCGAACTCTTATTGTTCGCGTTTAGGAGCTAATTCAATCGCTTGCTTAATCGCTTCTTTCAGACTTTGATCGTCCGCAATTCCTTTGCCGGCAATATCGAATGCAGTACCATGATCTACGCTGGTTCTAATGATCGGAAGACCAACGGTAATATTGACACCGGCTTCGAGCCCTAATACTTTGATCGGACCATGTCCTTGATCATGATACATGGCAACGACGATATCGAAGTCTCCCCGCGTCGCACGGAAGAATAGCGTATCGGCAGGCAGTGGTCCTACGACTTGAATGCCTTCTTCTTGCGCCTTCTTCACAGCAGGAACAACTTTTTCATCTTCTTCGCCATATCCAAAAAGGCCGTTCTCTCCCGCATGCGGATTGATCCCGCAGACGGCAATTTTAGGCTGCGCATAACCAGCCTTTTGCAAAGTTTCGTGAGCCATTCGAATGACTTTATAGACACGTTCCGGATTGATCATACGTACAGCATCCAGAATACCAACGTGCGTCGTGACGTGAATGACTTTCAATTTTGGCGCCGAAAGCATCATGGAGAAATCCTCGGTACCCGTCAAATCCGCCAAAATTTCGGTATGGCCCGGGTAAATGTGTCCACCTTTATGAAGCGCTTCTTTATTCAGTGGAGCGGTACAAATGGCATCAATTGCTCCCGCGTTAGCCAGTTCAATCGCTTGTTTCAAATACATGAATGCGGCATGTCCGGCTTCTTTGGATACTTGACCAATGGGAAGATCAGCCGGCAATAAGTTTAGATCATAACAATCCACTGTTCCGGGCTCAAACTTCGCTTCTTCCACAGAAGCAATTCGGCGTACAAGAAGCCCTGTTTGAACGAACTGATCCGCTCTTTCTAATAATTTAGCGTCTCCGATAACAAAAGGACGGCAAGTTTGATAGATTTGGGCATCTTTCAGTGATTTCATGATGATTTCCGGACCTACGCCTGCTCCATCACCCATTGTTATGCCTATGATTGGTCTATTCATTGAAATGTTTCCCCCTTTAATGCTTTTTTAGCCTTGGATAAGCTATGTTCTTTCCCGAAAGCTCCCGCTTTTGTAACCGCCCATACGGGTTGTTTACGAACGAGGAGGCCTAGCGGGATACCTGGTTCTATTTCTTTTATCAATTGGATAGAAGATACGCCCAAATGCTTACATACACCTTTTGCCGTATCTCCTCCTGTTAAAATAACCCCTTGCAGCTCGATACTCTCCATAATCTCGGAGGCGATTGCACCCAATATATGCGAGATCTGGTTGGATACTTCCGTCGAGTCTAATCCTCTTTGCAAACCTGCTGACTTCGTCAAGCGAACTTGATCAGGAGATGAACTCGCGCATAGGGAAACATCCAAACCGTTTCGTAGTGCAGCCAGAAGCTCTCTTCCACAACGTTCAATCTCAGTCCTTAAGCCTTCTTCGGAAGCAATCGCTTGTACCGTATCTAATTCTACGGCAATGACTTGCGGATCACTGTTATAAGCGGCCACTTGCCCCCGAGTCACCTGTGAGATGCTTCCTGCGACTAACATCACAGGTTTCGTCCCGCCTGATAGTTGCGGCGCAGAATCACTTGTACGAACAGGAAGCGATAACGCATCAGGCAGGAAATCAGCCAATCCAGCGGAACCCGCCCATAGTATTTTATAGCTGGTTTGGGCAACCCATTCCGCGATATGCTGGACATCTTCTTCAGTTGCAGCATCGAAAACGATGAGTTCCGTTTCTGCCTCAAGGAGTGATTGAATATTTAGATGCACCTGATCTTTTCCTGCATGTAGGATTTCTAAAGGAATAAGGCCGACTTTACGCTTGGATTGCGAAGCAAATAATTTCACTAAATCGGATTCTTTGACTGGACATTTCGGGTCATTGGCGATTTCGGTTTCGCTGACCGGAACGCCGTTCAGATAATGTACACCCTGTAATGTGGTACGGCCAATTGTAGGGAAAGCCGGTGCAACGACAGCAAAGTCATACGGAATGACATCCATCACAGCGTCGATTTCAACGCCCAGATTTCCTCGAAGGGTAGAGTCCATTTTCTTATAAATATGCGGGAAAGCCGCTTGATCGATCTGACATGCCGCTTCTTTCACCCTGGCATACGCGATCTCTTGCAGAGTGGAACGGCTGTCGGTATCAATGACGATTGCCTCCATCGTCTGTTGTGATTTAGAAACTTGCTCGATATCAAAAAACACTTGTGTTTGCAGCCCTTTTCTTGCAAATTGTACACCTGAGTCGGAAGCTCCGGTCAAGTCATCTGCAATGATGGCAATTTGTTTCATGGTGCAGTTCCTCCCATGCAAATCTCGAACGATTTAGTTGATTTGGCTCTTAGCTCCAATTTTTTTGGCATACCAAGCGGTTACGATCGGCACAAGGATGGCTGTCACGATCACGCAAGAAGCTACCAATGCGGTTGCAGAGGGTACAAGAGGAGCATAGGCAGCATTCGCCGCGGCTACAGCCGCCGGTACACCTGCTGCGTTTCCTGCTGTCGAAGCGGCTGATATACCGGCAATGCCATTGCCGCCAATCAAGCGGTCAATCAGTGTCAAAGTAAGTCCCGTCACAGCGACGACGCCAATACCAAGCAATACGCCAAGGAAACCGGCTTTCCAAACCGTCTGAAGATTCAACCCTGCTCCCAAAGCAAAAGCAAAGAAGGGAACTAAAACAGGTACAGCTTTGGATAAAAACTCACGCATTTCTTTGTCTAAATTCCCCAAGATCATACCTACGATTAATGGCAAAATCGCACCTACGAAAGTCTGCCATGGAAATGCGGCTAAACCTGCGATACCCAATGAAATCATCGTAAAGAATGGCCCCGATTCCAAGCTCATGACAGAGTAAGCGCCAACATCTTCTTTCTTGCCGAATTGCCCCATTAAAGCCATATACAATCCGCCATTTGTATCATTCATGGCCGCTACGATAGCCAATACGGATATACCGGCGAAAAAGCCTTCGCTAATCATGCCGTTGCCTAGAAACTTGGCTGCTATAAAACCAACAACGATAGCTGTTAAAATCTTCGTTCCAAGCAGTGTTCCACCCTTTTTCAAAATGTAAGGGGTTGCTTTAAAATTAATGGTTGAACCCATACAGACATAGAATACAGCTAAAATTGGCAAAGACCCCGTCATCAATGCGCCTGTGAAAGATCCAAATGTTTTGCCCATTGTAGGGAATAATGTTGTAATAATAGCCCCCAAAATGAGCGGAACAATCATCATACCCCCGGGAATCCGATCAATGGCTGCCTTAATTCTCATGGTGTGCTTCCTCCTAAGAAGTTTTGTTGAGCATATAGTTGCAATATGCAACACCTATATTCGTTATCGCCCATGTGATGATTATAAGACAGGTGTTCTACGATAACAACGGGGTCAATCGTTTAAATTTGCAACACATCTTTCAGTTTTCTCCAGAGGGTTGAACGATTAATTCCTAGTCGTTTCGCAGCTTTCGATTGGTTCATACCTTCTTTTTCTAATATTTCCAAAAGAATGCGCTGCTCAATTTCATCCCAAGTCCCCGATAAATTGATCGTTGCCAATTGACTGGTTGCTTCATTTTGCAACGATTCTTTTACTTTTTGCCAACCTTCTTTGGCTTCATTCAAGCCGATATAATGACCGTTCGTACAGGCAAGCATGCTCTCAAGGACGATCCTCAGTTGGTGGATGTTTCCTGGCCAGAGCTTGTGCATGAGATCATCTTCTAGCACCTCTTGCCGGATCCCAACGATTTGTTTACCATGCCGTGAGTTGTAATTCGCAATTAAAACTCGGGCGATCTCATCAATATCTTCCAATCTTTCGCGCAAAGGCGGCAGGCTGATGTACATATCCATGAAGGCCAGGACAAAAGAAGGCTCCATCTCTTCTTTCTTTAGCATCAGCTTAATCGGATGGGAAGTTGTTACAATGATCCGTACGTTCGTACCTGTTGTCATTGTAGAAAGCAATTTGCGCTGCAGCCGCTGACTAACATGTTGGATATTTTCCAGACAAATCGTTCCGACAGATTCTCTGAAAAGCAGTCCCGGATAGTCGTCTGTTCCGAGTAGAACCGCTTCCTGCTCCTCCTCCGATAATTGCTCGCAAGGAATGATGTACAGCGCGTCCCCTGCTCTCTCGCTAGCGGAATGAATGGCTTGACAGAATAGCTGCTTCCCGCTGCCCTCTTCTCCCGATATCCAAATGGGATAACGCGTCTGCGCCATCGTTTTGGCACGTTTGATTGCTTGCAGAATGACACTGCTGGAACCCATCACTTGGGCAAACGTTGCAATCCGGTCGGTTATTTGGAAATTGTAAGTAGCGGTGCTGTTCAGTTGATTCTCTGATGGATATAAATAAATGAAGTATCGGTAGCTTATCCGATTTTGATTGGAAGGTACGATGATTTCAATGCTTACCTGCCTTTTTTGAAACCATTTTGTTTGCTTATTTACGCCGCTCGTTGTTCCTTTACCGGCTTCCTCCAAATAACGGCTCCATATCGGATCGATACCGGCCAGATTCATCCCGCGAATGACAGCGCTGTTGTAACCTAATAATGACGCGGCTGCTTCATTGGCATAAAGGATGCCACCGTTCTCATTGACAGCCATAACGCCCGTCCGGTGATGTTCCAGAATATGCTCAAATAAATGTTCGCTCTCCTGAGCTTTCCAGACGAATTCATAGATCCTTTTCACCTCTTCAAGCGCTTCAAGCACGGACTCCCGTCCGCTGGTAATCAAAATGCCGTTATAGCCCATTTGCTCAGCTGTATTCACAGTGACAACGTCTCCCAGTACGATTTGGGCATCCTGTTCAAAAGCTTTTTTCAGCGCTTCAGGAACATCATCCGCCCGATCTACCGAATAGATGGGAATTTCGTAATCGAGCAGGCTGGATACCTCTGCGACGCCGCGACAAATATTAGGAAAACCAATGATAGCTACCTTGCTATTTGAATTTTTCACCAAGGTGAGCACTCTCAAAATATCGTATCCGGAGACTGGAATATCGACCACAGGCGTTGTTACCTGACTTTTTATAAGTGTTGAGGTTCCCCCGCGGCTCAAGATGACATCATATTTTCCTTTGGCAGCGTGGATGATAGGAAGAGCATTATGAAGATCCGCAACTTCAATATCGATCTTTATTCGTGGATCGTCTTTTGCGATACTTTCTATTAAACCCTTTAATCCGGGGTATGGAGCGATTGCCAGTACTCTGATTTGCATATGAAATGAGTCCCCTTTGTTAAAACATTAAAGTGTTGCACATTACAACATATATGTAATATTATACTCTTTTTTATTTTATTATAGTCAATTATTCAACTGAATACTTGATTATGCAACAATACATTTGGCATCTGTATAGTCCGAACAAATGAAATAGCCAGCTTCACATGTGTCATAATCACGTGAAGCTGGCTATTTGTTTACATAATAAATATTATGTATATTAATTTTACGTCAATATGTATTAGTTAAATGGTTTCAAATTTGACAGGTCTCATAAATAACTTCATGATCTGATCTTGCGCATCTTGCTCTTCCCAAAGGACGGCATTCACAGCCTGGCAAATGGGCAGTTCCACAGCATGCTTGGCTGACAGTTGAAGCAAGGCCTTCACCGTAGCTGCTCCTTCGGCTAATTTCTCAAAGGGCTCCTGCTTAACAAAAGCTTCCCCAAATCGACGATTATGGCTATGTTTCGAAAAAACCGTCGCCTCATAATCACCGAGATGACCCAATCCATATACAGTCAACTCATTCCCGCCCATAGCTTTAACTAACCGCGCTATTTCTTTCGTTCCCCTAGCCATTAATGCTCCTTTCAAGCTGGAATAGCCTAATCCGTCCAAGATACCTGCCGCAATGCCGATCACATTTTTCGCAGCCGCACCAATTTCATTTCCTAATACATCTTCCCCATAATAAAAGCGGATCGTTTCGCTTCCTAAGTTTTCAACGATTAACTTTGTAACTTGACTGTCGTCTGAATCAATCACCATACAGTTCGGAATGTCCTGCACGAAGTCTTGCACATGTCCGGGACCGACCCAGATGGCAACATGGACAGGCTGCTGAATTTCTTCTTTCATGACACGTGTAAGCCTTTCCCCGGTATTTCCTTCAAGACCTTTCATGCACAGAACAAATGACTTGCCTGCAAGGTTTAACGAATTCAGCTGCTTAGCAAACCCTCTAAGTTCTTGAGCACTAATCGCAATAAAGATAAGTTCAGCAAATGCAACAGCTTCTTCCAAGCTATTCGTTAACTGAATCTGTTGTGGTAAAAGCAAATAATCATTGGTTCTCGTCTCTAGCAGCTTCTGATAATTGCGGGAAGCCTCTCTTCCCCATAATTTCACATCATGTCCTTGTTTATAGGCATACCAGGATAAAAAAGATCCCCATCTTCCGCAGCCTAATACAGTCATTTTCATAACATAGCACTTCCTTTACGTCAATCTGAAGAGTGAGTACTTTCTATCCATCCACTTAGCATTATTCGCGAAAAAAGCTGACGATCCTCTCGATGCCCATGAAAACAATAAATCCGCCGGAGGGGCGGATGATAAGCTTGACTATTTTTTTGTCAACCACAAACGATTTGACGTGCGGCCTCCCAGCAGCGGTCTGCCTACTTTTCTTCCAGGCATACCTGTAGGAATTTTACGTAGTGATGAAATACCTTTGGATGGCAATGCTTCAGGACCCGCAGATTTGCTCGCGCTCCGGATTGCGGTCAATGTGAGTGTGAAATTGGCAACCAGCAAGCCTAGCCTAATTCCTCTAAAACCAACTGTTCGGCAAGTGGAACAGCCTGTATCCCAACACCATCGATACGGTGTCGAAGGGACCTGCGTGAAAAATTGCCCTGCCCAACGGCGGCCGAACGCATCTTCCGCGTAGTAATAAAACGTTTGTCCGCCAACGAACCCACTCCAAACTTGTCGCGTTTGCCCAGGGTCCACTCTGTACCAACCCGTTTTGACAAAGGTCGTTGGTCGACAGAGTAAATTAAAGTATCCGAAGGAAATAAACAGCGTAGAATTCGTAGCGTTTCGGAAACTGAAACCCATAGTTCGTCACTTCCTATCCCATTATAGTAATCTTACAGTTTATACTATGAGATTACCGGCAAATAGAAAGGGACAAACGTTGACTCTCCTAAAATATTAGCGAGAACTGGATCGCTAACTTCGCTTTCCATTTTGATCAGCTACAAGACTCTTAAAATTGTCCAATTTATAGTTCATTTTCTCAAGTGCCATGCTCATTTCAGCCATTTGCATCTCTATGTCTTCTTTGTGTTTATGAAGAACTTGATAGCAACCTTCATAGTCTTGGTCCATATAGAACTGAATATAGCGGTCGATTTCTTTTAACGGCATTTGTGTTCGTTTCAAATGTGTAATGAAAATAAATCGTTCCAGATCGCCGCTCGTATATTCCCGCCGTCCATTGCTTTTACGATGAGGTGAGGGCAAGATTCCGATTTTCTCATAATAACGTATCGTATCTATGCTCAGGCCGGTCTTCTCAGACAGCTCTGAAATTGTAAGTGTAAGTTCCATACCAAGCCTCCTTTGTAACAATTTTATCGCCTGGAGTATACTCCATGTCAACCGGAAGGGTCGCCAATAAAGCAATAAAGGCCGCCATTTAGCGACCATTCACGGTTTCGTGCTGCATTTCGTACTCCATATCTTTTTTTATCTTATCCGGCATTTGATCCGGCTTCGCGCCAAACCACTTCGTATACATCGTTTCGTAAGTTCCGTCTTTGCTGACAGCTTCGATGCCTTTGTTCACTTTGCCGATATATTTATTGCGTTTCTTCCCAACGACGGCGTATCGCTCTTTGTTAAACATTTCTCCAACCATTTTCACTTGCCCTTGCGCTTTGTCCTGTAGAAAATCATGGGCGTTACGCTCATCGAAAATAGCGGCATCCACCGTATTGTTTTTTAACTCGTTGTAGACATCAGCGACATTGGAATAGCTCCGTATTTTTGCCCCTTGAATTTCACCTGCGTAGTTAAAAGCGGTCGATCCGTTTTTGGTGGCTACCACTTTTTGAGCTAAATCCTCCTTGCTTTTAATGACACCATTGTCGGTAGATGTCAAGACGACCAGCCCTGTTTGAAAATAAGGACTGGAGTATTCAAAATTATTCTTGCGGGCATTGCTGACCGTCATACCGGCAATCGCCAGATCAACTGCGCCAGATTTGACGCTCTTGATGAGTTCTCCATGCTCCATGGGAACGAGTTCATACTTAATGTCCGCTTTTTTCGCAATTGCTTGCCACAAATCAACCTCGAAGCCCTTCTTATCCCCGTTTTCCGTATACGTGAACGGACGGAAGTTTTGCTCAATGCCGACTTTGACCGTTTCCTGTTTCCCGCACCCTGAGGCAGCAAGTATAACCAACAGGACGGCTAACAGAGCGATGCCCCGCTTGCTTCGATTTCCAACCATAACTTGGATACCCTCCTTCTCATAACAACGGTATTATTTGTTAATCGATGAGAGGTTATACTTGGTTATTTACATAGAACTAACGATAAGTCGGTGCGATAACTCCCCTATCAACCTCAACCTTTTTCAGCTCTATGCCATCCATCAAATCAATTCGCTCATTTCCTTTTACAGCTACATGCCACTCATGCCCATCATAAGAAATGATCCCCTCTACTGTCCGAACGCTCATCCCGATGAGTGATGTCAGTTTTCCTTCTTGATCCGTCACAGCTCTTAACCCATTCGGAAACTGAATCAGCATCTTCCCATCCCGGTAAACAATCGATTGATCCAACGTATTTACGAGTTCAAAAGTTACACCGTCTACTTGACGACTATAGGCCGTAGCCTCAGCAATTTCTTCCCCGTGATCCACGGCGTATGGAAGCAGTCCTGTAAACCAAAGTTCATTATCCTGTCTCGGCATAATCCCGCATAGCCTTTCAACATAATCCAACACGCATAAAATAGCCGGTGAGTAGGTTTGCGTAAACCCCTCCTCGCCTGTCCAAGGACTGAGAGCTTGAGAGAACCGCGTCATTTTATGAAAAGCCGCCATGATGGGATACAGCACATACGTTAGCTCTACGAATCGTCCGTGATGTTCAAAGGCGTGCGGTGCACGGATCAGGCTGAGAAAGTTGGATGGCCCTGCCCAGCTGTTATACGATGAAAAAGGATCAAATCGAGGATCATCCATCGCGATCGAAGTAAAGGGATACTTGGCAAAGAACTTACGCGTATTGAGCAGATATTTCCTCAGCGCTTGATCGAAAAATGCTTGATCGCCAACTTCACAAGCTAGCACGCGCAGAAGGATATCCGATTGAACGCGAACCAGCTCGTCATTTTTATCCCGATCATAGAAGAACTGATCCGCTTCATCGAAGCAGTATTGGAATAAACGATTTAAGCTGGTCGCTGCTTTCTCCCGCCACGGTTCGCCGCTTTCGCCTAACTCTTCCGCCATCTTCGCCAAATAAAGGCGCTGACAATACACATTTGCCGTTAAATCCGGTGCAAGGAAAGGCAGAATCGGAGAATCCGGGTTATACACCCGCGGATCATTCCTATGCGGTGTGTCCGGTACATGCCAGAAGCGCGGCGACAAGTCATGTCCCGTATCGAACGTACAGAACGCTTCTACGGCGCCTGTACCGCGCGTATCGCGATAAGTAGCGAGCCACTCGTCATAGCGCTGCATGGCCGTGTACATTTTACGCAGAAAGGTCTGATCCTTCCCGTTCAGTTGATAATGATGCCACACACTTCGCGCAAGCGGTGTCACCAGCTGGATTTGCCTAAACGATGGGCCCGTCTCGGTCAATTTATACGGAATTAAGCCATCTTCGCGCTGGTGGTCGGCGAACATTTCATACGTCGTTTGCGAAACGGACGGTAGGAATCGTGAAAGAAGCTCGGCATTAATAGTCCCCGTACTCTCCAGCCAACAACCTAAATAGATGCCCCCTTCATGTAAAATCGGCTTGTCTCCGAGGGTTGGCACCACACAATCCAATAGCTTACGCAGCGCCTCGTAGTAGACATTCTCAAATTTATCGGAGGAGGCGGCAAATTTCACGCCATGCTGCATCCACTCTTTTACTACCTGAACATCGGAAGCTTTTTTCAGCTCACCGACCTTGTCCTCCGTCTGAATCCCGCGAAGTTTGGTAAGCACATCTTCTTTCATAAGTTTCAGCCTCTTTTCTTGTCTCAATGAAATAAAGACTGCCAGTGGCAGCCTTTTCTCCCGCATGCGGTTTTCTTATTTGTTATTGTTGAAAATTTTGACCGTACCGGTGTAGAAATCGGCTACGCCTTTTTTCACATCTTTTTTACCAAACCCGATTTCCTGTACGGTTGTTTCAATTAGTTTCGTATACTCCGTGTTGCCAGGAGGATTGTAGCTCACCGCGAATGGTTCTTTGTTCGTTGCTGCAGAGACACGGCTCGTATAATCATAGATGACTTGATCAACGGGATTCGCATCCTTCTTCAACAGCTCACGCATTTTGGATGTAACAGGAACACCACGGTCATTGCCCAAAATTTTCGCCGCATCCGGATCGTTAATCCAGTAATTCATTAGCATTGCCACTTCTTTCGGATGCTTCGTTTTGGCATAACCGGACAAGCCTTGGCTGGATTCGAATACGACACCGGTACCTTTCGGTCCGCGAGGGAGTTGAACTAACTCCAGCTTATCCGGAATCAAGTTCTGATGAGCGCCAAGCTGATTGGAAGCAAGTAAGCTCATCGCCACTTTGCCGGTAACAACGAGTGATTTGCTCGTATCCGACGGAGGGTTAGACACTTGGAGCGCCGGTGTAACCACGCCGCCAGCTTTCG
Organism: Paenibacillus chondroitinus NBRC 15376; assembly: GCF_004000765.1. Taxonomy (GTDB): domain Bacteria; phylum Bacillota; class Bacilli; order Paenibacillales; family NBRC-103111; genus Paenibacillus_E; species Paenibacillus_E chondroitinus. The sequence continues at coordinate 31,820 of NZ_BILW01000034.1, read as the reverse complement.
TCATCGAATCCCATAAGCCGAACCACTCTTCCGCGTCCTTCTGCTCAAAACCAAGCTTCGCGTTATCCATGTCGTAAAGCATCTTGCCTCTTTGCTTCAAGTAGATATCCATGCCATCAACTGTGAAATTGTACGTACCGAATACGTCTTTGCCCAGCTTATCCGAAATTTCTATGCTTGTTTTACCAAATTCTTCCCATGTCCAACCGTCTTTTGGAACGGGGATTCCAGCTTTTTTGAACAACTCCGTATTGACAACGATCCCCCTTGCATTGGCACCGGCAGAGACATGTAGAAGTTTGCCTTTGAATGTCCCATACTGAATCATGGATTTATCCATATCGCTAAGGTCAAGTTCTTTGCCTACATAAGGGTCCATCTCCAGCAAAACGTTTTTATTGGCGTAATCAACGACGTTCCCGCCAAGGAAAAACGCATCAGGTGCTGTGCCGGAAGCGAGCTGCGTATTAAGCTTATCAAAGTAACCGGAGCTTGGCGCGAACTCACCGACAATTTTGATATTCGGATTTTTCTCTTCGAACTTGCGCAGCGCCTCATTCGTGCGATCTGCCCGTTTTTGATCGCCCCACCACATCAGCCTGAGTTCAACTGGTTCTGCTTTTGCACCACCGCTTGCCATGCTTGCCGCCGGCGCATTTGTTGTGCCGCTACTAGTACCCGTGCCTGTTCCTGAGGAACAAGCCGTTGTCACGGCCATCAAGATGGTCAACGTTGTCATGATCAACTGTTTTTTCATGGAAAATTCCCCCTGCTTTTCGTGTTATGATCGTTGATACCCTGATCGTAAAGCATTTTCAACGTACATAGAATGTCATTTCTTCGGGTGTTGACTACTCAATTTTTCGGGTTATTTCAGACCCGTAGTCGCAATGCCTTCCAAGAAATATTTCTGGAAAGATAGAAAAATCGTCATGATCGGTACCAGTGAAAGCACAGACATCGCAAGCAGCGCACCCCAATCCGATTCTCCGGAAGGATCAAACAAGGAGCGGATACCAAGTTGAACGGTAAACAATTTGATGTTGTTCAAATAAATCATTTGTGAAAAGAAGTCGTCCCACGTCCAGATAAAAGTGAAAATAGCGGTTGTAATTAAGGCAGGCACCAATAGCGGCATCATAATCCGAAAATAGATTTGACCTTGTCCGCAGCCGTCAATTGTTGCACTCTCATCCAGCTCTTTCGGGATACCACGAATGAACTGCACCATAAGAAGGATGAAGAAAGAATCGTGAGCCAGCCATTTGGGTACGATTAGCGGCAAGTACGTGTTAATCCATTCAAATTTGTTATAAATAATGTACTGCGGGACTAACGTGACATGGTAAGGAAGCATGATCGTCACCAACATAAGGCTGAACCAAAGCTTTTTGAATCTGAACTCCAAACGGGCAAAAGCATATGCAGCAAATGAGCACGTAATGATGTTTCCAAGCACTGAAAGCACCGAAATTTGCGCGGAATTCAGGAAAAATCGGCCAAACGTCGTTCCCTGCAGCCCTTTCCAGCCATTGATATAATTATCGAATGTAAATGTTGATGGCCAAAGGCTTGTATTTGAGAATATGAGCTGATTCGGTTTAAACGATGCGCTGATCAGCCACAATACGGGATACAGCATCAGCAAGCCAAAAGCGATAATCAACAAATGTTTAAGTAGTTTTGTATAGTTCCCGTTCACAGTCATTGCATCATCCCCTTTCGTCCTTGCCATCGCCGTAAAATACCCAATACTTTGAGGTCAGAAACACAACGGCCGTTAACACGCCAATCACAACAACCATGATCCATGCAAGCGCTGACGCATACCCCATATCGAAGAATGCAAATCCTTTTAAGTACAGATACAGCGTATAAAATAGGGTTGAGTTAACCGGGCCCCCGCGCCCGTCACCAATCACATAACCTGGCGTAAACACCTGGAACGAGTTAATAATGCTCATGACGAGGTTAAAAAAGATAACCGGCGATAACAAAGGCAGTGTAATCTGAAAAAACTGCCTGATCTTCCCTGCACCATCCACTTGCGAAGCTTCATACAGATCAGCGGGCACTTGCTTCAGTCCTGCCAAAAAGATTACCATCGCAGATCCAAACTGCCACACGGACAATGTAATGATCGTGGATAAAATATAGTCCGGATGTGCGACCCAAGCCGGTCCCTCAATGCCAAACAAGTTCAAAAATTGGTTGAACAATCCGTCTCCGTCGAATATTTTACGCCAAACGATGGCAATCGCAACGCTTCCCCCGAGCAGCGACGGGATGTAGTAGACGGTTCGGTATACGCCTAGCGCCCGAATTCCTTTATTCAGCGCCATTGCCACCATTAAGGCAAATATCAATCGAAGAGGCACGGACAACAAGGCATATTGGAACGTTAGTCCCATCGAATGCAGAAAGGAGTCGTCTTCCTTGAAGATCTGCACATAGTTGTCCAATCCTAGCCACCGGGGGCTGTTCAGTAAATTGAATTTTGTGAACGACAGATACAGCGAACCCAACATTGGCCCTAAGGTCAGACAGAAGAAACCGATCAGCCATGGCAATAAAAATAAATAAGCCGTACGATTTTGCCTCGAAAGGGCGGATTTTCGCAGAGATGACATGAGCGCCCTCCTCCTTCATGATCGTTTCGGGGGACGATGTGCCCCCATTAGGATCATCATAAGGATTTACGGCGCTCCTTTGAATGCTATTTCTTCGGTAGTTGATTATCAAATTTTTCAGGTGATTTGAGGCGTACTCGGTAATCGGATGGGGAAATCCCGTACATCCGCTTAAATTTTGAACTAAAATAACTTGCATTCGAAAAACCCGTCAGCTCTGCAATGTCCCACAGACTGAGCATCGTTTCCTCCAGCAGCTGTACAGCTTTCGCCATCCGTACATCCGTAATATATTGAATAAATGTTTTACCGGCTTTGGCTTTGAACATTTCGGAGAAATAGGAGGAATTATAATTAAATCGTTCAGCTAACATCGTTAAATTCAGATCGTACATGTAATTGTCTTGAATAAATTGCTCAGCAGCCTGAATCATGGAATGATCGGCATCCAGAGAGTCCTTCTCCGGCCCAGCCATGATTTTCACAGCCAGTTTATTCAGAAATTGCTGAGCCTTGGCTGCCGTATCAAAGCCCCACACCTGCTCGGGACGGAGCCACAGTTGTTCACTGCTCTCTAAAGTAATACCGGCCGTAAAAGCCATCGTATCCAGCATCAGATATAGCTGAAAAATTAGTTTCACAAAGCGAGCTTGCGAAGCGGCAATAGAGGCACTCAATTCTTTGTAAACCGCCTGCTCAAACGCGACCAAATCGCCTCGTGCCACATAACGCTGCAGCACCTTTGTCGTTTCCTCGGAAAGAACAGTTTCCATGGCGCCATGCTGCTGAATGACATTCGAACCATCATTACCTTTCAAATTCCAAGCCAATAACGCTGATAAATAACCATCCTTCCATTGCCTTAGGCCAGTTACCGTCTGACCTGTACCAATCGCAGGCTCGTATCCCAAATGTTCGGTTACTGCATGATGTAAGTTTTGTACAAAAGTTCCCAGTTCCCCTTCCTCAGTGGCGGTAACAAAATGCATCAATCCCGCATAATTCGCATCGCGAAACACATGATACAGTCCGTTTGAATTCTCTGCCGCTTCTCTGCAGAGCATCTCGAAAGGCAGCCGCAATTTGTCAGGTGAACGTTCCTGCTGCATCGTATGACGCTCAATCAAACCCGCTGTAACGAATCTCACCTGCCGGCTTTCCCAGGCATCCAGCTGAAACCACTTGGCTCTTTCCCGCAGTAATGACTCCCGTTCTACCTCTTCTTTGACAAGATGGACAAGAAAGTGTTCTTTCATTTCCTTATAATATTGCGAAAGCCGCCACTGCATCATGGCTTGCTGGTCACGTTCATTCCTTAGCCCATCCAACTCCTGAACGATTTTGCCCAGCGTTTCGGCCAGTTCATCTTGGGTCACGGGTTTAAGCAAATAATTCCTTGCCTGATTGCGAATCGCCGCTTTGGCGTATTGAAAATCCTCATAACCCGTAATAACAATCAACCGCAAAGTGGGATACTGCTCGTAACATGCTTCCAAAAAGGAAACTCCGTTCATGACGGGCATATTCATATCTGTGATGATCACATCGGCTGGATGCTGTGCCAGCCACTCCATGGCTTCAGCTCCATTGCCTGCTTCACCTGCAACGTTCAAGCCTAAGCATTCCCAGTCCACCTTGAGCTTCAAACCAAGGCGAATTTCCGGTTCATCATCGACAATAAGCACACTATACATCCAAGCTCCCTCCTTGAATAGGCAATCTCAGTGAAATACTTGTGCCTGCGAGCTCACCCGGTGCAATTTCAAACTCGAACAAATTGCCGTAGTAGAGCTGGCATCTAGCCAAAACATTGCGCAAACCGATTTGTTCCGACCTCGTTTTCAAAATATGGTCAAAATGAGAATTCAACGACTCTGCGCGCAGCTGCTGATGCAAGTCCAATGTGATTCCTGTGCCGTTATCAGCAACGGTGAGTATTAAACGCTGATCTTCACGCCGTACTCTAACAATAACCTTTGCTTCAGCCTGCTCTTTAAAGCTGTATTTTACAGCGTTTTCAATCAGCGGTTGCAAAATAAACTTGGGAATGACACATGAACGAAGCGACTCATCTTCTTCTAACGAGAGATTCAGCCTATCGGCAAATCGAATTTGTAAAATGGACGCATAATGGCGGACATATGTCAGTTCTTCTTCAAGCGGAGTTAAATCGTTGCTGATTTTCAAGGAAAAGCGCATCATTTTCCCCAAAGCTTCTATGACCTTCACGGTATCCTGTGTACGATGCTGCATCGCCAAACTGCTTAATAACTCCAGTGTATTAAATAAAAAATGCGGATTAATCTGCATCAGTAATGCTTTATATTCCGCCTGCTGTTTTAACAGCTTCAGCTCGAATTCTGTTTTGATATGATACCGGAGCCGACTGACCATGTTGCGAAATGTTGCCGTGACGTAACTAACTTCATTGCGCACCTCTTCATCAGCAGGGATCCGATTCTCGGCGCCGTCAAAATCGCCCATCTGGACATAACGCATCCCGGATGCCAGCCGTGAGAGCGGTTTCGAAATGCCGTGCGAAAGCCAGATTGCCGCAGCAATTGCCCCTACCAACAGCAAGGAACCAAAGATCAATAGACTTGTGCGCAGCTTGTACAAATTGCCATACAAATCAACTTCAGGCACAATGCCAACCAACAGCCAATTGTTAAGCTTCAGCTTTTTATAAACCATAATATCCTTAGCACCAGCTTCATTTTCCAGATAAATGACGCCATTCTGCTGCGTACTGTTACGGATTGCTTCCATTTGCTTGGCAGCCTCGGGGTGAGAGTCGTATTCATGTTGTCCGAGAACGGAATCACCTTGGCCATCCAGCAGGAAAATCGTACCTTTTTCGCCTAAATGAATCCGACTTAGCGGCTCTAGGAAAAATTGAGAGCTAACATTAATTTTCATCATATTTTTGGATTGCAAGGGCTCGAATGTGCCGATTGGCAGCAATAAACTGAGTACGTCAAACGTTTTCGAACGATTCAGTTCAATGGGATCCTTATGTGCTGACACCCATTGAATGCCTCTTGTCTTAAAACGATCGTACCACGCTTCCTTCATGAACGATGAATCATTCATCATTTGATTGTCCGCCGTGATCCATAATCCCTCCTGCCGATAAACCGTCACCGACGACACAATCGAATAATTATTGGTGGTTTGTGTTAGAAACTGACTGAGATTAATGTTTGCCAACATTTTTTCACCTGCCGGCAAGGCTGGATCTGACAGGGTATTGTCCCAGTTTTTCACCGTCGAGCTGTTAAAAACAATCGATGAAACATCATAGATTTGTACCAACGCCATGTTGACGAATGACCCGTATTCATCCATTTTTTCGAAAGCGGACGATTCGATATAAGACCGTATAATAGATCGTGACTCCGTAAAAAACAAGTAAGACATCGTCCCGAAAGAGACGAACAATAAGACGACGAAAAACACGATCAATCGGTTTTTTAGCGAGTAGAACATGTACGGCCCCCTCTAGCTAGTTATGGCATCTTTAATTACATACCATATAACGCCTTCGGGCAGCTTTTTGTCAACTGTTAAAATCGTTGGAAATAAAAAAAAATGCCGCATCGACGGCGGCATTTCGTTCCTTCATCTGCTGACTTTATTCCTCTGCAGCCATTTCAACTTCTCCATTCAACTGGTCCGCATAAGCTCGAATCAAATCATAATCATGATTGGTTGCGGCGTCATCCGCCTGCTCATCCGCTTGAAATTGCACCCATTTCTCGTTATCGATCTGCATGCTGCGAGCCCCCCTCGTGTTGTTGCAATTAGAATTTCCTATCTGTAAATTGTTATCCTTTCTCCATAAAAGTTTTCCTTCTACTAGCTGTATGACGACACGTATACTAGAAAAATAAAAGCTCTGAAGGGAGATATGGCTAATGATCGTAGCAGAACAAATTTATCAGTCGTATGGGATGGATAAAGACACATTTATCACTTTTATGAAAGAACGAAGTTTGCATACAGCTATTCAATCGCTCGGCATCGACTTCGTGGAATTGGCGCCTGATCGGGTGGTCATGTCCATGCCGGTTGGACCTAGCACCCATCAGCCTGCCGGCATCCTGCATGGCGGAGCCTCAGTTCTACTCGCGGAAACAGCAGCATCCATTGCCTCAGAGATTAATATTGTCGATAAAGACAAGTATGCAGCCGTCGGGTTAGAAATTAATGCGAATCACCTTAAAAGCAAACGAGACGGCATTGTAACAGCAGTTGCCACACCGATACACAAAGGCCGCAAAACGATGGTTTGGGATATTCGTATCTCCGATGAGAAGAGTCAATTGATTTGTATTTCTCGCTGTACGGTCGCTATTATTGATAAAAAGTGACAAACACCTTCACGGAAGATAAAGATCCATATTTTAACCATTGCTAAAAGCTCCTCGAGGGTCTGGATACCGTTTTGCAAAGGGAACTGGTGTCCTCTATTTTGAGGAAAACGAGCCATTTCCACTCTGAACGGAACTAGCGGGTCTTATTTGTCTTCCGCTGGCGCTTTTTTCAAGTGAATCGGCATAATAGAGGACTGTAGTTCTCTTCACGCGTGCAAATTGTGCTTTTTGCTTGGAATAATGGACTGTAGTTCTCTTCGCGTCCTGAAGAAACCATTTTGCAAACAAAAACAGCCCAGACAATGTGTCTAGGGCTGTTTATTCATCGTTATGTAATCCTACTCCTCTGCGTATATCATTTTAACCGTCATTCCGCCGTCGATGGTTAGATTCTGACCCGTAATGAAACCGGCTTTCTCGTCGGCCAGGTAGAGACAAGCAGCGGCAATATCCTCTGGTTTGCCTACTCTGCCTACTGGATGTTGTTTTTTATCCACTTCGGAATGAACAATGCTGCCTTGAGCAGCCTGATAGTGCCAATCCCGAACCTCAATCCATCCGGGAGAAATGGCGTTAACACGAATGCCGTATTCGCCCAAGCTTATAGCCATCGCATGCGTCAGTGCAGAGATTCCGCCTTTTGAAGCCGAATACGCCTCCGTGTTTGGTTCTGACATAAACGCCCGTGTCGATGAAATATTGATGATGGCTCCGCCTTGCCCCTTCTCCTTCATCACACGCGCCGCGGCTTGTGAACATAGAAAAGCTCCACCTAAATTCACGGAGATGACCCGTAGGAACTGTTCACTCGTGAGGTCAAGTACATCCGCATTATGCATAATCCCTGCATTATTAACAAGAACATCAATCCCGCCTAAGTCAGAGACCGTGCGCTCCATCCACTGCCTAACTTCGTCTTCCTTCGAAACATCAACCTTCGTGAAAACGACATGGTCTGTATAGGAATTCAATAATTTGACTGTCTCAAAACCTGCATCTTCATGAATATCTGCTATGGAAACACCGAATCCTGCTTGAGCAAAGGCAAGCGCGATTGCACGTCCAATGCCATGCCCACCACCTGTGACTGCTGCTACTTTTGGCATACGCATCACCTCATCTGATTTTTCATTATTTTACCATAACCGATTGGATCAAACATGTATAACCCTGTGAAAAGGATTATTAGGAGAAGGAAGTTGAACATGTGTCATGGAATTACTTCCCTGAACGATCAAATCCTTCATTTGGAGTGCTGCTCAAATATGACAAGCTATACGACTGATTTTAGAACGTTTACTGCACGCGATGGCGCGAAATTACCTTACCGACATTTCGAAGGACCCTCCGATATTGTGCTCATTTTTTTACATGGCATTACAGAACCCAGCCTTTATTTACGTGAATTTGGTCAATATATTTCCGAACATAATCTGGCAACTGTCATCTTACCCGATTTACGCGGTTATGGAGAAAATCCGCTTCGCCGAGGCGACATCGATTATATCGGACAGCTGGACGATGACATCGAAGATTTATTTCACCACATCCAGAGTCGCTATCCGGATGCAACTATCATCTTCGGCGGTCATTCTGCAGGAGGAGCTACAGCTCTGAGACAAACAATCCGCCCGATTCACGCGAGTATTCATGCCTATTTACTTATTTCTTCTGCACTTAGTGCCAACTCACCACTTGCTCGCAAGGATGGCAACAACAATGAATCCACAGTAAGTATTCCGAAATATGCGTTGTTGATGGGACTCAATACAATTGGCATTACCAGGTTTAACCATACCGTTGTCTATCGGCGACTCACGCCTCAGGATAAACTGCATGGCACTGAAACTTGCCAGCTAAGCTATCGATTGGCTTTATCCCGCATGTTAGATAATAAGTACGAGAACTATTTGCGCCAATTAAACCCATCTACTTTCGTTCTCGTTGGTGAAGAAGATGAAGTCTTTGATGCCCATGCCTATGAACCTCTGTACAGCAAATATACACCTGCCAAAGTCCGCATTCTAGCTGGCCATAACCATGACAGGATCGTGAAATCGAAAGAAGCTCTAACTATCGTGGGTGAGTGGCTGCAAGCCATTCGAGCCAATAAAGCTTGATCTTAAGTACTAGCAAATATTAAAAAATGACTTGAAGTTCCAGTAGGAATTCAAGTCATTTCGATTTATATTGCCTGTTAGTTATAAGTGATTTTCAAACCTAATTCAGCAGCACGGTTAAGTGCCCCTTCAGAGAATTTAGGTTTCTTATATCTTTGTTCAAATTCTTCCTTGTCTAGCGGGATCCACTTAAAATCTCTATTCTGATAGATCCACGTTTTCGTTCCCCAATCCACGTGGATTGTCCGATTCGTTACTTTTTTAATGACGCCGATTTCAACGATAAAACCGGTTTTGCCAAATAATTTGGCACAGTATTTGTTCAGCATTTCGCTCACGATGACTCCCCATTTCTCTATTCCTTGCTCTATTCTCTTATAAAATACGCGTTAATGCAACCATGGCAAGTCCCGCTTAACACAAAGAAGGCACCAACCACGGTGCCCAACTTGCTTCAACATTTACGCTAAAATTGAATTGGTTCGGAGAGAATGAAGGATTGCCGCTGCAATTTCAACCGAATTATCCTGGTCTTGATACTCTTCGCCGAATGAAGCGCGAAACAACTGATTGATGGCTTGGCTAAAGCTCAGCACATCTAAATCTGAAACGTGTTTCGTTATATAAATCGTTAGCGTACGCGCTTCACCTTCATATTCGTCTTCAAGACCATGCATGTCCAGCAGCCCGATAGGGTCCCATGCATCCAAGTGTTGTTTGACGATCTCCATAATAGGTGATGGATCATAGGGCAGCGAGTTCAAATACGCATTTTCTTTGACAATCTCTCTTCGAATACTCCACATCATATAATTCATTTTTGTTTGCTCGGATACCGCTCTAAATTTCAATGGATAAGCCTCCTTTATTGGACGCTCTCTTGCTTCTCTGTCATCAACTTGTCAGACGCTGTCATCAGTTTGGCAGATCGTTCAATTATCGCCCCATTGAAGTTTAGCATTTTCCCTGTCCCTTCAGCAATACAGGCCATCGGATGTTCCGCAAGATACACGGGTACACCTAATTCTTGTTGAAGGCGCTTGTCCAGTCCTTCCAGTAAAGCACCGCCACCACAAAGCAGAATGCCCTGCTCCATAACGTCGCCAGCGAGCTCAGGAGGGCATTTCTCCATGGCAAGCCGAATGCACTCCACAATTGAAATCATAAAGTCATCGAAAATTTCATAAATCTCCTTTGAAGAGATTGTAATGCTGCGAGGCAATCCTTCCATCAAGTCACGCCCCCGGATGTCCATCGTGATTTCCTTCACAGGTTTCACGACAGTGGCGACGTTCTTCTTGATTTCCTCTGCCGTTCGCTCACCAATAACCATATTGTAGGCACGTTTCACATACTCAATAATATCTTGGTCAATCGACATGCCTCCACGGCGAATTGCTTCACTTACGACAATGCCGCCAAGAGAGATAATCGCAACTTGGCTTGTTCCTCCACCAATATCAAGGACCATGCTTCCTATCGGTTCTTCGACAGGAAGCCCTGCTCCCATTGCTGCGGCCAACGGTTCTTCTACCGTTGTTGACCGCCTCGCGCCTTTATGAACGATCATCTCTTCAACAGCCCGCTTTTGCACATTCGTAATGCCGCATGGAACGGAAATCAAAACGTGAAAGCTGCGGAACCAATTGTAGCCTTTTCTAATTTTGCCAATAAAATATTTAAGCATCGCTAAGGTCATATCAAAATTAGCAATGACGCCATCTTTTAACGGATAAATGACCTCCACATTAGCTGGAGTTCTCCCAATCATATCATAGGCTTCTTGGCCAATGGCTTTGATTTCCCCTGTATCTGTTTGAATGGCGACTACGGACGGCTCTTGCAGAACAATACCTTTTTTTTGCTGGTATATTAGCGTATTACAGGTGCCCAAATCTACACCAAACAGTTCTTCCAATCTCTTTAACATGACTCGCTCCTTCTCGCTGTTTATTAGACGATGCCCCTAGTAGCGTGTGTATTTAAAATGATTATGACTAACTGCATCTGTATACTTGTTCGCATTGCCAAGCCATTCTACGGGGGTATACCAATAAACCCCAATCATTCCCAAGATCAACAAAACGGCAAATCCATCCTACTTATTCTGAATCAATCCGATTCCATTACCTACGGGATCAACTAAATAAGCAAGATAGAAGTTATCAAATTCCATCTTCTCTCTAACAACTTGAGCTCCCATTTCTACAGAGTTATGTATAGCTTCGTCTATGTTATCAACTTGAATTTGAATTCTAATACCATGAGGATAATCGCTTGGTCCCTTAGAAATTCCGCCATGAATGCCAGGCTTGTCCTCATTTCCTGTTGTCACTGGAAGGTAACCCCAACTGGATGCTCCGATTTCCCAACCAAAAACAGTAGAATAAAAACTCGCTGCACGCTCAGGATCTTGACTATTCATTTCAAATAAGACAACTCGTCCCATTTCACTCAGCCCCTTAATTTGGAATTAATATCCACATAATACCAAACATTTGTTCCCGTGTAAACACAAATTAACGTTACAGGAACTACATGGTCGAAACGCTCCGGTTCAGCGCAAAAAACCTGTAGTTCCTCCCCAACTTGGTTTGCCGCACAAGTCTCTCCACCACACTCATTCTTGATAGGTGTAAAATCCCTGCCCCGATTTACGCCCTAATCGCCCCGCTTTTACATATTTACGCAGCAGCGGACAAGGCCGATACTTGGAATCTTTAAAACCATCATAGAGAATTTCCATGATCGAAAGACACGTATCCAGTCCAATGAAATCCGCTAGCTCCAGCGGTCCCATCGGATGATTCATGCCGAATTTCATCACTTTATCCACGGATTCGATGGAGGCTACACCTTCATATACAGTAAAAATGGCTTCATTAATCATCGGCATCAAGATGCGATTAGAAACAAACCCAGGGAAATCATTTACTTCAACCGGTGTTTTTCCCATACGCTGACTCAGCCCGTAAACAACCTCGAACACTTCCTGCGACGTCTCCAACCCTCGAATCACTTCTACGAGAGGCATAACCGGCACTGGATTCATAAAATGCATGCCGATAATTTTCTCCGGACGTCCCGTAACAGCTGCAATTTCCGAAATAGGAAGTGATGATGTATTCGTTGCCAAAATCGTACGAGGCGGGCACAGACTATCCAGTCTATGGAACAGCAAGGCCTTCAACGCCATATTTTCTGAAATGGCTTCGATCACAAAATCTGCTTGCTCCGCATGCTCTACAAACTCAGTTGGTCGTATGCGGCTTACGATCTCCGCCATGCTTTCAGGAGTCAGTTTGCCTTTCTCCACATTTCGGCTTAACTGTTTGTTGATCGCCTGCATGCCCCTGTTCAGAAATTCCGGGGTTGTGTCGTGCAGCAGCACATGGAAACCTGAAGCAGCAGCCACCTGTGCGATCCCGCTTCCCATTTGTCCAGCGCCAATGACCATGATGGTCTGTATGTTCATAGCTCCGCTCCCTCCAACATTCATCCATCCACCCGAATGAGAATGGCATCACCTTGCGCAGCCCCGCTGCAAATTGCGGCAATGCCGTAGCCGCCACCGCTTCTTCGCAGCTCATGGATTAAGGTGAGCACAATCCGCGTACCGCTTGCCCCGATGGGATGACCAAGCGCGATGGCTCCCCCGCCTACATTAACTAGTTCCGGATTCCATCCAAGCATTTGTTCCGTGGTCAGCAGGACCGCAGCGAAGGCTTCATTCACTTCAAACCGACTGATTTGATCCAGCTTGATGCCTGTTTGCCGCAAAAGTTTCTGAATCGCTAACGCAGGCGTTGTCGCAATGTACGGCGCTCTTTCACCAACAGTCGCAGATCCGACAATCGTTGCAAGCGGGCTAACGCCGCAGGCTAATGCTTTATCCTTCGACATCACGGCCATCGCCGTCGCTCCATCGTTAACGCCAGGAGCATTTCCCGCCGTAATCGTTCCGCCTTTCACCAGGGCAGGCAATGCAGCAAGTTTCTCCATACTTGTATCCGTTCGCGGACCTTCGTCTACCTCGATCTGCTTCGCTCCTTGCTTGGATTGCACAACAACCGGAGCAATTTCCTCCGCTAAGTAGCCCTTCTTTCTAGCCTCAATCGCCAATACATGACTGCGAAGCGCCCATTCATCCTGCCGATCACGACTTAAGCCGAACTCTGCGGCTACGTTGCTGCCATGAACAAACATCTGAACGTGTTCAAACGGGCAAAGCAAACCATCGTGCACCATCAAGTCAATGGTCGTCTGATTCCCCATCCGCGCCCCCCAACGGGTGCTTGGCAGCAAGAAAGGAGCACTGCTCATGCTCTCCATTCCACCAGCAATCATGCAATCGGCATCGCCGGAACGGATCATTTGATCAGCAAGTGTGACACTTCGCAGACCCGATGCGCATACTTTATTGATCGTTTCTGCCGTTACGCCCCAGCCTAGACCTGCCAAACGCGCTGCCTGACGCGCAGGATTTTGCCCTGCTCCCCCTTGCAGGACCATCCCCATAATGACGCCCTCAATCATAGACGGTTCAAGAGAAGAACGCCGTATCGCCTCCCGAATTGCCGTACCGCCCAGTTCGACTGCCGGAACGTCCTTTAAGCCGCCGCCAAATTTCCCAAACGGTGTGCGGGCACCTCCAACAATGACACTTTCCTTCATACGTTAATCCTCCTAAGGTGAAAAGCCTCAGTAGATCAGAGTTTCCAGATCATATTTTTCTAAATAATGCTTGACTCGCTGCAAAAATCGACCGCAAATCATCCCATCCAGAATACGGTGATCAAATGAAAGGCAGATCGAGACCATGGATCGGATGGCGATCATTTCTTGAATCACAACGGGTTTCCGAACAATGCTCTCAAATGTAAGATTAGCCGCTTGCTGGGGCTGAATGATGGGATAAGAAAGCATGGATCCAAAGGCTCCGGTATTATGAAAAGTAAACGTGTCACCCTGCATTTCCGCCGGTCGTAAAGTGCCCGCTTTTGCCCGTTTGAGCAAATCAAACAACTCAAACGCCAAGCCGGCTATGGATTTGCGATCTGCATGACGGAGGACTGGCGCAATCACAGCATCCTCATCCTCAGAGCCAATTGCAACGGAAATATGAATATTTCTTTTCACAGCAATACCTTCCGGGGTCCATGATGCATTCATTAGCGGGAATTCCTTCAAAGCATTCACAATCCCTTTTATGACAAAAGGTGAGATTGTAAGCGGAAAGCCTTCTGTCAACAAGAAGGTTTCCTTCAGCTTTTGCCGCAAGGCGACGAGATTCGTAACGTCAACTTCGATCATCAGCCAGGCACGGGGAATATCGGTGACACTTTGCTGCATGCGGGAAGCAATTGCTTGTCGGATCGGGCTGATAGCAAGTATTTGATCGCCTGGGAGCGTTGCACCTGATTCCTCGTATTGCGACATAGCCACCCTCCTCTACAATTCCGCTAGCTGGCGCATCGCATCCTTCACGGTATCTATACTCGGCAGGTAAAATTTCTCCAGTGTCGGCGCCATCCCGACAGGAGGAACGTCCGGCGGGCAGCAGCGCATGATGGGAGCATCCAGCTCATACAACAGGTGTTCAGCCAACATCGCTGATATCTCAGCACCAATACCACCAGTCTTGTTATCCTCGTGAACAATGAGAATTTTTCCAGTTTTCGCTGCAGCCTCAAAAATTGCCGTTTTATCAAGCGGATGCAGCGTTCGCAAATCAAGAAGCTCTGTACCAATGCCTTCTAATTCCAGTTCAGCCGCAGCTTTCATGGCATATTGGACGGATAAACCGTAAGCGATGACCGTGATGTCCTTACCTTCGCGACGGGTTATTGCTTTACCGATAGGTACCGTATAATCATCCGCAGGAACTTCATCTGACACGGAGAGATAGCATTTTTTATGTTCGAAAAAGAGAACCGGATCGTCGTCTCGAATCGCTGCTTTCAATAATCCCTTGGCGTCATAAGCCGTGGACGGAGCAACAATTTTGAGGCCTGGAGTCCCAAAAAACACCGATTCGGGACATTGTGAATGATATAAGCCCCCGCCGCCTGTGGCGCCGTAAGGTGCACGAATGACAATCGGGCAATGCCAGTCATTGTTGGAGCGATAACGAATTTTGGCGGCTTCGCTAATGATTTGGTTGGCTGCCGGAAATATGAAATCGGCAAATTGAATTTCTGCAATCGGCCTCATCCCGACCATCGCCGCACCAATGGCGACGCCTACGATAGCTGATTCAGAAAGCGGCGTATCAAGCACCCGCAGCTCGCCGAACTTATCGCGCATGCCCTTCGTGGCGTTCAGGACGCCCCCTTTTCCAATATCTTCGCCTAGTACAAAAACGTTATCATCCCGCTGCATTTCCTCCGACATTGCTGAACGGATGGCCTCCAAATAAGTGATGATCGGCATCTCAAACCTCACCCCCATCTTCCGCATACACATGCCGAAGCACGTCCTCCGGTGCCGGAAATGGCGATTTTTCAGCGTATTTTGTGGCTTCATTCACTTCTTTGGCAATATTTTCGTGCAAGGCGCGATCCAAATCCTCAGTAAGTATGTCACTCTCCAACAAATAACGCCGGAACCGCTGAACGCCTTCCTGATCTTTGTGGTAATCCACTTCTTCCTTCGTTCGATAGAGCATATCGTCATCGGCAGTGGAATGAGGCGGAATGCGATACATCATCGCTTCAATTAGTGTGGGTCCATAGCCGCGAACGGCACGTTCTCTCGCTTCTTTCACCGCCCGGTATACTTCCAGTGCATCGTTGCCGTCAACACGTTGACCTGGAAAACCATACCCTGCTGCGCGATCAACAACACGGCCGGCAACCTGTCGATGGGCAGGAATCGAAATCGCATATTGATTGTTTTCGCATAGGAAAATCACGGGCAGCTTGAATACACCGGCGAAATTAAAAGCCTCATGCACATCGCCCTGATTACTCGAGCCTTCTCCAAAAGTCACGAATGCCACATGTTCTTCCTTCCTCATTAGCGCAGTGAGCGCAATGCCAACCGCATGCAAAACTTGCGTCGCTACGGGGCTGGAGCCGGATACGATATGGAGCTTTTTATAACCGAAGTGCCCTGGCATTTGCCGACCCCCGTTAATATCCTCCGCCTTGAACAGTGCCGCCAGCAGCAGCTCCTGAACCGTCATGCCAATCGTGAGCACAAAGGCGTAATCTCTGTAATAGGGAAGGAAATAATCCTGCTGTTTATCCAAAGCGAATGCTGCCGCCACCTGTGCCGCTTCTTGGCCGATGCTGGAAATGTGAAATGCCGTTTTACCTGATCTTTGCAGCAGCGTAGCACGTTCATCGAATTTTCTCGCTTTCAGCATGTAAGCATACATCTTCAGCACGTCATCGTCCGTTAAACCCAGCTGTTGATGCTTGAGTATGTGCTGAGAAGACATCGCCATTCCCCCTTTGTTTTTTTACATGTTTCTGCGATACTGCCCGCCGACTTGATAAAGCGCGCGTGTAATTTGCCCGAGACTTGCCACTTTGACAGTTTCCATTAATTCCGCGAAAATATTTCCGCCTGAGAGCGCCACCCCCTGAAGTTTCTGCAAAGCCGCTGGAGCCGCTTGTTGATGTCGATCAAGAAATTCCCGAAGATGGGTAATTTGTTGATCTTTCTCTGCCACCGACGCCCGAGCAAGCGGAATATCCATGTCCCCTTCAGGTGGATTAGGATTCAAAAATGTATTGACACCAATGATCGGCAAGTCCCCTTGATGTTTTTTCATCTCATAGAGCATCGATTCATTCTGAATTTTACCCCGTTGATACTGAGTCTCCATGGCACCGAGCACCCCGCCACGATCACTAATGCGATCAAGCTCTTGCAGAACAGCCTCCTCGACCAGATCCGTCAATTCCTCGATGATAAAAGAGCCCTGAAGCATGTTTTCGTTTTTAATGAAACCAAGCTCTTTCGTAATGATTAACTGAATGGCCATCGCTCGGCGAACCGACTCTTCCGTAGGCGTCGTTACAGCTTCATCATAAGAATTCGTATGCAGCGAATTGCAGTTGTCCAGCAGCGCCATCAAGGCTTGAAGGGTCGTTCGAATGTCATTAAAATCCATTTCCTGCGCATGCAACGAACGTCCGGAAGTTTGAATGTGATATTTCAGCTTCTGGCTGCGATCGTTCCCGCCATACTTCATTTTCATTGCTGTAGCCCAGATGCGGCGCGCGACCCGCCCGATAACGGTATATTCCGGATCTAATCCATTGCTGAAAAAGAAAGAAAGATTCGGCGCAAAATCATCAATCGACATGCCACGGGACAGATAGTATTCGACATAAGTAAAACCATTGGCCAACGTGAAAGCGAGCTGTGAAATCGGGTTCGCTCCAGCTTCCGCAATATGATAACCCGAGATGGAAACCGAGTAATAATTACGTACTTCCTGATCGATAAAATACTGCTGAATATCGCCCATCATTCGCAGCGCGAATTCCGTAGAAAATATACAGGTGTTCTGTCCCTGATCCTCCTTCAAAATATCCGCTTGCACCGTTCCTCTAACGGATTTCAGCGTTGTCCTGCGAATTTCGGACGCCTCATCCACTGTTGGCTTTCTGCCACGTTTCTGTGCGAAACGCTGAATCTGATCATCCATTGCCGTATTCATATACATCGCCAAAATGATCGGCGCAGGCCCATTAATCGTCATGGAAACAGACGTCATCGGATCACACAGGTCAAAGCCGGCATACAGCTTTTTCATATCATCCAATGTACAGATACTGACGCCGCTTTCGCCTATTTTTCCATAAATATCCTGACGTTCGTCTGGATCTTCCCCATACAAGGTCACAGAGTCAAAAGCTGTACTGAGACGTTTGGCTTGATCATTTTTGGACAAATAATGGAACCTCAGATTTGTTCGTTCCGGTGTGCCCTCACCTGCGAACTGACGTTTGGGGTCCTCGGCGGTACGCTTGAAAGGAAACACGCCTGCGGTATAAGGAAATTCTCCAGGCACATTTTCTCGGTACAACCACCGAATGATATCCCCAGAATCTCTATATTTCGGCAAGCTGATTTTGGGAATATCCACTCCTGATAAGCTTGTCGTGGTAAGCTCCGTAACGATCTCCTTCTCCCGTACACGCGTAATGAACGTCTTGCCGCCATACTGTTTCTGGCGTTCGGGCCACTGCGCAAGCATCCGGAGTGTATCTTTATGCATCTGATTCTCATAATTCAGCTTTATCGCATGCAGCGAAGCTAAGCTTTCCTCCAGAGCATGCTCTGGAGCTTGCATTTGCCTTGTGACAGCAATCGCTCCATCGAGCCGGTAGCAGGCGCTCGCCAACTCCGCCTCCTTTTCCGCAACAGCATGATAGGACCGAATACACTGTGCGATTTCACCGAGATATCGCGTACGATCCACCGGTATAATGACATGTGTTTTCGCGTGTGAAGCCGACCCGAATCCGTCAATCGGCCATTGCAGCGAGCATTTGATGTTCAACGTCTGAATAATGGCTTTAAATAACGCATCCACGCCAACATCGTTAAATTGACTAGCCATCGTGCCATAGACAGGCATTGATTCATAAGGCTCAGAGAATCTGCCGTGATTTCGCTGTACCTGCTTCTTCACATCCCGAAGCGCATCTTCGGACCCTCGCCGGTCAAATTTGTTAATCGCCACCAAATCTGCGTAATCAAGCATATCGATCTTCTCTAACTGCGAAGGCGCGCCGAATTCGCTAGTCATCACATAAAGGGAGACATCCGCAAGTTTGGTGATCTGATGATCGCCTTGGCCAATTCCGCTTGTTTCGACAAGAATCAGATCAAAGCCCGCTTCCTGCAAAACAGCGATTGCCGGGCTAAGCGCAGCGGATAATTCGTTACCCGATCCACGAGTAGCCATACTGCGCATATACACGCGCTCGGAATGGACGGCATTCATGCGTATCCGATCGCCAAGCAAAGCTCCCCCGCTTCGTTGTTTGGTTGGGTCAACCGATAAAATAGCTATCGTCTTATCCGGATATTGCCGGAGGAAACGCTGGACGATTTCGTCCGTTAAGGAGCTTTTCCCCGCGCCTCCTGTGCCAGTGATTCCGACAATTGGACATGTGGGCACCTGTGACGGCAAGCGCTGTTCTGGCGGATTATCCGCTGCGTTATCACACGAGAGTTCTTCCCTAGTTATACGCTGCGCCAGAGATCTATGATCTTTTGCTGTTTCAGTTCCGCTAGCTCCCTTCCGACCGGTAGCAACCGTACTGAAATCGCACTCCTTCATCATGTAAGAAATCATCCCTTGAAGCCCTAGCTCCCTGCCGTCGTCCGGCGAAAAAAGGCGTGTAACGCCATACGCATGCAGCCGTTTGATCTCCGATGGCAGGATGACGCCGCCCCCTCCACCGAAAACTTTAATGCTGGAGGCGCCATTTTCACGCAGCAAATCAATCATATAGGTGAAAAATTCGACATGCCCGCCTTGATAAGAGGAAACGGCAATGCCTTGAACATCCTCCTGTATCGCTGCCTGCACAATCTCCTGAACCGACCGGTTATGCCCAAGATGAATCACTTCTGCTCCGCTAGCTTGCAGAATCCGCCGCATAATTGTTATGGACACATCATGGCCGTCGAACAAAGCGGAAGCAGTGATGAATCGCACTTTATGATTCCCTGATGACACCGCTGGACCTCCTCTCCTCGGATGGCGGATGTGCACAAAAACCCCACCGACATTAGGATATCAGTGAGGCCTAGCCCCTCTCGGGCAAAACGGTTTTGGCAATTTTCCCATCCAGCGCTTCATACTCAAAGTAACGAATCGTATCGTATAGCTCGCTGCGTGTTTGCATGTGGTCTAGCGATTCCTTCTGCGTTCCTGTCATCTGAATTTCCTCAAAAACTCTCTCCATCGCCTTGGCTGCTACACGCAGAGAAGTCACTGGATAAATCACAATGCGATAACCCCAGCTTTCAAACTGCTGCGCCGTAAAGTACGGCGTTCTTCCGAACTCCGTCATATTCGCCAGCAAGGGACAGGTTAATTCTTGGCTAAATCTAAGAAATTCCTCTTCTTTCTCCAGCGCTTCCGGGAAAATAGCATCTGCGCCTGCTGCTACATACTGCTTCGCTCGAGCAATCGCTGCATCCATTCCCTCTACACTTTTGGCGTCCGTGCGGGCAATCAGATATAAAGAGGGGGAAACGGTCTTGATCGTTTGAATTTTTTGCATCATCTCCTCAGCGGGAACCAGCTTTTTCCCGTTTAAATGGCCGCATTTCTTTGGCATTTCTTGATCTTCCAGTTGAACGGCCGCAACTTTGGCTTCCACCATCTCCTTCGCTGTTCGTGCTGCATTCAGAACACTTCCAAATCCGGTGTCGATGTCTACCAACAGCGGAAGACGTGCCGCACGAACCAGTTCACGAGCGCGCTCCGCCACCTCATTCGAGTAGATGAGGCCCAAATCCGGCAGCCCTCTGCTGGCTGTGTACGCGGCACCGGAAAGATAGATGGCTTCAAACCGAGCTTGTTTGGCGATAAGAGCTGCCATTCCATCATGGGCGCCGGGGATTTTCACAATAGGACCCGCTTCGACGAGTTGACGAAAACGGGCGGCTAACTCCCTTTGCTCCGGTTCTTCTTCAATGAGCCATGCCATAGGAACCTCCTGCATGATCATGTTTCCTGCTTTTTGTGCAAACCATCGGTCAAATAACAAAAAGCGATAAGAACTCCTGACATGGCGTTTGAATGAAACGCTCGTAGTCAAGCGCAAGGTTCATAATGTCAGCTGATTTCTTCCTAGGGAAGCGGGTCAGAAGGTTCGTCTCGAATTTCTCGATCACCTTGGGCAGCCCTTCAGCACGCCGCCTGCGATGGCCGATCGGGTATTCACAGACAATTTTCTCCGTCGAAGTGCCATCCTGAAAATGAATTTGCACCGCATTCGCAATTGAGCGTTTGTCCGGGTCCAGATAATCCTTACTGTACTGTTCCTCTTCCGTGACGATCATCTTCGCCCTGAGTGCATCAATACGCGGGTCTTTCGCGATGCTTTCTTCATAATGCTCAGCCGTCAACGTCCCGTACAGCAGCCCGATGGCAACCATGTACTGCAAGCAATGATCCCGATCCGCCGGGTTAAACAAAGGTCCTTTCTTATCAATGATCCGGATAGCGGATTGATGGGTCGTAAGCGTGATAGACTTAATCTCCTCTATACGCTCATTTACCAATGGATGCAGCTCTAGCGCGCATTCCACAGCTGTCTGCGCATGAAATTCGGCAGGAAATGAAATTTTGAATAAAATATTTTCCATCACATAGGAACCCAGCTCTCGCCCTAAAATCAGCTCCTTGCCACGGAATAACACGTCTTGGAAACCCCATGTTTTCGCCGAAAGCGCGGTAGCATACCCCATCTCACCGCCTACAGCCATTAAGGCCAGACGCACCGCGCGACTTGTCGCATCCCCCGCAGCCCAGGACTTGCGCGAGCCTGTATTAGGCGCATGCCTGTAAGTTCTTAAACTGGCTCCATCAATCCAGGCATTCGAGAGCGCGCTGCACACCTCCGCCTTCGTTCCGCCAAGCATGGCAGTCGCTACGGCCGTTGACGCTATTTTTACAAGATGAACATGGTCTAATCCCACACGATTCAAACTATTTTCTAAGGCCAGAACGCCTTGAATCTCATGCGCCTTAATCGACATCGTAAGAATATCCTTCACGTAGAGCGGCATTTTGCCCTCTGCCACCCTGCTGCGGCTAATATAGTCGACAAGCGCCACGATACAACCTAGATTGTCGGACGGATGCCCCCATTCAGCAGCCAACCACGTGTCATTATAATCAAGCCAACGGATCATGCACCCGATATTGAAAGCCGCATGCACAGGGTCCAATTCGTATCGTGTACCCGGCACTCGGGCGCCTCCTGGCAAGCTCGCTCCCGGCACAATCGGTCCCAGATGCTTCACACATTCGGGAAAACGCAGCGCCAGCAAGCCGGTCCCCAGGGAATCCAACAACACATGCTGCGCAATGCGATACGCTTCTTCACTTTCAATATGCGCGTTTAGTGCATAGTCGGCTATTGCTTCAATTAACGGGTCAAAAGTCATCTCCTTATCGGCCGAGTTCTCAAATCCGCTCATTCACAATGTCGTCCTTTCTGGCAAATGAATTTCCAGCGCTCAAGGATGTAAGTTGCGAGGTCCTGTGTACAGGACACGAGGCCGGAATAGCCGATTATTCGCGTGCTGCTCCATCACATGGCTGCTCACGCCAATCGTACGGGCAGCGAGAAATACCGGAGTGAACAATTCAATCGGGATGCCGAGTAAATAATAAACAGGAGCTGCATAATAGTCCAAGTTCGGGTGCAAATTTTTCTCGCGTTTCATGACTTCTTCACCAACCACACACATCGTGTACAGCTCCGGTTGATTTTTCTCTAACGCAAGGGCAGCTAACGCATCTTTCATCAATAACGCGCGCGGATCGGCTTTTTTCATATAAACCCGATGACCGAAACCCATAATGCGTTCCTTCCGAGCCAGTTTGCTTAACATGAGTGTTTCCAAGTTGCCTTCCGAACCTGCCTCAAGCAGCATCTCCATGACAGCTTCATTAGCGCCGCCATGCAGCGTTCCTTTCAACGAGGCAACCGCCCCAGTAAGCGCGCCGTACAGATCGGACTGCGTCGAAGCAATCACTCTTGCCGCGAATGTCGAATTCGGCATTTCATGCTCACTATAGACGATGAGTGATTGGTCGAAAATATCCTCTTCCATCTTCGTAGGTACTTGACCCGTTATCATGTACAAGAAATTAGCTGAATAGGATAATTCTCTTCGGGGTTCTACGAACGTTTGTTTGGTCTTGGCTTGATACCCATTGGCAACTATTTGCGGTACCTTTGCCAGCAACCTGATCGCTTTTCGCGTATTTGCCTCCTTAGAACGATCTTCAAGTTCGGTATCGTAGCTGGCCAAAGCCGAAATTCCCGTTCGGAGCACATCCATAAGATTAGCTTGCTCTGGCAATAAACGAAGGACAGAACAAACGTTCGGTGGCAATCCATATTCGTCTTTAATTTTTTCTTCAAACGATGACCGTACATGGTCATCAGGCAGCACCCCCTCAAGCAATAGCGCTGCTACATCCAGATAGGTAACATGCTGCGCAAGCTCGATGAGGTCATATCCGCGAACAACAATTTCTTCCTTTTCGACATCCAGATACGAAATTCCCGTTTCACTAGCAATAACGTTCTCCAGTCCAGGGTGATAGCTGTTACTCATCTCATCGCTCCCCTTTCTCTCTTCCTGCCGCGTCTAGTCGGCAAGCAGCATGCGGGAAATCACAATACGCTGAATTTCGTTCGTCCCTTCATAGATTTGTGTAACCTTGGCGTCGCGCATATACCGTTCAACCGGATAATCTTTCGTGTACCCATAACCTCCGAAAATTTGGACAGCTTCAAGACTGACAGCCACAGCCGTATCACTGGCAAAAAGCTTCGCTATGGCGGCCTCCTTCCCATACGGCAAGCCTTTGCTTTCCTTCCACGCGGCTTGATAGGTCAGCAATCTGGCAGCTTCAATCTGGGTAGCCATATCCGCAAGCTTAAAAGCAATAGCCTGCTGCTCACCGATCGGCTTTCCGAATTGCTTGCGCTGTTTCGCGTAGCTAATCGATGCCTCCATCGCCGCCTGGGCAATCCCGAGCGCTTGCGCGGCTATGCCGATACGCCCGCCGTCCAGGCTTCGCATCGCGATTCGGAAGCCCTCTCCCTCTACGCCGAGCAAATGTCCTTCGGGCACTCGGCAGTTCTCAAATCGCAGCTCGAGCGTTGGCGAAGAGCGAATGCCCAGTTTTTTCTCCTTGTGACCGAAAATAAAGCCCTCGGTCCCTTTCTCCACAAGAAATGCGCTGCATCCGCGCTTTTTGTTGACTGGATCCGTTATCGCAAAAACGATATAGACGTCCGCTTCCCCGCCATTCGTGACAAATAGCTTGGAACCATTTAGCACATAATGGTCCCCGTCCTTGACAGCCGTTGTTTTCATCGCTCCTGCATCAGAGCCCGAACCGCTTTCTGTCAAGCTGTAAGCGCCGAGCTTCTTGCCTAGAGCCAGCGGCGTTAAAAACGCCTTTTTCTGCGTTTCCGTCCCGTATTTCGAGAGCGCCCATGAAACTAATGACGTATGGACGGATAACATCACGCCTGTAGAAGCGCAGGCTTTCGAGAGCTCCTCAACGACGATGGCATACGTCAAGAAATCAGATCCGAGCCCCCCGTATTCTTCAGGCCATGGGATTCCCGTCAAGCCAAGCTCGCCCATTTTATCGAATAAGGTCCGATCGAATCGCTCTTCTTCATCCCTTTGAGCAGCCGTAGGTTCAATTTCGTTTTTGGCAAAATCACGCACCATAGCACGAATCATATTCTGTTCTTCCGTCAAGGACAGTTCCATATGACCGCCTCCTTCGACATGATCGCTATTCCTGCATGTTAGCCGAGGATAAGATCGGTGATTTGCTTCTTCATGGGACAAGTTGTAACCGCTTCCAATAACATGTTTTATATATACACGCCTTTCTGAAGGCTTATACCTGACAGGCTATGAATTTACCCGCCCATGAAAAAAACACCGCAATTTCGCGATGTTTGTTCTCATGATTATCTTAATTTAATAGGCAATCCGCTTACAGAAGACTCCAATGCTGCTAAAGTAATGCGAAGCGTGACCGCGGCGTCGGCGTAATCTGTCAAAATCCGCGAACGATCTCCGGTTTTGATCGCATGCAAGAAGGCATCCGTCTCAATTGCATAAGGATTAAGGAGGTTCTTATACTCTGTTGTTTGCGTACTTTCATGGTTCTTTAAGTACCTATTTTGTTGAATTTCCAATACACCTTTATCTGTAAACAGTTCCAATCCCGATCGATGGCCGAAAGGCAGCATACACGTATTCGTGATGGACGCAATGGCACCGCCTGCTAGCTTCAATGTTACAGCCCCGACATCCGCGACTTCAACGCCGTCGTGTTTCGTATGTATATGCTGCTGCGCATAAACTGCGTACACTTCCTCCACTTCGCCAACCAAATAGCGAACCAAATCCACAATATGCGTTGTTTGCTCGACAAATTGACCGCCAGACCCGTTTTGCTTACGCCACCAATGAACGCCTGGCATGTCTCCTAACCAACTGCCAACCGCCATTCCGACTTTGCGGGTTTCCAGCAGCTCTTTCGCCTTCTGCACGGTGTCCGTATATCGGATATGATAACCGACCGAGGTGATGATATTCCTGCTACTCACCTGATCTTGGATGCGATTCACCGTGTCCATGTCCAACCCGATCGGCTTTTCAATCAGGAACGGGATACTTCGCTGGACGATTGCATCTTCAATACTACCATGCGCCATAGGCGGCACACTTATGTATACAGCGTCTGGTTTTACCGTATCGAGCATCTGCTCTATCTCGTCAAAAGCTTGTGCGCCAGCGAATTTCTGCGCCATTTTCTCCGCCTTTGGCAGCGAAGAACCAAGAAAAGCAACGACTTGCGCATCCTCCCTGGCAGCTAACAAGCTAGCGTGCTTTTCAGCAAACCATCCTGTTCCGGCAATTGCAATTTTCAACATATGATATACGCCTCCTAGTGGCTCAAATTAGCATAGATTCCCATAAGACAAGTATATACGCAGATGCCAATCTTTTCTCTACTTATTTTTTCTGATAAAATTTTCATCGTAATGTTAGTAATTATCTTGATTTGGGTATATGATAATGAAGTCTCTGTCGAATTTGGCAAGAACTTTCAAGGTCATCTTGCCGAAAATATGGTTTAATGGATGTATCATGTTTTGAAAATTCCCTGAAAGGTAATTACTGACCATGAAAACTGCCTCATTTTTATTTCCGAAGGACAAAGTAGCCTTTATTAAGTCAACCTCTTCCATGAAGGAAGCAATGGAACAATTAGAGCAGCACTATTATACAGCACTTCCCATCGTCGATGAAGGTGGAAAGTACGTTGGCACACTTTCCGAAGGCGACCTGTTGTGGACGCTCAAAAATAAGCCTGGCGTTACGTTCGAGAACATGGATGAGATCCCGGTTAGCAGCATAAAAAAACATATTCGCAACGAATGTGTCTCCATTGACGCTTTTATGGAGGATATGCTGGCCAAAGCAGCCGATCAAAACTTTGTTCCTGTCGTCGATGACAAACAAATTTTCTTGGGTATTATTCGCCGCAAAGATATCATCGCCTACTATATGAATAACATTACGGACTAAAATGAAAAGGAACTGGAGGCTTTGCTCCCAGTTCCTTTTTTCTTTTTGAAAGCGACATGATCAACAATTATTTGGTCCCTATCTCCGCGATAGTTACGTGCCCTCTTTCCGACTGAACCGTCATTGACTGGACTCGACTGATCCGGAATGATTGCCAGAACGATACGGCATAGACAATCATAGCCGTAGTGAACCAACCCTCCACGCCGAAACGCGCCATGATGACACCTCCTAATAACGGACCTAATAAGCACCCGAGAAACATCCAAGCATTCACCATCGCAAATGTCTGACCTTCCATCCCTTGGCGAGCCAATTTTCTCACCTGTGCCTGGATATTCGGCATCATCCCTGCTACACACAGCCCCAGTAGAAAACGGCAGCCAAGTATGAGCGGGTACAAATGCGTGAAAGCTTGCACCAAACACAGGAAAAATGCAGTCGACGTAGCCATTTTCAGCAGTAATAAGGGACCAATCCGGTCGGAAAGCCTGCCAAGCATCGGCGAAAAGAGGATAACAGCAAAAGAGGTCGCCGATAAAGTAATTCCTAGAAGCCATTGGCTATTAAAAAATGAAAACACGTGTGTGGACTGCTGCACATAGTACGGAAGAATGGGATTCGTCCCTACAAATGCAAAGTTCACACATAAAGCGCTTATCAGTAAAGACGGCAGTGGCTTCGTATGCCAAATCTGCTGCCAGTCGGCTAGAAGCGTCCCTTTCGGCCTCGAAACTTCGTCTCTTACTTGGGTTTTGTCTTTGACGAACAACAAAACGCATACAGTCGCAAGTAAAATAAAAACACTCATGGCTGGATAAGCACTTCTTACTGATAGAAAAGAAAGCAAGGATGAGGCGATCAGCGGTCCGATCAGTGATCCTGTCTCGCCCATCACTTGCAATTTACCTGCGGAAACGCCGACTTGCTTATCTGGAGCGCCGATCAGGACAAGCACCATCGTAAATGGCAGTATGCCGGTAAAACAGCCTTGTAATAATCGCAGCAAAGCTAACTGCCATGGCTCCGCGGCAAGCGGCATTAATGCTGTAATAATCGCCATGCCTAAACCGGACCACAGCATGACTGGCTTGCGGCCATACCGATCCCCGATACGACCCAGAAAAGGAATCGCAACCATCATCGCAACAAAATTAGCTGAGAATATCACACCTGACCAGATGTACAGTGATTCTCCGCTAACAAAACCGATGACATGAAGAAATCCTGGCAGCAGCGGGATAAACATGCCATGCGCTGTTGAAACAAGCAGTTGAACGGTTAACAAAGCAGCAAACTGCTTTCTCCATGACTCCATCCAACTAGAAGGAGCCTTCGATAATACTTTCGTTAAGCGGACGGCGGCCATTCGGCAGTTCGCGCTCTTGCAGTTCACTTGGCAAACGCTCACTGGCACCGCGATAACCTAGAGTAATCACCGCATGCAGGTCATAGTCCTCGGGTATGCTGAGGACTTCACGGGCGATGTCTCTGTCATAGCCACCAACAGCTCGCGTTGCAAGACCCAGTAAATGGGCTTGAAAAGCAAGCGAGGCCCAAGCCGCACCGGCATCGAACGCGTGGGCGCCATTCAGAGCTCCGTCTTGACGGAGCTTGTGCGATAAAACGAGGACAAGTACTGGGGCATGATCCGTCCATAAGCGGTTATTTGGCTTAATGAACGATTGAAATTTCTGCTTCTGAGCTTCCGTTTTGGCAACGATAAATCGCCATGGCTGCAAATTGCTTGAGGATGGCGCCCAGCGCGCGGCTTCCAGGATTGTATACAACGTTTCGTCGGCAACCTCTTTCGGTTCAAAAGCACGAGAGGACCAACGATTCAGAAAAAGCGAGTGAACCGGATAGTCTCCTTGTCGGTTCTCCTCTACCTCTGGGAGTAAGACAGTTTGCTGTGCATCGGTTGGCATATGCAATCATTCCTTTCTATTTTCTACTAATGCCTGATTGGCTGGTAAACAAAAAAAGAGACAACTTCTCTGAATAGAGAAAGTGTCTCCGTTTGAACGGTAGTCCTTGTATATACACAGTATCACTGTATAGGAAGTATCGTCAATATTATTTCTTATATCCCGATGAACTTTATCGGAAATCACACGCTTTACATTGATGTAACATACGGAGCAACAAGCTTTCGAACGCGCTCAATCCCATCCCACATGTCGCCAGGTCCATCGTAGACGAGTGTAAACGGCCCTTCGTACCCAGCTTGCTTCGCAATCTCCATACAGCTGATGAACTCTTCTTCATCCGGATATCCTTCGCTATCCGTTTGCGCTTTGGCATGGATGGATTCACTAAATGGGATCGTTCTGGCGAGCGCTTCGAACTTGTCGCTTCCTTTGAAATTGCCATAATCGGACGTGAACCCAAGGACATCTTCGCATTTCTCCAGCAAAGCAAGGCAATTATCAGCCACAGAAGTCAGTGAGTGGAAATTTTCTGTAACCACCCTAACCCCGCGTGAGCTGGCGTATTCGCCTAATTCTTGTATAGCTTTAGCGGAACGCTCTAAGGCTTGTACGTCTGAAGGCTCCGCATCGCCGGCAATCACACGAACTCTTTCTGCTCCAGCAATGGCAGCAATATCGATCCATTCCTTGATCCAAGCGATGTCCGAGGCTCTGCGATCCTCATCAGCGCTAGAGATATCGCCATACTCGAGCAGCAGCGTATAAAAGCGAACATTCGCTGCTTGGAATGATTGTTTCAATGCAGTAAGATACGCTGCGCTCGTTTCCGGAAAATGAAAATGGCAAACCTCCAAAGAAACAAAGCCTTTGTCGGCAAGCACAGCGGGGAGCTCAAGCAGTGTAAGATGTTCTGGTTGCTCTTGCGCTGCCGTAATTTGTGAGCGTGTTGTTTCATCCCAGCGCGTCCAGCGTAATGGCCCCAGCAGTCTGTGCAAGCTCCAACTCGTCAATGATAAAAATGGCATATGGTCAACCCTTCCCTAGCTCTATTTGGTTATATTTTACCAAATTCGCCTCGCTGAACACCATATGCCATCTCGCCGTCTCATCTCTTATTGTGCTGTTTTGTCCACTTCTTCCACAACCAGATATCCGTTGCCATCAGGATCTTGAAATTCGAAACAGGTAACCCCCAACCGCTTTTCAATGCCCTCTCTAACAAGACCACCTACAGAACGGACATGATCAAGGGCAGCGCCCAAATTCGGCGTTTCAATGATCATAATCGGATTCGTGCGAGTTTCCACCTGAAGCTGCTCAAAATATTGACTTGAGGAATGACTTAACCTATTATCGTCAATTAGCAAATGAGGGCCTCGATCCATTAGAATCGCTGGCAAGTCGCCGAAAAGAGGATCTGAACCAGCGTTTTTCCCTACAAAAGCTTCATACCAAGCCGTCGTATCCTCGATATCATCGGTATGTGCTAAGATTCGGCTAACTTTTCGCAAACAGACATTCGCGGGCCTCGCCGGTTTTAGACCTAAATCACGATTCGCTTTACAAACCATATGAGAGTTTACATTAAAAACGGATATATACTCGTCAGTAAAAGCTTCTGTTAATACCGTATGCGGTCTATGCTCACAGAATTGATGGGCAGCATGGATATCATGAGCATCGAACATTACTGTCGGTGGAGATCCCCAGGTATTCTTGTCTAGAATAATTTCCGTTTCCTCCAAAGCAAAAATATAAATACCATGGGTGTCCTGATCAGGCTGAGGTACAATCGGGCGCTGAAACAAATTCGCATACCATTCAATAGCGCGTTTAAGATCTTGAACGGGAACAAATACGGCTGGCATAAAAGCATTAATCGGATGTGACATCTTCGTTTTCCTCCTTAGTTAGTCGTTCAACTTATAGACACAGCGGATGCGTAATTTCTATCACACTCATTCCACAATTGCTGCAATTATATGAATGCCTTCTTTTTCGGCATCCCAAGCGAACCGTAGTTCATCCCTAATCTTGCTCATTCGGCCTGCATGACTGCCTCCATATCCAAATGGAAAACTCGGATACAAGCGAGTAAACGATTCGCTGACTTGCATATAGCACGCTGCCGCTTCAGCAAACCGCTGTTTGCGCCAGACATTGTTGCTGTTATTCGACAGCTCCAGCAAATATTTAGCCGCATGCTGCCGAGCTTCGGCTAGAATCGCCACTTGATAGGCATGTCCTTGCAAATCAAGCGAACCATCCTCAACTGCCTCCAGCCAGAGGCGGTAACCGTCAAGGCCAAAGGCGTAGCCGGCCAGAGGAGGCTCTTTCCCTCTTGCATGATCAATAATCGCTCGCAATGTGGCGTCCACTGTCTGAGAAGGCGCCACTTTCCCGCGAATACCAAGCACGAACAATGGCGGTTGATCAGTCTTTCGCCCCAACTGGTCATAACGGACAATACGTTCCACTCCGCTATGACCCAGATACAGGATTTTCTGATCGCTGTCATCGTAACCATAGATAAACCCAAACTCATTGCTTTGCATGTTCCAAATAATCGCAGGAACACCTTGGTCGATTGAGCCATGAAGAATGGATAAGATATGAACTTGCTGTTCCGGTGTTAACGTCTTTCGTTGAGGACGACCAAAACAGGTCCCGCGAATGCCGAGCCGCTCTAGAATGCGATATGCGGTGTAACTCCAGTCAAATGTTGAAATTCCATGCGAATGACAGCTTGTCGCCACATTCAAACGGAACGCATCCCCTGAGATCCCCATCAGCTCCGTATGGGAAATGTGTTCCTCTCCTACCGTTCGAAGCGCTTCACCAATCATAACCGATAGAAAGGCATAAGGCCGAGAAAACACCGGAACCGGCAGCATTCTGGCGGCTGTGTATCCACTCTTCTTCCGCACCTCCAGATAACGCTCGATTTCCTTGCGGAATCGCTCTTCATTCACTTTCACCCTCGCGCGGGACAGCAAATTGTAAATATTGCTGGGTTTCATCCCGAAGCGGGCAGCCAATTCTTCCGTAGTCGCATCCTCAAATGCATTCGCGCTTAAAACCTCGCGTGCCTGCTCAGAAAGCGGGCGCATGGAACTGCGAATCAGGTCTTCGTCCTCTTCTCGCTCCTGCGAGGCTTCTGGACTGAACGCTTCGCCCCCGCTAAACGCTTCCCAGCCTGTTTCCGGTATATCCTCCGTAACATATTCGCTCCGGTTAGCGGCTCCACGAATCGAATTCATTGCGATTCGGCGAACCATAACCCGAAACCACGCACCAAATTTCTCTTCGTCTTTCAGATTGTTTATGTTGTCTTTTACTTTAAGAAAAGCTTCCTGAACCACATCTTCAGCTAGGAAAGCATCGCGAACAATGGCTTGCGCCCAGGATAAGGCGGCT
>NZ_BILW01000033.1 GCF_004000765.1 Paenibacillus chondroitinus NBRC 15376 | reverse complement strand
CTTCAATATACCATACTGAGTTTTTGTTTGCAACTTATTTTTTAAGTTGTTTTTCAACCATTTGCTCGTTGTCCTCAGCGGCAACTTTTATAAGATACCATAGACGCCACAGACAATGCAAGTACTTTCGACAAAAAATTTCGAGGCACCTTACGATGCCCCGAAATGGTCTTTCTTACTCTCCTTGACGCTCACGCATAAGCGGGAACAACAAGACATCGCGAATAGATGGGGCATTGGTCAATAGCATAACCAAACGGTCGATTCCTATTCCTAAACCACCCGTTGGCGGCATTCCATATTCCAAAGCACGAATGAAATCCTCATCCATTTCATGAGCTTCATCATTCCCCTGCTCTTTCTCACGAAGCTGAGCCTCGAAACGCTCCCTTTGATCGATAGGATCGTTAAGCTCAGTAAATGCATTCGCATGCTCACGAGCTACGATAAAGAGCTCGAAGCGATCCGTGAAGCGCGGATCTTCCGGGTTCTTTTTGGCAAGCGGTGAAATTTCCAGAGGATGTCCATAAATAAAGGTCGGCTGGATCAGCGTCTCTTCTACAAACGTCTCAAAGAATTGGTTCAAAATATGACCAAATGTCATATGAGGCTCCACCGGCACATTGTGCTCTTTGGCTAAGCGATGAGCTTCCTCGTTCGTCATTTGAACGCCGAAGTCTACACCTTTTACTTCTTTAACCGCATCAACCATGGAGATGCGTCTCCAGCCAACAGCTAGATCAACCACGTGATCCCCATAAGGAATTGAAGTCGTACCAAGAACCTCTTGAGCAATATGCGCAATAAGCTCCTCAGTCAGCTTCATAATGTCTTTGTAGTCCGCATAAGCTTCGTACAACTCGATCATCGTAAACTCTGGATTATGGCGCGTGGAGATCCCTTCGTTCCGGTATACACGACCAATTTCGTAAACTTTCTCTAGTCCGCCAACAATTAGGCGTTTCAAGTGAAGCTCAATCGCAATACGCATATGAAGCTGCATATCCAAAGCATTGTGATGCGTATTAAACGGACGAGCCGAAGCCCCTCCTGCAACCGAATGAAGCGTTGGTGTTTCCACCTCTAAATAACCCAGCGAATCCAGGTAACGGCGCATCGACTGAATAATACGGGAACGCAGAATAAATGTCTGTTGAACATCTTGATTCATAATCAAATCAACATAACGTTGACGATAACGCAATTCTACGTCACTAAGACCATGGAATTTGTCCGGAAGCGGAAGCAAGGACTTGGTCAATACCTCAAGTGACATAACCTTAATGGAGGTTTCTCCGGTTTTCGTTTTGAAAACAACACCTTGAACGCCAACCATATCGCCCAGATCCAAAAGATCAAAGGCTTTGTACTTATTCGCATCCAACGCATCTTCCCGAACGTAGATTTGAATTTTCCCTGTAATGTCTTGGATATGAGCGAAACTTGCTTTACCCATGCCTCTTTTTTGCATAATACGTCCTGCAATACTAACCTCGTGGTGCTCTTCGTCCAGCTCTTCCTTTGTTTTGTCCTGGTAAGCTGTCAAGATCTCTTGCGTTGTATGCGTTCTAACGTATTTGCTGCCGAAAGGGTCTACGCCCAAACCGCGAAGCTCGTCCAATTTGTTACGGCGAATGACGAGCAATTCGTTCAATTCCACTTCCTGGCTCATGTTTTCATCTCCTACATATTTTAGTAAAGGGTGCTAAAACCGGAAAAAAGCTTCCGTAAGGAAGCTTTCCAGACAATTTGCCTATGCTAAGCAAAGGTAAACTGCAACGGGGCTGCGGCTGCACGCTACTTTTTAATATCAACAATTTGATACTGAATGACGCCAGCTGGAACGTTAACATCAACGGTTGCGCCCTTTTGCTTGCCAAGAATTGCTTTGCCCACCGGGCTTTCATTGGAGATCTTATTCTGTAGCGGATCAGACTCCGCAGTACCTACAATATTGTACTCAACCAAATCACCGAATTCCAAATCCTTCAGTGTAACGATGGATCCTACACTTACCGTGTTGATATCCACATCGTCGTTATTAATAATCCGCGCATT
Organism: Paenibacillus chondroitinus NBRC 15376; assembly: GCF_004000765.1. Classification (GTDB taxonomy): domain Bacteria; phylum Bacillota; class Bacilli; order Paenibacillales; family NBRC-103111; genus Paenibacillus_E; species Paenibacillus_E chondroitinus. The sequence continues at coordinate 72,969 of NZ_BILW01000033.1, read as the reverse complement.
GCGCAGCATTTTTTCTAAAGTGATGATTCTGCCTTCGATAAAGGCTTGTTCGTTCTTCGCATCTTCGTACTCGGAGTTCTCACTGATATCGCCATACCCGATGGCAACCTTGATTCTCTCCGCGACTTCGCGGCGCTTCACGGATTTAAGATGCTCAAGCTCGTCCTCGAGCCTTCTCAAACCTTCTGGTGTAAGAATGACCTCTTTTTCAGCCATTACCAACTGATCTCCCGTCATGTGAAAGATTTTCATATCGTTGAATCGATGCTTCCTGCTAGGAGTTAGGTCTTTATAGAGCTGATTCAAGTAGTATGAATTCACGGTTATAAAATTAGGAACTTACTCGTTTGTCTTTCAATATATGCAGGAACACATTAATATTGACTGATTATATTGCAACCGTTTCAAAATGTCAATCTCAACCATAGCTGCATGATTTAATGCAGTACGGGAGATTCTTCTTGGCTGGATGACGACGATTGCGCAGCAAGGTGCTCAACGTATTCATTCAGTGTCCGAACCATTTCATCACGCTTCAACATCTCCATAATGGCGTCCTTCACACGAGCTGCTCCTGTCAATCCTTTGAGGTACCAAGCCATATGTTTACGCATCTCTTTGACGGCAACGTGCTCGCCTTTGAGTGCTATGAGCCGGTCCATGTGCAGGATGGCGATGCGGATTTTCTCTTCCGGTGTTGGTTCCGGAGGTAACTCCCCATTAGCAAGATATTGAACGGTACGGTAGAGCATCCACGGATTGCCTAATGCTCCACGGCCGATCATGACGCCATCCACACCTGTTTGGTCCAACATGCGTTTGGCATCTTCAGGCGTAACTACATCACCATTACCAATAACCGGAATAGACAAAGCCTGCTTCACATCTCGGATAATGTTCCAATCCGCTTTTCCTGTGTAGAGCTGCTCGCGCGTACGACCGTGGACGCTAACTGCGCTGCCGCCGCCTCTTTCGACAGCTTTTGCATTTTCGACAGCATAGATGTGATCAGAATCCCAGCCGATCCGCATTTTGACGGTAACAGGTTTGTTTACTGCCTTTACGACGGTCTCGATCATTTGTTCAATTTTATCCGGTTGAAGCAGCCAACGTGCGCCCGCATCGCATTTGGTGATTTTCGGCACCGGGCAGCCCATATTGATATCAATGATATCTGCGTTGGTGTGCTGATCAACGATTTTGGCCGCTTGCACGAGTGTTTCCGTGTCGCCGCCGAAGATTTGTAAGCTGAGCGGTTTCTCCCGGTCATCTACATATAACATTTCCATGGAACGGGTGTTCCCGTGAACAATAGCCTTATCACTTACCATTTCCGCACATACCAACCCTGTGCCAAACTCTTTGGCAATCAGACGGAATGCAGGATTACAAACGCCTGCCATCGGGGCAAGCACAACTTTATTGGGAGCTTCGACATTACCTATTTTCAGCACCGAAGATTCCACCTCTCTTATCTCGCAACCACTGCGACTAACTCGTCCGGCTCGATACCAAGCACCTGCGAGATCTTATTAATGATTTTCGCATCCGGTTTACGTGTACCTCTTTCAATTGCACCCAAAATGGCGATCGATACGCCGAGTAAATCAGCTAATTCATTCTGGGTATATCCTTTCAATTTACGAAAAGCGCGTATGCGCTGAGCTACTGAGCTTTTTTCCATAACACAACGCCTTCCTTTCCTTCCAGTTTCTCCAGATTCGCGGAGATGAATTCAAATGCAGCATCTTGCCGCTCGTAGAGAACCTCTGAGAGAGGGACTAATACAAAAGCCCGCTCATGCATCCGCGGATGCGGAATGATCAAGTCGGGGGTCGTAAGCTGCTCGTCGCCGTACAGAAGCAAATCCAAATCAATCGTTCTTGGACCCCAGCGCACGTCGCGCTTTCTCCCCAAACGATTCTCAATGGCCAGCAATTTGAATAGCAAATCTTCAGCAGGAATAACCGTTTGTATCTGAACGACCATATTAAGAAAAGCAGACTGGTCTACATAGCCGACCGGCTCGGTTTCGTAAATACTGGACAAGCCAGTCACGACAATTCCCGATTCCTGGTTCAGCGCTGTAATCGCATCCTGCAAATATTGTTCGCGATCATTAATATTGGATCCTAATGCGACATAAGCTGCAATGCTGCGTTCTTGTTCTTCGGCTGTCATGTCGTTGCCCGCTTTCGGTTAATCTCTACAGTCACGCCGTCAAAAATAACGGCAAAGGGGGGATGCGGCTTAATGACGCGAACCGTCACTTCATTGATACTAGTATAAGTATGAAGAAGCATTGATGCAATGTTTTCCGCTAAAGCTTCAATTAATTGGAAAGTGTGTCCTTCGACAATTTCTTTCACTTTGAAAAAAACCTCGCCATAATTCACCGTATCATCGAGATGATCCGACTGTCCGGGTTTATGAAGCGGAAGCATCAGCTCGACATCCACATAAAAGCGCTGGCCCAATTTATTTTCTTCCGGAAAAACACCGTGATTACCAAAAAACTGCATGCGGGACAGTGTAATTTTGTCCATTGTTGTGGCCTCCTTCATTATGAGCGAATAATGGCATCCGTCATGACGGCGGCCCGCTTGGTTGCTAATACATCATGCACACGAACGATCCCGCAGCCCTGCGCGATTCCCAGTACCACAGTTGAAAGCGAACCTTCCAACCGCTCGGCCGGCGGCAGATTCAGTGTCATCCCGATCACGCTTTTACGCGATGTACCCAGAAGAACTGGATATCCAAGATCAACAAGAGGGCGCAGTTGGTTCATAAGCTGCAAGTTCTGTTCGTAGGATTTCGCAAAACCGATGCCGGGGTCCAAAATAATCCGTTCGTCGCGAACCCCCGCGTCTCGTGCTTGACTCACATATTGTTGAAGATCGCTTAGTACCTCTGGCAGAAAATCCTTATATTCCGTGTTCAACCGGTTATGGGTAATAATGAAGGGACAATCGTAGCTCGCCGCTACGCCAGCCATACGGGGGTCGGCCTGCCCGCCCCATACATCATTGATGATGTGCGCCCCTGCCGCCAAAGCTTGCTTAGCGACTTCCGCTTTATACGTATCTATAGAAATAGGAACGTTAATTTCACGACTTAGCGCATCAATGACGGGGATTACCCGCCGAAGCTCTTCCTCCTCGGTCACCTCCGCAGATCCCGGACGGGTGGACTCGCCTCCAATATCAATGATATCTGCGCCATCCTCAACCATCTGCCGTGCTCTGCTTATGGCATCTTCTACGGTGACATAGGAGCCGCCATCCGAAAAGGAATCCGGCGTTACGTTCAATATGCCCATGATGATCGTTCGATCACCGATGGGCAGCTCGTGTCCTTTACAGGATAACACTTTCATCTGCTGTTCACTTCCTGTATGTTTATCAATTTATCAATTTTCGTTATATGTCCGAATCAGTTCACGAGTTATGGGACCCGTTGTTCCTGTACCCACTGAAATCTTTTGACCACTAGGTGTATATAAAGTTGTGACCGGCACGATTTCTTGAATGGAATTGACCAAAAACACCTCATCGGCCTCCGTCAAATCTTCCCAACGATATAATCCATCTTGAGCAGGAATCTGACCTCTCTGGGCAATTCGCAGTACATGTGCTCTCGTAATTCCCGCCAAAATGCCTGTATCCAGCGATGGCGTGTAACATGTTCCGTCCTTAATGAAAAAGATGTTGCTGACAATGCCCTCAGCCACATAGCCCTCTTCGCTCATCATCAGACCCTCTGCGCCTGTGGCCCAGGGGTATTGGCTCAGCTCTCTTTTAGCCAAAATATTGTTCATATAGTGAAAGGACTTAAATCGGTACAAGCCCTCTGGTGTATTTCGAGGCAGTTTCAGCAGCTGTAAGCTTTTGCCCTCTTCATAAATTTTCGCATCCCTAGGGGGGAGCGCCTTGATATAGACAATCTCGGTAGGCTGACCGTAGTCCCCCGAAGGAAGACCAAGCGCTTCTACTCCAGCAGATACGGAAAAACGAATATAAGCATCCTGAAGCTCGTTCGCAGCTAGCAGTTCATCAATTAACTTCTGCACGCGCTCAAGATCAGGCTCATACTCAATACCTAGCTCCTTACACCCTTCCGCAAGACGATTCATGTGCTCAGCAAGGAGAAAAGGAACTTTGTTATAAGTGCGGAAGGTCTCAAAGAGACCTAGTCCGTAAAGAAAACCGTGATCATAAACCGAGACCACGGCTTGTTGTTCATCCATAAGTTTGCCATTGATGCTAATGATCATAGATTAAGCTCCTGCTTTAGCCGTGCGGCGTAAAAAATTGCGCAGCATTTGATGACCGTGCTCCGTGATAATGGATTCGGGGTGAAATTGAACACCCTCAATCGGATATTCCTTATGACGCAGCGCCATGATTTCACCTTCAGCCGTACGGGCACTGACTTCCAAGCAATCAGGCAGCGTCTCAGCTTTAACAATCAAAGAATGGTAACGTGTCGCAATGAAAGGAGATGGTAACCCTTCGAACAACGTTTGGCCATCATGGAAAATTTCTGAAGTCTTGCCGTGCATTAAGCGCTCAGCGCGAATAACGTCGCCGCCAAAAGCTTGTCCGATAGACTGATGTCCCAGACAAACGCCGAACATGGGGATTTTACCCTTGAAATGGTCAATCAGTGATAGGCTAATACCGGCTTCATTCGGCGTGCAAGGACCCGGAGATATTAAGATATGGTCGGGCGCCAAGGCCTCCACACCTGCTAAATCAATTTCGTCATTGCGACGAACGATGACTTCTTCCCCAATCTCCCCCAAGTATTGGACGAGGTTGTACGTAAACGAATCATAATTATCAATCACTAAAATCATTCTAAGCTCCCCTTTCGTCAGCCCTGCTCAGGCTTAAGCTCGGCTCATGCTCCGCTCGCTATATTCAATTGCTTTCCACATCGCTTTGGCTTTGTTCAAAGATTCGATATACTCGCGCTCGGGAATAGAATCGATGACGATCCCCGCCCCCGCTTGAATATGCCCCATACCTTCTGCTGCCACCAGCGTGCGTATAATAATATTAAATTCCATATTGCCATTATAGTCAATCCATCCCATAGAACCCGTGTACGGGCCGCGGCGGACCGGTTCCAGCTCTTCAATGATTTCCATCGTCCGAATCTTCGGGGCGCCTGTGATTGTTCCTCCCGGGAACGTAGCCGCAATGACATCGTACGCATCCTTGCCTTCCGCCAGCTCGCCAACTACTTCGGAGACGATGTGCATGACATGGGAATAGTACTCAATGACCATAAAATCTTTGACGCGGACGGAGCCGTACTTGGAGATGCGGCCAAGGTCGTTGCGCTCGAGATCGACCAGCATGACGTGCTCGGCGCGCTCTTTTTCGTTGTCGATGAGCTCGCCGGCCAGGCGCAGGTCATCCTGTTCGTCTTTGCCGCGCGGGCGCGTGCCTGCGATAGGACGCGTCCGCAGGACGCCGTCCTCGAGCTGCACGAGCAGCTCCGGCGAGCCGGAGACGAGGGCGAAGCCTGCGAAACGCAGCAAGCCCATATAGGGCGAGGGATTGACGATGCGCAGCGCCTCGTAGATCTCTTCCGGCGTCGTATTCAAGCGCCGGCTCTGTCTGACAGACAAGTTGACCTGGAACACGTCACCTTGCGAGATGTAGGCTTGGATGCGCTGCACCGCCGCCATGTAGTCGGCTTTGCCGAACGCAGGCTGGATGCCTGCGATGCTCTCTACATCGATGTGCAGCTGCTCGCGCGCGATCGATGTCCCTTCCGGGCCGCCGCTGTGCGGCGAGCCCGCTGCGCTGGTAGCGCAGATGCTCTGCCAGCGACGCAGCATGGCGTCTGTTTGCGCTTGCGCCTGCGCGTATAGCTGCTGCAGATACGCGTCATCTGCAGCCAGGTCCGGCTGCACGGGCATGTGGACCGTGAGGTATAGGCTCTTCTCAAGGTGATCAACAGCCCATACTTGATCATACATAGCAAAGCTATAATCCGGGATTGGCAAATCATCCGCTGCTTGTGTCGGAAGCTTCTCAATTGTACGAATTACATCGTAACTCCAATACCCGACACATCCGCCTAAAAACTTAGGTCCGCCTTCTACTTTGGGACTATGATGAGAAGACATCCATTGTTTCACGATCGAAAGCGGCTCGCCTTTCATGCGGCTTACACGACCGGACGAGGTTACTTCAGCCTCCAACCCTTTTCCATGTATCGTCGAAAATGGTTGTAACCCAAGGAATGTGTAGCGCCCGCCCTTCCCGCTCTCCAGTACAAATGAATCCGGCGCCGCTTCCTTCCAAGCTGATTCCCAGGAGACGAAACGATCTTCGCCCAGCTTTAGCTTCACGACGTAAGGCAGCATGGTATACGCGGAGGACCAACTACGCCACTGCTCTAGGCTTGTTATTATCATGATTGCCCCTCCTTTCAATAATATCCGAAGATTAGTTGTCCATTAGTATACTCCAACCTATCACAGAAAAAAAGCCCCAGCTGCAAGAGCTGAGGCTTACTTAATTGAATGAAGGTCAACTTTATTGCTCTTCGAATTGGTAAAGCGGCGTAGACAGGTAACGCTCACCGTTACTTGGTACGATCGCTACGACACGTTTGCCAGCTCCAAGTTCTTTGGCCACTTTCAAAGCTGCGAAAATCGCTGCGCCTGAGGAAATACCGCCAAGAATACCTTCTTCTTTGGCTACACGACGGGAAGTTTCGAAAGCATCTTCGTTCTCCACCGCAATGATTTCATCGTAAATGTTTGTGTTCAAAATGCCAGGAACAAAACCTGCACCGATACCTTGAATTTTGTGAGGACCTGGTTTACCGCCGGAAAGAACCGGGGAAGCCGCAGGCTCTACCGCATAAATTTTGATATCAGGGAAGTTTTCTTTCAACACGCCGCCAGCGCCTGAAATCGTACCGCCTGTACCGATACCGGAAATGAAAGCATCCAATTTGCCATCGTGACCTTTGATTGCTTCCACGATTTCTGGACCTGTTGTTTCACGGTGAACTTTCACGTTAGCCGGGTTCTCAAATTGTTGCGGGATGAAGTAGGAAGGATTCTCTGCTTTCAGTTCTTCCGCACGTTTGATCGCACCTTTCATTCCTTCTGCTCCCGGAGTAAGAACAAGCTGCGCACCGTAAGCACGAAGCAGGTTGCGTCTTTCTAATGACATCGTTTCTGGCATAACCAGAATCGCTTTATATCCTTTAGCTGCTGCAACTAATGCAATTCCGATTCCTGTGTTACCGCTAGTTGGCTCAACGATTGTATCACCAGGCTTAAGTTTGCCTTCTTGCTCAGCCACTTCGATCATGGAGATGGCAATACGATCTTTAACGCTGGCACCAGGGTTCTGATACTCCAATTTAACATAAACCTCTGCGCTTCCTTCCGGAACGACACGATTCAAACGAACAAGCGGTGTATCTCCAATCAAATCCGTAATGCTTTGTACTAATCTTGCCATTGCTAGTTCCCCTCCAGATTGAGTAATAGATGATTTCCGAGTTAATTAGTCGGTATTATACATTTAATCTTATCAATGCACCCACGCGTTGTCAACCACATTTTCACCGGCCTACTTAAACTGCGGAGCAATAACAGCTACTTTCCATTTCGTCCGAAGCTGCGAAATGTAATCTTTAAGCGGCGGAGCTTCCTGCAGCGCCAACTCTCTGCGCACATTTTCGCGAATAAACGCTTGATCCGGGTTTTCTTTGTCGCGCTTGCTTTTCAGCTTCACTACGGCAAATCCTTGCGTTACCGGTACCGGCTTACTGACTTCCCCAGCCTTCAGCAATTTCGCAGCTTCGAGAACGGGCGCTGCCACAAAAGGGTCATCACCCTCAATCCAACCGAGGTCCCCTCCCGAATTATTGGTCGCGTCATCCAGGGAGCGATCTCTAGCCAGGATTTCGAAGCTTTCGCCTTTCGCCAGCGCGGCAATCACCTTGTTCGCCTGATCCTTAGTAGAAACAATAATCTGCTGGATGTTATACTCGGTTTCCTGCTTAAATTCGTCAGGATGCGCTTGGACATAAGATTCCACCTGAGCATCCGTTATTTGAATATGGCTGGTGGCGAGTTTCTCCAAAAGCAGTTTATTCGTGACGTCCTCTTTGATTTCTTGCCGGGATAGCCCCAACTGATTTTGCATAGAGGTATAAAATTGTTCTTCACTCTCATATCCCTGCTGCATTCGTTTCAACTCACGTGCAATCTCCGCATCTGCAATCGCAGTCCCCGTCTCGTTGCCCTCCAGACGTATCACTTCACGATCCAACAGCTGACCTAACAGTTCTGCACCATAATGTTGTTCCAACGCTGTTTGAAGCTCTTGCCGCGTAACTTCCCGACTTCCAATTTTGGCTACGACCTGCTCATGGTTCTGCTCGCCTTGCTGCTCAGGATCCGCTGGGTGACTCGATTCTGATTGGTTCATAGTATGAGTGATCAGCAAGGATGCGAGCACGAGAATACATACGGCCATCAGAATGATGACTCCCCACAATCGCTTTACGTTCTGCATCCTGACTCCTCTTCATTTCCATAATGCTGCTGATCTACAGATCAATCATCCGTTGCAAATCTTCTTCGTCGAAACGATAGGCTTCATTGCAGAAATGACACACAACTTCGGCGAAACCTTCATCCTCGAGAATTTCTTGAAGCTCCGCTTTCCCCAGGGAAATGAGTGTCGATTCAATCCTTTCCCGGCTGCATTTGCAGCGGAACATAACATCCATCTGATCGAGTGTTTGAAAAGAAGGCAATACCGTCTGCAAAATTCCTTCCAGGGTTAATCCGCTGCCGAGCATGGTTGTAAAGGAAGGGATACGTGAGAGTATCTCCTCAATTTCACTAATCTCCTGATCGCTTAATCCAGGAAGCAGTTGAATGACGAATCCACCCGCTGCCAAGATGGTATGATCGGTATTTACCAAAACACCAAGAGCTACAGCTGAAGGCGTCTGTTCCGACTTCGCAAAATAGTAGGTGAAATCTTCCGCTAATTCTCCGGAAATGATCGGAGTACTGCCTTTGTAAGGTTCTTTGAGACCTAAATCTTTGGTTATGTACAAAAAGCCGTCCGTTCCGACCGCAGCGGCAACATCGAGTTTGCCATTCGCTTTGAGGGGAGGGTCAACCAGCGGATTATCCACATAACCGCGCACCTCGCCTTTGGCATTGGCATCGACCACAATCTGCCCGATTGGACCGTCTCCTTTGACTTGAATAATGAGATGCTCCTCACCTTTGAGCATAGCTCCCAGAAGAAGACCGGCCGCTGCCGTTCTTCCTAACGCCGCAGTGGCGGTAGGGGTCGTTTGATGTCTTCGGCTAAGTTCATCTGTGAGGTCGGTGGTTTGTACTGCAAAAGCACGAACTCTTCCCTGAAGGGCCGTTCCTCGAATTAAATAATCGCCCATGTTACGTCCTTTCCTTAAACAGCTTATGCATTTCTCTCATAAATCATTTGTAAACCTTGCAGTGTCAGCAGAGGATTCACGATTTGAATCGTACGGGACTCACTGGAGATCAATTCCGCAAGCCCCCCCGTTGCTATGACGGTAGGATTTACATTAAACTCCTGTTTTACACGTTCTACAATCCCATCAACCTGACCTACGTAACCATAAATAATCCCGGCCTGCATAGCAGCTACCGTATTTTTGCCGACTACGCTTTTCGGCTTCACAAGCTCAATGCGCGGAAGTTTCGCCGCCTTTTGATACAGCGCTTCTGTGGAGATACCGATGCCCGGTGCAATCGCACATCCCACTAACTGCTGGTTTGGATCAATATAGTCATAGGTTGTCGCCGTGCCGAAATCAACAATAATACAAGGAGCTCCATATAATTCAAGAGCAGCAACCGCATTTACAATACGATCCGCCCCAACTTCTTTGGGATTGTCTACCCGTACATTCAATCCCGTTTTAATGCCGGGACCTACGGTAAATGGCGTTCTTTTCAAATAATGCTTACAAAGGCTTTCCATCACGCTAACGAGCGGAGGAACAACGGAAGAGACGATTACGCCCTCCACTTCGCTGAATTTAATCCCTGAGTGTTGAAAAAGGCTATGCAACTGCATGCCGTACTCATCAACGGTAGCAGAACGGTTCGTGCTCACCCGCCAATGGTGCAGGAGTGTACGCTCTTTGTAGAGGCCAAGCACAATATTGGTATTCCCTACATCGATCACGAGAATCATAACGCTGTCCCCTTCCGTTCATTAAGGTCAAGTGAAATATCCAGCGCTGCAACCGAGTAGGTCAACCGTCCAACCGAGATCACATCTACGCCCGACTCAGCCATAGCTTTAATGGTTTGAACCGTTACAGATCCTGATCCTTCTACTACAATATGCGGAGCTTTGCTTTTAATTATGGAAACAGCTTCCTTCATCTTTGCCGGCGCCATATTATCCAACATGATAATGTCAGCCTGGGCAGATAACGCTTCATGCAGTTGGTCAAAATCTTCGACCTCTACCTCAATCTTCATGGTGTGGGGGATCTGCTTCCTGGCCGCTTGTATAGCCTGTGTGATACCTCCAGAGCCCTTGATGTGGTTATCCTTGATCATAACAGCATCATAAAGACCGAAACGGTGATTATGACCGCCGCCTACGCGAACGGCATATTTCTCAAGCAGACGATGGCCCGGCGTCGTCTTCCTTGTGTCAACAAGTCTGGTCGGCAAACCCTCCAGGGCGTTAACAAACTCCCGCGTTCTGGTCGCAATACCGGATAATCTTTGCATGAGGTTAAGGCTCAAACGTTCGCCAAGCAGGATGCTTCGCGTGTTGCCCTCCACTTCAGCAATAATTGTCCCTTTATTAACTGACGATCCTTCTGCGACTTTTGTTTCAAAATGAAGCGAGGAATCGACGACAGCGAAAACTTCACGCGCAATTTGCAAACCGCAGATGATTCCGTCTTCTTTGACGTGGATAATCCCTTTGGACGCATGGTCCAAAGGGATCGTTGTCAGAGTCGTGACATCACCGGTGCCAATATCTTCTTCTAACCAAAGCCGAATCTGTTTACGAATAAGTTCCATGTTTAAATCCAGCATATTAAATCCACTCCTCTATGCTATCTTCCCCGCGCTTAAAAACAATATGCTTCTTCCAGTCACGATCATCCCGTTCCGGGAAATCTTCCCGGTAATGTCCGCCGCGGCTTTCCTCACGCGCCAAAGCCGCTGTTGTCGTAAGCAATGCACAGTTCAGTAAATTAGCAAACTCATAATCTTCACGTTTCGTCATCAAGGAATCAAAGATAGAAAGCTGTCTGGATAGTTCATCATAGCCTTTTTGCAGACCTTTAGCCGAACGCTTCAGTCCAGCGTAACGCAGCATGACTTTCTGAAGCTTCAGCTTCTTTTCGACAACAGCCTGATTCGGAATTTCCGTTCTTGGCGCTTCGGACTCCGCACGGATTTGAATGTCGCCTTCCAGAGCCGGCAGCTCTTGAATACGCTCGATAATCCTTCTGCCGAAGACGATCGCTTCCGATAACGAGTTGCTCGCCAAGCGGTTAGCGCCATGTACACCTGTAGAAGACACTTCCCCGCAGGCGAAAAGTCGACGAACATGCGTTTCACCGTGCAAATCCGTCTTCACACCACCCATCATATAGTGGGCTGCGGGAGCAACCGGGATCCAGTCCGTGCTCATATCCAAACCATAATTTAAGCAATACTCATAGATCGTTGGAAACCGATGTTTAATTAGTTCCTCAGATTCATGTGTAATATCTATGTATACAAAAGTTGACTTGCAGTTCTCCATCTCGTCGACGATAGCGCGAGCCACAACATCCCTAGGCGCTAACTCCAGCTGTGGATGGTATCTTTCCATAAAGCGCTCACCTTTTATGTTGCGAAGGTAAGCCCCCTCGCCGCGCACCGCCTCGGAGATCAGAAAGCGCGGAGCGCCAGGATAGCACAGCGCCGTAGGGTGGAATTGTACGAATTCCACATCCTGTATTTGCGCACCGGCGCGGTAAGCAATCGCGATGCCATCAGCTGTCGCGATATCGGGATTGGTGGTGTAGCGGAACAGCTGCCCCGCACCACCCGAGCAAAGGATCGTGGCGTTGCCGCGGACAAAAACCCGCTGGCCGCCCGGCTTCTGCACGAGTGCACCGTAGCACTCGCCATCTTGCGTGATCAGATCGATCACGAAGTGATCGTCCCAGATTTCGATGTTCGGATCCTGCTTCGTGCGCTCCGATAGGGCTCGTACAATTTCAGCGCCGGTAGCATCACCATGCGCATGCAAAATGCGTCGCTGGCTATGAGCCCCTTCCTTCGTCAAAGCGAACTCTCCGTTTTCCAGATCGAACTGAGTTCCCATTTGAATCAAATCCTGTACACCGTTAGGACCTTCGTGAACAAGAACATCAACAGCCTCTGGTGAGCAGAGGCCGGCGCCGGCGATCAAAGTATCCTGCATATGATATTCAGGTGAATCCTCGTCCGAAATAACAGCTGCAATCCCGCCTTGTGCATAACGCGTATTGCTGTCGAGGAGAGATTTCTTCGTAATCATCAGAACTTTCTTATTTTCACTAGCGCGTAGAGCCGTAAATAATCCTGCAATACCTGCGCCAATCACAATCACATCTGTATGTACATGAGGAATGGAATTTAAGTCTACATCTACGAGGTATCTAGGAATCATGCCGCTCACCCGATCTTCACCATGTATTCTCGCCAAGAAACAGAATCGGAAAAAGTAAGACTCTGTTTCTTCACGAGGGTAACTTACAAAAATGATTTGATGCGTTCTTTCAAGTAAACAAGAGAGTAGCGCATGCTACTTTACTTGTAACATGCGCTCTAAGGACAATCTTGCTTTATCGGCTACATCTTCCGGTACATAAATCTCTGGTTGCATGGTCTCCAAACATTTCACAATTTTCTTTAAGTTGTTTACTTTCATGTTCGGGCAAACCAGGTATTTGGTTGCAAAGTGGAATTGTTTGTCCGGGCTATCCAAGCGTAATTGGTACCCTGTCCCATCTTCCGTCCCGACAATAAACTCCTTGCAGTCTGATTCTTTGCAATATTTAATAATCGCTGTCGTGCTTCCCACGAAATCGCCCAACTTCACGACTTCTGGCCGGCACTCCGGATGTACAACAAATTGCGCATTTGGATATTGCGCTTTCATTTCCTCTACATCTTTGACTGTCAGCATATCATGCGTATTACAATAACCTTCCCAGATGATCACTTTTTTGCTTGTGAATTTTGATACATAGTCGCCCAAATTTTTATCCGGTACCCAGATGATCTCATCCGAATCGACGGAATTAATAACATTTATGGCATTTGCAGAGGTACAACAAATATCTGTTTCTGATTTAACATCGGCTGATGTATTGATGTAGGCAACGACCTTAGCTTTCGGATGTTGGCGCTTCAAAGCACGAAGACCCTCAACATTGACCATATCCGCCATCGGGCAGCCTGCACGCTCATCCGGAATAATCACGGTTTTGTTCGGCGCCAAAATTTTAGCGCTTTCTCCCATGAAGTGGACGCCGCAAAAAACAATCACATCTGCATCTGTTTGTGCCGCTTTTTGCGCTAGCAAAAAGGAATCCCCCCGGAAATCGGCAACTTCTTGAACTTCGTCACGCTGATAATAATGAGCAAGAATAATAGCATTCCGTTCTTTCTTCAATTGAAGCAACCGCTCTTTCAACTCTCGGTTCTGCTCCGCTTTACGCTGTAGTGCTAAAGCTTCCATGGATGCTTCCTCCCCTGTCTGGGATGTAAAGTGTACTTCTTAACTATCTAAAAGTAGTATGATCTAAGCTAGTTAAAATTAGAGATTTACAACTAATTTACACATTCCAGCATCCCCTGTCAATGCGTAAAAAAGCCGAAATAAGCAGAAAATCCGGGTACACCTGACGTGTACACCGGATTTACGAGTTGCCATTGCTTGTTACTCTTCGGATTGTTCCGAATTCGGATCTTTCTCTTTTTCGAATTCTAATTTATTGCTTTCATTCTCTTTGCTTTGCGGTTGAATGTTCACTTTAACGTCCTCGTCGATCCCGCCGGCATTCAGCTTGCCTTTTTCCAAAAGCTCAATAATTTCATCTTTATCAAGCGTTTCTTTCTCAAGCAGCGTTTTGGCTACGAGATGCATTTGATCGGCATGCTCCGTAAGAATGGCGCGTGCACGGTCATAACAAGTGCGAATAAAGCTTTGCATCTCTTGGTCAATCTCATAAGCGATCGCATCGCTATAGTTTTGTTCATGGCCAATATCGCGGCCTAAGAACACTTGACCTTGGGAGCTGCCGAACTGCATCGGTCCAAGCTTATCGCTCATCCCGTATTCCATAATCATGCGGCGGACGATGCCTGTAGCCTTCTGGAAGTCACTGTAAGCCCCTGTGCCAATCTCACCGATAAATAATTCTTCGGCAACACGACCACCAAGGAGTCCAGTTACTTTATCCAACAGCTCGTTCTTCGTCTGCATCATGCGGTCTTCGCCTTCTTTGGGCAACATCATCACGTAACCGCCAGCGCGTCCGCGCGGAACGATCGTCACTTTGTGCACCATATCTGCATTTTCCGCATGATAACCAATGATTGCGTGTCCGGCTTCATGATAGGCGACAATACGCTTCTCAGCATCACTGATAATCCGGCTTTTCTTTTGCGTACCAACAATAATACGGTCAAAAGCTTCCTCGATCTCAGCCATCGAAATATCTTTACGGTTACGACGAGCAGCAATCAAAGCCGCCTCGTTCAATAGATTCTCTAAATCTGCGCCTGTAAATCCAGTCGTGTAACGGGACAAAGCGTCCAGTTTCACATCTTTGGCAAGCGGTTTATTGCGCGCATGTACTTTCAGTACAGCTTCGCGCCCTTTAATATCCGGACGGTCAACCGTGATTTGACGGTCAAAACGGCCTGGACGCAATAAGGCAGGGTCAAGAATATCAGGGCGGTTCGTTGCCGCGACGATAATAATACCTTCGTTAGCGCCAAACCCGTCCATCTCAACTAGCAACTGATTGAGGGTTTGCTCACGTTCGTCATGTCCGCCACCTAATCCGGCGCCACGTTGACGACCGACTGCATCGATCTCATCAATGAAAATGATACAAGGCGAGTTCTTTTTCGCGTTCTCGAACAAGTCACGAACACGGGATGCGCCGACACCGACGAACATCTCTACGAAGTCAGAACCGGAAATACTGAAGAAGGGAACGCCTGCTTCACCGGCAACTGCCCGTGCAAGCAATGTTTTACCTGTTCCCGGAGGACCATTGAGCAGAACCCCTTTAGGAATTCTTGCGCCGACTGCTGCGAATTTCCTTGGATCTTTGAGGAATTCAACAACTTCGACCAGCTCTTGTTTCTCTTCATCCGCACCGGCCACATCTTCGAATGTGACACGTTTCTTCTCCTCATTATATAAGCGGGCACGGCTTTTGCCGAAGTTCATCACTTTGCCGCCGCCACCCTGCGCTTGGTTCAATAAGAAGAAAAACAAGATGAAGATAATGACGAATGGGATGATAGAGGTCAGGAAGCTAATCCAGACGCTATCCCGCTCCATTGTCTCATACGTTTCTGAAGGAACACCATTGGCTTCGATCAGTTGAACGACCAATTGCTCGTACGGAGCATGCGTTTCAAAACTTTTCTTATCCGCTCCGCTTGGAGGATTAATATACTTACCTTTAATCAAATACGTGTATCCATCGAACTTGAGGGTTACGGATTCCACATTTTTGTTAACAACCGCTTGGCGGAATTTATCGTAAGTAATTAATTCCTTTTGTTCGTTTTGGGTACTGATGAAATGGACGATACCTACTGTTACCAAAAATATAAGTAAATAAAAACCGGTATTCCGGATAATTCGATTCATCCCAAGCCTCCTCTCGAACGGCACACTTTTATTATTTTACCATATCCCGGTAAAGCACTACAACATAACCGCAATGAAGAAGCCCGGAGATATGACATTAGGTTGAGTAAATCTCTGGTTTCAATATGCCGATAAATGGAAGGTTACGGTATTTCTCTGCATAATCCAGACCATATCCGACAACGAACTCATCTGGAAGCACATAACCTGCGTAATCAGGTTCGAGTTCAACGGTTCTGCGTGCCGGTTTATTAAACAGCGCAACGACCGAAATCGTCTTCGCATTGCGTCGCTCTAGCACATCTATCAGATAACTCAGCGTTAACCCGCTATCGATAATGTCTTCCACGATAAGAATGTGCCGTCCTTCTACGGGAACATCAAGATCTTTGATAATCTTGACGACACCGGATGACTTCGTGGATTGACCATAGCTCGAAACGGCCATGAAGTCGAGTTCCAATGGCACTTTAATTTGCTTCACTAGGTCAGCCATGAAAATAAAAGCTCCCTTAAGTACGCAAATGACCAATGGATTCTTGCCTTCGTAATCTTTGGAGAGTTGCTCTCCTAATTCCTGAATCTTCCCTTGAATCTGTTCTTCACTGTAAAGAACGTCTTGAATGTCGCTGTACAAGGATGAACCCCCTAGTTTATATTATGAATCCTTATAAATTTACATTCTAGAAGAACGAAATTTACGCATGTTACTTCAGCACGAGCTTCAGATGAAGCACACGTTCTGTATCGGGACCAACAAGAGCGTGCTTGGACCTACGAAAGCCGGCAATCCAGAGGATTTGTCCGGAAGCATCGACCAGTAACGGGATGACCTCACGCCGGCTTAGCGGCATTTTGGCATCAATGAACATATCTTTTACCTTTTTGGACCCGTTTAAACCATACGGTTCCAATCGATCTCCTGACCTGCGGCTTCGAAGAACTAGCGGCAGTTGAAGTTGATCCAGATCCAAAAATACGTCCGTTGCGGATGAGAGCAAAGCTGCTGTCTCTAGCGAATTGACAGGCATCCATGAGCAAAGCAGTTTGGCTTCTATTTCCGGCAGGTTCAGTACATCCGTATCAGATCCGATCGCATAAGCATAAGGCTTCGGCGAGGGAGCAGATGCCTGAAATTGAATGGCTTCATATTCTCTCACAATATAAAGGGCATCATCCACCTGCAGTACTTGATTAGAAACCTGATCCTGCAAGATCAGCTCGCGGATACTTTCAATCCGGTTAAATTCCAGCCGGTCCATTCCCAAACAAAGACAGTTTAATATTAATTTAATCAAACGCCTTTGTAAAGCAACGTGAAGTCCGCTGAAATCACTCCTCTGTAGCCGGCAAGCCGCTTCCTGAAAAGTCACTATTCGGCGTAAAACCCGCTCGGTCTCCCCAGCCAAATAATCATCCTCAGCGCGCATCATATCCGTCAATCGATTCAGCGACTCCGGCAGATGTTCATTGTACTGCTTCAGCATCGGCATAACATCCAGCCGAATTTGATTACGAAAGTACTTCCGCAGCTCATTGCTGCTGTCTTTACAATAAGTAATATGATGCTGAGCGCAATAATTCACAATATCTGATTTGTATATACGTAGGAAAGGACGAATCAGTTCCACTTTTTTTTCTCGCCTGCGTTCCGGCATCCCGACAAGCCCGGACGGGCCTGTTCCTCGAAGGATTCGCATCATGACTGTTTCAGCTTGATCATCGGCATGATGCGCGAATGCAATTCGCTGAGCACCATAATCTTCAGCAACTTGATGAAGAAATTCATACCGTTTCTCTCGCGCGGCTGCTTGCCCATTCAACGCCGTTTCCTCTATATAAGCCGGTACATCGATGACGCCAATTTCACAAGGTAGACCCAGCTTCTTCGCCAACTCCATCACAAACTCGGCTTCCCCATCCGACTCCGCACCCCGGAACTGATGATTCACATGAGCGACGACCAGCTTCCAGTTGAAACCGGGCATCAGCGCAAAAAGGACATGAAGCAGCGCCACGGAATCAGGTCCTCCTGAAACTGCGACGACGACGACATCTCCCGAATCCGCCAACTTCTCTTCGGTCACTCGCTGCCGCACCTTGGCGACAAGATCGATTTCCATACTGTCTTCCTTTCCGACTTGCATGTTCCCTAGTTATTAATTCGGCCAATAAACATAAACAGTAGCTGCAAAAATAAAAATGGAGGCCGCGAAGCAAATCTTGAGCCACGGCATTTTCAGAGCGGGCTGTGTAAGCTTTTTACCCGAAATAAGTTTTTTCCAATAATGAAAAGCTTCCTGCGACGTAGTAAACTCGCCTCTCAATGCTTTTTGAAGAAATGGCGCGATCTGGGCAGCTGCTGAATTTTCCCGCATAATGACCATAAGCTGATCCACATCTCTGTTTTGAGGAAGCATCTTGTTCATTGCCGTGAAGCGTTTGCGCTGATCGAGCGATTTTAAAAGTAAAATGGCAAATGAAAATAAATCATAGCTCTCTTCCGCTACCCGCTCCCCCATCTTCCAATAGCCGCGATCGTACACTTCCGTCAGTTGCTTAATCGCTCTGCCCTTGGGTGTCACCCCGCCGAAATCAATGAGGTCCACATCGCCATACTTGGATACGATCATGTTCTCAATCTTCAAATCCCCAAACACATAACCGCTCTTATGGATCTCCGTCAGCTTTCTGAGCAGGTTAGAGCCAATAACATAGATCCAATCCTGCCCACGCTTATGTATAAAATGAGAGATTGTCATTCCATCAATATATCGCATGACATAGAAAGAGATCTCTTTCCCGCGTACCTGCATATCATCCGCATCGATTAAGAAGTTCTTAAAGGATGTATCTGTGAGGGATATGGCGAGAAGCGAGTTAATCTCCGATTGATGGTCAACCGTTTCGTGTCCTGCTTTCAAAGCAAATCTGGCCGTTCCTCTTCGTACGAGAACCACAACACCGTTAGAGCCAGCACCTAATAAACGTTCGACCACATAACTGCGGCCGTTCCATTTGCCTTGGATTTCTGTCCCTGGACGGAAAGCTTCCTCATACCACGTAGTCACTCAGCATCCCATCCTCGGTAGTTGGTGCGACAGGCTTCTCCGTCACGAACTGCAGCGTCTGCAGGAGCGCCGGACCCGTCGGAGTCGTACCCTTCATGTTTATTTTATAGAACATCTTGTCTAAATTTGCAAGCTGATTCGTCCAGTTGAGATCCATCTCCAGCTCTTGATCCCTTGTTTTGGTTGACGGAAAGTGGAACACAGCTAATTCACTTTTGCCACTGCGAGCCCTGAGACTTAGCAGAAGATCATGAATAGCTTCCCGCACTGCTGCAAGCTTGGGCTTCATACTAGCACTAGCATCTATTAAAAGCGCTACGCGAAGGGAAGTAGTTTCACTCATGGAATCGATCACCTGCACGACCTCTGCCCGCTTCTCAGGCGGAAGCTGCTCTAATTGATTAATCCCCAGAATGCTCTGCAATTCTTTGCCTACTGCATGCTGTATCGTTGTTGTTACGGTTTTACGCGTCATCATCTGAACGGTTTGGGACAGCTGGACCGAATTGACAATCCGACTCATCCCCCCGCCTGCAGCGGCAATCTCACGAATCTCCTCCGTGCCTAACAGGCCTAACTCCCCTTGGTCGACCACACCTATGACATTCACAGTTACACCTTCTGTATGCGCCTGTGCAGCCGCTATAACAGGACTCACGCCAACATTCGAGCATCCATCTGTAATTAACAAAATCTGTTTCATCATAACCATTGCCTCCCTGACATAAGGAAAATTTGCTCTCTAGCAGTTCTTCTCCTAGTTTTTCCATTTTCGAGAGGCTCTAATCACCTGGAATAGAAAGAAAAGAAGCAGGATACCCCGAGGGGCTCCTGCCTCTATTTTCATTACCAGAGTGGCTCAGGTATCAACTTGGTTAATGTTTCTGAGCCGTCTTCATTGCGTTTGTACTCGTGCGTATTGGCGCTTTCCTCTACTTGCTCGAAGCCCCAATAAGACGGGGAGACGTCAGGGAAAGACTGACTGGCGTTTTTCAACGGACCGCGGTGCAGAAGACGATTAATCATCGTCACAGCTTCTGAGCGAATCATCGCTTGCCCCGGTTGGAAGGAGCCGTCCGGATATCCGTTGATGATGTGATAACGGTAAATCTCCTCGATCTCATTCTTCGCCCAGTGCGCAGAAATATCATTGAAATGAAGATTGTTGGATGCATCTGCTTTCAGGCTCAGGTAACGGGCTATGACAGCCGATAGCTCAGCACGCGTAATTGCGGTATCCGGCCGGAACGATCGATCCTCATACCCGCCAAACAAGCCGGCTCTCGTAGCAGCCTCAATGTACTCGCTGCCCCAATAAGCGATTGGCACATCCGGGTAGAGTACTTCCCCTTTCACTGTACTGCGCAGATCCATGATCCTTGCGAAAATCGCCGCAACTTCAGCGCGGGTAATATTGCGCAGCGGTTTGAATTCCAGATCAGGGTATCCCATGATATATCTGGTGTGCTTGCTATTCTCATAACGGTTCGAGAACAACATCACTTGAAGCGTGGACTTATCGTCTTCCAGATGTACGAGCGTTGTCTTACTTGAAATCGATGCCTCGTTCGTTACGTTTTGTTCCGCTTTGGGAAGAGCGTTGGACAACACTTTCACTTTGTAGGTCAACGACCCTTTTCCATTGGCGGCCAAATCACCGATCGCCCACGTGATCGTATTTCCGTTCACGGATCCGCCTGCTGCGTCAGCGACCGTCGTGTAGGTTGGAATTTGTGCGCTAATGTTAACTACCTGCGCTAATGTGCCTGTTTTGTTGCTGTATTCAACCGTAAACGTGATTTCTTGTCCTTCACCATAATTGGCTTTATCCGAAAATAAATGAACGGACAAGTCTGTTTGACCCGGCAGAACAATACTGCCTCCGACAGAGCCGCCATTGCCTTTGTCTGATGTTGATTCCCGCTGCATTTGCAAATCGTGCTTAACGATTGCATATTCCACGGATATCGTCGGACTGATGTAAGTCACATACCCCGGTTTCGTGACTCGGATGTAGTAATCCGATGTCGGGAAGACCATATAAGCGTAATCGCCGGCTGCATCTGTATTCTGCGGGTTCTTGTTATCGTTTGGCGCAAAGCCTGTGAGAACAGGAAGTGGTACCATAGTGTGTTTAGTTTTTCCATTAATTCCGTTTCTAGGCGTATCTGCATAGTACAGTTCAACATGCGCATCTTCGATTACTTCCCCCGTCATGGCATCCGTAACTTTACCATAAGGGTCGATTAGCTCAAGCGCAATGTTCAGTTCGCCATCGCTGCTGATTTTCAGCTTAGACAGTTCCCCTTGCGCATTCTCATTCAGCACAATGAATACGCCCGGCTCTACTTCGTAGCTAATTTCCATCCTGTATTCGCCTTGCGTCAGGCCATTCATACTGAACGTTCCGTTGGCTTGAAGCGGAGCATTCGAAATTTCATGATTTGAGCCATCTAACAAGCGAACTCTCATTTTGTTCGTCATGTCCGCAGGAAACACACCGACACTCTGATTGTCGTTACCTACTGCAATAAGACCGCTGGCCCCTTTGGAAGGCATAAATTCTTCATGTCCTGTACCGGAAACAACACCTGCCGTTATCGTTTGTGTGTAGGTGATAAGTTGGGTTTGTCCGCCGATTTGAACAGGCTTCGTAATTTGCATTTGATAATCGACGCCTCCGCGAGGGATCGCGATTTTGTAATAGCCTTGGTACGTATCTTTCGTAACCGTGTAAGCATCGCCAGTAAAGTCGACCCCGGGATTCCCGTCAAAATTAGCCGTAATGACAACATGAGCTCCATTAACCGGTGTTACAACGCCATCGATCATCTCAGTAACAATCCCGACAATGCTAGCCGGTTCAAACGTCATGATAATTTGCGCTTTGGCATGGAGATCGCGCGGACTGTCGTCAGCAACTGCCTGAATCGGGAACCGCTCGGAGATGATGCCCTCGATGACGGCAGACTTGAACGTTACTTTTGCTTCACCTTTTTCATTCGTGACAGCCGATGAGCCCCCAACGAAAGTACCGATTGGAGCACTGAAGTTCACTTGAACATTCGAAAGCGGTTGACCCGCTTGATCCAATACAACTGCCGTTAAAACAGTCGTGGACTTCCCATCGCCGACAATGCTGCTAGGATCAGCTGTTAAGACTAAGCGATACTGGCTTAGCTCAGCATCTACGATAACTTGGTTGCTTCCAACTGTGCTCGGTATCGCATAGAACGTTTTGCTTGCCTCTGCGTAATTCTCAGCTTGTACCACGATGCTGTAACGCGCTGCCTTGCGTTGTCCGAAATTGTAGCCACCGTTGGCATCCGTTGTTGTTTTTGCGATTTCCACATGGCTGGCATCTTCGTTGTACAAGGTAACGGTAGCGCCGGCGATTGACCGGTGTTCTCCTGCAACTGTAATGGTACCAAGAATTTCAATCGCATTTTTCACTGTAAAACCATTATTGCCGCCTAATGCGCCGTTAGGTGCATCTGTCTGGATGTCGTGACCGCCGATTGCCGCATCATAACCTTTGAAGGTTAGTTTGAACGACTCTGAAGTCTGATTACCCAGAATATCGTCCGGTAACCGTGTCAGCACGTTTTTCCATTCTTTATGGCCATCTGTAATGTATGTTTCCGGATTCGTAAGCACGAATTGAATGATTTCGGAATGGGAGCCATGGATATAAACAGCTTCCACTCGCTGCACATCGTTAGAGCTAACCGCTGAGAGCTTCAATGGATCCCCTGGTGCAAGCACCGGTTCTGTCCATGGCGAACGCGGCTGACTACCCGCCCATCCGTCAATTGGATCCCCAACAACGTATAACTTATCTTGAATGCTCTCTTCTTTTCCGCTCTCGGCGGCCGATGCCTTCAGGCCGATCAGATACGGATGATCGTTGTCATATGGAGTGCCTTCCGGAACATGAACGACTAGCTGCAACGCCTGCTGCTGTCCGGCATTTAACATGAAGCCTGGGACGCCGCCTTGATTCACATCCGGAGAGAGGTAGGTCCATTTCCACTGGCCTTGATCGAATGCCCACGTGGCTGCCACTTGGCCATTAACGATCACATCCGTAGTAAATGGCGTGTTCACTTCAAGCTTGAAGAGATCTACACCGGCTCCTGTATTCGTCACGATGTGCGGGAAGGTTGCCGTTTGTCCGGCCTTCACACTTTGATCCGGAGCCGTATTCAACGTGTGCTGCCCAAGTACAATGGCGTTGATTAAATTTGAACCCAGCTCATCATACTTCTTCCCACCCTTCGAAGGGAGAGAGTAGTATTCGTTCAAGGTATACTTGACGCTATATACCGAGCTAACCACGGTAGCGTTATCCGCCTGTACTTTGAATTGTAATTCACTGTTGCTGCCAGGCTGAATCGGCATGCTCTCCCAAGTCAAGCTATAGGTAGATCCGCTTACTGTAGCCCTAGAATCCGCCCAGCTGATATGAACGCCCGTTGGAAGCTGAATCGTCGTAAACGGGTTGAACGCGGTACTTTGCCCGTTATTCGTCAGCTTCATGGTGAAGAGAAGCTCTTCACTCGCCGTATCGAACGGAACGGAACCATCCGGACGAGCCGGTTTGATGCTGCTTAACAGCAGGGAAATGTCAGGTTGCACGACGTTCACGGACAGCATCTCGGCCGATATGGTTCGAGGCGCGCCTTCAACAGCCGCTGTCTGATAATTAAGCTTCGGCGTGAACTGTGCGAAGTAGCCGCCTGCCGGTCCATCCGTTTTCAACCTTGTAACAATTTGATACTGCGCGGACGGGTCCGTCGGACTGGCATCTCCCGTGATAGACCCAAGCGGATACTTATCTCCAACTTTCGGAATATCAGTGACAGAGCCGCCAACGATTTTGCCTACCGAAATGATATCCTGTTGGACAAGCCCTGACAGCGAATCAAGGTTTACATGATACGAGGTCGTATTAAGCGGCTGATCCAAATTCAGGAGATAGGTCACTTCATCCCCAGGGCGCACTGTCGTCGTGCTGTTGTTCGTCGATTCTTTGATTGAAGCCGATACCGTCAACACATCTACAGAGAGTACCTGCGGCAAGGATACTACAGGTGTGTAAATGGCAACCGGAGTTGTTTCCCGGGACTCGTATCCGGTTATTTTACCGTTAATTGTAATCCCTGTCGTCCCCGGTAAAACTTCTGGTTTCGTCGTGACTATGAAGGTCACTTTTTTCTTACCGCTTACAGCTAGATCAGAGAGCGCCGACCATGTAAGCGTGTCGCCACCGCTAAGGGAGCCGCCGTCCGAAATCGAGCCTGGCTTCACGTTCAGTTCGCTTGGCAGTTTAACTTCCACGGAAGGCTTGTATGCCTTCGCGTTCCCAACGTTATTTAGTTCAAACTCAACTGTGATCTCGGTGTTGGTTTTGGAAAACTTCGTATCGGCAATCGCCACTGGAGCCACGGTTAATTTTGGCTGCATAATGGCAATACTCGTTACTGCATCAGCCGTTTGGGCTGGGTCGGAACCGTTTTGCTTATTCCACTTGGCCACTGCCGTAGTTTTGTACGGAACTACTTCAGTGGAGTCAAAAACACCTGCCTTCGCTCGTGCTTGGAAGGTGTACGTGAACACTCTAGCCCCTAGTGAGGCATCCGTCTCCGAATTACTTAAAACTTTAGTGAGCTTATTCCCTGCAATTGTAAAATTGCCAGTATTGTTCGTTAAAGTAAAGTTGCTTCCAAGAGAATCAACCACATCTTCAACGACAACGTTGTACGCTATCGTCCCGTCAGGTATTGTCACTTTAACTTGATAGTCTACAGTATCACCTGGACGAATCTTGGTGATATCACCACTGCTCGTTGCTGTAATAACATTTGTAATCGTGACGCGCGGAACCTCAACTGTAGCTGAACCTGCCACGTAATCATACTTGGCACCGCCACTATCAGGCAGACTGTAGTAGTCTCCTGTGGAGGCTTGAATTGTTTGCGTTGATCCCGATCCCTTGACGTTGTCAAGACGGGCAGTAAATGTGTATGTTTGCTCGGCATTACTAGCAAGTGTCGTCACTTGCGCGAACGTCATCGTGACCCCAGTTGCCGCCCCGTCTCCAGAATCAAAACTAAATCCTGCAGGCAGCGTTACTGTTGGCGTAAAGGTATAGGCCGGGTTTAGCCCCTTGTTCTTCACCTTGACAGTGTAGGCTTGGGTGTCACCTGCTTTCATAGATGTTGTAGCAGGACTTAAGGTGATTTCCAACTGCGGCGCTTTAATGGTCACCGTAGGCTTTTCTGTGTTTTGAACGGATAAGCTTTTCTTTGTTGTTGCTGATGCTTCTGCCTTCCATCTAAAGGTTGCGCCAGACGTATCATTTACCGATGTACCTGCATTAATCTTCTTAACGGTGGTTTTAACATAATACGTATACGTCGCGCCCTGCTCTTCTACCATTCCGGTATCAATTTTAATGAGACCCGCTGTCGTCGTATCGACAGTTTGTGATCCCGTCCCTGTATGAGTTCCGGAATTATAACCTGTATACGTGGCAGCATAATCTTCATTGCTTGGTATTTCAATTTCGACCGATGGTGAATAAGTCACGTTGTGGTCCGGCACTTTCACTTCCACCTTGTAAACTACCCAATCTCCAGGCTTCAAGGAAGTTTTCGTACCCGAGGTATCCTCAACGGTTTTCGTAATCGTCGGTCCGGCTGTTGTTATAGTGGTTGTCGTCGTCTCTTGCCCGGTGTAAGGACGATTGATGACTTCTTCCGAAGTGTCGCTTTGCCCATAGTAGGTCCACGTCGCATCTTTCAGCACAATATCTCTGCTCGCGCCGATTGGATCAATTAGCTGAGCTGTATACGTCAGCGTCACCGAGTTGGCATCTCCCGGTTCTATGGAAGGTATTTCATTAAATTTGATTGAAGTGCCTGTCTGTGTGTATTTTGGACTACTCGGCAAGTCCTGCAAGCCGTCCGCTAACTTATCCGTCAGCTTGACATGATAGGCCGGTGTCGATCCATTGTTCGTTAGCTTGATTGTAATTGTAACGGATTCATTCCCGTGAAGGTCCGTCGTTTTGCTCACTGTGCGCGATATGCTCACATCAGGCTCTACATAAGCTAATTCAACTTCTTTACGCTTGCTTTCAACAATACCCTCTGAATTCTCATAAGTAAGGACAACCAGGTTTTTAGCCCCTTTATCCTTGGTAACGTAGCTGGTGTCGTTTTGAATCCGCACTTTTACCTCGGTGGCAAGTTGGCTTACCTGACCCTCGACTAGATCCGTATTGCCAAAATCCCACACGAGAGCTTGCATATCAGCTTCGTATGTAGGCGTTATTCCATTAATTTGATAAGTGCTAAGTGAGCCTTCATACATCGTGCCGAGAGGCAGATAGTCATAAAGCTTGACTTTGTGCTGTTTCGCCAGCAGTCCCACAGCGTCGTAAGCCACTTTAAAGCTAGCCGTGTCGCCTACGGTTACCGCCTGCTTCGTCTCATTGACCGGCTGGCCCCCCACGGTAGTTCCATCGTTCACTCTAACGATTTTTTCACTAACACTAGGCGTCGTCACGTGAATGTCCGTTGAATCGGAATCGGTAACCGTTCCTGACGAAACAGATACACCGCTTACCTCAGCCTTGTTGACAAGGACGTCCGCTGCAACTACATTGCTTCCACCGGATTTAGCAACCTTCCAGGTCGACCGAACGGTGGCTTCATAATTAATTGTAAATTCACGATCCGTGGCACTTGCGTAGTTCATATCGCCTAGCGTCCACGTTAAGGCTGTAGTTCCATCCGCTGAACCCGCTTTCGAGAAATCACGGGATATTGTTGCACCGGTTGCATCCTTAACTACTGCCGAACTATCAACGAAGTCCTGGCCGTCGCCCAGCGTATCTTTAACGGTGATCCCTGTCACAGGAACGTACTCATTGACTTTGACACGCAGCGTGTATACGAGCCTGTCGCCGTATCCGACCTCGCTTCCCGCTGAAGAAGAACCTGCCTTCTTCTGTACACCTTTATAAATCACGATATCTCTAGCCGTCACCTTCTGTGTCACAGATCCCGTGAAGGTTTGACCGTCCACAGTAGCTGAATAGTCAAACTTATCATCCTTCTGCGTGCCATGCGTCATGATATGATTGCCTGAGTCCGCATTCAAAAAGGCCGCCTGATAACTAAACGTTTTCTTGCCTTTTCCGTCCTCGCCTGCCACGGTTAGTGCCGGAAGCGTCCAGTTTATGGTTCGTACCCCGCTGGTAACCGTTTGTGTCGGCGTTCCGGTTTGGCCTGTAAAACCGTAGTGCTCCACAGCAGCATCCGTTGTCTCTTTAAAGAGTGTGAACGTTGTAGATGACCGTGCATTGTTAACCATTTCGATCTTGTAAGGAAGCTCTCCCCACTCTGAGCCTCCTGCAGGAGGTGCATCATCTGGTCCTGCCCCCTTCACATTTTTCACATCATTGATAAGTCGGATGGAAAAAGGCGTGACCTTGATGGCTTTGCTCCACGTCTTGGTAGGCAGCGCAGCGTCATAGTATAACTTGCGGGGATCACTGCTCGCATATAACCGAACCGTAGGCGTCAACATAGTCCCAAACGGAACCAAACCGCCGCTATTTGCTTTCCTGTAGTTATTAGAAACTTTGATTTTTACAGGAAAATCGAAGCTTTCCCCGGCAGCGATATCTTTGATATCTTTCCAGAAAGCTGTAATGGTTCCTGTTGCGCCATCCGTTACTACCGTACTGGGACTCATATCTTCTGCCAGTTCAAGACCGTCCGGCAGTACAACTTCAACGCCAACGTTAAAGGCCATTGTTCCCGGAGTTTTATTATGGGCATGGACCAAAATTTCCGTATCGCGCCCTAGTACAGCTTCCGATAATTCTTTCTTTTGTAGTCCATTCGGATCATTAGGATCTGAATCATACCCAGTTACACTAAACTCATCGAGCTTAGTTCCATCAAATGCATAAGATGGTGCAGCCTGCACCGCGCCAAGCATACCGCCAATTAACTGGATGACCAGCATCAGCGACATCAGAATGGCCATTTTCTTCCGATAACGCAGCATGATTTACCTCCACTATAATTGTCGCAGCCCAAATACTGTTCGCTCATCTTAGATGCACGATTGCTCAGTTTTTCCTCAGCTCAAACGCTTGATCTACCCATACTGTGAATCCCAACTTTAACGATTCTCCTTGCGACCTTCGCCATCCCTCACCTCATTTTTTAACTGTAAAGAATCTATTTATAGTTAACCATGAATATAGTCCTACTTGCAAGTAAATATAGGACTTTATTCCTATTAATTGCCAAGAAATATGTAAGAATTTATCAGAATAAAATATAAAAAAGCCCTAACAGCGAATGAGCTGTTAAGGCTTTCCATTAACTTTAATTTTTACGCCATTTTCTCCGTAAGAGGAATCCTAGAAGAATGAGCGCCAAACCGGATAATTTCACTGCCGTGTGACTGGACTCACCGGTCACCGGGAGTGTCTCCGGCTGGAGACCATCCAACGTCGTTGGCTGTGGACTAAGCGAAGGCGCAGACCCGTTTGATTGAGCAGGCGTCGGACTCGGCGACAAACCAGGACTTGGGCTTGGACTCGGACTCGGGCTTGTGCCCAGACCCGGACTTGGCGAACCGGACGGAGCAGGCGACGTACTTGGCTTCGGTGATGTTGAAGCACTCGGAGTCGGATCCGGATCATTCGATGATGAATCGTGTTTTGGCGGATTCGTCGGCGTGCTGGATGGTGGATTAGACGGCGTACTAGACGGCGAATCCGTTGGCGTGCTAGTAGGCGGGTTAGATGGCACGGTAGATTTCGTATTGGTTACCGTGATTGAATAATTCTCACCCGAGCTCAAGGATACCGGATATTCCTTATTCGCATCCAAAGCGTACCCAGCAGGCGCTGCACTCTCCTTCACTACATAGTTGCCCTTCAACAGGCCGGTGAAGTTAGCAACTCCATTTTCATTCGTGGTCATTGTGCCAATCCGATCCAATGTCCTGTCAGACTTCCGGTACAAGTCGAAGGTAGCTCCACTGAGCAATACGGTGTAATTCGACGCATCCACCTTTTTCACGGAGAGCGAGCCTCTTACACCGCTACCTGTGCCGGAACCGCTCGAAACGCCAACGATGATATCCTGCACGGTTTCCTTGGTCACTGTCGTTACATTGTTACCACTCAGGATAACCTTATTGGAAACAGTATCCTTATCGTTAGCCGCGATGAGCGATTGGTACTCCAAGATATAGGCGGAGCTAATAGGATTGACAAAATGCAGGCGGAACGTTTGTTTGCCGCCAGCATCCGTTTCAATTACCAAGGTATAGTCGATTTCCTTGGTTAACTCTGCTCCTTTCGTTACGTTGCCATTCACATCTACTATCGTTTTAAACAGATGGAACGTATCAAGCAGCAGCAATTGATTTACAGTAGGCGTATCGATTAATAAAGCGTCATTCAAAGTTGACTGTCCTTGATTAATCGTTATCGTCCAATTAATCTTGTCGCCGCTTTGCAACCCTTTCTTGCTGATGTACTCGCCTCCGTGTGGGATGTTGACCGTCGCTTTCAGATCGTTCGACACAGGTTTACTCGCATCGAATAGTTTGGCTGTGTTGTTTACTGTCGTACTGTTAATCAACTGTCCGTCCAGACTCGTTTTAAAAACGATAGAATACGGTCCTAATATAGGTTGTTTGAACGAGAGTTTTAATTTATTAGCTGCGTCAATTTGATACTCGTACTCAGAAGTATCTACTACACTGCCTAATGTTGTGGTCCCATTTGGAGCAATGACCATCTTATAAACAGCAAGCGTGACTGCATCGAGCTTTTGATTTGACTCCAAGAGATCCTCAACGACAGCTTGCTCAATGGGCTTACTATTATAGTTGACCCCTACTGTCCAAGTAATCTGCTTGTGCGCAGCGTCATAGGTACCGCTTTTGAAACCATTATTCTTGACTTCGTCCCTTGTATAAAAAATATCCGTCACTGTCTTGGTTTGCTCATTTTCCCAACGATCCAACCAGGCCATTTGAGCTGTATTATAGAAGTCTGTTTTGCTGCCTGCAGGTTGAATCCATTCCAGATTAAATGCTGTTTTGTAATTAATGGTTACCGGTCCGGTTAACGGATTCTTGAATCTTACTATAAAGCCATCCTCAGGAGCTACCGAGTCGTCTAATGTATATTCAGATGGATCCAGCACTCCTGCGCCTTGCTTGACTTTAAAGGTATCTGGAAGAAAGCGAAGACCCTTGTAAGGGAAGGTATCAGTTACA
The DNA here is from genome assembly GCF_004000765.1 of Paenibacillus chondroitinus NBRC 15376. Classification (GTDB taxonomy): domain Bacteria; phylum Bacillota; class Bacilli; order Paenibacillales; family NBRC-103111; genus Paenibacillus_E; species Paenibacillus_E chondroitinus. Next base: position 42,620 of record NZ_BILW01000033.1, on the reverse strand, counting down.
ACCACATGACTCATTTGCTGGCTGTCCCCATTAATCGCAATATTCCATTCAACTATTTTAGTACTATAATCGATATGCCCGTCACTTTTGACAAGTACCACCTGATTAATCGGCTTAACAACCGTATCGCTGCTTCCGCCACCTGAAGTAACGGTGTTGGTTACGGAACCATTGTCCAGAACAGGCTTACTTGCCTTCGTTTTATAGATTACTTTATACGCAGATGAAATATCATGAAGAAACTGCAGCTTAAATCCCTTTTTACCCTCGGCCGTCTGCGGAGTCAAAGTATACTCAGTAGAAGGCACTACACTACCCAACACTTCGCCGCCTATCCCATTAAATGTGACTGGGAATATTTGAAAAGATTCGGCTATTAACTCTTGGGACTCATTGAATAGGTCCGATAACCAGGCTGCCGATTGTGGGATATTGCCCTCATTATAATTATACTGAATTGCCCAACTTATCGTCTGCGTTCCTGTCGCGTAGTCAGTTGCGATCTTCTTAAGCACACTTCCATGCTTGACTTCAACAGTAGCAGTTGCTTGAACCGGTGTCTTGTTGCTGCCAGACAATGTTGCCGTGTTCACAAACGATGACTTGGTTGAGTCCGTAATTGCCGTAGCGAATTGTATCCTGTATGCATGAGTAATTGGGTTATCAGCAAAATGAACGGCAAGAATGCTGTCGTCCGTGCTTACCGTATACTGACTGCTATCCAACAACTCTCCCAAAATCATAGTGCCATCCAATTTTACATCCAGAGAATAAACCGCAACAGAAACAGGCACAGCCAACCCCGCAGGAATAGGATCTTTTACGACCGCTTGTTGAATGGAGTCCATCGACTTGTTCACATCAACGGTCCAATCAATTTGCTTCGCATTAAAACCGTTAGCCACACCTGCCTTACTTATGGTAGAAGGAACATCCGGCCTGAAAATGAGGGTAAAAACCTCTTCTCCCGATTGAATCGGTATCGTAATAATTTGCGTTGTCGAGCCAGTTATTTGGCTTTTATTAAATTGGGTATTGATCGTGAGGGTCCCTCTCACATTATCATGGCTCTCAATGAAGTTGTTAAATGTAATGATGACTTGGCGGCTGTCCTTGTTCACTTGAAAGGTTCCAACTTGATCATCACCGGTAGTCAAAGACCCACCCACGTTATTAAATAACAAAAATTGCGCTGGCAGCATAAACGTATAGGTGTCACCTGCCCGGTAACTATGACCGTCCGGCAAAGACCAGGTATAGTCCAGCCTTACTCTAGCTCCCTGATCGTACACGTTTCCTGTCACGACTTGTCCCGCACTGTTGTAAACAGCCATCGTCACGCTCTCCAAAATGTTATCTGTATTGGAGATTTCAGTCGCGCTCGCTTTGGTTGAAACGCCGACTGCATACAAGCACTGCATGAAGACTAACAAAATGACGAGTAGCAGCTTCAATTCCTTCTTCAACATCTTCATAAATTCCCTCCATTCCTATGCATATGTGGACCAAAAAAACTCAATTCACCTTTGATACAAAATGTATCAGAAAATACCGCGCTATACAATACATAACGTATCAATGTAGTTATTATATGATACATTCTGTATTGTATACGTCATAACTGTACCACATCGGACGAAAGTGAAAGGAAAATCCACTTAGTCCGATGATTCTACAATTTTCCCTCTTATAATTAAACGGTGCGTCGGATTAACCATAGGGTCGCAGGTAATTAAGGTTATTTCCTTATCTTTACCATTGCCCTTTAAGACCGAAATATCTGTAGGAAGGACATATTGCTTATCCTCCACGATGTATTTGAACTGTTTGCTCCCTGTCTCCACTTGAATGATGTCGCCCAGATCAACTTCATCTAATCGGTTAAAATTTTTCCCATAGGTCAAATTTCTATGGCCAGCTATCGCATAGTTGCCTACCTCGCCCGCTTTCCCCGTATTAGCTATACTTGCAACGGAGACCTTCAAATTCTTTACCGTTGCGTCCGTCAAGATCGGAAGTTTCAAATTGATTTTATCGATACGAAGTACGCCCTCTACATTCTTGGGCAGCGGTGTCGGTTTCGGCGCAGCTTGCAAATCCAAAGGCTGCACTGGCTTTACACTAGGGGGATTAGTAGCAGCCGAATCAACAGCCCCCACGGCATCCAGTGGAGCCATAGCACCCAAACTGCCAGTTGCCTCGACTTTTCCTATGAGAGGATTCGCACTCTCAGATTGTGTAATCTCACTCTCCTCCGTAGAGATCTGATCCATGATCTGCAAACTTTCCTGCCATTGATTCATAATCTTCTGCTGCTGATAACTCTCGTACCGGTCATTCAAGGCCGGATATAGAAAAATCAAGGCCCCGAGGATGATGCATGCGAGAGAAAGCACTTTCCTGAACATGCCATACCGCCTTTCTTATAAATCCTGTAATACCCTTATTTTCCCACACCAAAACCGCAACAGCAAATGAGCTGTTACGGCTTCATTTTCTAACTAGCTGACCGTTTTCGGACGCTCCATGCGCGTAATCCCCGGCCAGCGGAATGTCGCCCACTCCGGCTGCCGCTTCTCTACGCGAGCCACAACGACAGTCATATCATCTTGAATTTCGCCATGATGATGGCGGAAAATTCGTTCCAATAAACAATCCGCGAACTCTTGCGGCAAGGTCGTGTCAATTTCATGGATCATGCGCTTCATCCACATCTCCTTATTCACCGCATGGCCAGGCGCATCATAGATCCCATCGGTCATCATAACGAGGATATCTCCCGATTGGAGAGGAATAGAAACCAGATCGACATCGATCTCGCTTAAAATGCCCACAGGCAGATTATTCGCGGAGATCGAGATCACCTCGTTCCCTCTCTTAATAAAGCTCGGTATGGAGCCAATTTTCATGAAAGTCGTATTGGCATTGTACATGTCAATCAAAGCCATATCCACCGTTGCATACATCTCATCGGAGGAACGAAGCATCAGCACCGAGTTCAGCGACTTGATCGCCAGCTTCTCGTCCATCCCGGACTGCAGCAGCTGCTGCAGGATGCTAAGGGCGGTCTGGCTCTCGGCCCGCGCCCGCTCACCGTTGCCCATGCCGTCGCTAAGCGCAACGGCATACTTGCCATTGCCCAGCTCCACCGTGGAGAAGCTGTCGCCTGAGAAAAGGTCGCCCCCTTTGGCCGCGCCGGCGACCCCGGTCTCGACCACGTATTCTTTGGCAGAGCCGAATACGACCGTGCTGTAGCCTTCGCCGCGCTCATGCATCTCTTCGCGCATCACGGCGACGTTCTCGCCGATGATTTCGCTCAGCAGCGGCGCAATGATTTTCCGGCATTCATCGAAGCCCTTCGTGTATTGATGAATGATTTCAATTTCAATATTTCCCTCATCTAAGGAAATAATGTCGATTGTATGAATCGATAGGCCCAACTCCTCCAGCGCATTGCGAATTTGCTCCTCCTGAAGGAACAACTCCTGCCCTTCGCGCTTAATTTCCTTCGCCAGGTCCTCCATCACCTGGGAGACGCCGGACAGCTGATCTGCGACCAGATGGCGGCTATCCATAATTTGTTTTTTCCAATGCATATCATTCTTGTACAAGCTATATTGCTGCTTCATTACATCAAGCACCTGATCCGTCCGATTACACACCTTCTTCCATTCCGCGGGTATTTGCTTCTTCGTCATATTCTCCTTTGTCTCAATATTGGTCATCATATCCGTCATAAACGTATACGTTTGATAAAATTTCTGATCCCAGCACTGGCTCTTCTTCCAGCAGGATTCACAAGTTTTCTGTGCAACGGCATTCATGAAATGCCCAACTTCCTCCTCCTTACGGCTGACCGCGTCATCCGTCGTTAGTTGTTTAAAGCTGCGCGACAGCTGCCGGAACACTTCCGAGAACTGCTCCACACGGCTGGCCGTCACATCGCGAACCCGCTTCGCATAGTCCTGTTGCGATTTGAGATTCTCCTGTGTGCCAGGCACATATTTGGCAAGCGTAAGAATCAGGCTCCTCGGCGTAAGGAGAAACAGCGTAACGGCCGCAAGCGATTCCCACGCGGAGTTGATCATATCGGCACTTGAACCTATATAGAACGATAGAATCGAAGACCCCAGCAGCATACCAAAGGCAACAGCGAGCCGGTTCCCTTCCTTAAGCAATCCGGCTAACATACCAGAAAAGGCAAGCAAACTCATTTGATAGATGGCGTTGCTGTTCGCAAGACTTAAGATAAGCCCAGTGATAACACCAACCGAGGCTCCAAAAGGCGCTCCACCCACCAATGCAAATAGCAGAATCAAGTATCGGGAGAGCACATGTTCCACGGTGACAGGACCCATTACCCAGCTCACCGTCCCTGTCATAACGGAGGCCAATAAAATAATTAAGCAGATGATTTCCTCATGTTTCAAATGATAGTTTTTACGGGTAAGTGTGAATACCGGAATAGCTTGTATGAAAATCAGTGTCAGCACTAGACTAAGCAGTGCCTCTACGGACAGCATCATCAGTGTATACCAGCTTAAGTTTGATACGACCAACTCTGCAAAAAGCTGAACCAGGAAGGTTGAGCTGAAAACGAGCAGCGGAGCAAGTGAAAGCTCTGAACGCTCAAACTTCTCAAGCGCTTTTTGAATAAGCAGGAAAACGATAATCTCAGTAACGAGATATCCAGTATTTGAATTGATGGACAGTAAGCTCCCGGCAAACGCCGCAATACCTACCCAATGTAAAATGTCTCTCCTCGTAAAATAGATAACCGCGATAAAGGCTAAAGCAAACGGAGAAAGCTGTTCGAGGATCATCGCACGTCCAAGAAGGAATGCCATAACGATGAGGAGAAAAGACCACTTCTTAGCTACAAAAGCTTGAACAAAACGATTTTCCACTGCCGCACTGTGAGCACCTGTTTTCGCTCTTTGCCAAATTCCTGACCATCCACCGCTAATCGTCGCTCCTAGGCTTCTTCTTTGCATGCTTTGAACACCATCCATTCTTCCCTTATTTGTTTCTCTAGTATAGAGACAATCTAGCAGAAAGTTTGTCAGAATGAGTTGATAGATTCAAAGAAATTTCCGACAAGCCGCGCCAGCCGTGTCACCCGCCCCCAGCCCTTGCCGTGTCTCGCTTTATTTAGCTGAAAGCGTATCCAAAAGTCTGATCCTCCCGAACTTTCGCCACGCAGATGGGGGAGATACCCGTAACTCCATGTCGATTGGAATTGACCATACGATGAATTGTAATAATTGGTCATTGTACAGAAACCATCGAAAAAATAAAAAAACCACATCCGCCTAAGCGAAATGTGGTTCTATTATAAGCATCTATTAGTCTCTTCTTCCGCCTCGACCACCGCGTTTGGACTCGGTGTTCTTCTTCAGTGACGAAATCCGCTCTTCACTATCTTTAAGGAAACGAGATACTTTATCTTCGAACGAGAACGGTCTTGCTCCGCCTTGCTGCTTGTTAAAGCCGCCGCGACCGCCACCACCGCCGCCACGATTGAAGCCGCCGCCGCCTGGACGACCGCCGCCTGGGCCACCACTAGGAGGACCACTGCGTTCTCCGCCACTGCTTGGACGACCACCTTGGAAGCCGCCTGGACGATCTCCGCTCGGGCGTCCTTGATAGCTGCTGCCACCTGTACGTTCAGGACGAGCTGGTCTTTCCTCAACTGGCTTGTCAATCGTTTGCTTGATCGACAGTCCGATCTTGCCATCCTTGTCCACGTTAATCACTTTGACCAATACTTTGTCTTCCAGCTTTAAATGGTCATTAACGTCTTTCACATAATTGTCTGCGATCTCCGAAATGTGAACAAGACCGGTAACTCCTTCAGCAAGCTCGACGAATGCTCCAAAGTGAGTAATCCCCGTCACTCTACCCTCTAACTTGGTGCCAACTTCAATTGCCATAAAGTAAAATGTTCCTCCCTTAAAATGTTGAAAACACTGGCTACGCCGATTATAACCGATGCAGAAACCACGGTCAACACGGCATTCGCCCCTTCTTCAGTCCTTTTATTGCTTCGAGACACTAAGTGGCGTCTCTCCCGTTTTGCTATAGTGAAAATCCCGGCGAATAATTTGATCCAAGTATTCATCATTATGAAGCCTACTGATTTCCTTCTGCGTCTGCTCCTTGATCTTCTTCGCATCAACGAGCTGTTGCTCCATATTCGCCACGGCATTTCTCTTCTCGTGAAGCTTAGCGAACTGCCCCCAAATGTTAACAGCAGCCCAACTCATAAAACAGAGAACAAAGATCATCAGAAAACGCAGTCTTCGCTTTGAGCCTACACTACTGCTGCGCTTGTTTGGTGCGGTTGCTTGAGCCTGCATGTATAGGAATTCCTCCTACTTTGAGAATAACCTGCGATATAACGTTACGATCTTGCCCGTCAGCTTCTTCAACCAATCAGGGATCACGAAATATTTATGCACAGGCCGAGTCATCCAGAGGAGTAGTCTCCACAAAGGATAAAGCAATTGTAGCACAATTCTATAAAGGAATATAGCTACAGCAAGCAAAAAGCCCAAAATTATAACAGTTAGACGATATAAGCCAATGATTGGTTTAATGATAAGAATTTCGACGGTTTTTGCAATAAACTTGTAAATCGCAATGACAACTCGTATGAGAAACAGCGTCAGACGAACCACAACTTGGCTGAGGAAGGCAAAATAAAAGCAAATACCGATCCCCATTCCCAGAAAAATAAACATGCGAACTTGTCCTTCATTGCTGTAAATCAACAGTCGGAACACGAGGATTGTCGCCACAATCCAATACACCGTATCAACGAGCGGAATCGTCCACCGCGGCAGCCTGAGCTTACCGGAAAGCACACGAAACACATCAAACATCGCGCTAATGGCAACCCCGCTCAAAAACATCATGAAGATTGTGTGGAATTGAACATTCAGCGTCACTTGAATAATTTACCAAGAAACCCCTTGGATTTCTCCTGGGTATTTCCATCCACATACGATAATTCTTGAATAAGTCCTTCAATGGCGACTAACCCCTGCTCCAAGCTCAAATTCTTAATGTGCAAATTCTGCCCCTTAATCATCAGGTAGCCCATTTCCGTTTCAAGGAGGAACTCTTCGCTGTCAAAGCTGTCTACGTTCAAAACTCCGGAGATCTCCAAGAGCTTGCGATTCAGCATTTTGATTTCTTGCCGTTTGTTCGTATTTTTAACGGGTTCCATCATGGCCTGTACCCCTCCTTCATCTATCATTACGATATGGGAGGATGTCCTATTTTAGAACCAAAAAAAAGCCCAAGATCCCTCATCCGGGAATCCTGGACTATTCGGTGTTATATCGTGTTACTCGGACTGATAAGCCTCTTCCTTGACCAGCGTGTACATCTTCGCAGCGTCTTCCTTGCGGGTCGACTCCGACAGGAGCTCTACGCGAATCGTCACTTTTTTCTGACCAAATTGAATTGCTAATTCGTCGCCGACTTTCACTTGCGTACTCGCCTTGGCATCTCTGCCGTTAATCCAGACACGCCCTTGGTCGGACACGTCCTTCGCTACGGTTCGGCGCTTAATCAGTCGAGATACTTTTAAAAACTTGTCAATTCGCATTATTTTACAGCGTCTTTAAGCTTGTTACCCGCTTTGAAAGCTGGAACGTTGGATTCCGCGATCACGATTGGGTTACCAGTTTGTGGGTTACGGCCTGTACGACCGGAACGTTTGCGAGTTTCGAAAGTTCCGAAACCGATTAATTGAACTTTATCTCCGGATGAAAGAGCGTCTGTAACTTCACCAAGGAATCCGTTAAGTACAACTTCTACGTCTTTCTTAGTTAGTCCGCTTTTTTCTGCAATGTTGTTGATTAAATCCGTTTTGTTCATGTGATTTGTTACCTCCCAAAAATAGTTGAAGATCATGTCTTCTATGTACCAAAATTCGCAAAGCTGAGAGACTTTGAACGATGTTCAAATATCCCTACTAGTAAATTTCCATATTCAACCTTACACCAAACTTAGTATTCTTCTTTTTTCGTCAAATTCCTTCTATTACTAGCGAAGTTTTGTAACTTTTTTTGCTTCCTGCCAATAATTTTCCATCTCTGATAACCCAGTTTGTTCAAAAGAAAGCCCTTTTAAACGTAGCTGATCTTCCATATATGAAAATCTTTGAATAAATTTGCGATTTGTGTGCGCAATAGCTTCTTCCGGATCAATTTTGAGGAATCTAGCAACATTTACAATAGAAAAAAGCACATCCCCAAGCTCCTCAAGCCGATCTTGAGCCGCTTCTTCCGACGTATTGTCGATAGCCTCACGCAGTTCGACCAGCTCTTCATCCAGCTTCCCAAGCACCTCTCGCAGCTCAGACCAATCAAAGCCGACAGTAGCCGCCTTCTTCTGCAGCTTCAAAGCCTTCATGAGCCCCGGCAAGTCTCTTGGAACGCCGTCCAGGACCGATTGCTTCGTCACGTCGATGCCTTTCTTCCGCTTCTCTTCGGCCTTCATCGCATTCCAGTTCACAAGTGCCTCATCGGCATCTTCCGCTTTGTTGTTCCCGAATACGTGCGGATGGCGGCGAATGAGCTTCTCATTCAGCGTAGCAATCACGTCATACACAGTGAATGTCCCGATCTCCTCTTCCATCTGGGCATGGAGCATAACTTGCAGCAGCAAATCTCCCAATTCTTCGCACATGTGCTCAGGATCATCTTCATCGATCGTTTCCAGCACTTCGTAAGCTTCTTCTATGAGATTTTTGCGGAGGCTGGCATGCGTCTGCTCGCGATCCCAAGGACAGCCCTCTGGACTCCGAAGAATTTGCACAATTTCATGCAATCGGCCAAAAGTCCTATAGCGGACCTCGTCCTCTTCGCTCTTCGGCACCCAAACAAGCGACAAATTGCCGTAACCTTTCACATGATCCAGCTCATGCAGCGGCACTTCAATGATCTGCTCGGCACCCGCCACACCCAGGGAGTGGCCCACAACAACGCGATATTCATCCGGGTATGTATCCATGAGAGAAATCTTGAGGTCTGACGCAGTGTAGGTATCATAGACCTGCCCAATAATTGTATGCATCTGCGGATTTAGCGCATAGCGGCTGAGACTGGTCGCATCAAGCAGCTGAAATCCATCGATCGGATCAAAGCCAAAGCGTAAAAATGCCTGATCCAGAAAGCTTTCTCCCCCCAAGACTTGTAGCGAGATCCCTTCTTCCGGACACCGCTGCTTCAAAAGCTGTACCGTGTACTCCGCCACCATGGGGTGACCGGGAACAGCATAGATGACCTCAGTGGATGAGTCTTTGGCAGATTGAATAAGTGACTCCGCAATAGATTCATAAACACCCTCAAAGCTTTGATGTGCCACATAGTTGGCGTCAAAAGTTTGGTAAGGGATTTGATTGCTGTCCAGCATACGGACCATCGGATGGTCCTCCGTGCGCAAATAGAGCGCTGCTTGTGATTTTGCTGCACTTTGGAGCTTTTTCCAGACACCGAGTGTGAGCTGGTCTTCGTCTCCCGTTCCGAGTCCGAGGACAGTTATTTGAGCTTGAGTTGACATGGATGGCACCTCCTGAAATATGTTTGTTATCTGAGAGCAAGCCTGCGAGCTATGTTGTATGTTGTGCAAGCATTTCGTCTTTTTTCAAGAATTCAAGTTATCTATATTGTACGAAGTACAACCATTTGAAGCTCTTCTCCATAAAATGCAGCCATTTTGCTCAAATCGTTGCACAAAATACAATATAGGAGCACCGAGCTGCTTTTTAAGGGCAAAATCATTGTATGTTGTGCAACATACAGCAAGGATTAGGCTTCAGCTCATTCATACAGGCTCACAAGCCAAGGCCCTACCGGCCGGCCGAACGCCCCGCCGGCCAAATTCGAGCCAGGACCGGCGCCAGCTTCCGGTCCAGCTCCGGCATCAGCCGCAGCTCCTCGCGGCTGATGCTGCCGCTGCGCAGCAGCGCAAGCCCGTAGACGGCCGCGCCGCCGGCTACCCCAACCAAAGCGATTGCGCTCGCGCTCAATCGCTCAGGCACGTGCCATGCCGCCACAGCGGGCATGGCCAGCAGCTGCAGCGCTGCGAGGCAGACGCCCATCGCCACCACGCCCAGCGTGGGTGCGATGACGTACGGCCGCAGCGCGAAGCGCGCCCCGGTGCAGCGGCGCAGCTGCACCAGATTCAGCCCCGCCGCAGCGGCGTAGGCGATGACCGCGCTGAGCGCGGCGCCTTCGATGCCCCAGCGGGGCATGAGTACGACGTTGCCGAGTGCTTTCAGCACGATGGCAACGAGCAAGGCCTGCGCCGGCGTGTGAATCGCGCCCGCCCCTTGCAGCACGCTGGCGGAGACCGCGTTCAGCGTGCTGAACAAGGCCGTGAACGCCAGCACGGCCATTGTTAGGCTTGCCTCATTGTTTTTATACAGCATGATATTGATCGGCACCGCGGCAAATGCGAGTCCAAACGAGGCGCCCAATCCAATAAGCCATGAGAGCCGGATGGACATTTCCGCGCGAGAGCGCATGACATCGGCCAGCCCTCTTGCCTTCGCATCCGCCATCGCAGGAACGAGGACAGCGGACATTGACGAGGCCACCATCACAACAAGCTGGACGAGCGGCAAGCCGCGGTTATACAAACCAAACTGCCGCATAGCCTCAAGCTCGCTGCCTTGCGAAGCTTCGAGCAGCCGCGGCATCGTAAACGTGTCGACCAAAGTCAGAAGCGGCACTACGATCGCTCCTAAACAGACAGGAATCGCATATGCTGCAATCCGTCTCACCCACTGCCCAGTGGACAGGGGGTGAGCTTTAGGACTGCCTCCATCCTCCTGCTCCTCCGAATCACTCAGATTCCGCATCGCTTTTCGCCAATATACATACATAACCACTAACCCTGCGGCTGCACCGGTAACGGAACCGAAAGTCGCTCCTGCCGCAATCCACTCCTCATCATAATCAAGTGCCGCCAAATAAAGCAGCAAAGCAACCATCGTCATAACCCGAATCAGCTGCTCTATGACTTGGGAGACCGCGGTTGGCAGCATGTTTTGATACCCCTGAAAATAACCGCGCAGTACCGCAAGCGTGGGGGCTAAAAGCAGGGCAAAGGAAACGCTTCGAATCGCCTTCTCCGTCTGCTGAATCCCAATCCAACCGGCAATCTCGCCCGCTCCAAAATACAGCAGCACGAACAAAACGATTCCGCTGCCTAGCAGCACTGTTCCCGATATGCGGGCGATGCGTTTCGCCTCACGATGATCGCCGTGAATGACACTCTCCGCCACAAACTTGGAAACAGCGACAGGAAACCCTGCCGTAGCCGCAAATAAAATCAAAATATAAAGCGGATAAATCGCATTATAGATGCCAAAAGCGGCATCTCCCGCTACATTTTGCAGCGGTATTTTTTGCAATGTGCCCAGTAACTTCGAAAGCACAGCCGCCGCGCCCAGAACCGCAGCCCCTTTTAACAGCTTGACTGTCCCCTGTTTTCCGGCATTCTGATGGAGCTCTTCGCGATCCATGTGATGCCCCTTGCCGGTTTCCCCCATCCTATTTCTCCTCTGCCTGATGTGATACCTATACACGTATTATAACGAAATAGCTCTTTGCAGACAAAAAAAGCTTCTCTTACAGATGAACATCACCTCAGTAAGGAAGCCTTTGTGTTTTATTATTTTTTCTATTGTTCCATCTGTTTCGCCAGAAAACCAGCCGCTGTTTCTACCATCTTCACTTCCATGTTCCCCATTTTTACGCTCTCGTCTTTCGAGATCAAAATAACGGAGCCAATTGGATCGCCCCCCGCCACAATCGGCGCAGCGACGAAAGAAGAGAACGTCTCATTCATATCCTTGATAATCTCAAACTGCCCGGAGTTGCTCTCCAAAATTGGTTTGCGGCTTTCCATACAGGATTCAATAATGGACCCCACTGATTTTTCTAAGAAATCCTTTTTGGACCCACCAGCCATAGCAATAATCGTGTCACGGTCTGAAATCATGGCAACATGATTCGTACTCTCAAACAACGACTCTGCGTACTCCTTAGCAAAATCACCGAGCTCTCCAATTGGCGAATATTTCTTCAGAATCACTTCACCATCGCGATCAACGAAAATTTCCAAAGGGTCGCCTTCGCGAATTCGCAGTGTGCGTCGTATTTCCTTGGGAATAACAACTCTCCCTAAATCATCTATCCGACGGACAATTCCAGTTGCTTTCATACCTCTAGATGCCTCACTTTCCGCTCAAGAATTAGATACGACAGGAGCATGAAATCTTGTATGCTAGATCGGGTTTTGGTGGGAACTTGAATTCTATCCATAGTATTCTTCACTTCCCAATCTTCTATGCAGTCGCTTCTGCTAAGGAATTTTTCTTTATGTAGCTTTGCATTGCACCCTGCTGTGATTATGTTGTCCAAAAATAACAAATAAAAACAGGATGTCCATATTCGGACATCCTGGTAAGTTCTTACTTTGCCGCCGGGCTTGCTGCAGGGCTAGCTGCTGGACTTGCAGCAGGGCTTGCCGCTGGAGCTGGGCTTGCTTCCGGTTTAGGCAAGTTATTCGTTTCGATCAAGTTCGGGTATTCTTTCTCTGCGAACTCAGAAAGGGATTTCTCCGCAAGCTGAGATTTGATTTGTGTTTTAAGCGTGTCATCAAGCTGTTTCGTGCTTCTGGATTCCACTTTCATCACGTGGTAACCAAAGGAGGATTCAACAGGATCGGAAATTTTGTTCAAAGGAAGTGTGCTTGCCGCTTCTTTAAATTCAGGCACCCATTGGTTGATGTCTGCATCTTTGTAAGTACCGCCAGCATCTTTGGAACCTGGATCATCGGAATACTCTTTTGCTAGAGCCGCGAAATCTCCGCCGCTATCCAATTTGCCTTTAACTTCTTTCGCTCTTGCCAAAGCTTCATCCTTCGTGCGCAGATCTTTCTGAGTAGCTGCGTCCTTCAAGGAGATCAGAATGTGGCTAACTGTTGCGATATCAAATGCATGTGCAGCTGCTTGCTCGTTATAGGAATCTTGAACAGCTTTGTCCGTGATTTTGCTTTCCATGCTGCCCATTGTGTAGAAGCTCATTTTCATCAAAGACTCGATATCTTTCAGTTCGATACCATTGTCTTTCAACTGCTTGTCCATTCCGCCTTCTTGTTTACCGAAGTAATCCGTGATAGCTTTCATTTGCTCAGTGACTTGTTTGTCAGCATCCGCTTTTACTTTGTCATCCGCTTTCGCAGACAACACGCGGAAAGTCACCATTTGCTTCAACATATCTTGTTGAAACGCCGGGTCTGTCATGAATTGCGCCAATTGTGGCGAGAACATTTTGTTCACGTTGATGAAAGAATCGAATTCACCGCGCGTAATTTTGCCGCCTTCTTTGTAAGTCGCAATCACGTCAGCCGGATTACCTGTTGCTGTTGCTGCTGCAGACGGGGAAGGTGAAGCGGTTGCTGCACCCTCCTTTTTGCTTCCACAAGCACTTAATACGGAAAATGCAACAAGCAATGCTACCATGCTTAATATCCATTTTTTAGAAAAAAGTCGTTTGCTAGTATGATTTGGCAACATCCTTTAATTCCCCTTTCGTTTTCAGAACATCCTTATATTGTACCAAGAACTTCTCCACCAACTCGATGGAAGCTTCTGGCTTCATACCTTTGGAGCGAATAACAATATGCAACTGCGGGTCTGCATTGAGCTTGATCCGATTATCAAAGCCTTTGGACAAATTAAGCAGCTTCTGTCCATCCAGCCTGCCATTTTGGTCAATATGCACCTTGATTAGGTAATCATCCCCTTTTTGGCTAATCGTTTCAATTCGGTACTCCGCACCGTATGCTTTCAGTCGAGCCACTGACAGCAGGTTAAACACGGCCTGCGGCAGATCTCCGAAACGATCCACGAGCTCATCATGCAGGTCTGCCGCTTCTTCCAGCGTGCGAATCGCGGCCACTTTTTTGTAAATCTCGATCTTTTGCATGCTGTCGTAGATGTAGTCGGATGGCAGATAGGCATCCAATTGTATATCGATGGAAGTGTTCCATTCCGGTTCCGGGATGGCCGCTTCCCCATCTATTTCTAGTTTCAGCTTTGCAATTTCTTCAGCTAACATCTGTGAGTAGAGGTCGAATCCTACAGAAGCAATGAAACCATGCTGTTCGGCACCCAGCAAGTTCCCTGCACCGCGAATCGACAAATCCCTCATCGCAATTTTAAAGCCTGAGCCAAGTTCTGTAAACTCTTTAATCGCTTGAAGCCGTTTCTCCGCTACTTCTGTGAGCACTTTATCCCGCTGATACGTGAAGTAAGCATACGCAACGCGATTCGATCGCCCTACGCGCCCGCGCAGCTGATACAGCTGGGAAAGCCCCATTTTATCCGCATCATGAACGATAAGCGTGTTGACATTCGGAATATCGACACCCGTCTCGATAATGCTCGTACTCACAAGCACGTCGTATTCGCCGTCCAGGAAATCAAGGATCGTTTTCTCAAGCTCCTGCTCGCCCATCTGGCCATGCGCAACCGTAACACGGGCATCCGGTATCATCATCGAGATTTGATCGGCAATCTGCGTAATCCCTTGAACCCGGTTGTAAAGGTAATACACTTGACCTTCACGCGCCAACTCCCGCTCGATCGCTTCCCGAACCAGTGTAGGGCCATATTCGACCACATACGTCTGAACAGGGAACCGATTTTCCGGCGGTGTTTCAATAACAGACAAGTCCCGAACGCCGAGCATAGACATATGCAGCGTCCTTGGAATTGGCGTTGCTGTCAGCGTCAGCACGTCGACGTTCGTCTTAAGCCGCTTCAGCTTCTCTTTGTGTGACACGCCAAACCGCTGTTCTTCATCGACAATCAGCAGGCCCAGATCCTTGAACTGCACGTCTTGTGATAGCAATCGGTGTGTTCCAATGACAACGTCAACTGTTCCTTTTTTGACGCCCTTCATGACTTCCGTCTGCTCTTTCTTGGAGCGGAAACGGCTGAGCACTCTCACATTAAACGGATAGCCGGAGAAACGCTCGCGGAATGTCTCGTAGTGCTGCTGCGCCAAAATCGTTGTCGGCACCAAGACCGCAACCTGCTTCCCGTCAATCGCCGCTTTAAAGGCCGCACGAACAGCAACCTCGGTCTTCCCGTAACCAACGTCGCCGCAAAGCAAGCGATCCATCGGACGCGATTTCTCCATGTCGTTCTTAATTTCTTCGATTGCACGAAGCTGATCCCTTGTTTCATCGTAGGGGAACATGGCTTCGAACTCATTTTGGTAGGAGCTGTCTTTGCTAAATCCATAACCTGTCGTAGCCTGTCGTTCCGCATAAAGCTTAATCAGCTCATCGGCAATATCCTTAACGGATGCTCTTGCCTTGCTCTTCACTCTCGCCCAATCGGCTCCGCCAAGCTTATAAACCTTCGGTTCCTTCTCTTCGGAACCTACATATTTCTGAATCAAATCAATCTGGTCAATTGGCACAGACAGCTTATCGCCGCCGGCATACATGATATGCAAATAATCTTTGTGGATACCGCCCACTTCGAGCGTACCTATACCGACGTATTTTCCGATCCCATGGTTCACATGAACAACATAGTCGCCAATTTTAAGCTCTTGATAGCTTTTGATCCGCTCGGCGTTCTCCAGCTTCTTCTCCACTTTACGGGCTTTGCGCTGCTTCTGTGTGAAAATCTCGCCTTCCGTAATGACAACCAAATGGATCGAAGGCAGTTCAAACCCTGTTTGCAGATTCCCGTCTACAATTTCCGGCACATCGATCTGGTAGTCGTTCAGAACACGCCTTACCCGTTCAGCACGTTCTTCGCCGTTGGCGAGGAGAATGACGTTGGCCCCGTTCTTCTTCCAGCGTTCCATCTCCGCTTTGAGCAAATTCATCTGCCCATGGAAATTTTGCATCACGCGACTGACGAAGTTCACGATATTTTGCGGTTGAATCCCAACGACCTGACGCAGAAATAGAGAGAGATATAACGTTGGAAACGGTCTGCGGTGCAGCAGCGTTTCGTAAGATTTGGACAGCACAAAAGCCGGCAAGCTCTTCCCCTCTGTCAGCGCATGCATCATCCACTCTGCCTCGTCGCGTTCAAGCTGCTTCGCGGTCTCCAGCAAACGAGCCGGTTCGTCGATAATCAGCACAGCGTCCTTAGGCATGTAGTCTATGAGGGTCTGTCTTTCCGTATATAAAAGAGAAATATATTTATAAATGCCTGGGAACGTCTGCCCTTCGCGGAGCAGCTCAATGTCGTGTCCGATCCCTTCAAGCAGCTTGTCTTTGGCTGTTCGGTCGGTCATCTTCTCCAGCTGAGCCTGCAGCAATTCATATGCATGCTGGGCAGCAGATTGTAATCGCTTTCTATCCGCTTGAATCTCACGGCATGGCGGAATCGTAATCGACGTTAATTTATCTATTGACCGCTGGTCACTCACATCAAAAGTACGAATAGAGTCTACATCGACATCAAAAAGCTCAATTCGGATCGCATTTTCCGACGTTAATGGAAACAAGTCCAGAATGCCGCCGCGAACGCTCATCTCCCCTTTGGTCTCAACCCGCTCCACGCGTTCATAGCCCAAATTCGATAAGGTGCTGAGAAGCTCATCCAGTTGAATAGTATCTCCGACTTTAACAGTTATTCGGGATTCTTCAAACACTTGCTTAATCGGAAGCAATCTGCGCACGCCCGCGAACGGTGCAATCACAATCCCGCGGTAACCGCCCGCCAGCTTCGTGAGCACGTCAATACGTTGCGCCAGCATCTCCGGGCTGGAAGCTGCTTCTTCGGCTGTCAGAAGCTCTTGCGACGGATAGAGCAGAACATCATCGGATGATAAGCATTCTAGCAAATCCTCCGCTATTTTTTGAGCGGCAAACATATTATGAGTAACAATGAATAGCGGGCGCGTTAGCTCTCGCGCAAGAGTTGCGATCATCACTTGCTTGGAGGAACCGGTAAGTCCGGCAACGAGCTGCTCTTTCATCTCGGACCTGATGCCTGACACGATCGTTTGAAAGTCGGTATCCGCAGAAAAAGCCTGAATTAAAGCTTGCAAACAAGTACACTCCTCTCACAAAAAGAAGCCTTGGCACACTTGCCTCGGCTATTAACTCTTCATCTTCATCATTTTAATTCAGCGAAAATATCATGTTACTGCAATGGACTGGCCAGCAGCGACAGCTCTGGATTGGCTTCCAGCGCCTCGCGGCAGTAATCGCAAACAACCCTAACCGTAACATCACCATTCGTGTTATACGATATTATATCTCTACGCTCTTCAGGGGTCAAGAAATGGAAGCCGAGTTGCTGCTCCGTAATGGCTTGATTAATTTCCCCAACAAAGGTATGACAATGCCTGCAAATGTACTTAATCATATATGTATGCCTCCTTCGACGATTCAATTACATCCTAGTATGACCATTCTCCGGAGAAATTAGCCGAATGTACCATTGTCATTTTCGAATAAGGACCATGCATATGATGTTTGGAGACAAACCGTTTTACTTATTTATTGAACTTGCCCATCGTCTTCTCGAAAGGCTCGTCCAGGCTCGACAACATCGCCTCGCACGTCAGATCCAGCACCTGATCCAGCGACTTCATCTCTTCCTTGGAAAAGTTCGCTAAGACATAATCAGCGATATTATAGCCTGGGGCAGGGCGGTTCACGCCCACACGAATGCGGTTGAAGCTCTGAGTTCCGGCATGCTGAATAATGGACTTAATCCCATTGTGGCCGCCTGCACTCCCTTGATAGCGGAGCCTGATTTGCCCGAAAGGCGTGTCCATATCATCATAAATGATGACGACATCCTCCACCTTCAGTTTATAAAAGTCCAAGATTGCTCTCATCGACTCACCGGACAGATTCATATACGTCATCGGCTTCAATAGAAATACTTTCGTGCCGTTCACGTTTCCCTCTCCCAGATGTCCCTTCCCCTTACTTTGAAAAGAGTTTATCCCCCATTTGGCGGCAAAACGGTCTATCGCCATGAACCCAACATTATGCCGATTCATCTCATATTGCTTTCCCGGGTTACCCAGTCCGATAAAACATTTCATTTTTTTCCAGATCCTCCTAGCCTTTTACTAAAAAATCCTTGGCGTAACCTGCATCTTAAGGTTATTGTTTACCTATATGTTACTAAAGTGAACATCAAATTCATAATTGCGGGTGAAACAGCGAATATGTATCTAAACGGTCAACAACTTACAAGCGATCATCATTTTCAAGATCATATAGATGCCGGTATTCCCGTCCAAGTATACTACCAAAATCTGCATAAGGATATAGGCTATATCGAATTTTACAGCCCGCATTTTATTAAAATTAATAACACGTTTTATAACAGAAATACGCACTTCATAGTTTCCCGACCCGGGTATTAACGGAAGAAAGAGGAAAAACAAAGGATACCCTTTGCGCAGCGGCGAGGGTACCCTTCTTTAAGTCTATACGGTCTGCTCTTCTTTCGCCTCTTCACTAACCTCGCTCGGCTTATCCTCTTTACCCTGAGCAGCAACATCCTCAGGAGCCTCTTTCTGAGGCGCCAGGATGGTCAGTACAAGCTCGTTCGGATCCGATTTCACTTCAATCGTGCCCGGCACGTTGAGCTCACTAACCAACATATTTTCTCCGATTCCTACATTCGATATATCCACAGTGATCGATGCCGGGATCTCACTCGGCAAGCAGCGGATTTCCAGCTCATGCAATTGAATTTGCAAGATACCGCCCTCTTTCGCCCCAACAGCATCCCCGATGAACTCCAGCGTGACCACCGTTTTGACCGGCTCGTCCATGTTGATTTGATGGAAATCAACATGGAGGAGCTCCCGGTTCAACGGGTTGCGTTGGATTTCATTGATCATAACCGGCTGCTTGCCGCCGTCCGGCAGCTCCAGCTCAATGACAGCGTGCGGGCTTTTGCGAAGCAGCGCCACTAATTCCTTCTGGTCGACGGTTATCACCGTCGCAGCCACCTTTTTGCCATACACGACCGCAGGCACCTTGCCTTTTACACGCAGTTGTTTGATATCGAATTTCGTTGTGTCCTTGCGGGCTTCCGCTTTCAGTGACAATGCCATAAGAAAAAGAACCTCCTAAGAAATTTGCTCAGCTCATTTACTTTCGTAAACGACGCCAAGTGGGTAACAGCTAGTTCATAGCGTACCCATCCTTCAGAGATTCCATCCAAATTCCCCCTCGCTAGGGAGATTTAACGTTTTTCTATTCTTTTTTTGCTTTGTTTTCTTTCTTCGCTTTCATCCGGCTTTTGATTTTGTCCGCATAACCCGGTTTGTTCGTTTGTCTTTCTCTCGCGATAGCCAGATCCCCATCGCTCACCGCGTGGGTAATGGTCGAACCTGCGACAACGTATGCACCATTGCCAATTTTCACAGGAGCAATCAAGTTCACATTACTGCCTACGAACGCATCGTCCCCGATTTCCGTTAAACTCTTATTGAACCCATCGTAATTAACCGTAATCGCACCACAGCCAATGTTAACATTCGTGCCGACAATCGCGTCTCCAACGTAACTTAAGTGAGACACTTTCGTACCCTCGCCAAGCTTCGCATTCTTGATTTCGACGAAGTCGCCGATCTTCACTTGCTTCCCTATCTCCGCTCCAGGTCTCAAATACGCGAAAGGTCCTACGCTAGCCTCATTATCCACATAAGCCTCTTGCAGAACGGACTGCTTAATCGTAACGTCATCTTTCACGACAGAATCGATGATCTCAGTTTGAGGTCCGATCGTGCACTGCTCGCCAATGATCGTTTTCCCTCGCAAAATAGTACCTGGCAGCAGAACGGTGTCTGCTCCAATCACAACATCCTTTTCGATATATGTGTTGGCAGGATCAATAATCGTAACTCCGTTCAGCATATGCTCACGGTTAATGCGCGCTTTGAACAAACGCTCCGCTTCCGCAAGCGCAACTCGATCGTTCACGCCGATAGATTCTGCAGCATCCGCCATACAGTACCCTTGCACAGTTTCCCCTGCACTTGTCATGATACCGATGACATCCGTCAAGTAATATTCATTCTGAGCATTGTTGTTTGTGACAGAGCCCAGCGCCTTGAAGAGCTTCCGGTTATCGAAAATATAAGTCCCTGTATTAATCTCCTGAACTGCCGCTTCTTCGCTGCTGCAGTCCTTCTGTTCAACTATTCGCGCAACTCTGCCATCTTCACCGCGAATCACACGGCCATAGCCTTGCGGCTCATCGAGCTTCGCTGTCAAGATCGTAGCTGCCGCGCCCGAACGCTGATGAAGTTCTATCGTATTCTTAAGCGTTACGTCTGAGATTAGCGGCGTATCTCCGCAAATGACCACCGTCATCCCGTCTTCATCACCTAACAAATCCTTCGCTTGCAGGACCGCATGACCCGTTCCGCATTGCTTCTCCTGCAGTGCATACTCTACTTGATCTCCAAGATAGTTCTGGACGGCTTCTGCTCCAAATCCTACGATGACCATCGTTCTTGTTACATCTATTTGCCGAAGGGTATCTACAACATGCCCTACCATCGGTTTGCCTACAACCGGATGAAGCACCTTATACAGCTTCGATTTCATTCGTTTACCTTGTCCTGCCGCCAACACAATCGCCATGAGTTTCAAAGACTATCCAACCCCTTTATTATAAATAGCTGTATGATTTATGCCTAAATGATGTAGTTAACAGTTCTTTACCAAATATAGCACCAAAGTCCCCAAAAAGAAAAGAGAGCCCTTACGGGCCCTCTCAATTATTAAACATTATGCGCCTTCTTCAATAACCTCTTCTTCTACCGCTGCACGGTCATATTCAGCCAATACCGCAGCTTGAATTTTCTCACGAGTCGTAGAAGAAATTGGATGAGCAATATCTCGAAACTCCCCATCCGGCGTTCGTTTGCTTGGCATCGCTACGAACATACCGTTGTTCCCATCGATAACACGTATGTCGTGTACTACGAATTCATTATCGATAGTTATGGAAGCAATTGCCTTCATCCTCCCCTCGGAGTTGACCCGGCGGAGCCTTACATCTGTAATTTGCACTTGTGTTCACCACCTTTTTCCATCTCTGAGACTTGGGTGATATATTCCACATCGTTGTGCAAATTCCTTCTTATTTTTTTGAAATTTTCGATAATTTTATACAATCTTAATGTTACTGTTAAATTTCGACAGGAATCACAGCAATTAACTCTATTTCGACAAAAACATCGCGTGGTAATCTAGCCACTTCGACAGTCGATCTAGCCGGTTTGTGATCACCAAAGTAGGTACCATAGATCTCATTCAGCTCAGCAAATTGATTCATGTCCTTGAGGAAAACGGTCGCTTTCACAACTTGATCGAAAGAAGTACCCGCTGCTTCCAACACGCCTTTCAAATTGGCAAACACTTGATGAGCTTGCTCCTTAATGCCGCCCTGTACGATTTGCCCATCTAAGCCAAGCGGGATTTGTCCTGAAGTAAACAGCAAATTACCGAGCTTAACGGCTTGTGAATAAGGTCCGATAGCAGCAGGTGCTGCCGTTGTTGAGATGAATTCCATCGTTTTACGCGTCTCCTTTTTTACTATCAAAATAATTGCCTGGCTCTACCGTGATTTGTTTGGTCTTGGAATCGACGCCAAACAATCGGGATAGTGACACGTATTGATCCACTAAGCGTTCTTCCACTTCCACAGATTCCATGAAGACGCCAACCCCTTGGACTGAGGCTTTGAATTCCGCCAGCAGATCCATCATGCCGTGAATCGTTCCGCCAACATGCATGAAATCGTCGATGATAAGCACCTTGGATTCTTCTTTCAAGGCGCGTCTTGCAAGCGACATGGTCTGAATACGCTTGTTGGAGCCAGAAACATAGTTAATGCTTACGGCTGAGCCTTCTGTTACCCGATTATCCCTGCGAACAACAACAACGGGTAGATTCATATAAGTAGCCGTCGCGTACGCGAGCGGAATGCCTTTCGTTTCTACGGTCATAATCACATCGATATCACGCCCTGCGAACGCAGATGCGAACGTTTTGCCAATTTCATTTAAATACTGGGGCTGCCCCATGATATCGGACATATATAAGTAACCGCCTGGCAGGATCCGTTCTGGCTGCTGAAGCTGTAAACAGAGCTGCCCAATGAACTTCAACGAGGTTTCCTTCGGCACCTTCGGTGAGAACTTCACGCCGCCAGCTGCACCCGCAAGCGTTTGCAGTTCCCCGAGTCCTTCTTCTTCAAAAACCTCTTTAATAATCGCCAAATCCTCACTGATCGAGGATTTCGCTGAGTTGTAACGCTCGGCAAAAGTCGTTAAAGGAATTAACGAATGGGGGCGAAATAACAAGTATTGCGTCATTTCTACCAGCCTAGCGCTCCTTTTCAACTTTTTCATCGCACTACCCCCCAAAAATCCGAATAATATAAAGAAAATATACCACTTTTATACGTATTTATTCAAGCTTCACATGAAAATTAACTTAACATACACATAACACAATGCTAACATAGCAGAAAATACTCCCTGAAGGTGAATATTTCCACAAAAAAGCACCGCCTAGGCATGAGCCTGACGGCTTATCATTCTATTACATAAGCGCTGCCCCTTAGTCCACTCCGTTAAAAAAGAGCCCCTTCGGGCCCTCGCACATAACGCCACATGCTAGGTCAACATCCGCACCGCATAAACATCCTTACAGAATCCTCGAAGCCCATTATAAATACGGGGGACTTTCGCTTCCTTGGAGACAAGGCCGAACACTGTCGGCCCGCTTCCGGACATTAACACGCCGTCTGCGCCGAGACGCTGCATGCAATCTTTCAATTGTCTAACTTCCGGGTACAGGTCGAGCGTTACTTCCTCCAGCACGTTGCCGAGGTTGCCGCAGAGCTGATCGAACTGCTTCTCACGAATCGCCTTCATGACATTCTCCGTTGAAGGGTGATTCTTGATCTCACGAGCGTTCAGCTTGCCATAGATCTCCGACGTGGACACATTGATGGGAGGCTTGGCCAAAACAACCCAACATTGCGGCGGCGAGACGATTGGCTCCAGCTTTTCTCCGCGTCCTCTGGCGACAGCCGTCCCTCCCGTTACACAAAAGGGCACATCCGATCCAAGCTCAGCGCCAAGCACCTGCAGCTCCTCCATAGGGATGTTTAAATTCCAAAGCCGATTCAAACCCCTAAGCGTTGCTGCCGCGTCACTGCTACCCCCTGCAAGTCCTGCAGCCACGGGAATCTTTTTATCCAAATGAATGTAGACGCCTTGCTTGACGTCATAGCGATCCTTGATAAGCCGCGCAGCCTGAAAGGCCAAGTTCTTCTCATCCAACGGAATATAGCCCGCTTGACTGGAAATAATGATCGTATCCCGCGAAAGCTCCTGCATTTCAATCCGATCAGCCAGGTCGACCATCGTCATGACCATCTCTACTTCATGATAACCATCTGGTCTTTTATGTAAAACATCTAAGGATAAATTAATTTTAGCCGGTGCTTTTTCAAAAATCTTCATCAGGGTCACCTTCTTTTGCTCGTTTGCCGTTAAAATATTATAACAAAAGCGCAAAAAAAAAGCTAAAGCATTCGCTTTAGCTGTAATAGGGACGCCGTTCGCCTTGCCCCGCTTGTTGGGCGGTTGATGCCATAGGATTCCAGCCCGCTTGTGACTGACCGCTAGGCGAAGACGAGGTGTACGTGTTTTGAGAGCTATAGGAAGGTGTAAAAGCCTGCGTTTGCTGTCCATAGTGCTGTTGAGACTGTACAACCCGCTGATTGTACACTGGCGCCTGTGAGAAGCTTGGCTGCGTAAAGCCATTCTGCCCGTATGAGGTTTGCGCAACCGGCGGTGCTGAGGCTACATACTGCTTCGCCAACTGTTCTTCTGCAATCTGAATAGCTCGCTTCACCATATTCCCGGCATCCTTGGTACGAATTCCTTCCCAACCCTCGCGCTGAACGACATCATAGAACCCCAGATCTTTCGCCAACTCATTTTTAAAACTTTCGGACATAACACCTCTTCTGCGACTCATCAAAAAACCTCCTTTTCCTGAGCTTAGTCTGAGCTTTGATCGAACAAAGCTGGCAGCGTAAGCGTAAAGTAAGGTTAGTATGCCCAGACGCACCAAGACCATTCAAATGCAAAAACAGACCCTAGGGTCTGCTCATTATAGAAACTTATTAAGCTTAATGTTGGATATAGGTAATACGAACCTGACCATCATCATTACAAACCGTAACTTCAACAGATTCGGTAAGAATGTCGGCGTAGCTGTATGACACTCGTTTAAAGGCGTGTGATTCTTGGTCAAGCTTCACGATAAACACAGAAGGGTAGGTTTCTTCTAAAACACCGGAACGTTCGACTGTCTTTCGACGGCCACCATTCGCTCTCAACATGATCTTCTGCCCGACGTGGGGCTCCAAACTGCGTTTGATTTCCAACAGCGCATTTTTTGCCATTGTCAACTACCACCTCTTTCCTTGTTAATTATAACCCATCCTGACAAGCATGTCAAACAGGGGTCAAATATTATATCAGCACCATAATCCAGTTGTCAACGGCATTTTCGCCTAATTTCTGAATTCCCCATTGTACAGGTTGTCTCCAAAGTTCGCAAATTATTCACACTTTTCCAATAAAAAAGAACACTCCCCTGCTACCCTCTCCGAAGAGAGAAGCATCAGGCAAGTGTCCTTGAAAGAAAATCATGTACTGAGCAAAGATTTACGCATGCTCATCAGTATGTTGAATGCCGGGAACACCCATTCGGTAGCTCCCTCGTGTCTCTACACCACCTAGGCCATCAAGCCCCGTCACCGTCAAGTCCATAATATCCAACATCGAAATCGTATCCTTCACGGATGTATAGGAAAGCTTTGCGGCTATACACAGCGGATCCAGCGCGTGGATGAGTATGCGAGCCGGCGAGCTGGCGAAATTGGCTCCTGCTCGAAGCAACGCCTCAAAATGTGACTGGCAAGCTCCAGCCACGATAATCATCGCGTCGCGATTGCGCTCATACTGCCGCGCTATTTGAACCGCGTTCACGAAGTTCTGCGAGTTCTTATAGCTGGACAAACCGCCTGGCCCAGCTGCTTTGCGATGCTTAAGTATTCCGTCATGCCCTGTAATGACGACAATATCCGGCTTAATTTGCGGAAGCAGCCGGTGGAGCGCGTCGGCCATCTGGGGTTCGGGAATATAGAAGCCCTCAGCGGGCACACGAAGTTCACCATAGAGCTGCATGCTCTTGCGTAGATAAGTCGGATCTCCGTCTAAATGCAGCACTTTACCCGGGACTTCAAAATATCCCGCGTTCACCTTCTGCGTATGGGCAACCGAGAGTTGGTTTTTCTCCTGGAGCTGCACTTGGGCAACCGCCAGCCTTCGCAATGACTCGCGAAATTCAGGCGAACTCGACCTGGGATGGTCCATCGACTCAGTTGGGTTCTTCAACGTTAAGTCCACTAAAGGCGCGTCCGCAAGCAATCGGTAATCGACGCCGCGTAGGACTGCCTTCAGTTGATCGATACGTTCAATCTTAAACATGACGTCGCCGCCATAGGATTTACGGGTTACAAAATCACCTTGCCTCATCGCACAAATCCCCTCCATGGGTTATCCTATGGCGGGGCTGGGCATTTGGTGCGGGTTATTTACAGCCGTGCGCGCGAAGCGCAGTCGACAAGCGCGCGAATTCGTCCATGCTGAGCGTTTCGCCGCGGCGCGAAGGTTCGATGTTGATGCTATGGAGCAGAGTTTCCAGCTCCGATTTGTTTTCTTTGGTAAAGAACCGCGCAGCGAGGTTGTTGTACAAGGTTTTGCGCCGCTGGACGAAGGACGCCTGAACGACAGCGAAGAAGAAGTCCACGTCCGCCACCTCCACCGGCGGGGTTTTGCGCACACGCAGCCGGATGACGGCAGAGTCAACGTTCGGCTGCGGCACGAAGACGGTGCGCGGCACGATCGTGACAAGCTCCGGCTCGCAGTGGAACTGCACGGCAATGCTGAGGCTGCCGTAATCTTTGGTGCCCGGGCGAGCCGCCATGCGGTCGGCCACCTCTTTTTGAATCATCACGACGATGTTCTCCAAGGGAAGCTTCTCTTCGAGAAGCTTCATAATGATCGGCGTCGTGATGTAGTAGGGCAGATTGGCGACGACACTGACGCCATCCAGCCCGTCAAAATGCTGCCGGAACAATTCCGGCAGGTCCGTCTTCAAAATATCGCCATGCACGACACTCGCATGGGGATAAGGCTCCAGCGTCTCGCCTAGGATAGGCAGGAGACGCTGATCGATCTCCACGGCCAAGACGCGCCCTGCGAGCTTGGCCAGCTGCTGGGTGAGCGCCCCGATGCCAGGGCCGACTTCCAGCGCGCCCTTGTTAGGCCCAAGCTCCGCAGCCGAAACGATCTTGCCCAGGATGTTCTGGTCAATCAGGAAGTTCTGGCCCAGACTCTTTTTGAGTACAAGATTGTGCTTTTTTATAATTTGTTTCGTCTTACTGGGTGTTGCGACATCTTCTGCTGTTACAATCACTTCACTGCCGGGTATAGTCATTATGTAGCCCTCATTTATCTATAGGTTCTGAATCCTGAATTCTGATTTCCGCTGTCACACCTTACTTCACTTTCACTATATCTTATTTCACTATATCTTCGATTCCAGATGCTCCAAGGCTGCCTCAAATTCCTCGCGCGAGATCTGGAACATCGCACATCGCTTATAAAATTGTTTGCCATTGCAGTAGCCGATACCAAGGGCATTGCCAACGATGAGCCTCCGGGAAGCCGCCTCCGGATGAACAATCAAGCCTGCGGCGATGAGATCCTCCATGGTAAGCTGCGAGACAGCCCCGTCGTACTCTGTCCGCAGGTTCCGGAGCGCCTCACGGACAATCTCCGGCGCTGCGTTCTCGACGCCAATGTCGCCCTTATATTCGGCCTGCGCCTGCGTGATAAAGGCATGCTTGCAGCCCGGCACCTTGGCTGCCACAATCTTCCGTATCCGCTCACCTGCGTGATCCGGATCCGTAAATATAATGACGCCTCTGCGCTGCTGCGCGAGGGCTATTCGCTTCAATACAGCTTGCCCGATGGCTGAGCCGCCTGTCTCTATCGTATCCGCCTCGACGGCTCGGCGAATAGCGGCCGTATCGTCCTTGCCTTCAACGACGATGACTTCTTTAATCATAATCGGTTCCCTTCCCAGTACGCAGAAAAAGAAGAGGGGTTCCCTCTTCTTTCGCCCAGGCTGCTTGCCTGGCACCGTATATTGACATTGTTCCCGCTGAAACAGACGTTTACACGTTAATTTTCAGACGGCTTTTTCGGTCCTACGACATAGACCGTATACCCTTGTTTCGTTCCGAATTTATTGGCGTAGCCATGATCTTCAAAGTAGACATCGATCATTTGGCCTTTCACACCGCTACCAATGTCTTCAGCACGACGGAAACCAACACCCTCAATGTAAACCCACCATCCCAGTGGGATAACTTTCGGATCTACCGCAATCGTTCTGCCCTCAGTAACTGTCGTTCCTGTATAGGTTTTCCCATACCCAGGAGAACCTTCGGCTTTGCCTGTCGAATCCGCTCCCGCTGAATAAGCCGTGAGCTTCACGTTCTTGAGGATTTGTTTATATCCAAATGTTACACCATTTTTAGAGACTTCATCCACGCTAGGGGACGATGCCGATAGAGCAACAACGGGATTTTTTGTGCCAACCGACACAACTTTCTTAACGCTTTGTTCCTGTACTTCTTGACCTACAACAGCTTCTGCAACTAATACGCCATCTTCGTAAGTCTTCTCTTTCTTTTTCAGAAGTACGCCCTCTTTACCTTCTTGAACGACCTGCTCTTTACCCTTAAGCAACGATGCATCATTTTTCTTTTCCGTGTCGAATGCGATCGGCTCAGTAACTTCTTCCGTCTCTTTTTTCACACGAACGATTTTGATTTCATCGCCAGTGCTCAAAGAGGCTGTCGGTTCGGGAGTCAGCTTATCGTGCTCCCCAAGTGCAATATGTAAACGTTGCAATGCACTTTCAACCGTTCTTGCAGTTGTGTAAACAGTGGTGGTCTTTCCATCAGCAGTCAATTGAATTGGAGAAGCGTGTTCGATGACGAATTTGTCCCCGCCCTTGATTGTAGCCGTAGGGTCTGCAGATATTTCATCGTGTTCACCAATCGTTATGGCTTGTTCATCCAGTAGGCGTTGCAGGACCCATTGCTTCGTATGCACAACGGTTTCTTGTCCATTCACAACCACGGATACGCTCTTGGTAGCCGTACCGTACAACAACACCAAAAACATGAAAGTCATTGCGATTGAGATTATAGCCAGGCTTAAAATCAAACGCAAGTTTTCATGCTTCCATCGCAATGCGAAGGACATGCTGGATGATCGTTTTACATGGGTCTCGCTAAAAGAGATACTGCCCACTTCTTCGGTCCTCCTTCAAAGCCTCGCCGCCAGGTTACAGCATGATTAAATTTGACGCGACTAAGGTTTTTAATTTAACTTAACGTGTCGTCCATCGGCAGTTGTTTGGAAACAGCTGCGTTCTGGTCGTCCCACCCCGCTTTGCTATTCATCATCCTATGAATTCCGGGTTACGATTAGTCGTCCGAAACAGTTAAAGGTCCTTATGGGGACAAAAAGCCAGCAAGAAGAGGACTCTTCTCGCTGGCTTAGTTTGCATAGTAAAAATACACAAATAGCACGCACGACAATCGTTACCTCTCTTACGCTTACGAGGTTAGCTGACGGATTCGGACGTGAGAGTCGCCCTACTCAGACGTAAACTTTCGTTCAACGTCCAAGATTCACCCCTGTTACTCACTCTGTTCACTTCGTCAGCGTTGGCGCTTTATAAGTTAACAGTGGTTCCCCCGTTCCCATAATTGGAACTCAGCGAATGGAAAAATGGCAAATTGGTTATTAAGTTATTATGAAAAGTATATTACGCTGTTAATCTCTGCCTGTAAAGGGATTAACACCTACTAAAAAGGGCTAAATCGATTAAAAATAGCTTATTTTTAAGATAAAACCACCTTTTATCTACATCTAACTCATTATAACGTACGAATACTAAGTTTCTTCGTGTTTTCACTCTTAAACTAGGCTTCGAAACTAAATTTGTTTATAATTATCAGGTATGAAACACGTATCTAAATTCCAATAATTAGCTATTTAGGGAGGCGCTGAGATGGGTCCCATATTACAAGTTGACGCTTTATTCGGGGGATATTTACCAAATAAACCCGTTCTTCACGACCTCACATTTTCCATCCGCCAAGGTGAAATGATGGGATTAATTGGATTGAACGGCGCAGGAAAAAGTACGACCATCAAGAACATCCTTGGACTGCTTCAACCACAAAGGGGTTCGATAAAAATTAACGGTTTGACGCTTGCCGAAGATCCGCTGCCTTACCGTTCCACTTACGCTTATGTACCTGAAAGTCCAGAACTATATGAAGAGCTTACGATTCGTGAGCATCTGGAGTTAACGGCCATGGCTTACGGCTTAACGAAAGATGACTATCTCTCCCGCTCACAGGCTCTGCTCGAGCAGTTCCACATGCAGGACAAGCTTAACTCTTTCGCAAGCCATTTATCCAAAGGGATGAAGCAAAAGGTCATGATCATGAATGCATTCCTGATCGAACCTTCTCTCTACATCATTGATGAGCCTTTTCTCGGGCTCGATCCGCTAGCCATCCGCTCATTGCTGGAGTTGATGGTCAAAATGAAGCGACGTGGCGCGTCATTTCTCATATCCTCGCATATTTTGTCTACGATTGAAAAATATTGCGATAACTATGTCGTCCTGCACAAAGGACATATGGTCGCCCAAGGCGATTTAGTCGAATTACGTCAGCAGACAGGACTCCAGCAAGCGTCATTGGACGACATCTTTTATAAGCTTGTAAAAGGAGAATTGGTATGAAGGCAATGGACATGGATACCCGTGCCCTGTGGCAGAAGAGATTTGAACATTATATGAAGGAATCCATGGGTTACCTGCAGTATGCAGCGCGCAGCAATTTTTTTGGCTTCCTGCTATTTCTTGTCATCCTTTCTTCCTATTATTATGCAAAAATACTACAGCGCCTTCCGACAGATTATCCTTATCTGTGGATCGTCCTTTTGCTGCTGGTTCCTTTGCTAGCCTCAAGCCCCATTCGCACGCTAGCCAGAAGCGCAGACCGGATGTTTCTGCTGCGCGTTGAACATCAGATGGGTCCTTACTTCCGCGGCGGATTCATGTACAGCTTAGTGCTGCAAGCCTTCTGGACATTTCTGGCATGGGTTGTCCTATGGCCCTTGTATCATCACTGCCTTGGCCGCGATGAGCAGCATTTCTTATGGATGCTTGCCTTGCTTCTATTAATGAAGGTAGGCCATTTATTGGCCAGCTGGCAAGAAAGCCGATTCACTCATGAGCGGGCAAGAAGGGTCTCCGTTAGCTTCCGCTGGCTGGCAACAGCCGTCCTGATTTCTCTGCAATTTCTGACAAGCGTTCTATGGGCAAGCGGAGCTGCTCTTGTACTTACACTGGCTTGGTTAACAGCTACGCATTACGTATCTAAATACTACATCGGATGGGATTATCTCATTGCGAAGGAACGGCAGCAGCAGGCACGACTATATGCCTTTTTCAACTGGTTCGTGGATGTTCCACAATTGGGAACGCGAATAGCCCGCCGAAGCTGGATCAGCGGGGTCACAAGATTTATTCCTTTTAAACAGGATGCTGCCTATCTCTACATATATATGAAAACATTTCTACGTACAGAGCTATTCGCGATTGTCCTACGTATATCCTTACTAGGCACATTAGCCATAGCCGTTTCAAGCAGCAGCACAGCGAGACTGCTCATCTTCTTTATCGCTTTGATTATTTCCATGGTTCAGCTAACGCCACTTGAGCGTTCACACCGCTATACCTTTTGGCTCGACATGTACCCGCTTAACCGTCAGTTGAAAGCCGGCTCCCTAGCCTTCATCATTTGGTCAGCCTTGCTGCTGGAGTTATGTATGCTTTCGATTCCGTTCATGATTCGATCTTCACTCATCTACATTGTCGTGCCGCTCATCGGCTTCCTCTTTATCTCACTCAGCTGCGGAGTGTTTCTACGACGAAAATTCGCAAAAAATGCTTTACTTGAGACCTAACAAGGCAATGGCGTTGTTTGTCGTAATTTCTGCAAGTTCTTCCAGACTTATGCCCTTGATTTCCGCGGCCGTTTCGGCAACCAACCGAACATAAGCCGATTCATTGCGCTTGCCGCGGAAAGGATGCGGGGTCAAGTAAGGAGCATCCGTCTCGATGAGTAAGCGGTCCAAAGGAACCTGCGCCAGCACTTCCTTGGGCTGCTTTGCATTTTTGAAAGTGACAGGGCCTCCGAAGGAAATATGGAAATTCATATCCAAACACTGCTTTGCCGTCTCCCAGCTCCCCGAAAAGCAATGCATGATCCCCCCGACTTCAGCTGCTTTCTCCTCTTTTAAAATAGTCAAAATATCCTGATGCGCATCTCGGTTATGAATTACAATCGGCATTTGAAGCTTTCGAGCCAACCTGATCTGCTCCCGAAAAACCCGCTGCTGTACATCTTTAGGCGATTTATCCCAATAGTAATCAAGCCCGATTTCTCCAATTGCCACCACTTTTTCGTGCTGACACAGCGATTCGATCCATTCCAAATCTCCTGGCATCATATCAATTGCATCTACTGGGTGCCAACCTACTGTTGTATAGATAAAATCGTATTTTTCGGCAAGTGCTATTGAACTGGGAATTGTTTCACGATTAAAGCCAACATTCACCATTCTAGTAACACCGGCTTCACGTGCACGTTGTATAACCTCGTCCTGATCTTCCTGAAATTGTTCCGCATTCAAATGAGTATGTGAGTCTGTTAGCATGTTCTTCTCCTTACTTCTTCTTATGTATTATTCCTGCTCGCCTAGCATCTCCCAAAGCTCCGGATATTCAGAAGCATTCAGACGCTCAAGCAACTCCTCGGGGTAATAGACATGATGTTTACCCATTTGAAAGCCGCTAATCGACTGCACGATTTCCGAGCGGTGAGTGATTTCAGTCAGCGTCTCTTTATGATCCAAAAGCAAAATCGGTAAATTATCCTCCGTCTCTCCCGGCCTGTACACATCATAGGATTGATTCGACGGGAAATCAATTTCCATGTAATAGATTGGATCGAGCCCAACCTCGGCCATGACTTTCTCCATAAGCTGAATCATACGCTGATTCGACTCATCAAAAGTACTGTATTTATACAATTTGCGGTCTAAGAATCGCTTACACATATCGGCAAGGATAGGATCCTTCTCACTCATCCAAAACGTTAGCATTGCCTGCATAACAGATTCATCCAGAAGCAAATAATCTTCAAGTGAAATCTTATTCTGAATCAGGTGCAGGATGGGATCCGTCATAAAACCAAACGTATAGTTATCTTCATATAAATGTTTGGCGCGCGCAAAGATTTTGTGCAGCAGAATTTCCGCGCTCCGCGTCACCGGATGGAAATAGACCTGCCAATACATCTGATAGCGTGACATGAGATAATCTTCTACAGCATGCATACCGCTTTCTTTAACGACAATATGCCCACGA
Organism: Paenibacillus chondroitinus NBRC 15376; assembly: GCF_004000765.1. GTDB lineage: Bacteria > Bacillota > Bacilli > Paenibacillales > NBRC-103111 > Paenibacillus_E > Paenibacillus_E chondroitinus. The sequence continues at coordinate 9,896 of NZ_BILW01000033.1, read as the reverse complement.
TAGGGCCGGATAACTCGGAGAATACGCTCCAAATCGAACGTCCCGTAATTAACACCCGTAAAATAGGCGTCTCTTAACAGGTAGTCCATCCGATCGGCGTCCAATTGAGACGACACCAGGCTTACAACGATTTCTTCATTGTAGGATTTGCAAATGACTCCCGCCACTTTTTTGGGAAAATCAGGCGAAACCCGGCTCAGAACTTTATTGACCTCCGTATCCCCCAACACGATTTTACAAGACCAATCCTCATGTCGGGTTCCAAAAGCCTTCTCAATGGAATGGGAGAAAGGCCCATGCCCCAAATCGTGCAATAATGCCGCACAAAGACAGATCAGGCGCTCTTCCTTCGGCCAATCTTCATATTGATTGCGTTCGAATTGAGAAATAATTTTGCGCGTGATCTCGTACACACCGAGCGAATGCGAGAATCGGCTGTGCTCGGCGCCATGAAAAGTTAAATAAGAGGTTCCTAATTGCCGGATGCGGCGCAGCCTCTGGAACTCTCGCGTATTAATCAAATCCCAGATCGTGTTATCCTGCACGTAAATGTATTTATGAACGGGATCTTTAAAAACCTTCTCTTCCTTCATTCAACCACAACCTCTCTTTATTAAAATTCTACATCTTTTCGACATTTCACACCATCATATCGACATATATGTCGTAATTTGTCGAATTTACTAATCCCAATTTTTCATTGCTTTCATCCGCATAAATGAATTGGTTAAATCCACCTTTTCTCACATCCAATAGTAATATATTATTTACTAATCCTTATTCCACTTGGCTTTTCCTCTCTTTTTAGATGTGATCAGATTTCAAAAAATTATTGTCTACGCGCCCAAACTAGCGAAAATATGGTTGACTATTTTGGGAATGGTTGGTATCATTAGTTTAAGAGATATGTCGAAACATGACGATATTGATAAAATTTTTATAAAATCGAAAGGGGTTTATATATATGATGAAATCTACGGGCATTGTAAGAAAAGTTGACGAATTGGGGCGTGTTGTTATTCCAATTGAACTTCGCCGTACACTTGGAATTGGCGAGAAAGACGCTCTTGAAATTTACGTAGATGGCGAGCGTATCATGCTTAAGAAATATGAGCCTGCTTGTATCTTCTGTGGCAACGCTGAAGGCGTCTCTTACTTTAAGGGAAAAATTGTTTGTCATATTTGTTTAGCGGAAATGCCAACACCTGTGACAAAATAAGAAAAATAGTATATAATAGAAGTAGCACTTATCCTATTGGTAATTCTAACCTTTTTCATATCTCCTCTAATCTCTAATTTGTTGGCTTCGGCCACGGATTAGAGATCTTTTTTTGTCTGGACTTTTTTTGCAGCGCTACAGTCAGCCAACACATTACACCGCCCGAGCGCTTAGCGCTCAAGCAATGCGTTGTAAACATCCCGCTTGGATAGTCCGCGATCGCTCGCAACCTGCTTCATCGCTTCCTTCCGGTCGCTGCCCTGCCCCTCATAGTGCTCGACATGCTCGCCTAGCGACATCGCCTCCCACCAACCGTCGGCAGCTTCTTTGGCGCTTTCTGCCGACGCGCCTTCGACGATCATGCAGTACTCCCCCTGCGGCGGGTGCTGCGCGAGATACTCGAGGCACTCAGATATCGTGCCCCGCAGAAACTCCTCGTACCGCTTCGTCAGCTCGCGGGCGAGACAAACCCGGCGCTCCGGCCCCCACACTTCCGCCATGCGGGCAAGTGTTTTGTCGACGCGGTGCGGCGATTCATAGAACAGCAGCGTGTCCTGCACGTGCTGCAGCCCTTCAAGCACCTTCGTCTGATCCTTTTTCTCCCGGGGGAGAAATCCGACGAAGGCAAACCGCTCTGTCGGCAGGCCTGATGCAATCAGCGCCGACAGGGCCGCATTCGCGCCGGGGACAGGCACCACCGGCGCGCCCTGCTCTACGGCCATCCTCACCAGGTCATAACCTGGATCGGAGATGGCCGGCAGTCCTGCATCGCTGACTAGCGCGATGCTCTGCCCTTCAAGCAGCAAGCGGACGAGTTCGGGGCCGCTTGCCTGCTTGTTGTGTTCGTGATAGCTGACGATTCGCGTAGCGATTTCGAAGTGTGTCAGCAGCTTGCGGGTTTGCCGCGTATCTTCGGCGGCAATCAGGTTCACTTCCTTCAGGATGCGAATCGCCCGAAAGGTCATGTCTTCAAGGTTGCCGATCGGTGTGGCAACCAGGTAGAGCGTACCCGAGCTATTTCCGTCCTCTCGATAACTTTTTTGCACATTTATACCCACAGTTTGTCCCTCTTCACTTTAGTCATATGCTTCCATATACGCTAATATTTATTTTTATGAAAACTCTAAGGAAGCTCTGCCCCCGTAATAAATTTCCTTCAATTCCTTACAGTACTCCTGGTTTTCGTCATACACGATAAGCGGAGGCAGTGTACGAATTTCCGGCTTGCCATCCTTCATTCCCTCGATCAGCACCATCATCGCCTCTTCCCCAGCGCGTGCGTGCACGTACCGAATTCTTTTCGGCTCCAGACGGTATCTCCTCATTAGACTGATAATATCAACCAATCGTGTTGCCCGGTGAACCATGGCCACTTTACCACCTGCTTTGACCAGCTTCGCACATGCAGCTATCACATCTTCCAAGTTACAGTGGATTTCATGACGCGCTGCCGCAAAATGCTCGTTCACGTTCTGCTCCCCATTCGGCACAGGCAGATAAGGCGGATTCACCGTTACAGCATCGAATTGGCCGTGGCCTAAAGTGCCATGAATGGTCTTTAAGTCGCCTTGTATCATATGCAGCCTCTCGCCTAAATCATTGAGCAAAGCGTTGCGAACCGCCATATCCGCAAGGCGCTCCTGGATTTCGACGCCCCAGATGTCTGCCTTCGTTCGAGTAGACAAGAGCAGCGGCACGACACCGTTGCCTGTACATAAGTCGATAACCCGGCCCTTCGGCGGCAAACTGCAAAATCGCCCAAGCAGGACAGCATCCATCGAAAAACTGAACACTTCCTCGCTTTGAATTATTTTTAAATCATACGTTAATAAATCGTCAATTCTTTCAGTCGGTCGTAAAGGCACCATACGCTGTTCTTCATTTCCTTTCTAGTCCTCGCTCATCTATGGAAAAAAACCGTAAGGCATAAACCCCTACGGTCAAACACACTTATTTATTTAAAAAGGATAAGCAAAACAAACAATCTCCCTCAGTCCGAAGGTGTCCATAATACACATTGCATATGTGAAATCCTTCATTGTACAAGCGGGTCAAATTATCATATCCGGCTCCCGGTAACGAAACCGTTTCCTCCGCCTCTCCGACAGGCTGTTCGACCGTCGTTTCCTCTTGTCGAATCAACTTGCGCAGTTGCTGATTTTCTATGCTTAGTCTCTTATTTTCTTCGATGAGTATAATGATTTGTTTCTTTAAGGCACCCAACTCGGCATAAGTGGCACCCATTCGTTCTTCGATCCCATCTATTTGTCCAAAAATATCCTGTTTATCCACGCTTTCACCTCTAGTGCCATGCATGCTTACTGGCCAGCGCCTCCTTGGATCCTATGCCGCTACTCTTGTTCAACTACATCATCGAAAGGTAAATCAAGTGCTTTACCAAGGTCGAATAATTGAACCTTCGCGGTACGCTCACTGATATTTAACCCTAGTACTTTACCATTACCAAAAGAAGTGATCACATGCCTTCCAACGGTTGGCAGAGAATCCTTCGCACTTTCATAATTATCATGCTCGTACTTCAAGCAGCACATTAACCGGCCGCATAAACCCGAGATCTTCGTCGGATTCAGCGATAAATTCTGATCTTTGGCCATCTTGATGGATACCGGCTCAAAATCACCTAAAAATGATGAACAGCATAAAATCCGCCCACACGGACCAATACCGCCTAACATCTTCGCTTCGTCCCGCACACCAATTTGACGCAGTTCGATTCTTGTCCGGAAAATGCTCGCCAAATCTTTCACGAGTTCCCGGAAATCAACGCGCCCCTCGGCTGTAAAATAAAAAATAATTTTATTGCGGTCAAAGGTATACTCTACGTCCACAAGCTTCATCTTAAGACTATGATCTCTGATCTTGTCGTGGCACGTTTGGAAGGCATCTTTGGCTGCTTTTTTATTCTCTTCAACCAAGTCAGCATCCGAATCATCCGCGATGCGAATGACCTTTTTGAGTGGAAGAACGACATCATTTTCTTTGACAATCTTCTTGCCCACTACAACCTTGCCGTATTCAACACCGCGAGCGGTTTCAACAATAACGGCACTTTCTTGCTCAATCGGCAAATCGATTGGGTCAAAATAATATATTTTACCCGCTTTTTTGAAGCGGACGCCTACAACCGAATACATCTTACACCCCCTGCATCTCCACGAGCATTTTCTCTATAACCAGCTGAGAGTTGGCGTTGAAGCGCAGTCGCTTTTGTAAATCTACGGCTTGCTCCATCATACGCACCCAGACTGAGACATCCCGGCTTAACGCCAGAGAGCTCATCCAGTCTAGCTGGTCATTATATACAAGCCTGTCCCTGCGCTCAAGGCGCAGTTGCACCATATCTTTAAACCAGAGAATCAACAAGTCGAAAAGACTCGACATGTGTTCTGCAAGTTCTGATTTCACAATTCGTTGCTGAACCGTAATCATAGAAGTAGGAAAACGTGTGAGCGTCTCCTTCGCTAATTGTAACATTACGGTTCTCATTTCTGCAAACCAATTCGCTCCGATTAGCTCTCTGGCCGCTTGTAATCCTGCTGTTAAATGGGCTGCTGGCTGCACAAGAGCAGCTGGAAATCCTTCTTCGAGCAGCGTCAGCACCATCTGCTCACGCGCCATCGGAGTGAATTGAATCCACTGTGCTCTCGACTGAATCGTTGGTAATAAGGCATTTCCATTCTCGGTGATGAGAATAGCCACGACCCTGGAAGTTGGTTCTTCTAGAAATTTCAAAAGGCTATTTGCTGCCTGTACAGTCATTTTCTCTGCATGGTGCAGAACATATATTTTCGTGCCGGAAGCTGTCGCACGGTAAGCAAATTCCTTCTGAAGCTCCCGAATTTGCTCAATCTTGATTGAGGCCCCTTCAGGTGCAACGATATGCAGATCGGGATGATTGCTGTGCTCCACTTTGCGGCACTCCAAGCATTCACCGCAAGCGTCATCCGTTCCGTTCTGACAATAAATCGCTTTCGCCAAGGCTATCGCCATTTCGGAACGCCCTGTCCCCACAGGCCCACTAAATATATAGGCGTGTGACAGCTTGTCTTGTCGCAGCCCGTTCTGCAGAAGTTGCTTTGCCGCTGCTTGCCCCGGTATGGTCTGGAAGGACATTCGTTATCGCACCATCCTAAAATAACAAGTTAATCAACATGCCGCGGATTTCTCCGATTTTTTGCAAAATCTCAATACGACCCTGCTCGCTCTCCAGCAATTCGTCCGCTAACGAGAGGAGCTCTTGATCGATTTCTTCCAAAAGCTTATATCGCTTCGAACGGCCGCGACGATCCCAGCCCTTCGTATCTCGTAAATTGACACCTCGGCGAGCCGTCTCCTCCAGAAATTGCTTAATCAGCAATTTATACTGGAGAAGCTCTCTCACAGTCATCGCCCGTGAAAGACGGTCGCCTTGCAGCGTAATCTGCTGCACCATTTTGGACAATTGCTCCTGCGTAAATTTCTCATCCTGCTGCTGCATAATGTCTGAGAAATTCCGGGGGGCCATCTGTGGCGGCGGTACGTTCTCATTCACTTTGACGTTCTTACCAATGGGCTGCCACCCCGGATTAATTTTCAAGACGCATCCATCCTTATTTAGGTCATCTATTATTTAGTAATGCTCGAAGCGTTCAACCGGCAATACGAATACCGCGGCTCCACCCACTTGGACTTCCACTGGGAATGGAATATAAGAATCTGTCGTTCCTCCCATTGGAGAAACCGGTGTAACAAGCTGTTCCCGAATTTTGCAATTGGCGCGAATGACCTGCATAACCTCTTGCACTCTCTCATCTTCCGTACCGATCATGAAAGTCGTATTTCCTGCACGTAGAAAACCGCCTGTACTTGCCAGCTTCGTAGCGCGAAAACCTTCTTTAATTAACGCATTGGAGAGACGGTTACTGTCCTTATCTTGTACAACAGCTACGACTAGTTTCATAGGGGTTGCCTCCTCTTATTATAAACTAAGAATGGATTTTCTGCTTCTCACGGAAAAATGTTCCTAAGCAAAATGTTCCTCAAGCAAACGGTTACACTGACTCCAAATATCTGCTGCAATCTCCTCTACACTGCGGTTAGCGTCAATCACTCTTACACGCTCAGGATGATCGGATGCGATCTGGTGGAATCCTTCCCTTACCCGGCTGTGGTAATCCACATGCTTCTGTTCGATGCGATCCAGCTGTTCCGCTGCGGTTGTTGCGCCCGATGCTCTTTGATGCAATCGCCCCATACTGACTTCTACGGGAACATCCAGAATAAATGTTCGAGTTGCTTGCAAGCCTGAGCTTGCATAGCGTGAAATAGCTTTGACTTGCTCAACATCCAAGCCTAGTCCATATCCCTGATACGCAACGCTTGCATCAATGAAACGATCGCATAAGACAATGCGTCCAGCTTCCAGAGCCGGCAAAATCAACTGATGCACATGCTGTGCTCGGGATGCCGCGTATAGCAGCACTTCCGCTTGATCGACCATTTCTGCATTCACAGGATCAAGAATAATACTGCGAATCTTATCGCTGATTGCTGTTCCCCCTGGTTCTCTCGTCACCAGAACATCATGTCCTAATTTCTTAAGCTCTTCACCTAATTTCTTGAGCTGTGTCGTTTTTCCGGAACCGTCCGGTCCTTCAAAAGTAATGAAAATTCCGTTCACTCTTCCTCCTGCGTGCTGCTTTACCAGTCCATATAATAGTTTATGTGTATATCTTTAACTTGTGTGTCTGACCAAATTCCGTACCTTGAAACTTAATTCCGTTTGCCGCTAATTGTAGTAAAGCCTCAGCCACGGTTTCCGTAATAACTTCACCCGGGTATAGATAAGGAATTCCTGGTGGATACGGGATCACCATATCCGCAGAACGCTTGCCAACCGCATCCTCCACGCTTACCTGTCGATAAGCTCCCACTTCCCGCCCTTCTCTTGAGATGTCTCTCAGATCAAAAACAATTGGTGAAGAGATTTGTGTGTAGTAGGGTAATTTAAGTATATTCGAGATAGGCGCATGAAGTTCCTTCTTTTGTGCTGGAACGTCCAAACAAATGTTGGTTAGCACGCCAATAACCCTTTCTAAATCCGTTCGACTCGTAGCCGATGTGAAAACAAGCAGCACATGACGTCCATCCGTCATTTCTACGTAAATGCCCTGCTCCTCTAATCTCTCCTTGAGCTCTGCAGCACTTAAAGTTTGTGTCGCATCACAAATGGCCACTTTAAACGGATCTGCCGTCTCATATCCTTCACTTCTAGTTAACGGAAATTCCTTAGGAAAGTAATCAAATCGGTTCATTTCGTCTAGTAGGGATCTAAATTCTTTAACAAGCATAATCCCTTCTGACAGCCAGGCTTCCCCTTCCGTATGCATTCTTTTTCTCGCCAAATCTAACGATGCCATGATCGGATACGAAGGACTTGAACTCTGCAGCATCCCCAAAAGCCCGCGAATCGCCTCCCTGTTTATACGCGAACCCTTCAAATGAAGCATGGCTCCCATCGTCATCGCGGTAAGCATTTTATGCGTAGACTGCACGACTGCATCCGCTCCCTGCGACAACGCAGAGGCCGGTACCTCCGGATGAAATCCGTAGTGAGCACCATGAGCCTCATCCACCAAAAGCATTTTCCCCTGTGCATGCATCAACTTGGCAAAAGGTGTTAAATGAACGCCCATGCCGTAATAATTGGGATTGGTCAAAAATAAAGCTTTAGCCTCCGGATATTGTTGCAACGCTTGTTTCACAGCTTCAATATGTACGCTTGTGGCAACACCTGTTTGCGGATCAATGGAAGGTGATATGAACACAGCTCTCGCTCCAGCTAACATTAATCCGTGAATAACTGATTTATGTACATTTCTTTGGACAAGAATGACATCACCTCGCTCACAGACGGCAGCAATCATGGCGATATTCCCCACCGTACTGCCACCAATAAGAAAGTGGGATTCCTCTGCCCCAAAGCAGGCTGCGGCTAACTGCTCCGCCTCCAGAATGACACCCTCTGCATGATGCAAATCATCCAGACCTGATATTTCCGTATAATCAATCGCCATTATATGCTTAAAAAAAGGTGCCCCTTCGTCCAGTAACCCCTGACCGGATTTGTGGCCTGGTACATGTAGACTTACCGGATTTTTTGCTTGATGAGTTATCATTGCCTCATACAGCGGCGCTTTGAACTGTTTTTCTGAATTGTAATTGCTGCTCATTCGAATAGACTCCTTGAACTTTCTACTTACTACCCTTATAGTAGTGGATTGAAGCATAAAAAACAAAAAAGCTTCCAGAAAGAAGCTTCTCTTAATTAGTTCATATATTGTTTTGAGTTCCCCAAGTATAAAGCTTTTTTCATCTGATTTACGAAGAATGGGTATTTTTGATCGTTCACGTTCGTTTTGACGATTTCACCGCTGCACTCATCACAAATGAAAGCTGTAATAATATGAATGCCGCCATTTCGCTGCTGCTCACAGATCATACATATCCCAATTCGGTTCTCCTCCATATGATCACCCCATGTACTTTTACTACTAGTATATCCGAATCTCGATTCTCCTAAACTAGCTAAACGCTCATATCTTGGAAGGAATATGCCGATATTACCTCTATATCAGGTTAACCGGCTTACGGAGGTCATCATGACAACAAAACAGGAACCCAATCTCTCCAAACAATCTACTATTTATAGTTATACTTTAGTGAAGCGCATTTATCATTCTTTGTATAAAAGGATTCTTTACTTCCTAGTTCTCGCCTTGGCCTTATTCTTCAAATTCGACCCCGCAAACTGGCTCCCAATATTAGTCAGCTATCCGCTTTTACTCGTTTTCCATACGCTGCTTGTTCGAACATATTTCCAATTTACAATTGGAATGGCCATGAGAGGATGGTCCTATCGATGGGGTATATTCTGGTGCGGCTCACTGCCAGATGGCCATGCGTCGGTTCGGCTGGTAGGCAAGGTTCAGCTCCATCTGTTCTGGATTGGTCTTTCCCTGATTACGATCCTGTATCCTTGGATTCCGGCTCCTTGGTTGATTTATTTCATGATCTTTCACATTTGGATGCTCATGCCGCGGCTATGGATGTTGTTTCGGTTCCGCCCTTATCGCAAAACTGGTTTAATGAAGATTTCTGAGAAAGAGACCTCTTGTTACTTGCAATAAAAAGTAGACCTGCACTTTCTACAGTAACTCTAGATAATGCAGGTTTTTTAAATGCTTTGAAGCGATCCAACAAGTTTTGATGAAAAAGCGCTAGCGTTTTTGGTGGATTGATCCGTTTGCGCTGATTCTAGTGGATGAGCCTGGGGCTGTTGATTTTGATGTACTTTCTGCAAATGAGTAGCCTTTCGAGCTCCCCTTCTCAAGATTATGAGCATGAGGGAACTATGTTCCGCTATTCCTGATAAAATCGAACCATTCGACTCTTAAAGGGATCTACGAGCCGTTATTCTGTTTGTTTTGGCTAAAAATCTGCCTGTTGGGGTCAAATAAGACCCTGTAGTTCCACTTAACTCTGAAAAGTTTCCAAATCGGATTAATTAGTGGCCTATACTTCCCTTGTGTCACTTTGCGAGAATCTCGCCATTTAAGTTGCTTATGAAATACAAAAAGCCTTTCCGAGATTTCTCTCAAAAAGGCTTTTCTTCTGT
>NZ_BILW01000032.1 GCF_004000765.1 Paenibacillus chondroitinus NBRC 15376 | reverse complement strand
TTTTTTTTGATTTGCTGCGGCTTGCAGCTGGTAGCGGTAGTCGAACGCGGGGCATGGCAGGAAGTTTCGTTGTGTAACGGACTCACGGGCTGTTATTCTTTGCTATTTGCCTGCAGATAGACAGCTAACGGACTGTGGTGACGCTATTTAGCAGGTTTTCTCCATTGTTAGGGCTATTTATGGTGATTAACGGCTCTGGAGTCCGTTAAATTGAATATGGAGCCTAAAATCGAGAAATAGAGGCTGTAGAGTCCGTTAGAGAGAGCAACCAGCCCACCAATAAAAAAACCAGCCGCAAGGCCGCTCAGAGGAGCAGCCATGCAAGCTGGTTTTTTGTATTAGACGCGCTCGATTACTTTATCGATGAGTCCGTATTCGGCTGCTTCAGCAGCACTCATGAAGTTGTCGCGGTCTGTATCTTTTTCGATGCGTTCGAACGTTTGTCCTGTGCGCTCTGCAAGGATTTTGTTCAGGTTGTCTCTCATTTTCAAAATGCGCTTCGCGCGGATTTCGATGTCGGAGGCTTGACCTTCAGCGCCGCCAAGCGGTTGGTGAATCATGACTTCGCTGTTCGGAAGCGCGTAACGCTTGCCTTTGGCTCCAGCAGTCAGCAGGAATGCGCCCATCGAAGCTGCCATACCAACGCAGATCGTGGAGACATCTGGCTTGATGAACTGCATCGTGTCGTAGATCGCCATACCGGCTGTAATGGAACCGCCAGGGCTGTTGATGTATAGCGAGATATCTTTATCAGGATCTTGTGCGGCCAAGAATAGTAACTGAGCAATGATGGAGTTTGCCACAACATCGTTGACACCCGTGCCTAAGAAAATGATGCGGTCTTTCAGCAAGCGAGAGTAGATGTCATATCCTCTTTCACCGCGTGCGTCCTGTTCGACGACCATAGGGATAAAACTCATGAGAATGACCTCCTTGGGGTGGGTAGATGGTTTTAAAATGGTGCCTGGGGCCAATGTCATGCTATGAGTTATGAAATTGATCTCCCGCGTACATACTATTTACAGTATCTACAAGTATGATAACGAAAAAACCTTCGAAGGTCAAGAAAGGTCAAACTAACAATAAAAAAAATCAGTCAACCGACTGATTTCTCTAATGTTTCTCTTATTTCCATGTCATTTACGCGCCCGAAAGGAATCGAACCTTTATCTCAGGCTTCGGAGGCCTACGTCATATCCATTGGACCACGGGCGCATGTTTCAAAAAAGCGAAGCAAGGGTTATTATATGTCACCTCCGCGCAAAAAGCAATACCGTAAGCCCTTACAGCACATTTTGTTGAAATTGTTTGAACAATTGTTGAATGTTAAAGCGTTATTGGTTATAATGAACGTGTAAGGCCATTTTTTTTCACCCGGGTGGGACACAAAATGTATACCCGGGACATAAAACGTCCATCACTGGATCAGGAGCGTCGAACGTCGATATATGAGAGAAATTCTAGACATTCAGAAAAAGCTCTTGCCGGATCTCATGGACATCATGAAGAAGCGATACTCGATTCTGCATCATATCTTAATCTCCGGTGTTGTCGGACGTAGAACGCTAGCTTCTTCGCTCGATATGACGGAGCGGGTGCTCCGCGGAGAAGTAGACTTCCTTAAGGAGCATGGGCTTTTGGAATCGGACGCCTCAGGGATGAAGATCACGGAGTCCGGCCGTCAACTGCTCGAGGATATGCTGCCGATCATTAAGATCGCTTTTGGATTGACGGATTTGGAAGAAAGCATCGCGAAAGCGTACGGTCTCTCGCAAGTCATTGTGGTTCCTGGCGATACGGACACTTCGGTCTTCACGAAGAAGGAGCTTGGACGCGCTGGGGCAGCGGCACTGCGCAAATATGTGGCCAAGGGCGACATTATTGCAGTAACCGGCGGCTCAACAATGGCGCAGATTGCGAATAACCTGACGATTTCCTCTTCCATGAAGGGCAATTGGTTCGTACCGGCTCGCGGTGGACTCGGCGAAAGCGTGGATATGCAGGCAAATACAATCGCGTCTATTATGGCCAAGAAGACAGGCGGGAAATACAGACTGCTTCATGTGCCGGATCATTTAGGCGAGGAAGCGTATCAGACTCTTATCCAAGATCCGCAGATTCAGGAAGTTGTTGACGCTGTTCGCAGTTGTCGCATCGTAGTTCACGGTATCGGAGATGCTATGGTCATGGCTCGAAGGCGCAAGGTGGATGCCGAAACGACTCGCAGCTTGCAGGACGATGGCGCTCTGGCAGAGGCATTCGGGTACTATTTTGACCGCCAAGGAAATGTCGTGCACAAGATGCCTACAGTCGGGCTTCGTCTGGAGGATCTGCAGCGGACAGAGGTCGTGATTGGCGTAGCAGGCGGCAAAAGCAAGGGTGAAGCGATCGCTTCCGTTCTAAGGCACGGGCAAGAAGATGTGCTGGTCACGGACGAAGCGGCGGCACTTGAAATTATGAAACATGTGTAATTGGACATCATAACGTGGGCTTGTTCCAGCTGCGTTTTGAAATAAATAAATCTTTTTTAATCTTAGGAGGAATTCGCTATGGTAAAAGTAGGTATTAACGGTTTCGGACGTATTGGTCGTAACGTGTTTCGCGCAGCTTTGAACAGCTCAGAAGTACAAATCGTTGCAGTAAATGATTTGACTGACGTTAAAACACTGGCTCACTTGCTTAAATATGACACAACTCACGGTAAACTAGACGCAACAGTTGAAGCTGGCGAAGGCGAATTGATCGTTAACGGTCGTTCCATCAAAGTTTTTGCTGAGCGTGACCCTGGGAACCTGCCATGGGCATCTGTAGGCGCTGAAATCGTTGTTGAATCCACTGGTATCTTCACAGCGAAAGAAAAAGCATCCCTTCACTTGAAAGGCGGAGCTAAGAAAGTTATCATTTCCGCTCCTGCTTCCGACGAAGATATCACAATCGTACTTGGCGTAAACGAAGACAAATACGATCCAGCAGCTCACACAATCATCTCCAACGCATCTTGTACAACAAACTGCTTGGCTCCTTTCGCGAAAGTTATCAACGATAGCTTTGGAATCGTAAAAGGTATGATGACAACTGTTCACTCTTACACAAATGACCAATCCGTGCTTGACGTTCCTCATAAAGACCTTCGTCGTGCTCGTGCAGCAGCTGAGAACATCATTCCTTCCAGCACTGGGGCAGCAAAAGCAATCGGTCTTGTTCTTCCAGAACTTAAAGGCAAATTGAACGGTATGGCTATGCGTGTTCCTACACCTAACGTATCCGTAACTGATTTGGTTGTTGAGCTTAAAGTTAACGTAACGGTTGACGAAGTAAACGCAGCTCTGAAACAAGCTTCCGAAGGACCTCTTAAAGGCATTCTGAACTACACAGAAGAGCCGCTTGTATCCAGCGACTTCAATGGTGACCCAGCATCTTCCACAGTTGATGCATTGTCCACAATGGTAGTTGGCGACAACATGCTGAAAGTAGTTTCCTGGTACGACAACGAGTGGGGTTACTCCAACCGTGTAGTTGACTTGGCTGCTTTCATCGCTAAAAAAGGTCTGTAATTTCATACAACACACACTAACAACCACATGAAGAGGAGAAGCGATTCTCCTCTTTATGTGCGATTGTTGCCTATATAAGTTGATCGGAAACAGGAAGTACGGAAGTAAACCATATACGTTCAGGAGGCTTTAACTTATGAGTAAGAAAAGTGTTCGCGATGTTGAAGTAGCTGGTAAAAGAGTATTCGTCCGCGTTGATTTCAACGTACCTGTAGAGAATGGTCAAATCACGGACGATACACGAATCAGAGAAACGCTCCCTACGATTAAATACTTGGTAGAGCAAGGCGCTAAAGTTATTCTTGCTGCGCATTTTGGCCGTCCAAACGGGCAAGTGGTTGAAGAGCTTCGTTTAACACCGGTTGCTGTAAAATTGGCTGAGCTTCTTGGTCAAAACGTATTCAAAGCGGATCAATCCGTTGGTGAAATCGTGAAAGCACAAGTGGATGCGCTTGAAAATGGCGACGTTCTCTTGCTTGAAAACGTACGTTTCAACGAAGGCGAAGAGAAAAATGATCCTGAATTGGCAAAAGCTTTCGCTGATCTGGCTGATCTGTTCGTCAATGATGCATTCGGTGCAGCTCACCGTGCGCATGCTTCAACTTCAGGCATCGCTGCTTACATACCGGCTGTTTCCGGTCTTTTGATGGAAAAAGAGCTTGATGTTCTAGGCAAAGCGCTGAACAACCCTGAGCGTCCTTTCACAGCGATCGTCGGCGGTTCCAAAGTGAAAGACAAAATTGCTGTCATCGAAAACCTCCTGAACATTGCAGACAACGTTTTGATCGGCGGCGGTCTGTCCTATACATTCCTGAAAGCACAAGGCTACGAAATCGGTAAATCGCTTCTGGACAATTCGAAGCTTGATTTGGCGCTTAGCTTTATCGCAAAAGCCAAAGAAAAAGGTGTTAACTTCCTGCTTCCTGTAGATATCGTTGTTACGGATAAATTCAGCGCAGACGCGAACACGCAAGTTGTTGATATTGACAGCATTCCTGCGGATTGGGAAGGCATTGACATCGGACCTAAAACACGTGCACTTTATGCTGACGTAATCGCGAAATCCAAACTGGTTGTTTGGAACGGACCGATGGGCGTATTTGAAATCGAGCCGTTCTCCCATGGTACACGTGCGGTTGCTGAGGCTTGCGCAAAAACAGAAGGCTACACAGTAATTGGCGGCGGCGACTCTGCTGCAGCAACGGAGAAATTCCACTTGGCTGAGCAAATGAACCACATGTCCACAGGCGGCGGAGCTTCCTTGGAGTTCATGGAAGGTAAAGCATTGCCGGGCGTTGTAGCTTTGAACGATAAATAATTTATGATCAAAGGAGAGCATATCCGAATGAGCAGAAAACCGATTATCGCGGGTAACTGGAAAATGTTCAAAACTGTTTCCGAAGCTGTTAGCTTTGTAAACGAAGTAAAAGGCAGCACGGTAGAAGGTGTAGAAAGCGTAATTTGTTCTCCCTTCACAAACCTGCCGGCACTGGTTGAAGCTGTAAAAGGCACTGACTTGCACGTAGGCGCACAAAACCTGCATTTTGAAGACAATGGCGCGTTCACAGGCGAAATCTCCGGCGTTATGCTGAAAGATCTTGGTGTCGAGTATGTCATTATCGGCCACTCCGAGCGTAGAGCTTACTTCGCTGAGACGGACGAAATCGTGAACAAGAAAGTCGCTGCGGCTTTCAAACACGGCTTGAAACCGATCCTTTGCGTAGGCGAGAAGCTCGAAGAGCGTGAAGCGGGTCAAACCAAAGATGTTTGCAAAGTGCAAACAGAAGCAGCTTTTGCTGGTCTTAGCGCAGAGCAAGCAGCACAAGTGGTTATCGCTTACGAGCCAATCTGGGCGATCGGCACTGGGAAATCCTCCACAGCTGCTGATGCACAAGACGTTATCGGCTACATCCGTGAGCTTGTGAGCGGTCTTTACGGCTCCGCAGTGTCAGAAGTGGTTCGTATCCAATACGGCGGCAGCGTGAAGCCTAACAACATTGCTGAATACATGGCGCAACCTGATATCGATGGCGCACTTGTTGGTGGAGCAAGCTTAGAGTCTGCTTCCTACATCCAACTCGTCCAGGGGGCGAAGTAATATGTCCAGACCGAAACCGGTAGCACTCATCATTCTCGATGGCTTCGGACTTCGTTCGGAAGAGCAAGGGAATGCCGTTGCTCATGCCAAAAAGCCTAACTATGACCGTTATTGGTCAAGTTATCCACATACAACCTTAACGGCTTGTGGTGAAGCTGTAGGTTTGCCTGAAGGCCAGATGGGGAATTCTGAAGTAGGACACCTGAATATCGGCGCTGGCCGTATCGTTTATCAGGATCTGACGCGGATTTCCAAATCGATTCGTGACGGCGAATTTTACGACAATGAAACCATCGTAGGCGCTGTACGTCATGCCAAAGAGAACGGCAAAAAGCTGCACCTTTACGGGCTCCTTTCCGATGGCGGCGTGCACAGCCACATTGAGCATTTGTTCGCTTTGCTGGATCTGGCTAAAAAAGAAGACTTCCATGAAGTGTACATCCATGCGTTCCTAGACGGCCGCGACGTGGCTCCGGATTCTGCGAAGAACTACATGGAGAGCCTTTTGAAGAAGATCGCCGAAGTTGGCGTAGGTAGAATTGCGACTGTTCAAGGACGCTATTATGCAATGGATCGCGATAAACGTTGGGAGCGTACGGAGAAATCCTACCGCGCCATGGTTTACGGTGAAGGTCCAGCCTACACCGATCCGATGAAAGCTATTGTTGAATCATACGAAAAATCCATCTTTGACGAGTTCGTTATGCCAACGGTTATTGTTGGTGAGGATGGCAGACCTGTAGGACTTGTTGAATCCGGCGATGCCGTTATCTTCTTCAACTTCCGTCCGGACCGTGCGATTCAACTTTCCCAAGTCTTCACGAATGAAGACTTCCGTGGTTTTGACCGTGGTCCTAAAGTGGCTAAAAACTTGTACTACGTATGTCTGACGTTGTTCAGTGAGTCTGTAGACGGTTTCGTAGCGTACAAACCGAAGAATCTCGACAACACGCTTGGCGAGGTGCTGGCTCAGAACGGCCTGAAGCAGCTTCGTGCAGCGGAAACTGAGAAGTATCCGCACGTAACGTTCTTCTTCAGCGGCGGACGTGACGCGGAACTGCCAGGCGAAACTCGCCTGCTCATTCCATCGCCGAAGGTTGCGACCTATGACCTGAAGCCAGAGATGAGCGCTTATGAGCTGGCTGATGCTGTTGTTAAAGAGATTGAAGCGGAACGTCATGACGCAATCATCCTGAACTTCGCAAACCCTGACATGGTTGGCCATTCCGGCTTGCTGGAGCCAACGGTGAAAGCGATCGAAGCGACAGACGAGTGTCTGGGCAAAGTGGTGGAAGCGGTTCTTGCCAAAGGCGGAGTTGTCTGTATCACAGCCGATCACGGGAACGCCGATGTCGTCACGAATGCGGACGGTACACGCAATACGGCGCATACAACGAATCCGGTCCCTTTTATTGTTACGGACAAATCTGTTACACTAAGAGACGGCGGAATTTTGGCAGATATTGCCCCAACCATGCTGGACTTCTTAGAGGTTAAACAACCGGAACAAATGACCGGGACTACAATCCTTAAGAAATAGCAACAAATTAATTATATAAAAGGAGTGTTTTCTACAATGACTATTATTTCTGATGTTTATGCACGCGAAGTATTGGATTCCCGCGGTAACCCAACGGTTGAAGTTGAAGTCTATCTAGAGTCCGGCGCATTTGGCCGCGCCATCGTTCCATCTGGCGCATCCACAGGCGCATACGAGGCTGTTGAGCTTCGTGACGGTGATAAAGGTCGTTACCTTGGTAAAGGCGTTCTGAAAGCCGTTGACAACGTTAACGAAATCATCGCTCCAGAAATCATTGGCTTGGATGCACTTGATCAAGTTGGCATCGACACAAAAATGATCGAGCTAGACGGTACTCCAAACAAAGCAAAATTAGGAGCTAACGCAATCCTGGCTGTTTCCATGGCTGTAGCTCGCGCTGCTGCTGACGCTTTGGATGTTCCTTTGTACACATACCTTGGCGGATTCAATGCCAAAACACTTCCAGTTCCAATGATGAACATCATCAACGGTGGGGCGCATGCCGACAACAACGTTGACGTTCAAGAGTTCATGGTTCTGCCAGTTGGCGCACCTACTTTCAAAGAAGCTCTTCGCATTGGCGCAGAAATTTTCCATAGCTTGAAATCCGTATTGAAAGATAAAGGCCTTAACACAGCTGTTGGCGACGAAGGCGGATTTGCTCCTAACTTCACATCCAACGAAGAAGCGATCACAACGATCCTTACAGCGATTGAAAAAGCTGGATACAAACCAGGTGTTGACGTATTCTTGGGTATGGACGTTGCTTCCACAGAGTTCTTCAAAGACGGTAAATACGTACTTGAAGGCGAAGGCAAAACATTCACATCCGCTGAGTGGGTTGACTTCCTTGCCGCATGGGTTGATAAATACCCAATCATCACAGTTGAAGACGGCTGCTCCGAAGATGACTGGGAAGGTTGGAAATTGCTTACTGAGAAATTGGGTAACAAAGTTCAACTCGTTGGTGACGATCTGTTCGTTACGAACACTGAGCGTCTTTCCACAGGTATCGAGCAAAACATCGGTAACTCCATCTTGGTAAAAGTAAACCAAATCGGTACGCTTACTGAGACTTTTGATGCGATCGAAATGGCGAAACGCGCTGGTTACACAGCGGTTATCTCCCACCGTTCCGGTGAGAGCGAAGACAGCACAATCGCTGACATCGCGGTTGCTACAAATGCTGGTCAAATCAAAACAGGTGCTCCTTCCCGTACAGACCGCGTTGCGAAGTACAACCAACTTCTTCGTATCGAAGACGAGTTGTTCAGCGTAGCTCAATATGCAGGTAAAAAAGCTTTCTACAACTTGAGAAACTTTAAATAAGTTGCATCGTAGTAAATAACTAAATAACAGCAGAGCTGGATAGTGACTTGTGTCTTTATCTGGCTTTGCGACCGAGGGGGTCATTGTATTGAGCAATTGGGTGAAGACTATTTTATTTCTGATAGGTTCCGCCTTGCTTACACATTGGATCCCCTCCTCTTTTTTTCGTAACCTGGATACAATGGTTCACGAGTTTGGGCACGCGGTGGTAACGTTGGCGCTGTCTGGTCAAGTGCAGCGTATTGAGCTGTACGCCAACCACAGCGGTGTCACGCTTTCGGCGATTTCTGGGGCCAGATCGTGGTCGATCATTCCTGTAGCTTTGGCCGGATATACGACAGCTTCTGTGTTTGCATGGTTCCTGTTCTCAGCCTTTGCCAGAGGGAAGCAGCAGGTCGGTTTTCTGGTCATGATCACGATATCGGCCATTTCATTGCTCCTATTCGTTCGGAATGGTTTCGGCATCATGTTCTTAATCGGTTTTATTGCCTTGACGATCATTATAATGGCTATTCCACTGAAATGGCTGCGCAATTTTTATTACTTGCTGCTCGCTTTTCTATGCTTGGAAGAGTCCGTTTTTGGACCGATTTATTTAATCCAAGCTGCGTCGCGAGATGCGCGGCAAGCTGGGGACGCCACGAACTTGGCGCTGCATACAGGCGTTCCGACCATGGTGTGGGCGATTATCTTTACACTCTTTGCATTATGGTGTGCGAAGCAGGCGGTTCAGGCTTTTCTTGGGCGAAATAAACGGTCAAGAAGCGCCAATCGCCAATCATCAGCGTATTCCTATCGTGAATAAAACGTATTAAAACATGTCAAAACGTCCAAACACCTCTTTTGTTGTTTTCTAGGACGAACTGTGTTAAAATACTCATGCTAGTCATATAAGCAAAAGTACAGGCAATTGGGGTGCTAATAAACATGGTAATCTTTATGAAAATTTTGTTGATCATAGCTTCAGTCGGATTAATTGCGATTGTTCTTCTACAAAAAGGTAAAAGCGCAGGGTTGTCCGGTGCCATCTCCGGTGGTGCGGAGCACTTATTTGGTAAACAAAAAGCACGAGGTTTAGAACTTTTCTTGTCCCGTTTCACGATGGGGCTTGCTGCTGCATTTTTCATTCTTTCCATTGTCGTAGCATACGTAGTGAAGGCCTAACACACATAAAACGATAACAGCAGGGGAAATCTACTCCTGCTGTTTTTTCATTTTAAACGGGCCTATAGGTAGGAGATGTTTACCATCGAAAGCAGAATCTACAAATCGACTGAGCCTTTTTTCTGGACAGGCAAGGGGACGAAGCAGACAACAGGCATATTAATGATTCACGGGTTCACGGGATCGCCCTCCGAATTTCGACGGATTGGGTATGAACTGCGGGATGAGGGGTACACCATCCAGGCAGTGAGGCTTCCCGGACATGGAACGTCGCCGGAAGATATGATACGAACCGGATGGACGGATTGGTATGGGCATGTGCTGGAGAATTATGATGAGCTCGCGGTGAAATGCAAAAGTGTCGTCGTGATGGGGCATTCGATGGGTGGCCTTCTGGCCCTGAAGCTGGCGGTTGAGCGTCAAGTAGCAGGTGTGATCTCGCTGGCTACACCGATCTTTTTGACGTCAAGAAAATCGGCGCTGGCGATCATTATGCAGTATTTTATCAAATACATAAATAAGAAACCCAGAACATTCTCCACGCTATTAGATGAGTCATGTGCATATACCAAAACGCCGATTCGCTGTGTCGTTAGTTTGCGAAAGCTTTTGAAACATGTAAAAGGTTTGCTGCCTCAAGTAAAAGCGCCGATCTGGATCGGGCAGGGGGGCAGGGATGGAGTCGTCCATCAGGGAAGCGCAGCGTTTTTATATGAACGCACTCGCTCTGAAAGCAAAGAGCTTCGTTATTATGCGAAATCATCGCACGGTTTGCTGCTGGATCAAGAGAGAGAGCTTGTATATGCCGATATTGCGGCGTTTATCCTTTCTCTACAAGTGGCATACTATGGAGTAAAGGAACAGGTACGGTGAGTGTAGGACGAAGCTCAACAACAACAAGAAGGTGAAGAGTGTATATGATAACAGATCAAGATATCATTAGTTTGATGCGAGATGAGGCTTATAAGCCTATGTCTTATAAAGAGCTCGAAAAGCATTTCAAGATTGCAGGAGCGGAAGAGTTCAAGGATTTTATTAAATTATTGAATCGTTTAGAGGAAAGCGGTCACGTGGTTCGAGGCGGGAATGACCGCTATGGCGTGCCTGAGCGCATGAACTTGGTAAGAGGAAGACTGCAAGCCCATGCGAAAGGCTTCGCGTTCTTGATTCCGGAAGATCGGGAGCACCCGGATGTGTATATTAATGCGCATGATTTGAATACGGCCATGAACGGTGACATTGTTTTCGTAAAAGTAACCTCCAGAAGCCAAGGCGGGGGCCGCTTGGAAGGCGAAGTTGTGCGGGTAATTACACGTGCTAATACGCAGATTGTGGGCGTTTTTCAGGGACAGGATACGTATGCCTTCGTAATTGCTGACGATAAGAGGATGACGAGAGATATTTTCATTCCTCAGCATGCTTTTAATGGCGCAGTCACGGGGCAGAAGGTCGTAGTAAAGATTGTAAACTACCCAGAAGGTCGCTCTGCGGCTGAAGGGGAAGTTATTGAGATCCTTGGTCATAAGGACGATCCAGGCGTTGATATTCTGGCAATTGTGCGCAAGTTCCAGCTGCCGGAGGCTTTCAAAGAGGAAGTGCTGGAAGAAGCAGATGCTGCACCGGATTCGATTACGGAAGATGAGATTGTTAGCCAGGGGCGCCGCGATCTTCGCTCGAAGCGGATCGTCACCATTGATGGTGAAGATGCCAAGGATTTGGACGATGCGGTTAATGTAGAGCTACTGGAGAATGGCCATTATAAATTAGGCGTTCATATCGCCGATGTAAGTTATTATGTTCGGGAAGGCACGGCGCTGGATATCGAGGCTTATAACCGCGGGTGCTCCGTCTATTTGACGGACCGTGTGATTCCTATGCTGCCGCATCGGTTGTCTAACGGTATTTGTTCGCTTAACCCGAAAGTAGACCGCTTGACGATGTCTTGTGAAATGGAGTTCGATGAGAATCTCAAGGTCGTTAATCATGAGATTTTTACAAGTGTAATTAAGACTAGCGAGCGAATGACCTATACGAATGTGCGTAAGCTTTTGACGGGTGAGGCTGAACCTGAGCTTGTGGAACGTTATGCGTATTTGATGGAAGATTTTAAGCGGATGGAAGAGCTGGCAGCTAGACTTCGCGGCAGACGGATGAAGCGCGGTGCGATTGATTTTGATTTTGAAGAGTCTAAAATTCTCGTAGATGCAGACGGTAAACCAACCGATATCGTGAAAAGAGAGCGCTCTGTCGCAGAAATGATGATAGAAGAGTTCATGCTGGCTGCGAATGAAACGGTTGCTGAACATTTTTCGTGGATGAAAGTACCGTTCTTATACCGTGTCCATGAAGATCCTGATGCTGAGAAGTTGATGAATTTCATGGAGTTCGTGACGAACTTCGGGTATTCGATCAAAGGGAAGGGCAATTCCGTACATCCACGTGCGCTGCAAAGCTTACTGGAAGACATTAAGGGGACGCCAGAGGAGACTGTCCTTAGCAAAATTATGCTTCGCTCGATGAAACAGGCTCGTTATGATGCTCAAAGTTTGGGGCATTTTGGCTTGGCGGCGGAATTTTATTCACACTTTACCTCTCCGATTCGTCGTTATCCTGATCTAATTATTCACAGGGTCATTCGCGAAGTGCTGGAAAACGGTACTTTGTCCGATGCCCGTCATGAATATTTGGCTTCCCGCATGAGCGATATTGCGCAGCAATCATCGGAACGCGAACGTGTAGCTGTAGATGCAGAGCGTGAAACAGAGGCATTGAAGAAAGCTCAATATATGCTGGATAAAGTGGGCGAAGAATTTGAGGGCATTATTTCGAGTGTAACGGGCTTCGGGATGTTCGTTGAATTGGACAATACCGTTGAGGGCTTGATCCGTTTGAGCGATTTGACCGATGATTACTATAACTTCCATGAGAGACAGTTTGCTCTCGTTGGGGAGCGCACGTCCAAGATCTACCGGATTGGCGATGAAATTAAAGTCCGTGTGGCTCGCGTAAATATGGAAGAGCATACGATTGATTTTGAATTGCTGGA
The DNA here is from genome assembly GCF_004000765.1 of Paenibacillus chondroitinus NBRC 15376. Classification (GTDB taxonomy): domain Bacteria; phylum Bacillota; class Bacilli; order Paenibacillales; family NBRC-103111; genus Paenibacillus_E; species Paenibacillus_E chondroitinus. Next base: position 63,829 of record NZ_BILW01000032.1, on the reverse strand, counting down.
TATGAAGCCTCGCAAAGAAGGTAGTTTTAGCCGAGGTGGTGGAGGCGGCAAACCGTTCAAAGGAGCGGCAGGCTTCAAGGGCTTCCGTGGCGGCAAAGGCAAGCCGGAGAAGGGCAAAGGCGGCTATACCAAAGGTAAAGGTGGCTTCTCGAAGTCTCAGGGTGAGAGTGCGGGGCGCCGGCGAGGAGAAGGTAGTGCTGTTGGTGCAACTGATGGGGCGCGCGGGGGCCGTGATGGTGGGGCTGCTGGGCGTGTGAGAGCGGGTCAAGAGCGTATAGAAGGCGCGGCTAGACGTGTGAAAGAAGGGCAAGAGGGAAGTAATGGAGCAGGGCGTTTAAGGGCTGGGCAGGAGCGTGGCGAAGGCTCGGGACATGAGAGAGCAGGTCAAGAGCGTGGTGAGGGCGCGGGGCGTGCGAGGGCAGGTCAAGAGCGTGGCGAAGGCTCAGGACGTGCGAGGGCAGGTCAAGAGCGTGATGGCGCTGGGCAGGGCAAATCGCGCCGCGGGAAAGGCGGTAACACGCCGTGGAGCGAAAACCGCGGCAAAGCCGGCGGTGGTCGCGGGAAGGCGCGTGGTCCTAAGCTGAGCGAAGGCGGCAGCTTGAGCTCCAGGCTGGAATCTGTCGGCGCAGGCCGGACAGATAGCGGTGTTGGCCGCGGCGAGAGCAAGCGCGGCCGCGGAGGTATTGCGCTTGGGGGCGAAGCCCAAGCGGGCGGCAGTGATTGGGCGAGCGGCGTGAACGCGCTCGCCAAGGGTGGTCGTCGCCGGAGTGACGGCGACGGCGGCGGTAGCAAGAAGCGGCGGAGATAACGCCGCTTCTTGCATTTCGGGCTTGATCTTGCTACAATAGGATGCACATTGTAGCAGTATTTACCTGCATGAAATTGCGGGAGGAGGATCTCACGTGGCAACGAAGAAGGCAGATGGCAAGGTGCTTGCCCAGAATAAAAAGGCTTCACACGACTACTTTATTGAAGAAACGTACGAAGCGGGTCTTGTCTTGACCGGCACGGAGATCAAATCCTTACGGGCAGGTAAAGCGAACATTGGCGATAGCTTTTCTACGATTCGTAATGGGGAAGCTTTTGTCCATAACATGCACATTAGCCCTTTTGAGCAAGGTAACCGAAGTAATCCTGACGATCCGACACGGACGCGGAAGCTGCTTTTGAAAAAGGTACAGATCGCCAAGATGTTGGGCCAGGCAAAACAGGAAGGTTATACGCTTGTGCCGTTGAAGGTGTATATCCGCAATGGATATGCTAAGCTTTTAGTCGGCATTGGTAAAGGGAAGAAGCAGTACGATAAACGTGAATCGGCAGCGAAAAAAGATGCACAACGCGACATTCAACGTGCGCTGCGCGAGAAGCAGAAGATTGCCAGGTAACGTGGCAAAGGTATTGGTAAGCAGCACCTTGGCTTCCACAAACCTGAGCGTTCATTTTTGCACAGCTTGTGTTATACTAGGTCTACAGCAAATGATTCAGTTTTAAAGTGCAATTTCGCTCTAACAGCTCGTCTTTTACCTTCTCTGCTCTATTGGCGGAAATGAAGGCAATCCGGGGGTGTTCTTGGATTCGACGGGGATAGTTCGAGCGCGGGTTGCGGGTAGTGGGGACGCGTCCGCTTTAACAACGCTAAAGCCTATTAAATGGCAAACAAAACAACAACTTAGCTTTCGCAGCTTAATAACCTGTGAGCTAGCTCCTCCCTCGCATCGCCCATGTGCTAGGATAGGGGCCCAACCTTAGTGGGATACGACGTTTGGTCTCCGCCTGGGGTCGGACGTAGGAAGACAATCAGGCTGACCCAACGCAGAGCGGGTTACGGCGCGCTGCTCGGGTGACATCAAAACTGTGACTACACCCGTAGATGCCTGTGTGGCGATATTTTCGGACAGGGGTTCGACTCCCCTCACCTCCATACAAGTACAGAAAAAGCACCCTTCGAGGGTGCTTTTTCTTTTGTATTAGGAGGTACGGGGGTAGAACCCCTGCGGGTTCGCCCGCGCGGACTGGAGCGTGAGCGGAGGGAGCACGGCATTGAAATGTACCGCTAGGGTAGTCATCGTAGAGTGTGCTTCGTCAGTAAGTTAGATGGACATTTCAATACTCCCCTCACCTCCATACAAAAGAAGAAGCACCCGTGAGGGTGCTTTTTCTTTTGTATTAGGAGTTACGGGGGTAGAACCCCTAGCGGGTTCGCCCGCGCGGACTGGAGCGTGAGCGGAGGGAGCACGGCATTGAAATGTACCGCTAGGGTAGTCGTCGTAGAGTGTGCTTCGTCAGTAAGTTAGATGGACATTTCAATACTCCCCTCACCTCCATACAAGTACAGAAAAAGCACCCTTCGAGGGTGCTTTTTTGCAATCCTTATGGTCTTAACATTAGGGTCTGGATAAGCTCCTCTTGTGTGAAAGGCTGCTTCCTTCCTGAATGAATGACCCTGACAAGGTAAGGCTTATCCGGATTTTTCATATGGTAAAATCCAGGAATACGCATGACCCTCGACAGGTTTGTAATCATAGGATCAGATCCGAATTTGCTAGCTAGCGCCTTTTGAATAGGAACGAATTTGGATATGGAGCCGTTTTGAATGGCCCAATAGATGTGATAGCCGTTTTTTGTTTCGACGATCATGGCATTTTTAATCTGCGACCAGTGCTTTTTGAGGAAGGTTTTTTTCAATTGAGCAACCTGCTCTTCAGCGCGATGAGCTCTAAGCAGGTATTGCCCTTGTTTCCCTTTTTTAATTGTGATGGATTGGATCCGCTCTAAGGGGTCAGATTTGAGTTGTTTGATTCGTGCTTTTAATTGTTCTTTGGATTGGAATTGTTCGGATATTTTATTGAGATCAACATCGATAAACTGTGCTCTGATTTCTTTGATTTCGCGGCTCTTTTCATCTCTGCGATTAATTTCCATGAATACGGCGTAGCCTTTGGCATTTTGACTGAGCAAATGAATGGATTTGTTGTTTTTAGAGATCAGCTCGATGTGAGGGACTTGTTTTTCCAACAGCAAGAGGGGTTTATGCAGGAGCATGGCTTGTTTATCGTTGGATGAATTTAAAGAATGTGCAGAATTAGCGTTAGTTGGCTTTGAGCGTTCGGCATCATGAACTAAGATAAAATGAAGTTTTTCGTCTCCTTTACGGCAAATTTTATGAAGAAATTGATGCATATGGCTGGAACTGCGCTGAACCAGGGTGGAGTATTGCGTGGGGTTATTTTTCATCTGGCCACATCCCTTTGTCTAGGTTTCCGACACCAAAGTGATTGGTATTCTAAACATTCATATTCTGAAAGGATAAGCCAAGTGTAAACTTTTGAACCTATTTTCATGGGGAGTCGGGATGTTCGCAAGTGGAAAAAAGACACCCGGAAAGGATGTCTTCTTTTCATATCTTTAAGGCTGTTTGACTTGGCCGCGAATTTCACCTTCCGAATTACGGTTGGTGTGCACGTTGACGTAGGCATTACCGCTTTCGAATTCAGTAATTAAGTCTTTAAGCGTCTTTCCTTGCAGTGGACCGACTAAGTCTTGATTCGTTAGAATGCCTCGAATGGCGCCTCGCCTGACTGAAATGCCGAACTGGTTGGGGCCAAACAGGCAAGCAGCAATGGGACCGCCCCGTCCTGGTCGAGCAAGATGAATATGGGCTTGGGTGGCGCGGGACATATTTCGCATGATCAAGGCGAATCTTAACTGGCTGCCGCTGCTGTTCAACTCGAATATGGCATCTCCCGTTGATAATGTTTGTACGGGAGGCACTTCGTTTTTACCGTTTAGAAAGGCTTTGTAAATGGTTGGAATAGGTCTTCACTCTCCTTATCTAGTAATACTTCTATGTATTCATAGATTGAGAGATTTGCTTGTTGATAGGCCTAAATGACAAGAATTTCATCGTGCGAGAGGGCGATAGGGGTGCTTGGGGAACTATAGTCCGTTATTTTGGCGAAAAATGGAGTTCTGGATAAGTCGAGGGAATTGTGTTCCTCTATTTCGCTGTTTTTGCCTGGAAATGACGGCTTCAAAGACAAATAAGGCCCTGCAGTTCCGCTAGAGGAAGAAAATACTTAATTTCCTTCAAATAGCGGCCTTCAGTTCCTTTAAATTAGAAGACTCACCGCCAGGTTCTATGAATGTATGGGAAGTAGGCTGAATGGTGAGTACAATAATCAGATATCTTTAAACAGCGGTCTGACGGTCATACAAGTTGAACATCATGTTATACAGGACTGCGGAAATCACTGCTATGCCCGCAAGCAAAATGAATGTCCATGTGAACCCAATCCACGATGAGATCGGGATGGACAGCGGCGCTAAGGTGCGTCCAAGCGTATACCGCAAGCTGCCTGCGGCAAAATATTGGCCGCGCATATGCTCGGGAGCAAGCCGGGAGACGAAAGCTTGCTGAGGGCCCGCGGACATTAGCTCAGCCAGTGTGAACACGGCAATCGCGAGGGTGAAGCCCCAGAAGGTGGACATGTGGCCGAACAATACAATGCCAAGTGCATAGAAAAGCGCACCGCCGATAAATACGTAGCGGTCACGATAAGCGAGCATCCACTTGGTCACAAGGACGGTAAATAGGGCTACGAACAGCCCGTTCTCGGATACAATCAGGCCGAACAACTGCTTGCCGGATAATTGCAAACTCCAGTCGCCGTAGGAGAAGATCGTCGATAACTTCACGGTTTCCTCCATAAAAACAGGGAACAGCAAATCCAGCTGCATGAAGGTTTGAGACAGCAGCACACCGGCCAGGATGAACAGCAGGAAGACGCGGTCAGCTGCAATGATCTTGTAGTCACGCAGCTGCGCGGCGAGGAAACGATACCAAGGTTCACCGGTTGTGGAGCGGTTACGCTCAGCTAGCTTCTCCGGCAGCGTTTCGTGCAAGGTGCGGCTCATCGTCAAAGAGAGGAGCAGACAGAACACCGAAGCCGCGAAAAGCACAATATACGGATTATCATCGTAGGTGATTGATCCGAGCAGCGGGCCGACAACGACAGACACGTTCGCGGCTGTATAGAAAATGGCAAAGACGCTGGAGCGGTGCTCCTCTTTCACAACGTCTGCGACCATCGCTTGGCTGGCAGGCCAATAGATGGAACCGGACATGCTGGCGAAACTGAACCCGATGAAGCCAAGAACGGGCATCGCTAGCAGAGGCGAGGCAGCAAGTGCGAAGACGCCATAACCGACGCCTTGTCCGCATGCCGCGAGGACCATCATCCGCTTGCGTCCGAAGCGGTCAGCGCAGTAGCCGCCCATTAAGTTGGCGAAAACGGACAACGTTTGTGACAAAATCAGGAGGACGCCCGTCCAGCCTTTGCCGAAGGAGTTCGCAAAATAGATCGATAGAAACGGAAAAAAAGTCCAAAAAATAACGTTAAAAGCGGTCTCTCCGCCAAGGCGGATTTTTAAATTAATATCCCAATCTCTCATTCTCATCTGGCTGTTACCTCTAGTTGATAGTGTTTACTTACATACTACCATTCTTGTTAAATAAACAAAACGAAGGAAGGACATGCGGATAATCGGATTATCGCAACGACAATGAAGGATTTGATTCGGGAAAGCGTATCCGCCTGAAGACCGAGAAGGAATATGACCTGCGTCTGAATGAATTCCGTGATTGATCGTGTATACTGATATAAAAAGCAGCAACAGGAGGAACTTTTATCATGAATGCTGGAACATGGATCGGGTATGGCATTGGAGCGCTCGTTATCATACTGGTAATATGGCTCAGAACCCGGGGCAAAACACGTCCGATCAAAAATAAAGGTCTGGGAATATTAATTCCCGTCATCCTACTGCCTATTCTATTTGGTTTTTCCATCTACTCGTTAACGAAGATCCCTGATCATCCTTTTCATTTACCTGTAATCTGGGAGATGTTGTGCGCGATGCTGCTGGGCGTCGGGTTGGGCAGTATTATGCTGTACCATACGGGCTACGAGAAGCGGGAAGACGGGTATGTGTACGCGAAGCCAAACAAGAATTTCAAGTATGTCATCATCGCCGTGCTGGTCATTCGCATCGCGCTTTCGCAGTATTTCAAAGGGCTGGATTATACGGAATTTACCGTTCTTACGATGTTAATGGCATACTTATACATTTCAGTTTGGCGAATTGGCAGTTTCATGAAATACCGCAAAGCGAGTGTGAACTAAATCACGACAGAAGAGTACCCGGGCTGCTAGCAGCTTGGGGCTTTTTATTTTGGCGAAAAGGTCAGATCCTCACGATATATCAGTAGAAGATCCGAACTGAATGTTGTAATATATAATAGACAAGAAATGACAATTTTTTCACACAGTGAGTAGGTAAAATGGGGGTGAGGTGTCACATGAAATTTCTGTTCTATTTTGCACAATGCAGTGCATTGATCGTGACTTTTGTTTTTCTATTAAGATGGCTGTACCCCTATTATGTAAAATGCTCCAAAAGAGCGCAGTCGCTCATTTTCGGAATCGCTTTCGGAATCTTCGGTCTGCTTATTATGCAAATGCCGTTACATGTCGCGCATGGGCTGCATATGGATGTCCGCTTTGTAAGCGTTATATTTTCGGCTGTTTTTGGCGGACCACTTTCTGCAATCGTTACAGCTCTGATGGTCGGCGCTTATCGCATCATGCTTGGCGGAGATTTGCTTTTTCCACTAGGATCTCTTGTGACTACGACGTTGATCAGTATAGTTGTCCATCGATGGTCTGTGAAAAGTAGAAAGCTTATGGAGAGATACGGTTGGCTGCTAGGGCTGGTTATCAGTTTGCAGACAGTAGGCTGGGCGCTGCTTGCCCCTCAGGAAACGATGAATTATTTTATGACAGAATTTGCAATAAGTTATGTGATTTTTCATACGGTAGCCATCCCACTTTACTACTCATTGATCGCTTATGAAATTAGAAGCTATGAAACGGAAATCAAGCTGCGCGAGAGCGAGAGCCGGTATCGGACGCTGGTGCAAAACTCGCCTGACCTCGTCTACTGCTGCGACTTGGACGGGACGATTACTCAGGCTAATAACAAGATGTCGCATTTCTTGAAAACGAACGAACGTGATTTACTCGGGCAAAATATGTTGAATATGATGGCATCGGAGAAGACTCGCGAACAGTGGAAGCAAGCGCTTAACGAAGTGCTAAGAACCAAGGAATCCAAGTCGTTTGAAGCGGAAAGCCTGCTGCCAAGCGGTGAAAATAAATGTATGCACTACACGATTTCGCCGATTTTTAATCGGAACAAGGAGATCGTGGAAGTGACGGGAACCGGTCATGATATCACAGAACTAAGGCGGCAAGAGAAGGCACTTCACCAATACAAAGGCCACCTCGAGGAACTGGTGGAGGCTCGTACGTCGGAGCTCGAGGAAGCCAAGGAAATGGCCGAGTCCGCGAATCGCGCGAAAGGCGAGTTTCTGGCTAATATGAGCCATGAAATCCGCACGCCGCTCAATGCAGTGATTGGTCTAAGTTATTTGCTCCAGCAAACAGAGCTTTCAGAACAGCAGCAAGTCTATGTGGATAAAACGATTATTTCCGCCAAAAGTTTGATTGCACTCATCAATGACGTTCTGGATTTCTCGAAAATCGAAGCCAAGAAGCTGGTCATCGAGCAAGTGGATTTTGACCTGTATGATGTACTCAACCAGATTTCAAATCTCATTGGAATGAAAGCGTATGACAAAGGGTTAAAGCTGCATTTCTCCATTCATCATGAAGTTCCGCAAATGCTTGTCGGCGATCCGTTCCGTTTGAATCAAATTTTGATTAACCTGTCGAACAATGCGGTGAAGTTCACGGATCAGGGCGAAATTTCTTTTGAAATTTGCCTTTTGGCCAAAAGTGAAAGGGGGGTCACTCTCGGATTTACGGTTCGCGACACGGGAATCGGCATTACGGAAGAACAACAGGAGCAATTGTTCCACCATTTTACACAGGCAGATATGTCGACAACCCGGAAGTATGGAGGGACAGGGCTTGGTCTTGTGATCAGTAAAAATCTTGTCGAGCTGATGGGCGGAGCGATAGGTGTCGAGAGTCAATCCGGACAGGGCAGTTCATTCTCCTTTACTGCTGATTTTGGTTATAGTACGGGATCGCGGATTACGTCGATGAATCAAGACTCACAGTTGAAATTGCTTCGCGTGCTGCTCGTTTGTGATGACGGGGATATGCAGCTTGTTCTCAAAAACCAGCTCGAACAATTCCAGTTTATTGTCAACACTGCAGAATCCGAGAGTGGCGCAATTGAACAAATTTACCGCAATGGCCGCTATGATTTGGTGATCGTAGATTGGAAGCTGAGGGAATCGGTTGCCGTTCCGCTTGCTGAACGCATTCAGCTCGAATTTTCTTCGCCTATGCAGGTCATTGTAATGGTTACTGCGTATCATGAGCCGGAGCTGCAAACGCGCATCCGTTCGCAAGCCATAGATAAGGTGTTGTATTTCCCGATCAGCCAGTCGCAATTGTATAACGAGCTTATCAGTTTGTTTCAGCAGCATTTTGTGGCCAAGCAGGTCACAGGGCCAGACCCGGAGAAGTCGGAGCGTTTCAAGGCGCTGCAGCATGCGAACATTTTGCTCGTGGAGGATAATGAAATCAATCAATTGGTTGCTACGGAAATGCTGAAGGAAGTCGGGGTGATAGTCGATGTGGCCGAAAATGGTCTGGAAGCTGTCTCCCGCGCGAAGCTCAAGCGGTACGATGCCATTTTGATGGATTTGCAAATGCCTGTTATGGGCGGCTATGAGGCGACCAAACAGATTCGCCAGTTGGAGCATGCCAAGGATATTCCAATTATTGCGATGACGGCGGATGCGATGAAAGGCGTGAAGGAGGAAGTGCTCGAAGCGGGTATGAGCGGCTATATTACAAAACCGTTTGATCCCATTCAGTTGTTCGGTTTGCTGCAGCGATTGATTCAAACTTCGAGAGTGAAGGGATATAAACAGATGCTATAATGTAAAGGCAAGTACTAACGAAGCGGGTGATCATTCAGATATGCTAGTCATCAATCAACGCGAGGTTCTGGAATTGCTGTCCATGTCAGCTTGCATGGAAATCATGCAGGCTGTTTTGGCAGATTTGACGAATGGAGATGCCGTTCAATCGCTAAGAAGCGTTGTTCCACTGCAGGGGAGTCATGTTATGGGACTCATGCCGGCTTACTTGAAGCGGGAAGAGCGAGTGGGTGCCAAAGTGATTACCGTGCTGCCGGATAATCATGCGAAAGGGATGCCTTCGCATCAAGGGTTTGTTTCTTTGTTTAATTCAACCAACGGTCAATTGGAGGCTATTGTTGATGGTACCAAAATCACCGCGATCCGCACAGCGGCCGTCAGTGCGGTGGCGACTCGGCTGCTGGCGAGACCGGATGCCAGCAAACTTGCGATGATCGGGACAGGTGAGCAAGCCAGAACGCACATCGAGGCGATGATGCTGGTTCGCCCGATCGAAAGGATCACGGTATGGGGGCCGAACCCGGCCCATGCCCGGAAGTTGAAGGAAGAGACGGAAGTGCGGTACAACCTTCCGGTCGAGGCTGTTTCCTCCGCGGCGGATGCCGTACGGGACGCGGATATTATTTGCACGGTGACGGCGTCGACGACACCTATTTTGCAGGGAGCGTGGGTCAAGGAAGGCGCTCACATCAATGCTGTCGGGGCCTGCCGGGCGAAGGAACGAGAGCTGGATACCGAACTCGTGCGTCAAGCGGAGTTGTTCGTCGATCGCCGGGAGTCCGCCGTGAACGAAGCGGGCGATTACTTGATTCCCCTGAGCGAAGGGGCGATCGGGGAAGATCATATTTTAGGAGAAATCGGAGAGCTATTGATCGGGCTTAAGCCAGGTAGGAGTTCGAGCGCAGCGATTACACTTTTTAAATCATTGGGGCTAGCCTGTGAGGATCTGGCAGCTGCTCATTATATTGTGCAAGAAGCGGTTCGTAAGAATAAAGGCACACAAATTGCATTTTAGGAGCGAATGTAGATGAAAACCAATCTCGCGGAAGGCTTGTATCCTTTTCACTTAACGCCAGAGCAGGAGGACCGTGCGAGCCGGCTTCATGAAAGCAGCATCATTATTGATCTGCTGTTCCAAGGACCTTTGTCACCCCAAGCGATCCCTGCACATATCTCCGAAAACATCCGTGAAGCTTGCGAACCTTACCGGGATGAACCGATGGTGTACAGCGGCATGCCGAGCAAAATCATTCACGATATGGCGGCACGCGGGGAGCTCCCGGCATTCAAGGAGGAGTGGTACCGTTCAGGGATTACCGCGGGTAATCGCCAACTGGACATATCCGATATAGAGGGCCTTGTAACCAGCATGGGCGAAATACAGCGCCAATTCGATGCGAATGATTGGTTGGTCAAAGTGCTTAAGGCTGAAGATATTCGCGCCGCCAAAAGCAGCAATAAAAAAGCGGGCATCGTAACCGCGCAGGAAACGGATGGCTTAGGCAAAAATCTCGCCTTGCTTGACGCGCTCTATCATTTCGGTTTGCGTGTTTTGCAGCTCACGTACAACAATCAGAACTACATTGCTTCCGGCTGCGCGGAGCAGGCCAATGGCGGTGTCAGCAATTTCGGTGCGCGCTTCATTCGCAGAATGAATGAGCTGGGCATCATCGTCGACACCAGCCATTGCGGCAAGCAAACAACGCTGGACGCATGCAGGCTCTCGACGGCGCCGGTGATCGCTTCTCATACTGGCGTAGAGGCTCTCTTTGGCCATATGCGCTGCAAAAGCGATGAAGAGCTCCAGGCGATTGCTGGAACCGGCGGCGTCATCGGTGTTTTTGCGATGCCGTGGTTCATCTATCAGGACCCGAATGAAACGACAATCGAGCATGTGCTGGATCATATCGATTATGTGGCTCGGCTGGTCGGTGTTGACCATGTTGGCATTGGTACGGATTGGCCGATGAGCGATGTGGAGTGGTCCTTGGTGTATTTTAAAGAGCATATCGCACCGAGAATTGGCTTTGCCAAAGGGGACGGGCCGTCTACCGAAACGGTGAAGGGACTGGAAAAGTACAGTTACTTTATCAATTTTACCCGTGGCTTGGTTGCAAGAGGGTATAGCGATGAAGACGTTCAGAAGATTATGGGCGGCAACTGGCTGCGTGTTTTTGAACAAGTCTGGGGATAGGAGTTAACGGGGATGAGCACATATTTTCAGTCAACAACGTTTAATTTGTATTGTGCCGGTGTGTACGAGGGGAAAATCCGTTTTGCCGAAAAAGCGATTATGCACGCCAAAGTGGACGCTCGCAGGAGAACACAAATGCAGGAAAATGTCCTTCCGGAGAGGACACCGTACATATTGCCTTTTTCCAAAATCAGGTCGTCCTTGGCGCATTATGAGCAAGCCGTTTGGCAGGGAGACGAGGTAACGCTTGGCAATGGCGACCTTTATGCACGGCATGTGAGCTATACGGCTGTGGCTGGCGTGGCGGGACGAGCGGGACAAGTGGTAGGAACGGAGCAATCAGGACAAGAGAAGACATCTCAAGTTTGGGCGATGCGGAAGGATACGGCACTCGACATTGTGACCGTAGATGGACGCATCACCGCATTCGTGGCACCGAACCGGTACGGTATGGAAGTGCTCGTGGCGGAAGGGTACGAAGCGTTGACCCCGCTTGTGGTGTACGAAGATCCGCTCCTCTCGAAGCCGGAGTTCGGCGTGAACGATCTGGGCACCTTCCTCGTTCCGATGAGGGACGGTGTACGATTGGCTACGGACGTGTACCTGCCTGAGGGTGCTCAATCCCCGCAGGGGCTGCCGACGATACTCATTCGCACCTGCTATGATCGCAACTTGCGTAAAGAGTTTTTCAAGCGTTGGGCGAACAAGGGGTATGCCGTCGTCAATCAGGATGTCAGAGGGCGTGCGGATTCCGAGGGAGAACTGGTCCCGTTCTTTTACGAGCGGGACGACAGTGCGGATACGATCGACTGGATCGTGTCGCAAGAATGGTCAAACGGCTGCGTCGGCATGTGGGGTGCGTCCTATCTCGGATATGTTGTGACCGCAGCATCTACGAGCGGACATCCGAATTTGAAGGCGGTCGTCAATGAAGTGAACGTAGGCTCGCCATTTGTGGATACGGTACGTAAAGGCGGAACCGTATGCTCCTGGCCGTTGCTCTGCTGGACGCTTGCGCAGTCCGTTGGAACAAGGACGGATTTTGATATTTTTGCGGGTAAAACCGTTGATCCGGAGAAAGCCGTAGACGCCAGACCGATCAGGGAGGTTCCCCAGCAGATGATTGGCAGAGCTTCTGGCCCTTGGGATCTGTGGAGTGAGCATCCGGAATATGATGATTTCTGGAGAAATTGCACCTTTACGGAGCGTGGCGATCAGGTGAAGGTGCCGATGTTCGTCATCTCCGGTTGGTACGACGGAGACAGCGCAGGCGTATCGGAGACATGGAGGATGCTGACCAAGCATGATGTCCCCAACCGCAAAATATGGCTCGGACCGTGGGAGCACGGCCCTAACCGAGCAAGAGATCTGCTCGATACCAGCTTCAGCAACGATGCGGTTGTTTACGATTATGACGTAAACGTGCTGCGCTGGTTCGACAGGTTCCTGAAGGAACTGCCAAATGGCATCGATCAAGAGCCAAGGGCGAAGTATTACGTTGTTGGAAGCAACGAGTGGCGAACGTCCGAGGATTGGACGCCTGCAGAGGCGCAAATCAAGAACTTTTACCTGGGGAGCAAGGGCCGAGCGAACTCCAGCCATGGAGACGGCGTGCTGATGGAGGTTCCTTCTCAGCAAAGTCCTGCGGATACATTTGTGTATAACCCTGAGGATCCTGTTGCTGACAGCGGTGAAAGAGAGCCGGAGAACATGCGCAAGCATGAGCTGCGCAGCGATATTCTCGTATATTCGAGCGCTGTGCTGGAGCGGGATTTAACCGTAGCGGGCGAGTTGTCTTGTGAACTATATGCGGCAAGCACTGGTGTTGATACGGACTGGGTCGTTACTTTGAGCGATGTCGATGCGCAGGGTAACTCGATTAAGCTTTCCAATTACATCGTGCGGGCGAAGTACCGTGGTGGATTGGATAATCCAGAGCTGCTTACGTCTGGTAAGGTAGAGAAATACGATATATTCATGCAAAATATCGCCCACACGTTCCGCGAAGGCCACCAATTGCGGTTCACGGTGACATCGTCGAGCAAGTTTATCGCGTTTCCTAACTCGAATACCGGCATCAACCCTTATGAGGATCCGAAGCCAGTGATCGTGCAGCAAACGATTTATCACTCGGAGGAATATCCTAGTCATGTGAAGCTTCCGATTATGATGTAATCCGGAGAAAAGAGTGGGGAAGGGAAGACACCTGATGAGGTGTCTTTTCATTTATGTAAGAGAACGATAACCCGCGTAAAGCCGGATTACAGCTAGAGCTCCACAACCAAACCGTCATAAGCAACCTCAATCCCATGAGGCTGAAAAATATCAACCAAATCCTCATGCAGCAGCCCCGCATTATGAGAGAAGTGTGTCACGTAGATTTGTGCACCCGGCTTCAATACGCCGACTTCATCCATCCATGTTTTCGTTTCGAGTACGGCATCCACGTTCATATGGTTGTTTCTGTGCCCCACTCGGCCTGTTGTGCATTCCAGGATAACCAAGTCGAACTGCTTATTCTTCAGCCAAGCCCACGTTTCATCCGGGAACCACCCGCTGTCGTTGCCATACAAGATGGTTTTCCCGTTCTTTTCGATGGAATAGAGCAAGCAGGTTTCGAGAGGATCATGATCCGCCAGCAGCGGAACGACCGTCGCCGTTTGCGTCTCTACAGGCTGGAACGGAATCACACGGTGGAATTGATAGTTGTGCTTCAGTCCATTCAGTGCTTGAAAGATGAGGCGAAATGGAAGATCATGTCCGTAAACATGCATGATTTCTTCGCCTGACTGGGCGTAGCCTTTCGCACGAATGGCCATATCCTCAGCATAGAGATGGTCGGAATGTGAATGGGTGATGAGCAGATCCTTTACGCTGTTCATATCAATTCCGTACTGCAGCGAGTGCATCAAGGTATCGGGCGGAAAATCGACCTTCAAGTCATGGTCAAACATGACGGAAGTACGGGAACGAATATTTTTCCCTCCGCGTTCGCGGGCTTGTTTGCAGGTAAGACATTGGCAGAAGAGCGAGGGAATGCCCTCATATGCCGCTGTTCCCAGAAAATGAACCTTCATGAATGAATCCTCCTGAGCGCTTAGAATATTGTTGTTTCATGATAGTTTAGTGTTGTTTATTGTGTGAATGTTGTTGGATTCTTGTTGTTTATTGCCAATTGTATCCCCGCTTGGCAGCGCTGTCAATGGAGAAAAATGATTACTAAGGTTCCAAACAAAGGGAAGAATAAAAAAACAAATCCCGTTGGTTGGAGGTCATCAGCAATGTTTAAATTGAAAGAACGGGGCACAACGGTGCCAACGGAACTCATGGCAGGGGTCACGACATTTTTGACGATGGTTTATATTGTGATTGTGAACCCGGGGATTCTAAGCAAGGCGGGGATGGATTTCCACGGGGTGTTCATTGCGACGGTGTTGGCAAGCATTGTGGCGACGCTGATTATGGGGCTTTTTGCGAATTACCCGATTGTGCTTGCTCCGGGAATGGGGTTGAATGCGTATTTTGCTTTTAGCGTAGTAGGAGGAAGCGGTGTCAGCTGGCAGACTGCGCTTGGTGCTGTTTTTGTCGCCGGAGTCTTGTTCATCGTGTTATCGTTGACATCTTTCCGATATATGCTGCTGGACGCGATTCCTACAAGCTTGAAGCATGCCATCACTGCGGGGATCGGCTTGTTTATCACATTTATCGGCCTGCAAAATGCCAAGGTCATCGTAGCTTCTCCCTCAACGCTGCTAACATTAGGAAATCTTAGAGAACCCATGACCGCATTGACGATCATTGGCCTTATCGTCTCGCTGATCCTGATGGCTTATCAGGTGCGTGGCTTTTTGTTCTTCGGCATGTTGATTACCGCTGTATTGGCTTGGATTATGGGACTTTTGACAATGCCGGAGGCATTCATTGCAGCGCCGACGGGGCTTTCTGCGACGGCTTTTCAGCTAGACATCAGCGGTGTTTTTTCGAGCGGGATGTTCGCTGTCATTTTTACATTTTTACTGATTACGTTATTTGATACAACGGGTACGATGCTTGGTGTCGCCGAGCAAGCGGGGCTTCTCAAGGACAATAAATTTCCGCGCTCAAGAGGCGCGCTGCTGGCCGATGCGATCGGGACCTCGACAGGTGCCTTGCTTGGAACGAGTCCCACCTCCGCGTATATTGAGTCCAGTTCCGGCGTTGCTGTAGGCGGGAGAACCGGACTGACGGCGATCACGGTGTGCGTCTTGCTGGCCTTAACCTTGTTCTTCTCGCCAATCATTGCCGTGCTTGCCAGTATTCCGGCGATTACTGCGCCTGCATTAATTATCGTCGGTTTCCTTATGATGAATGTGCTGCGTAAAATAGAATGGCAGGACTTGGAGGAAGCCTTTCCGGCTTTTCTAATCGTGGTGTTGATGCCCTTGACGTATAGTATTGCAACCGGAATTGGCATCGGATTTATCGTATATCCGGTATTAAAGCTGCTACGTGGAAAACGAAGCGATGTGCACCCGATTTTTTATCTATTTGCGGTGCTGTTCTTTATTCAGATTGTGTTTTTCAGTCATTGAGCAAAAAATTTGCCTATTAAATAAATGAATGTAACAGAGGCACCTTATCCGGTGTCTTTTTTTATAGCGGCTAGTTTATCGCGGACGGAGGTCTCCAGCTTATAGATTCGCTGCTTCTCGTCATTAACTTGACGAAGGAGGGAAACCATGGAGCTTAGGGTACTTTGGACCCCGATCGCATCCCCTTTCTTGGCGCTTTTTTTAAAAGCGCTCCATAGCGGAGACAGGCTTTTGCGAGTGGATTGGACAGCGCTCATTTTGGCTTTTATCTGCACGTTAGTCGGATTGATGTCATCGAGACGTTCACGTAAACCTTTCGTTGCTTTGGAGGCTTTATCCTTGGCAGCCCGGTGGGCTTTCTCCTTCGATTGAATGTCTGCGCGCGCTAGCTGGGCGGGAATTTTCAAAGCCGTAGCCTGAAGGCGGAGCATGGTATTCAAGCTTTTGTTTTTGAGCGGCCGCACGTCTTCGATTTGTTTATTAATTGCGGTGTAACGGGATAATAATGGTTTGTAGCGCTCCCTTGTTCGCAAAACCTCCTCTTCCAGCTTGGCTAGTTGAGCGGCGTCGATTGTTTTAGCCTGTTTGCCTAGCATTGTCAGTGCCTCTTTATTCTGGTTGTGCTGCAGCGTAATTGAATGATCCCATTCTTCTTCCTGCTTCTGAAGGGTGAGCAGTTCATCCTGCAAAGCGTGGATACGAGTGGTTTGAGCTTGGGTGGAAGCGGCTAGCGTTTTATCCAGGAGTCCGGCCGTGAAGTTGAACGGAGCTGCTGCCGACGCCTCCCCCGGAAGGGCTGAGACTAGAACAAAAGCGGCGATAAGTACAGTGAATAGGTTCAGATACAAGCCTCCTTAAACTTTCGAGGAAAGACAAAAAAAGCACCTGCAAGAATAGGCATTAGCCTTATCCTGCGGGTGCTTCCCAACGTAAGTTTTCGCTCGAAATATGATAAATGTACTATATCAAGCGACCGCGCAAAGTGTCAATACGAACACCAAAATTTGCTCACGGAGCTTTCGTACTTTACACTAGATAAGACTGGTAAAATAACCACGACTAAAGGATGGAACTGCCATGATGACTCAACTTTCTATGAATGATTTGAAACGATTTAAGCACGAAATTACAAGGTTTATGATGACGTACAAATTCGCTTTGGACGCCATGGAAACCCGCGTAGAAATCTTAGTGCAGGAATTCGAGATGCTGCATGAATATAACCCTATCGAGCATACCAAATCCCGCTTGAAATCGCCTGAGAGTATTTTTCATAAGCTCAGCAGGAAGGGAGGGGACATGTCTTTTGACGGGATCAAAGCATGTGTGAAAGATATTGCCGGCATGCGGATTACATGCTCATTCGTCTCGGACATCTATGCCATCTCCAATATGCTCAAAAACCAAAGCGACCTGAAGGTGCTGGGTGAGAAAGATTACATCAAGCATCCGAAACCGAATGGCTATCAAAGTCTTCATTTGCTGGTTGAAGTGCCGGTGCACTTGACAGATCGACAAGAAAGCGTGTGTATTGAAATTCAAATTCGCACCATCGCGATGGACTTTTGGGCCAGCCTGGAGCATAAAATATTTTATAAGTTCAACGAAGGCAATCAAGCAGTGCCAGCGCGATTGTTGGAAGAGCTTAGACAAGCGGCTATGGCAGCATCTGCGCTTGATCTGCAAATGGAGCGTCTGCATGCGGAAATCGAAGAGATTAAAGAAGAGCAGACGTCCGACATTTTGGCCAGTGACGCGCTCAATAAGATTGTCATTAACAATCAGCAGTTTGCGCTGCCGCAGGCATTGCTTGAGCTTTTGAGTGATGATGACGGAAAGTAAGAATTTATCCTGCAAATGGATGCTTTGCCTGCGTACTTCTGTGCTATAATGAAAGGATTGGAACAGAAGGGTGTTGCTTCGGACATGCAGGTATTTGAGGATTGGAATCAAAAAGTGAAAACAACGTTCAACGCAACAAGTAATGAAGTAGTATTAACGGTAATGGAAGCAGGGAAATCGTTAGGTCTGACCAAGGATCAGATGAAGCAGTATGTAGACAAAAACAATTTAACCAAGGTGCCAATTATGAGAAGTGTACATCGCTACTTGCTATTGAAAAGCGAGATTGATGAGATTGTGGGGAAATCATGAAAAGCGGCGAACAAACGTATGCAAATCACCGCAGAATGCATCCATTGTTTCACTATGTGTTCTCTTTGTTAGCGTTAATTCTATTGGTTACGTCAATCGTAGAGTTAATTAGTTCCTTGCAATCAGGGGAACAATTGCTGACTTCATTTCTTTTTCTAATCATTTCTATCATTGTGATCATTGTATTTCTGCTGATTCGCACCTATCCGTTGAAAGCACAGGATCGTGCGATTCGCGCAGAAGAGAATCTCAGGCACTACGTGTTAACTCAAAAGCTGCTGGATACGAGATTAACAGTTGGTCAGATCGCTGCGCTTCGCTTTGCCTCCGACGAAGAGTTTCCTGCTCTATGTCAGAAGGCGGCTGACGGGCAATGGTCATCGGATACGATTAAGAAATCCATCAAGAGCTGGAGAAACGACGATTATCGCATATAGGTTGAAAGGGGCTTCCCAGAAGGGTCATATCTGACCTCCTGGGAAAGCCCCTTTATTTGTTGCGCAGACGTTCCTTGCGCAGCAGGTAAATAAAATACGGCGCGCCGATCACGGCCGTCATAATACCTACAGGCACTTCCCGCGGGAGGATGATGATGCGGCCAAGGAGGTCGCCGAGCAGCATCAAGTCCGCGCCGATGACAGCCGCCAGCGGGATCAGCCACTGATGCCGGCTGCCGACGAGGCTGCGCGCGATGTGCGGGGCGATCAGGCCGATGAAGCCGATCGCGCCCACCGCCGACACGGAGATGCCGGCCAAAGCAACGGCAAGAAACAGCAGCAGGAAACGCTGCTTCACGATGTTGAGGCCCAGCGAGGCGGTGATGTCGTCGCCAAGCAGAAACACGTTCAGCTTGGCAAAATTCGCCCACACGATGGGCAGGAGCACTGCGATCCACGGCAGCAGGGTGTAGACATCGTGCCAGCTGCGGCTCCACAAGCTGCCGGAGAGCCAGAGCAGCGCCATGTTGATATCGATGGGATGCCTGACAATCAAGTACTGTGTGCCAGCCTGGAACACAGTACCGATCGCTACGCCCACCAAGGCTAATGTGGAGGGGCTGAGCGTTAACCGGCGGCTGAGCAGTAGCAGAAGCAGGAAGGCCAGGAAGGCGCCGGCGAAAGCCGCAATCGGCAAGACGTAGCTTGGCGATTTGGGGAATAGAAAGAGCACCGCTGCCGCCATGAAGCCGGCCCCTTTCGTAATTCCCACGACGTCAGGGCTGGCCAGTGGATTTCGCACTAAGCCTTGCAGAATGACGCCGCCGGCGGCTAGCCCGAAGCCCGCTAAAATCGCAACTAACACGCGGGGCAAGCGGACTTGATGCACGATGAAGTAAGACTGGCTTTGTGCATCTGTTAACCCGGTCCACACATCGCCAAATGGAATGCGCACAGCGCCTACATGGACATACAGGGCCGTTAATACAAACATGATAATCAAAGCCACAATCAGTGAGATGGAGGAGGTGGATGTGGATTTTCTCACTTCGCACCTCCTTGCTTACGTGCCAAGTAAATGAAATATGGCGCACCGATCACCGCAGTCACAATACCGACCGGGGATTCGAAGGGAAAAGCAATGAATCTGCTGAGAAAGTCGGCATAGACGAGCAAAATTCCTCCGAGCAGTGCCGTCATCGGCCCTAGAATATGCAGGTTCGGCCCAATCATCGCCCGGGCGATGTGTGGAACAAGCAAACAAATGAAGCCGATCGGGCCGCATAGGGCCACGGCAGATCCGGCGAGCAGGAGCACAAGCACGATACTGATGCCGCGCACGATGTTGACGCGCTGGCCTAAGCCTGCCGCAATATCATCATCAAGCAGCAGCAGCTTGAACGCCGGCAGCATCAGTCTGAACAACGCCATCCCCCCTACGAAGAAGGGGAAAATGATTCGCACGTCCGACCATCCTGCTTGATTCAGGGAGCCTACAAGCCAGAAAATCATGCTATCCGTAGCATGCTGATTCATAATGATGAAGCCTTCCGTCAAAGAAGACATGAGGAAGTGGATTGTGATGCCGGCTAGCGCCAGTCGAACATATTGCTGTCGTCCTGCGCCCGCTAACGACCAGATTAGCAGCGCGCTTAGCGCGGCCCCGACAAAGGCAAAGCCGATGAGCCCAAAGTTTCCAAAATGGGGCAAGATAACAAGCCCGATCACAACGGCTAACGCCGCCCCGGCATTAATCCCGAATATATGCGGGGATGCCAAGGGGTTTTTGGTTGTGATTTGAGTCAACATACCCGCCAAAGCTAGCTGCATCCCAACGATACACGCCATGATGGCGCGTGGCAGGCGAAGCGTTTGGATGTACAGATGGGCTTTGTCGCTGCCCTGATAAGTCACCGCAACGTATAAAGTGCGCCAGGAGACATAGGCCTGGCCCCATTTCAAGTTGCAAATCACGCCGATCAGCATCACAAGAACAGCGGCAGAAAATAGGAAGAGCAGAGGCCATTTCTGGCTCTGCTTCTCAGTTATAGGCTTCATTGGACTATTGCCCCAAATTCTTCACGATATCATCAAGAATTTTCTCGGATCCCAGGAATCCGCGTGATAGAGACCAGTCACGACGCTCTACAGTAAATACTTTCTTGTTACCTACAGCGTCTATTTTTTGCCATAGCGGATTTGTTTCCCATTGTTTAACAATTGTTTCTTTCTCCGTTGGCATTAGGAACAGGACTTGCGGATTTGCTTCTACGAGCTGCTCAAGTGTAATTTGCGGGTAGGCAGCGGCATTTTTAACAGGATCCGTGTAACCAAGCATCGCTAGGAAAGAACCGCTGTAAGCGTGGTCCGAATGTGCGAAGAATCCTTTGGGATTCACAACCGCTGGAAGTACCCGAAGGTTTGTAGCGGTTAGTTTCTTTTTCACCGCATCAACCTTAGCTTGGTGTTCAGCCAGACGTTTCTTGCCTTCCTCTTCTTTACCAATGGCTTTTGCGATAATGCCAACGTTTTTCAGCATTTGATTGTAGTCGGCTTGGAAATCATCCAATACAAGGACCGGTGCAATACCTTTAAGTTGGGCAATGGCATTCTTATGTTTGTTAATGTCAGCAATGATCAAATCCGGTTTCAGTGAGGAAATTAGTTCAATGTTTGGCTCGTAACGGGACCCTACGGACTTGTAGGTTTTGAGTTGGGCTTTAACAGAATCCATCAATAGATCCGGGCTGTCATCATCTGCAACACCAACCGGCTGCACGCCTAGTGTGACGAGGATGTCCGTGAATCCAAATTCCATAGCTACGATGCGTTCCGGTTTCTTAGGCAGTTCAAGCGTTCCTGTAGCATCCTGTACGGTGATTTTACCGTCCGCTTGAGCGGCAGGTTTCTGGCTTGCTGCGGCAGGCGTAGTTGTTGCTGCTGCGGTTTCGGTATTCGTCGATTTGCCGCAAGCCGCTAGGCTCAGTGCAAACACGGTGATCAATGCGAGCAGGCTAAAACGAGTAAAAAAGTGTTTCATTTTGTTGACTCCCCCATGACAATGATTATTATTCTCATTTGAAATAATACGCTCAATTCCTATGTAAGGACATGTCTAATTTGCATAATTAGCATGTCTAATAATTAGATTAATCTTGGTTGGCGACGAATTCCGACGGGGAGGTGCCGGTTTTCTTTTTGAATACTTTACTGAAATGGAAATAGTCGATGAATCCGACACGTCCTGCCACTTCTTTGGCCAGTAAATCGGTGTGAAGAAACATTTGCTTCGCTTTCTCAATGCGCAGGGTGTACAAGTAATTCATCATCGTCATCCCGGTTTGTTTTTTAAAAAGAACGGTGAAGTAGCCGACACTCATACCTGCCCGTCGAGCCAGCATCGGAAGTGAAAGCTCCAACATATAGTGCTCGTTCATATAGGAAAGGATTTCCTCAATGGATTCGCTGGATGACTTCTTGTCCTGAGTTAAATGGGACTCATATAGATAGATGAAAAGAATACGCTCCAGCATCATGCGCTTGCGAATCGTTTGAGCGGCTATTTCCTCTGCCGACAGTGGATGGATGTCCTCCGTCGTCCGGAGCAGCTCGTCCAGCATATAGTGGATTTTGATTTCACTCAAGGTTGTGAGAGGGCCATGCAAGGACCATGGGTAACCGTCTGGTATCATCCTGTAGGTGATAACGATGTATTCGGCGGTTTTGGTTTTGGGAACTTGTATGGTGTAGGAACCATGCTCGGGATGGCAAGCATAGGCTTGCGAACAAACCGATGGTTCCTGGTTATTCTGATGCAGCGTTACATGACCGCGACGAACAATAATAAGCTGGTACATGCCAGCCGGACATCCGAGCGTAAGGGAGGTACTGCAGGTTTCGATCTGCTCAATGAGCGGGACGAGGGGGATAAGCTGTTGAAAATTCATATTCGGAATCCTTTCCAGTCCTAGAAAATGCTTTCTTTGATAGTGACACAGAAAGGGGTTTGCAACAAGTGGAGAAAATTTGCAAATGCGGGCGAGTTTCGGGTAAATCTGGCGAAAGGTGGCTAATTGGAGGGGGAGATGGATCAGCTGCTATGGGTGAGGTTTGTGGAACTTGAACCTTGGCGAGCCAGTAACCATGAAAAAGCCGTCTCAAAAGTAGAAATCTCTACTTTCGAGACAGCTCTCGCGTGATTATAAGGCGTAGACGCTTCTAATAATAATTTCAGGCAGTTCAGCTTGTTGAGCGTAGTACTGCTCAGGTGTGATACTGCCGCTGGACAGGCGCTCATTGAGCTGTTCGATGAGCTCAGCGAGCTGAAGATCAATTACTTTTTGCACATCGACCTTATTCGCCTCAGCGATATCGGCCAGTGACAGCCCATTATATTGGGCATTGTAGATGTCTTCCTCGGAAGCTAGCCCAAGAACGTGGAGCAGGTCATATTTTGCGGCTATAAGTTGTTTTTCCATCGTAGATACCACCGTAGACAGGTTATAGTCCAGCTGTTGGATTCAGCTGGAGGTTGTGTTCCCAAAAGGGTCCTGCTCCAGTATATGCAGGGGTTCGCGATATGGCTTGGGGACTTACCTTATTACACCAATTGATCGTAATTGAATCACGGATAATAGAAAAAAAGAGCTATCCCCCAATCTTGCAAGCAAGATCACGATGGGATGGCTCTTTATCGTTTTTCTACCCCCACCAAGCACCAATAATGATGCCGCCGATGACATAGGCCACCAGGTGGTAGCCGACGGTGATGAAGTATAGCGGGAGCTTTGCTTTTTCGAATAGGTAATTCATGCCGATTTTTAGAGAGATACTCAGACCGATCAACGCGCCGACAGCAAGTCCGGATACCCAAGTGGTTTCAGTGCCCATTGTCAGCAGAAGAGCAAGAATAAAGCACCCCCCAAAGAGCGGTTGTAAATGAAGTCTCCATTCGACCTGGTACGAAAGTATACCATCGACCCCCTACCAAGGTAGCAGTAATAAATTACTCTTGTGTAGGAAGGCGCAAAGTGTATGCTGAGCTACAATAAATTTGTAAGCAAGTGCAGAACACGAAGGAGGCAGGGCAGCACGATGATCCGTTTAAAACGAAAAGTGATGATCGGTTCATTGAGCCTCTCGACTTTCCTCATCATGAGTACGGCCTATGCCTACTCCGATGCAAGTTTGCCGCTGCAAAACTGGTACAAGGCGAGTTTTCAGACGGGCAAGAGCGAAGTGGACAGCAAAGCTTTGCGTGCTTTAAACGAAAGTAGACAAGCCATGCAAGCAGGGGCGGATGAGATGCTCTCAAGCAATGCCGCCAGACTGAGGCAGGTTCAGGACGCTCAGAGCCAACAAGCGAGGAACCGCGTAGAGGCGATTAGCCAAGACTACGCAAGTCAAATTGAAAGCATAGCGGAAGAGCTGACGAAGACCGAAGGGCCGGCGCAATTTGACAAGTATGTCCTTGCTTCGAACGAGAAGCTGGACCATGAAGTAGATCAGTTGGCTGTTCAGATGCTTCAGGAATTAACGTTAACATCAGGGAAGTAGGCCATCTTTGTGAATTATGATTCAACAAATAAAATGATACCAAGGGAGATTGATGAACGATGAAAGCATTGAAAAGTAAATTGGCAGTTGGGGTTATCGCAACAGGATTAGTAGCGGGTATGGGAACAGCATTTGCAGCAACAGACGCTGGCGGACAGCTTCAAAGCTGGTATAACAGCGCGACTAAAGTAACAAAAGCTTTAGTAGCTGGAGATGTAGCAAGCTTCGTTGCTTCCAATAACGACAAGATGGTTTCGGATTACAAAGCGATCAACAATGGTGCTGTGAATGATGTGAAAACAGCAGGCACAACAGAAACGACGCAAACGCAAGGTGCTATCAACGGTCAAGTAACGGCCTACTCCAATGCCATTGACGCGAAAAAAGGAAGCATTGTAGCTAACATGCCTGGCGAGTATGACAAAGTCGTAAGTGATGCCAACAACTTTAACAATGGTGTTATCGATGGCCTTGGATTTGCCGGCAAATTAGACATCATCCACGATGTAAACGAGCAAGGTAAAAAATCCTTGAATGCTCTGGAAGCTGGCGTTGCAACAACGCAAACGCAAGCAGCGGCGACATTGACGACCAAAATTGAAACGACAAAAACAGAGCTTAACAACTTGCTGAGCCAAGAAAGAACAGCAGCATCCAAAGAAATTAAAGATAACTTAACAGCTAAAATTGCAGCTAAATTGGCAGAACTTCAAAAGCTTGCTGATGATCTGGAAGCAGCTAACATTAAAACAATTACGGATAAAGGCGACGCTCTTGAAGCTTCTGGTAAAACAGCTCTGGAGAACATCGTACTTAACGGTTTGAAATAATACAATGCCTTAAGCGGACGGGCCCCGGTTTCGGGGTCATACGCTTACTTTGAGAAAAGGGAGGAATGGACATGATGAGCAGAAATGAGAAGAAGCGTAAGATGAAGTCCAAGCGGATTGTCGCAGCCGGAATTGTTTCTTTAACTGTCGTTCTTACGGCGTCCGCCGGAATTTCCTATGCGGATATGGATATTGCCGGCGCAATGGCTTCTTGGTTTAACAAGAAGACGGAGCAGGTCATCCAAGGATTGGATCAATCCATGAAATCAGAGACGGATGCGCAGAAGGAAATGTTAAAGAAAGAATTGCAGCTTCGACTTGAAGCATCCACTAGAAGCCTTCAATCTTTCACAGATACGCAGAAACAGCTTCATCTGCAGGCACTCGAGCAGCATGCACAAAGCCTGCTTGCCGGCACGGAGGTCAAAACGGAGCAGGACCGCAAACAAATTTTGGATAAGCTGCAAACCATTCTCGACAGCGCCAAAGATGCCATGGACTCATTAGCAGGCAGCTACGTACCACCGGCTATGGTGTTCACGCAGAGCCCGCCTATCATTTTGGTAGCGCCGCCACCTAGTGCACCAGCGATACCGCCTGCAGCACCGCCTGTAGTACCGCCGTCAGTAGTACCACCTTCAGTACCACCTTCAGTACCACCTGCGGCACAACCAGAGATCCAACCGCCGACGGTCATTTCGGATGTTTATGGGCAGCAGCAGAAGTAAGATGCAAGTGTAAGTCATGTCGCGTACAATCGATCATAATTTAGCAAGAAAGTTAGCGAGGGTGGGAAAGCAACATGGCAGATGAAGTTTTGGCACGTAAGAAGCCGGCAGCGACTAGGCATAAAAGTGAATTCTGGGGTTGGGTTCGATTCATTTTACTGCTCTCTCTAGCCTTTATATTGATTAATAACATGATAGGACTGACGAGGGTTTCTGGTAATTCCATGAATCCGACGCTGCAAAGCGGCAATGTTCTGCTAATGAATAAAGTATCGCTATTTTTTAAAACGCCAAAGTACGGCGATGTGGTCGTTATCAAGGATGACCGCTTAGAATTCAGCATTATTAAACGCGTCATTGCCGTTCAAGGCGATCGCGTATTCATTCGAGATGGCGTCATCTACGTCAACGAAACACCGCTGCCTGAGCTGTATACAGCCGGCAAATCGGAAAATATGGACGTACAGACAATTCCAAACGGCTACCTGTTCGTAGTTGGAGATAATCGCAATTTGGGCGAAAGTAAGGATAGCCGTGACCCATCGCTGGGTCCTGTACACATCAAAGATGTGAAAGGTTATGCCGTCTTCTCGCTGCTCCCGATGCATCGGATTGCTGAGCCTCTTGACCTGTAAAGCCAAAAAAAGATCCGGCGGGTTATCCCGGCGGATCTTCCTTTATATATGCGATTAACGCTGCATTTCGAATTGAACTAACCCTTTGGACAAGGCATATAAAGCGGCTTGCGTCCGATCGGCTAGTTCTAACTTGGCCAGAACCTGGCTCACGTGCTTCTTGACGGTAAACTCAGTGATATAGAGGGCGTTAGCAATTTCCTTATTCGAGCGGCCTTTGCCGAGCGACATCAACACTTCAAGTTCTTTGGGAGTCAGTTCAGACAACTCTTGCTTTTCCCTGCCTGATTTATGCTCCATGATCGATCCCATCAATACCGGATCATAGTACTTACGACCGCGAGCGACAACTTCAATGCCGTATAACAAATCTTCTGGAAACGCTTCCTTTAAACAGACGCCTTCAATTTGCATGGACTGTGCGAGCTGAAGCTCACTTTGCGTGATGGAAGAAGTTAAAATGATATATTTACAAGCATGTCCAGCCCTGCGTGCCTCTTGTATGAAATCGATGCCGTTCTCATTCCCCAGATTCAAATCTACGAGCACAAGATCGGGGTTCGTCTGATCCAGAAGCCGTAAAGCCTCCGTCGTATTCGCTGCTTCCCCAACAATATTCATGAACTGACCAGATGAAACAATGGTGCAAATGCCTTTGCGAACAAGCGGATGGTCATCAAGGATAATCATATTCATCGATTGGTTTCCCTCCAAATTGATACGATCTATGATATACTGAAACTAGGTATAATTTCCTAGTGCTTTTTACCTACGATTGTTATTGACTGCTTCATTGTATAACAAAAGTAGTCGAAAGACCATTAAGAATTGATAAAGTTTAGGAGTATTTGTCGATGTTTCTAACTACCAAATCGAGCTTGTATGTATTTTTTGGAGGCAGATGGGTGCTGCTGTTGATGGGGCTCCTGATTTATACCAAATCGGGGAACGTGACGCCGGGATTGTTGTTGGCAGCGGTTCTTTTTCACACGGCCTACAGTCTGTTATATCTTTTTAAAATGGGTAAAAAAGCCGCGATTGCAGCATCTGCTGTTGATATCGGTTTTGGGATTTACCTGCTTTGGCTAACGGGAGGGTTGTCCTCACCGTTCTTAATCTACTGTTTTACCGGCCTATTAATGGTCAAACGGTTCGTGACATGGCGGGGGTATTACCGGATCTCTTTTTGTTATGCGCTATTGCTCCCGTTCATCTTTGCGCTGACTTCCGAGAGGGCTGCGTACATTTATTTGCTGAACCATTTTGATTATAGCTTTGTTGTTCTCGGTTACTTTTGTTTGATAAGTTTTGCACATTACACCATCCAAGCAGTACGTAAACAATACCGCAAGCTGGTGATGATTTATTCCTCTCGTTTTATGGCGCGACAGCCGAGGAAGCAGGGGGGCATTCTTTATTTAGAAGGGCTGCTCAAGAAAATTTTGGATGAGCGTGAAGTCATTCTCTGTATGGAAAGCGATAGACAGAACGAGAAAGCGCTGAGCTGGAAGCATACCTATTTCACGAACTATATGAAGCAAAATACGTCGCTGCACGGTCAGAGGATGTATGCCCAAATGCCATCTCCCACAGGTGAATTAGAGTCGCTGTACATCCAGACGCTGCTCGATCGGGGCGGGAAATCCTATGGCTGGCTGTTGGTGAAGGCGGAGAAAAATGAATTATCTATCCTGCACAAAATGTACATCCAGTTCCTGCTTATGAGGCTGGAAGCCATTCATTTCAGTGACGAGGAGCTGCTGGAAGCAGAGGAAGCCGCGGTCGCGATAGAGCGCAATACGATTGCACAAAACATTCATGACGGCATCACACAAGAGCTGTTCTTTATTTCTATTCAGCTGTTTCAGTTGAAAAATGCCCTACCTGCGCATGCGCGCGATGAGATGCTCCCTTACGTAACCGAGATCGAGAAGAAGGTGAAAGAAAGCCACCGCGATATCCGGCAATTCATTACCGAGCTTAAGGATGAGAAGAGAACGCTGAATCTCCATTACGCGATTGAAAAAATGCTGCAGCGCATCACAGAGCACACGGGGGTAAAGCCGATTTTTGAACATATCGGGTGGGTTTCGCAAGAACAGGTGGACGTCGAAGGCGCGATTTATCACTTGGTGGAGGAAGCGGCCAATAACGTCATCAAACACGCAAAAGCGAAGCAGCTTCACGTTACGATTGAGGTTACGAGCGTGCAATGGACGGTAATGATTAAGGATGACGG
The DNA here is from genome assembly GCF_004000765.1 of Paenibacillus chondroitinus NBRC 15376. GTDB lineage: Bacteria > Bacillota > Bacilli > Paenibacillales > NBRC-103111 > Paenibacillus_E > Paenibacillus_E chondroitinus. The sequence goes on along the minus strand of NZ_BILW01000032.1, from coordinate 35,508 downwards.
AATCGGAATGAAGTCCGTGGACAGGCATCATGAGGGAAGGTTTGGATTGGGCGGTATGGAGAGCCGGATCAGAGCTTTGAATGGCTCAATTACATTCCAATCTGAGGAAGCTATGGGAACAACAGTTACCGCATATATACCGCGCGAAAGGAGCACAGCTTATGTATAAAGTCATTATTGCTGATGACAGTTCCATCGTAAGGGCAGGTCTCCGCATGCTGCTGGGTAGCTGTGGCGATTACACGGTCATGGGCGAAGCTACGAATGGCAGTGAAGCGATTGAGCACGCTATCTCCATCGTGCCGGATCTGCTGCTGACGGATCTCAAAATGCCCGGCATACCGATTATTGAAGGTGCGAAGGCGCTTAAGAGCATCTATCCGCAGATGAAAATTATTATCCTGACCGCATTTGATGAAAGTGAGGATATTTATCGTGCTTTTCAAGCCGGTGTAGACGGTTATTTAATGAAGGATACGAGCCCAGAGGTCATATTGTCGACCATTGATGAGGTTATGAAAGGAATTTCTTATTTCCAATGCAAAGAGTTCGGAACCTATCCAGCCTCCAAAAGGAGTTCGCTTATATGAACTTGCAGCGCCTCGGGAATCAGCCCGTCGATCAACTGATGATGTTCATCATTGCAAGTATGGCTTCGTTATGCACGATTGGCGGGATGCTCTACTGGCTCGTTATCCGAGACTCGGAATCATATCTTTATATGGTAACTTCGCTCACGGCTTCGCTTTTCTGTTGGGGAATTCTTGTCATTCAAAAGAACTTGCCCAAAGAGAATGTGTATACAAAGCTCATATCTCCCATGATCATCTTTGTTGTTGTTGTCGTGACTACGCTGTACAACCCTTTGTCCTTGTGGCACATGTGGGTGGCGATAGCCTTTTGTCCCATTCTTCTTAGTTTGCTGGTAGATTCGAAAATATATGTATACGGCTGCCTCATTGTTATGATGTACGTCGTGCTACTCACTATATTCGGGCCAACTTCTGTTATAGTTGGAGACATTTCACCGATTATTGCTGCCATAACCAGAGGTGTGTATACATTTGGAAGTGCGATCTTGGGAGGAGTCATCCTTGTTTCACGCAACCAGTTCAAAAAACGTGTTGAAGCTGTGGCTTTCCAGCAGCAGAAACAGCAGGTGATTAACCTTCTGCAAAGTTTTATTCCCGTTGGGGAGCGGAAAACCCAGACGTCGCGGAAAGAAATCGGAGAAATGAGCATGCTGCTCAAATCACTGGTGAAGGCTTATGGGGGATTGCGCGTGCAGGAATGGGAAATTGATCTGCTGTCGCTTCTTCATTTTGTTAGCAGGGTCAAGCTGCCGGATTATATGTTCGAGAAGGAAGGCAAGCTGTCCGAATTCGAATTCGAAGTTGTCCAGGAGCACTGCTACATGGCCAAGGAATTATGCGAAGGCATTCCTGACTTTCAAGAGGTGGAGAAGGCATTCCTGTATCATCATGAAAAAGTGGACGGCACCGGCTACCCGTATCAGCTTGCTGGTGACCAAATCCCGCTGCTATCGCAGATGCTAGGATTAGTGGAAGTATTCCTGGCGCTAACGACGCCGCGTTCCTACAGGCAAGAGATGTCCCAACGGGAAGCCTATGCCGAAATTCAAAAGCTGGTGGGGCATTCGTTCCGCGCGGATATCGTGGAGATTTTCGGGAAGGTCATTGATTGAATCGATTAGATCATTCGTGCCAACATCCAATATTACCCTGTTCAAATCACGCCTACTCCAGCCTTTTCTGTGGAATATTAGTAACAGTCTATGAAGGCTGAACTCAACCACAGAAGGCAAGGAGTGAATCTGCACCCGTGAATTACATCCGTATCCTTACCGTCGTGATGGCGATGCTGTTCGGACAGGCCATGCTCGTATCTGCTGACGGGTCTTATCATTTCGGCTTCAAAAAAAGCACCAACGGACAACGTCCCTCCATTGATGAAGAAGGCTTCAAGAATTTGTTGAAGCAGCATGGAGCTATTTTTACAGGTGATCTAACGGTCAAAGAATTGTACCTGACGTTTGATAATGGGTATGAGCAGGGGTATACCGGCAAAATTCTGGATGTGCTAAAGGAAAAGCAAGTGCCAGCCATCTTTTTTGTGACCGGCCATTATATCAAAACCGAGCCGGAGCTGCTTAAGCGCATGGCGCAAGAGGGCCACTTGATTGGCAACCATTCTTGGAGCCATCCGGATATGAGCCAAATTTCCCCTGAGCGGATCAAGAAAGAGCTCGATCAAGTGAGAGATGGCGTGAGCGCCGTGACCGGGCAAAAGGAGATGCATTATTTGCGCACGCCGCGGGGCATCTTCAACGGTCAGTCGCTAGCCGTCAGCCAGCAGATGGGCTACACGAACGTGTTCTGGTCCATTGCGTACCGCGACTGGGAGCCCAAGCAGCAAAAAGGCTGGGAGTATGCGTATAGAAATGTGATGGCGCAGCTGCATCCTGGCGCGGTGATTTTACTGCATTCCGTATCCAAAGATAACACGGAGGCGCTCGCCAAAATCATTGACGACGCCAGAAGTCAAGGCTATCAGTTCAAGAGCTTGGACGAGATGAAAACTCGTACACCTTAAAATGAAAAAGGATGCCCCTTGGGCATCCTTTTTTGGTGCTGTTCGTGGAGGCAGCCGCCTCTGGCTCCACGCATTAGGACATTAAGCTCCTGCAGGCTTGCTTAAATAGTTCTCAACTGTCGACTGCGATTTCTTATCCTGCAGCCATGTGGTGGAGAGGGAAGCCAGTTTCTGAGTCGTGATCGCCGACTTAATATCCTCTTTTTTCTCCTCCATGGTAGGGGTGGAAGCTGCTTTGTGATCCGTTACTTTAATGATGTCGTAACCTGAGCTTGTCTTAACAGCGCCGCTGGTTTCGCCAACTTTTAAAGCAAAGGCCGCGGTGTCGAAAGCTTCGTCCATTCTGCCGCTAGAGATGTAACCAAGAGATCCGCCATTATCTTTGGTAGCTGTGTCTAAAGATTTGCTTTTAGCTATCGTGGCAAAGTCCGCCCCATTTTTCAAATCAGCTACAATAGCATCCGCCTCTTCTTTCGTCGCAACGGAGATGTGAGAGGCCTGAACTTGCTCCGGAACCTTCAAGGTTTCGAGGTTTTCATCGTAATATTTTTTGATTTCATCATCTGTGATTGTGATTTGAGGCGTTAATATTTTTTTCAAAAGGACCTGCGATTTCATGCTTTTCTTGAGATCGTCGATGGTCATACCGTAAGAAGTGAGTGCTTGCTGGAATTCAGCATCAGAACCATAAGAGCCTTTTACATTGGCAACTTCTTTATCAATATCTTCGTCGGTGACGGTGATGCCTGCTTTTTGACCTTCTTGATTAATGAGCTCCTCGGAAATCATGGAATCAAGAGTCTGCTGACCGCCGCTAGCGAGCATAGCTTGATATAACTGTTCGGAATTGATGCTGACACCATTGACTTTGGCGACGGGCTCAACTGTCCCAGCGCTGCCCGCAGCGTGCTTAGTTGGTGGGTAGAAAGCGATATATGCGATAAGGCAGATCAGCAGGACAGCTGATACCCATTTCCATGTGCGATTAGATCTAATTTGTGTTTTATTCATAATTGCTCCCTTCAGTGTGTGTGTCTCTGGATGACATGCTTCTATTATGCCTATGGAATCTGAAGCCCACATGAAGTCTAACTGAATGTTTTATGAAGGCTTAACCGGTTTCTGGAAGGAGAAAAGGTTCTTGTTTCAAATTTAATTTGCATGCAATTTAATTGTTGACAAATTTAAATGAAATTGATATGATCTGTTCATAAGGTTTGCATCAAATTAATTTGCTAACAAAGTAACCGCGAGAAATAAGAAATAAGAAATAAGAAATAAGAAATAAGAATTAAGAGACAAGAAATACGAAACAAACAAACAAGCAATCAACAATATGAAATCAACAAATATCGATTAATAAAAGGAGGCATTTGTATGCACCACAAAGCGATCATCATCGGAACAGGCCCAGCCGGATTAACGGCTGCGATCTATTTAGCGAGAGCGAGCATGGAGCCGCTTGTCATCGAAGGCATACAGCCTGGCGGTCAACTAACCACTACAACGGAAGTGGATAACTTCCCAGGGTTCCCGGACGGTATTATGGGTCCTGAACTGATGGACAACATGAGGAAGCAGGCGCTGCGCTTCGGCGCTAAGATTCAATCGGGGCGCGTAACAGAAGTGGATATGTCGAAACGTCCATTCACGTTATTTCTAGAAGGTGGGGGCCAACTGACTGCGGATTCAATCATTATCTCTACAGGCGCTTCGGCTAAGAAGCTGGGTATCCCTGGCGAATCCGAGAACATCGGAAAAGGCGTCAGCACTTGCGCAACTTGTGACGGATTTTTCTTCAGGAATAAGAAAATTATCGTGATTGGCGGCGGGGATACCGCGATGGAAGAGGCACAATTTCTGACCAGATTCGCTTCTGAAGTACGCGTCGTGCATCGTCGTGATGATCTGAAGGCGTCGAAAATCATGCAGGATCACGCCCGCGGCAATGAGAAAGTGGTCTGGAGCTTGAACCGCACCCCGCTGGAAGTAGAGGCAGGACCGCTTGGGGTCAAAGGACTTAGAGTGCGCAACAATGAAACAGGGGAAGAAGAACTGCTTGAAGCAGATGGCATTTTCCTTGCAATCGGGCATACGCCGAATACAGGATTCTTAGGTGGGCAACTGCCAACCGACGAACTCGGTTACCTGCAGGTCATCCCGGGAACTTCCAAAACAGCAATACCAGGCGTATTTGCCTGCGGCGACGTGCAGGATCACATTTACCGACAAGCTATCACTTCAGCAGGCAGCGGTGCTATGGCGGCACTCGATGCTGAGCGATATATTTCAGAACATGCTGCTCTTGTAACCAGCAGATAAGCAGCAGATAACCGTCAAACAACTTAAATTCTAGGAGGAATTAGCCATGTCAGTGAATCAAATTTCCGATGCAACCTTTCAAAGTGAAACAAGTAGTGGAACTGTACTCGTCGATTTCTGGGCGCCATGGTGCGGCCCTTGTAAAATGATCGCTCCAATCTTGGATGAACTCTCGAACGAGGTTGGCGACAAAGCCAAAATCGTAAAAATCAACGTGGACGACAACCCGGAGTCCGCTGCTAAATATAACGTTATGAGCATTCCAACTTTGCTGGTTTTCAAAGATGGGCAAGTGGTGGATCAGCTGGTAGGCGTGCAACCTAAAGAGAAACTTAAAGCTGTCATTGAGCAAGCTTAATCCCTTTTCCCAGCATCAAAACATATAAACGACACCAACCAATCAGGAGGAACTATCATGACACAAGTACAAGAGCGCACAGGAGTAGCAACAGTTGGAGGAAACCCAGTAACCTTAATAGGGCCAGAGATTAAAGTTGGCGATAAAGCGCCTGATTTTACGGTGAATAAGGATCTTATGACAGAGGTGAGTCTCTCGGACTATGCGGGTAAAATTAAGCTGATTTCCGTTGTTCCTTCCGTGGACACGGCAACTTGCGATGCGCAGACGCGCCGATTCAATGTAGAAGCAGATAAACTGGGGGATAATGTTGTCATCCTGACGATTTCCGTGGATCTTCCTTTTGCCCAAAGCCGTTTCTGCGGGGCTGCCGGAATTGATAAAGTCATCACACTTTCCGACTACAAACATCGTAACTTTGGCCAAGCGTATGGCGTATTGATTAAAGAGATCCAGCTTGATCAACGGGCTATCTTCCTTGTAGATGCTGACAATACTGTTCGTTATGTTGAGTATTTAACGGAAATGAAAGAACATCCGAATTATGATGCGGCGCTTCAAGCATTGAGAGAACTTGTTTAATTAATATAAAAGGACGAGGCAGGTTGATTCCTGCTTCGTCCTTTTTTTGGCGTTCTGGGTTAAGCGAAGCTTAACTCAGATTCAGTTGGCATGCCTAGCAGCACGCATGATCTAGTTGGTGAAAGCCCAAGCAAGGGAGGGGCCGCGCGTACGGCGAAATCTGTGCGTAAAAGCGCATCGATGATTCCATAGGTTCCTTCCACCCGAGCGAAGGGAACTACAGGGTACTATTTCATCGAAATAGGCTCTTTTTCGCGTGGAGGGGAACTGTGGGCCGTTATTTATCCGTTTTCTTAAAGAAAACGGGCTAAGGCGGTCAAATAAGGCCCTGTAGTACAGCTGAACGCGGAAACGGGCTGAATTTGCTAGAATAGTGGCCTGTAGTTCCTCAAGGGTGTATCGTCCCCGTTTATACGTGAATGCCGGCAGACTGCTGAAGTCTTGCAGCAATTTTCATAAAGTCCTCCGGGCATATGCCAGGGGCAAACTCTTCCGGTGTGTCTGCATACTCTGGAATCGGTCTGTCTTCCGGGATTCCCTCCTTGACGATCAGGATGTGAGCCTTTCCAGATCTGCTCCAGATCCCGGTAGTCTGTTATCCAGGCTCGGAATGGGGATGAGCTTGGCTCATGCAAGCCGCCGCCAGCTAGCGGGCGAGCGGGACGAGCTTGCTGCCCTTGACCATGGCCCCGCCGCACAAGGGGCACGCCTTCGCCGTTCGCCGCGATTCCTGCGGCGAAGAAATGCGCGACCAGGCTTTGCAGCCGGCCTGGCCGCAAACCCACGCCGCGACCGACTCCGTCGCGGTTGGCTTCGCAGCAGCCGCCGCCACAGGCTTGCGGCTGACCATCCCGTCCGCGTCAGGGAACGCGGACAGCAGGAAGCGGGAAGGCTCCGCCTTCTTCCCGCGATAATACGCCGGCGAGCTGATCAGCAGCTCGGCCTTGGCGCGCGTGACGGCGACGTAGGCGAGTCGCCGTTCTTCCTCCAGCGCGGCGGCGGTTTTGTCGCGCGCAGTGACGCCGGCCAGCTGAACATCGTTCAGCTGGTTTGCTTCCAGTGCCGAGCTATGCGGCATGTTGCCCTCGATCGCACAGAGCAAGTAGACCACTTTGAACTCGAGGCCTTTGGATTTGTGTATCGTCATGAGCGAAATTTTGTTCGCGGCATGGTCTTTTGGCAGTGCGCTCATTTCCGTGCGTTTTTCTGCGACTTCATGGATAAAATAAAGGAACTGCTCCACCGAATCGAAACGCTTGGCAGAGGACTCCAGCTCGTCGAGCGTCTCCTTCAGCATCTCCCGGTGATGCGTCAGCTTGCTGCGCTTATTCGTCTCCAGGAAGGCGTCGTAGAAGTCTTTGCGGATCGCCTGGATGGCTTCCAGCGGCTTCATTTCGGCAAGCGACTTGATTAGACGGATGCGGCTTTTAAGCTTTTCTTTCTGAAAATCCTTCAGCTGCGGCAAGCCCAGAAGGTGGATCAGCGGCCACTTTTTAGCCTGAATCGCCTCCTGTTCCTGAATAATCCGCATGCCTTGGTCACGCCCTATATATAATGAAGGTAGGACACCCTCTATCGCTTCAAAATTGCGGCGTTCATGAGCGATTCGAAGATGATCGATAATCGGCTTGACCATCCACTGTTCATAGAAAGAATCGCTGCTGCCATAGTCGACAAAAGGCAGATTATGCAGAATCAACTGCTCTATAATGGCCCTGCTATTGCTTTGCGTGCGGTACAGAATGGCAAAATCCCCAAACGTGCAGCCCCCTTCAGCGACCTTAAGGCGAATATCGTTGATCAGCCAATCGGCTTCATCATCACTGGTGGCAGGCCTCACATACAGTGGTTTCGTTTCACTTTGTTTGGTGGCGAGCAGTGTCTTGCTCTTGCGCTGAACGTTATGCCGAATAATGGCATTGCCCAGTCCAACGATACTCGAAGTGGATCGATAGTTAATATCGAGCGTGACGGTCGTCGCAGTAGGATACTGTTCATGGAATTGTAAAATAAATTCATTCCGAGCTCCATTAAACGAATAAATGGTCTGATCATCATCACCGACAACCATCAAATTTTGATGATTGCGAGCGATCATTTTAATAATCTCATACTGCACGGTGTTCGTATCTTGAAACTCATCGACGCTGATGTACGAAAACTTTCGCTCCAGTGAGCGCAGAATATCGCCATTGTCCTTCAGCAGTTGGTACGCGAGAATCAAAATATCGTCGAAATCGATCTTCATCTGCTCCATTTTCCACTGTTCATATTGCAGAAAAATTCGCTTCATCTCCTGATCTTCTTCCGTATCTTCGGGAAGGTCGCTGATATTGATCAGCTGCATTTTGTAGGAGGAGAGGATGGAGATGAGAACCTCGGGTTGGTAGGTATCCTGAAGTCCCATGCCCAGCATGATACGTTTGAAAACAATCTGCTGATAACGGCCGTCGCTCAGAATCTCCTGATTAAACCCGTTCATTCGCAGCAACCGGAGGCAGAAGGCATGGAACGTCCTCACTTGCATCGAGTGTGTCAAACTCGCATCCAGGCCAGGCAGGGAAGCGAGGCGCTCCCGCATTTCTTCAGCGGCTTTTTTCGAAAATGTAATGAGCAGCACATTCGACGGATGCACCCGGTGAACGCGCAGCAAATAAGCGACTCGGCATACCAGCACGGTTGTTTTGCCAGAGCCTGCCCCCGCTAACGTGAGGAGAGGACCTTTGAAATGGCGCACAGCCTGTACCTGCGCTTCATTCAACAAAATGCGATGGCGTTCCAAATCGCGGAAAAAATAAGCATCCCGATCCTCGTCGGGCACAAAATCCGAGCTATTCGTTAACCGGGCCATCTGCGCATGCGGAACCTTTCGTTCAGCGGCCGGTTTAGAGCTTATTGGAGTAGGGTAAATAGAAAGAGAGTTCATTGATTGGTAATCACCTGTTCCTTGCAGGACTGAACTACCTATTTTATCACAATTCTTGAGCAATGAAAGGATAACTCCGCCAATGGTTATATCTAACTTAAAATTGCTCTGGCACCAATTCCAAAAGCACGATGCTACAGGGCTGGCTGCACAGTGCGCCTACTATTTCCTGCTGTCGCTGTTCCCGTTTCTACTTTTTATTCTGAGTTTGCTCGGGTACTTGCCATTCTCATCCGACGATGTGGTGGCTCTAATCAGAGGCTACATACCAGGTGCCGTCTCCAGCTGGCTTGAGGATACCTTGATCAATCTGCTCGATGTAAAAAGAGGAGGGACCCTGTCCTTCGGACTAATCCTGGCTTTGGTGAGCGCTAGCGCAGCGATGAACGCGATCGTGATAGCCGTGAATAAAGCGTACGGCTTGCCGGAGCGCAAAAGCTTTATTCATTCGCGGTTTCTTGCGGTTATGTTGACGCTAGGTATGCTTATTGTTATTGCGTCTGCGCTGCTTCTGAGCGTTTTCGGCCATTGGATTGGCGACTGGGTGCAGGCGCATGTTCATCTGGCGGCAACGAAGGTTAACGTTTGGAACAATCTTCGCTGGATACTCAACTTCATTATCCTGTTCATTGTTTTCACAGGCATTTATTACATAGCTCCGAACACCTGTCTGACGTGCAAAAGTGTGCTCCCCGGCGCCTTTTTTGCCTCTCTTGGCTGGCAGGGGACAGGTCTGGGCTTCTCCTTCTATGTGAATAACTTTACGAATTATAGTGCCACTTATGGCAGTGTTGGGGGAATTATTGTCCTTATGACTTGGTTCTATATCTCCGCGCTGCTCATTATTATCGGTGGGGAGATTAATGCCCTGAAGCATGTGAAGATGCAGGATCATGTTCACACGGTTCCGTTGGATAAGCGGGACAGGCAGGACAAACCGGAGCGGTAACGCTCCGACTTCTAGGGCGAAGCTCCACACCCTCGACTCCCAGAGATGCAGTCTAACTGATATAACTGGATAATCTACCTCTAATCCGAGCTGCATCAGCCCAGGAAACGGAATAACTGGAGAAGCTCCATCTAAATCGTCTGTGGTAGAGGGTAATGGCTGATTTTGAACGAATTAGCGGTAGAAAATCCATCTATCTGCGCGAAAAATGAATGAGACGAGGAAAATAACGGGAGTAATCGGCGCTGCTCAATCGAACCCAAAAAACCGTAGAACCAAGCGGAATCCGCCCCGTTCTACGGTCTTTCTTTGTTCTACGTTTTTTCTTTGCCACAACTACCACTCCAAAATGCCGCCATCAATCCGCTTAATCCCCCGGATTTTGCCCAGCTGCTCCGCCAGCTGGAATAAGGAAAGATCCTTCATCTTCGCCTCTATCATGACGTCGACTCGCTCCAACCCAGCTTCCTTGCAGCTTTTGAGGAAAGCGACCAGCTGCTCCGGCTCAATGTAGTCGGCATGGGAGCGAAACTCTTTCGTATCCTTTGGAGACTTCGGAGACGAAATATGGATTTTCATGGGGATATCTCCCCATGTCTTCGCGATCTGCGGGAGCAGCTCCTGAGGAGTGGCCTCCGAAGGGTTGCACCAATCATGATGCAAATCCAGCATGCAGGGGCGCTGCAGCTTTTGGCTCACGGCGAGGGTTTCCTCGAGGGTGTAGGTTTTATCGTCATTTTCAAAAGTAAGCCGCCGCATGATATGATCCGGCACTTCCGGGATCTTCGTGAACAGCCGCTCCGTCGCGGCGGCTTTGTCGCCGTACACGCCTCCGACGTGGATGTTGATGATGGCCGATTCATCCAATCCCATCCCGTCGAGAATCGCAGCATGGTAGCGCAAGTCTTGAATCGCCGCCGCTACGACCGAGTCGCTCCCGTTCAGCAGCGTGAACTGGTTGGGATGCATGCTGAGGCGAATGTCATGGGCCTTGGCGAAGTCGCCGAGCTTTTTGAGCTCTTTTTGGTATTCGCCGGCTACGTCAATTTGCACATCAGGGTGCGTGGCGAGTGGAATGAGTGATGAAGAAAGACGAAACAAGCGAATGCCATGAGCGGCATTGTAAAAGAGGATGCGCTGTGTGGCTTCGAGGTTTTTGCGTCCGATATCAATCGCACGCTGAATGGCTTCCTCGCGCGGCCGCTGCGAGAACAGCTTGTACGTAAACGTCGAGCTGGGCGTATTATTAAAAATCGCGAGCGCAATCGATACGAATCCAAGTCGGATAATCATGGAGCCTCCCGTTAAAAGTGCATGATGAAGTTACCGTTAATGTGCCCCTTGGCTGAGGTTATTAAAAGCAAGAAAGACACCCATAAGGCGTCTTTTCTCACTTATAGATTTTAAACCCGCTCAACCTTCAACAAGTTGGTCGTTCCCGATTTCCCCACAGGAACACCTGCGGATACGACGGTAAGATCGCCTTTTTTCACATAGCCAAGCGTTTCGGCATGTCCGATAGCGGAGCGAATCATCGCATCCGTCGACTCGCAGAACTCGCCATGGATCGGGATCACGCCCTGTACCATGCTAAGCAGATTGATCGCGTACTCGTTGGACGTCACCGCAATAATCGGCGCCTCCGGACGGTACTTGGCGATCATCCGCGCGGTAAAACCGCTCTCTGTCGGCGTCAGAATCGCTGCTGCCTTCAGCTTATTCGCGGAAGATACAACCGCTTGGCACAGCACTTCCGTCACTTCGTTGTTCGATTGCAGCTGTGCATCGATCATGGAGCTGCGCTCCATCGTCTGCTCAACGCGCTCGGCAATAGTCGCCATCATCGTCACGGACTCGACGGGATATTTGCCTGCAGCGGTTTCGCCGGAAAGCATGACCATGTCACTGCCGTCAAGCACGGCGTTCGCAACATCGCTCACTTCAGCGCGTGTCGGACGCGGGTTACGCTGCATGGAATCCAGCATTTGCGTTGCTGTAATAACCGGCTTGCCGGCTAGGTTACAAGCACGAATCATATCTTTTTGCGCGATAGGTACTTCTTCTGTCGGAATTTCAACTCCGAGATCACCGCGAGCAACCATGATGCCGTCGGAAGCCTCAAGGATGGAAGCGAAGTTCGTCATGCCTTCTTCATTCTCAATCTTGGAGATAATCGGCGTATTGCCTGCGCCGTGCTGCTCCAGAATGCCGCGAACTTCCTGAACATCGTTCCCGTTACGCACGAACGACATCGCGACGATGGAGATGTTCTCTTCGATACCGAATTTGATGTGCATCACGTCACGCTCAGTTACACCCGGCAGAGAGGTGCGCACACCTGGCAAGTTAACGCCTTTACGCTGCTTCAGAACGCTTTGGTTCAAGACGCTGCAGATGACTTCCGTGCCATCGATGGATTCAACACGAAGCTCAATGGAGCCGTCATCGATAAGCACAAGGTTGCCTGGCTTAACGTCCTGCGGGAGGCCAGGGTAATTCACGGAAACGCGGCTGCCGTCGCCAACGATTTGTTCTGTCGTCAAGACGATGCGATCGCCGGCTTTCAAATCATAGGAAGCATCTTTCAGCTGTCCGATGCGGATTTCCGGTCCTTTGATATCCATCAGAATTGGAACGACAACACCTAACTCCTGAGCCGCTTGACGAACGCGCTGAATGCGTCCGCGGTGCTCATCCAAATCGCCATGAGCCATATTAAGTCGGGCAACGCTCATACCGGAGCGAATGAGTTCCTTTAGAGTCGGGACGGAATCGCAAGCAGGTCCCATGGTACAAATGATTTTCGTTTTACGCATTATTTAGGACTTCCTTTCGTTGTGGACGAATCAATTTTGGCTTCATTATATGCCTTATTTCGACAAAATTCCATGAAATATAGTATGCTATATGAAAAATAGTATTTAGGTGGTGGAACATGAAGGTAACAAGTTACACGTATGATAAAAGCAGCAATTGGTACGGGGAATCACAGGAGGGATGCGACGATTGGACGCTTGTACTTGTTACATACGGCCGCTGCGTTTATTGGATCGAGGAAAAAAAGCAGGTGCTGGAGAAAGGGCAATGGCTGCTCATCCCGAGCAGTATTCCCTTTTACGGACGAAGTGTTCCAACCATGCTGCACGAAAAATATGTCGTTCGATTTGATCCGACAGCCATGCAAGCTCAAGCGTCATTTCCACTTTTTAGGCTGTCCAGCGCGACGAGTCGATTTACGAGCAAATATGAACTGATTCTAGATCGGCTGCGACATATCCATCAGCAATGGCAGGACAAACAGCCCTATTATCAGACGCTGTGTGAAGCGCTGCTAACAGAGCTGTTCGTTTATTTGCATCGGGAGTGGGACCAAGAAGCTGCAACCAGCGCTACGCTGCAGCTAGTCGAGCAGATGAAGGGCTACATCCAGAACCACTACAGGGAGCATGTCACCAAGGAGGAACTGGGTGCCTGCATTAGCAGATCGCCGAACTACGCGGCGACCCTTTTTCGCAAAGTGACAGGACAGACGATCAGTGAATTCGTACATGCAGCCAGGATCAAAACCGCTGTATACATGCTCAGGCATTCGGCGCTAACGGTGACGGAAATATCCGATTTCATCGGGTACAATGACGCGTCCTATTTTTATCGTGTGTTTAAAAGGTTGACCGGACTCGTGCCGACGGATCTGGTCTCCGACCGCGAAAACGTCCGTAAATAACGGGAGCTCGTCTACTTGGATCGATTACATCGTTCCGCCGCCACGGCGCACTTCAGGCGGGATCTTCTCAGGACCTTTATCGATATACTGGTAAATAAAAGTTCCCACGCTGGCTTCGTCAAACTTAGGAAGCTGCATCGTTTTCGTCCAGGCGGTTACGACAATCTCTTTATCGCTGGGCACATCCGGGTTAGGTACAGCTAGCACACCGGCGCCAGCTTGTTTGAAATGGCTCAAATAGTCGAGGTGATCCTTGAGTTCTTGAGGCGCATCGGGATGGTAGTAGATGATGATGTCGCCGTGCTCCAAGTTATGGACAAGCATCGCATATGTCGGTCTTTCCTTGTAAAAACCAAACTTTAAATCATGCGGGCTATGCGTGCCTGAAGTTGGGATTTTCATCTCGTAGGTCAGCATACCTTCATCATGATTGCGCCCGTAATCCTTATCCGTCGTGACTTCGATAGGCGCATTGTAGTTAAGCTTTTCGACGCTATATTTGTTGGATGAGGTCTGGATGAGAGAAGTTCCTAAAGAGCAAACCGCTAAAATGATAAGAGCATGAGACAGCAGCATCCAAGTCTTGTGCTTTTTGTGCAGGGCCATCTTCTCGGCTTTTTTCAACTTGCTCGTGTTCGCTTTGTTCGTCTTCGCGGCAAGCGCGTAACCAATGACGGCCAAAATGAAGAGTGCTGCCCCTATATAAAGCAAAATTGCAGTAAGATTTGACCCGTTCTGCATGGTGGTAGTATCCATTTGATATGAGCTCCTTTACGTTGATAATCCGTCATACACTACATATTGTAGTTTCGATAGTGGCAAGAAGTCAAATTCTTTGTAAAGATCCCGTTTTGGGCATAAAAAAAGGAGGATTTTCCCTTTCAATTGTTGAATCATGTAAGTAAATGTCTATTTTTGTAGAAAAATTTATAGAAAAGAGGGGGGATGACCAAATGACAGCACAAATGCTGGAACTACATAAAAGAAACGGGTTAATGGTGAAGCTGTTATGGGCTTGTTTGGTGTTAGGAATGGGGGCTTCCTATAGATCCATGGGAGTTGTTATGACGCTGCTGACTTTTGGAGCGCCTATTGCGGTCATTTGCACGCTGCTGATCTGGAGGAAAATCGGGGTCACTTACACCAAATATATCATTGCCATAGGCCTTAATGTGATTTCATATTTCTTCATGACGCATAATCACGCTTTGTCCAGCATGCTTATCTTGTATTTAAGTTTAGCGCTGGTCTCCTTGTATATGGATTATAAGCCGTTATTGCTTAATGGCGTTATCGGAATCGTTAATTTGAACTATTTCTGTTCCACGTTGTCGGGTCCAATTGACTATATTGCAATCAATGCTTTTTATGTTCTAATCATCATTACGCTAATAGGTCAAGGCCAGATAGGATTCCGATTATTAAGCCGTGTAGCCCAGAGTGCCAGGGAGTCCGAGGTATCACGGATGAAGACAGAAGAGGTTCTGACGGGCGTTCGTACGACAACAGAGGCGCTGGGAACTTCCAGTAATACGCTTCATGAAAATGCCTCCGTGACAGGCAGAATCACAGAAGAAGTCGTTGCGGCTTTTCAGGAAATTTCCATCGGCATTGAATCTCAAGCCACTTCCATTACAGACATTACAACGGCTATCCAAGATGTGAATGAGACGGTGGAGATGACCTCTTCCGCATCGAACACGATGAGCAGCAGATCCCGGGATACAGCCCGCATGACGAATGAAGGCAAGAGCCAGATGGAAGATCTGACGCATAAAATCAAGGATATTACCGTGATCGTAACGGAAACGTCGAGCATCATGAATGAAGTGAACGAAGAAAATGTGAAAATCGGAAATATCGTGACAACGATTGCCGATATCGCGAATCAAACGAATCTTCTGTCGCTCAATGCGTCCATCGAAGCAGCTCGAGCCGGGGAACATGGCAAGGGATTTGCCGTAGTTGCCGGTGAGATTCGGAAGCTTGCCATGAACGCTCACCTAGCTTCAACGGATATTTCGGAGATTCTAGGCTCCATTCAGCAGAAAGTGGAGACCGCAGTGGAGAAGGTCGCCATCGGCAAACTGGCGGTAGAATCGGGCAGAAAATCAGCGGAAAGTGTTGATCAGCTTTTCGAGGTTATTAACACGAATACAGCTGAGGTCATGGAGCAAGCGGAGAATTTGCAGCGCATGAACCAGCAGTTGCAAGTGTCTTCCCAGAAGGTGGCCGAGGAGATGACATCCGTGGCAGCGATAACGGAAGAGTCCGCCGCATCCGTGCAGCAAGTGCTTGCCAGCGCGGAAGTACAGCAGAAGCGAGTGGAAGATATTGTTGACAGCATCCGCCAGTTATATGGATTGACGCTGGATTTAAAACTTTTGATGGATAAATAATTTTTCCAAAGGCATTGCCAAATATCGAGTAATCCGCTACAGTTAAGCCAAATGAATAGCAACACGGGTGCTTGATGAAGTCAGGCTGAGATAGTGGCCCTATGCCACTGACCGTTAATCTGATCTGGGTAATGCCAGCGTAGAGAATTCGAGTGCCTCTTTCTGCACTAATTTTATGCCTGCCGCATCCCGGTAGGCTTTTTTTGTCGTGTTCGCCTATCTCATTTTAATAAAAAAGGTATCCAGAAAAGGAGTGGGAAGAAGAAATGGCACAAAAAGGAACAGGAGCAAAAGGGTTGAAATTGACCGATATTTTGGTCACCATCGTGATCGCGGCGGTATTTGGGGTGATTTATCGCATATGGGGACCCATGTATGATCTTCTTAAACCAATCGGTCTGCATGCGGAGCAATTAAGCTACGGGATGTGGTTCATGGCGGCTACATTTGCTTTTCTCGTTATTCGTAAACCAGGCGTCGCCTTATTGGCTGAAGTTGCAGCCGCGACGATTGAGGCTCTTTTTGGTGGATCATGGGGAGTATCGACGCTTGCGTATGGCATTCTTCAAGGGCTTGGCGCAGAGCTGGTCTTCGCGTTTTTCTTGTATCGCCGGGCGAATGTGGGTGTGACCGTTCTAGCGTCATTCGCATCCGCAGCGCTTTCTTTGCTTGTAGATAAATATTATGGCTATATCGATCAGCTAACATTCTGGAATTATTGCTTATTTATTGGGCTTCGTCTTGCAGGCTCCGCCATTATAGCTGGGGTATTCGCCTATTACTTGGCTAAAGCATTAGCTCGCACTGGCGTGTTGAACTTGGTTCGACCGGTTTCAAAGAACGATTACGATGTGCTCGGGTAATGCCTATGAGCGAGGGCATTGGGGTTACCAATCTGCGCTTAAAATATCCGGGTAACGAGGCTCCCCTGTTATTTCAAGGGATTTCCCTTTCAGTGATGCCGGGGGAAAAAGTGCTGCTGCTCGGGCCAAGCGGCTGCGGGAAATCTACACTGCTCCAAGTGCTGAGTGGGATCGTTCCCGATATTATCGAGATTCCGCTGAAAGCCGATAAGCTTGTCACACCAAGCCGATGGGGGTACGTGTTTCAAGATCCGGACGCTCAGTTCTGCATGCCGTATGTGGATGAGGAAATTGCCTTCGTATTGGAAAATAGGCAAATCCCCCGTGAGGAAATGCCGGAACGGATTGCGCATTATCTGAGCTTAGTGGGTTTGCAGCTGGAAGACGCTCACACCTTAATCAACCAACTGTCGCAGGGAATGAAGCAGCGGTTGGCGATTGCAAGCGTCCTTGCGTTGGAGCCGGAAGTGCTTTTTCTGGATGAGCCTACGGCGTTATTGGATGAGGAGGGCACCGGGCTTGTTTGGGAAACGATCAGGTCCATTAGCGCTGACAAAACCTTGGTCATTGTGGAGCATAAAATCGGCGGTATTCTCGATCTCATCGACCGTCTGATTGTTATCTCTCCGGAGGGGGAGATTCTGGCTGATGGCTCACCACAAGTCGTATTTGATAGGTATAAAAAGCAGCTTGCCGACTACGGCATTTGGTATCCGGGCGTTTGGAACGAGCTCAACATGGGACGCGTAGTCAGGAGCAAGTCGGCTGCGGAAGCTAATCCTGAAGACGAGAACCGGCAGCCGATCATGTCCTTTCGCGATTTCACCGGGCTTCGCGGCGGACAGATCAAGACCTCTGTGGATAACTTGAGCGTCTATCCCGGCGACTGGATCGCGATCATCGGGGCCAACGGTGCGGGCAAAAGCTCGCTCCTGCTCGCCATCATGCGGCTCATCCCGACCAAGGGCAGCTGCTGGATCGACGGCGTGAAGGGCAGCAAAATCGAGCAGCTTGCGGAGCGAGTCGGCTTCGTGTTCCAAAACCCCGAATTCCAATTCGTGACGAATTCGGTGGAAGAGGAACTGCTCTACTCCCTGCCGGAAGCGGAGGGAGGGAAGGATGCTCAGCAGGCTGCGCTGGAGGAGATGCTGCGGCAGTACGATCTGCTCGCGCTGCGCAAGCGGCATCCGTTCCAGCTCTCGATGGGCCAGAAGCGCCGCTTAAGCGTAGCTTCGGCGATGGTTCGCAGCCCGCGTATCCTGCTGCTCGATGAGCCCACCTTCGGGCTCGACGCGCGCGGCACGATGCGCATGCTGGAGCAGCTGGAACGGCTGCGCGCAGGCGGGACCGTCATCGTGATGGTGACGCACGACGAGGAGATCGTCCAACGCTGTGCCACACGCGTTTGGCGGGTTGAGGCCGGTTGTGTAACGGAACAGTCTGCGACTTTCGCAGCACACACCGAGGAAGGAGCGCCGATGGTATGCAAATAACGTTCAAGTATCGTGAAACCTGGCTGCATCGGGTTAATCCGGGAGTGAAGCTTGTCCTGTCCCTGCTTCTCTTTGTCCTTGTGGTATTCACGCATAATCTGAATACGATGATGTATTTGACAGCGGGCGCGCTGGTGCCGCTGTTCGTTTATTCAGGGCAGCCGATGCGTCGCCTGCTGCTGTATGCTTCGCCGTTCTTGCTCATCTTCATCTCCTCTGCGGCGGGGATGATGATGTTCGGCAGCGGGGACACGGAGTGGTTTCGTCTCGGATTCATCCGAATCACGGAAGAGAGCTTTTACCGCGGTCTGCATCTGGGCTTCCGCGGCTTGCAGGTGGCGGCTGTCGGCTTGCTGTTCAGCCTGACGACACGTCCTGTTGCCCTGTTTTATGCGCTGATGCAGCAGTGGAAGGTCGCGCCGAAGTACGCTTACAGCTTCCTTGCCGCATTGCGCATGCTGCCGCTTATGCTCGAGGAATTCCAGACGCTGCGCTACGCGCTCAAGGTGCGGGGCAGGAAGCAGAGACGCAGCTGGCTGACAGGCTGGTACACCGTGATGCGCATGTATGCCATACCGCTTCTTGCGCAGAGCATTCGCCGCGCTCATCGGACAGCTGTGGCCATGGAAGCGAAGCGTTTTTCCACACAAACCAAACGCACTTATTATTATCAATCCAGCTACTCTAAATTAGATATTTATTATCTGATGTACTGGCTGCTTCTTGTGATATTCGCGTTTTGGGCGGGGACGGCGTGGCCGATTTGGAATGCTTTCGACGTTAGATAAAGGAAGTCGGCTATTGCCCCCATTTGAGTGCTAAGGTTACCTCACAGCAGGGGGTTTCAGGGGTTTGCGGGTCAATGGTAAACTTCACGGAGCTTGGTGAATAACTAGTCACAATAGCAGATTTAACGCCGAAGGAGTGGACAATACGATCCACTTCTTTTTGATTTCCCTGTTGGGCATGTGTCATTAGCTCGTGAGCGATGGCGGGTTCAGAAAGCTTTTGAATGAGTAGAGAAGCGTCCTTCAGCAGATGATGAGAAGAGGCAATCGAGCTGGATAAAATTTTAGAATCAACCGTTGGATAATCACGAGGAATGAACGTATTTGTATGGAAATGGGGGTAATGCTGCTCCCAACCTGTCCAAACTTCCGACTGATCTTGGTGTTCATATTGGCCAGATAGTCGCGTATAAGGCGAAGCGGACACAGTCGCGGAATGCGGATATAAAGGCTGTTGCTGAAAGAAATAAGCAGGATAGTTGTACATGGGACGGACCCCTTTTCTTAAGAAGTTGAGCTTGCGCATGCATTAGCAATATATGTTTAATGGGCGTGTTGGTGCATGTAAGACGCAGAACGCAAAAAAAGGCCGCCACAAAGTAGTTAAACTACTTCGGGCAGCCCATTTTGAACGTATGATTAGTTGCGTTTTAGTGTTACATAGCTTACGGCTTGTTGGCCGGATGGAGCTACAATGGATAATTCAAAACCAACGACGTTTCCTTCAACATGAACGAGCCCATTGTCGCCAACCGTTACCGTACCTACAGGGTTGACTCCGTCACCTTTAATCGCTTTAGCGACAATAAGTGTGCCTAGTCCAAAGTTGTAATCTGCAATCTCATTTTTTTCATATTCGATACCGAAATTATCTGTTAGAGTAAGATCCATTTCTGTATATGGATTAATGTCAGCTGTGTAGACGCCGTTACTAACCGTCATCGTTTTCTTGATGGAAGTTTCATCGGCTTTAATTTGTTTCACACTAATGGAATCATTAGTAACCGTTACCGGTACGTGCAATTGTTTGGAATCGTTGTTCCCGATTTTGACAACCACAGTAACATCCGCTGTACCAGCTTTGTTGCCGAGTACGTAAGCGTGATGGTCAGCAGTAAGACCTACTTTCGCAATACCCGTGTTCGATGAGAAGACGGATTGAACAATCCCGGGAACAGCAACAATGTCGCCGCTAGCGTTTTTCACTTGTATTTTGATTTCTTTAGCAAATTTAGATTTTGTTGGATCCTCGGCAATCGCCTTCGTGATCGGGTCAGTTGCGGAATCTGTTAGACCGCTATCGATGACAGCTGCCAATGTGTACTTATCTTCGATTGTAATATTACCATTGTCAACAGGGGCTGCTACACTGAAGCTTCCAGTAGCTGTTTTAATCGTAGATGCGTCAAGGCCGCCTAGTGTTACAGTATAGTCTCCCTTAGCAAGCGCAGTGTCAACCGCAAGCGTTGCTGTTAGACCGTCTGTCGACCAAGTTGTTGTTGCAGGAACGGTTGTTGTACCATTTTTAAGCGTGAATGTTGCTTTCGCTGCGTCCACTTTTTTGTTCAGTGTAACTTGAACTTGTTTATTGTCGGATGAAGCTTGAACTTTTGTAATCGAAATAAGTGCTTGGTTCTCAGTGTCAAAAGCTTGCTGTGCTACGTAAGAGCTAGTAACAAGGTCAGCGCGGTTAGCAGCTTGATCACCGGATTTTCCAGTCGGGTGAATGCCAAGTTCCGTTGCTTGTTTCACAGCGTCCGCGTACCAAGGCGTGCCTGTTACGGAAACGGTTTTCCCTAGTCCTTTAAGCAGCAAAGTGTCGAGTTGACCCGCAGTGACGGAATCGCCAGGAACGAAGGTTGTATCTGTCACACCGTCGATCAATCCAGCTTTTTTCGCAGCTTCGATGTAAGGAATCGCCCAACCGTTAGCGGAATCGTCCGCATGAACATCAGTAAAGCTGGACACCTTAACAGTAATATCGACAGGAATGTCGTAAATCAGCGTTGCTACTTTTGCAAATTGTGCGCGAGTCATATTCTGCGTAATACCGAACGTGTCGTCGGACACGCCTTCGAATATATCGGATGCCAACATAGCATCGATTTTTGCTTTTAATGAAGCATCAACATTGGCTAAATCGGTGAAGTCAGCACTCGTTTTGCCAGCTGCAGAAGCAGGGTGTGTTAGGACAGAAGATGTTAATAAAGAGAAAGCCATAGCAGCTGTCGCAATCATCGTTAATTTTTTCATTTAGATGTAGTACCTCCTAGGTATGAATATATGATTCTAGCAAGCATTCTTGTTCGTTCTGTTGCTATAACTATAGCTTGCCTGATAGCCATTGTCATTGTCAAATTCTTGGCAGTCGAAGAACGAGAGTGCTAAAAGTGAAGAAAAGTCCGCTGTTTTTTTCACTTTCCTCTATCATAGACGTCAATATGGCTAAAAAAGTTTCTGTAGTTCCGCTAAGCTTCCCAAAGAAATTCTCACGAGACACCCAAGCCTGATGGAAAGGGAGATTCCCCTGACCCGTTAGGTTCTTTTATTGTCTTATTGTCTATATCATTATTTTTGAGTGACCTGTATGTTTGCTGTTGCAGGATCGTACATATAACAATAGACTTAGTGTAGGTACATTAATGAAGTGTAATTTTAAGAGTGGAGTGGAGAACCATGGAATTGAAAGAAGCAATCCGCAATCGCCGAAGTATCGGGAAAGTCAAGATGGACTCTGTTGACAAAGCGCTGATTGAAGAGATATTGGAAGCAGGCACTTGGGCGCCAAACCATGGCCATACGGAACCATGGCGGTTTTGGGTCATGACGGGCGAAGGCCGCGGACTGCTGGGAAAAGGGTACGCGGAGGTCGCGGCGTCTGAGGCTGACCCGGCATTGACAGAGGAAGAGCTGGCTGCGCTAAAAGGCGCTCAGATGAAGAAAGCCTTCCGCGCGCCGGTGGTCATCGCCGTGGCGGTTACGCCTTCGGCACAAGCCGTTGTGCCGGAGATCGAAGAGTACGCGGCTGCACACTCCGCCGTACAAAATATGCTCCTGACCGCGCACGCGCTCGGTCTGGGTGCGATCTGGCGGACGGGAGCGCCGACGTATCATGCGAAGATGCGCGAAGTTTTCGGCCTCGGCGCGAAAGAGGAGCTCGTCGGGTTCGTCTACCTCGGTTACCCGGACATGGCGCCGCCATCAAAAGCAGCGCGTACCCCGTTCGCGCAAAAAACGCTTTGGGTCAGCGAGTAGTCTTCGCTGACAAATAGAAAACCCTCCATATCCACGATGATCGTGGGCATGGAGGGTTTTGTTTATTTGCTCTTGAGCGCAACCGCAACCTTCGCGGCGGTTTCTGCATTGTGGTACACGAGCGCGATGTTCGTCTCCAGGCTGCGGCCTTCGGTCAGCTGCTTGATGCGCGCTAGCAGGAAAGGCGTGACCTTCTTGCCGGTCACGTTCTGATCTTTGGCTTCAGCAAGCGCCTGCTGGATGAAGCTTTCGATCTCAACATGGTCCATGGCGGATTCCGCAGGGACCGGGTTGGCGATGATGGCGCCGCCGGCAAGGCCGAGCTCCCACTTCGTGCGGAGCATGGCCGCAACGTCAGCTGCCTCATCGAGGCGGAAGTCTACGCCGTAGCCGCTTTCGCGGGCGTAGAAGGACGGGAATTCGCTCGTTTTGTAGCCAACCACGGGAACGCCGTGGGTTTCCAAATATTCGAGCGTGCGACCAATATCGAGAATGGACTTCACGCCTGCGCAGACAACGGCAACGTTGGTCTGTGCCAGTTCAGTCAAATCGGCGGAGACGTCCATCGTGACTTCGCCTTCGCGGTGTACGCCGCCAATGCCGCCGGTAGCGAACACTTCGATGCCCGCAAGCGCAGCGCCGATCATTGTGGCAGCGACGGTTGTCGCGCCGATTTGGCCCGACGAGAGGATGTAAGGGAAGTCGCGGCGGCTGACTTTTTCCACGTGAGGGTTCGTTGCGAAAGCTTCGAGCTCCTGCTCGTTCAAGCCGATTTTGATTTTGCCGTCCATGATGCCAATCGTAGCTGGAACGGCGCCGTTATCGCGGATGATTTGTTCGACCTTTTTGGCCATTTCTATATTTTGCGGGTAAGGCATCCCGTGAGAAATAATTGTAGTTTCTAAGGCAACAACAGGTTTATTATTCGCCAAAGCGTCTTTCACTTCATCAGTAAACGTTAAGTAAGTTGTATTCATCATTGGGATTCGTCTCCTTTGGTCAAGTGAAGTAGGGTTTGTTGCAGTCGTTCTTCCGTCAACTCGCTCGCGACAGATTGGTCGGTTTGAAGCGTAATATGTGAAGCAGTAAGTCCATACATACACGATTCCATATAGGTGGATTGCCGCATGACCCCGTAAGCAATACCGGCGACAAAAGCATCGCCTGCACCCGTGACCTCCACAACCTTGGTGGGAATAGGGGGGAAGTGCCGCTCGCCTTCCTCGCCAGCATATATGACGCCTTGACTGCCGAGCGTAATAAAGACATGGCGGACGCCGCGAGCGCGGATCGCTCCTGCAATCGTGCTGTAATCGCTGCTGCTGCTGCTGCTGGGAGCGATACCTGCCAGCTGACAAGCCTCTTCCCAATTAGGGAAAATAGCCGTTACGCCGTGCAGATCTTGCGGGAGCTTTTTGGCCTTTTCCGAAGACACGGGATCGATAAATAGCGGCAGGTTTTCTTCTTTGCATCGATCAATCAGCTCGGCGAGCGTCTCGGCGGGCAAATTCGTATCCGCAATGATGAGCTTGGCTGAAGCCACATGCGGCCATTTGTCCCGCAGCAACGCAGGTGTACATTTATCGTAGATGTCCATATTGGCAAAAGCGAGAAACATCTCGCCTGTCGCGTCGAGCAGCGCCGTGTACGTTCCGGTGTTCTCACCTTGGAGTACGATGGCTTGACTGACATCAACGCCGCGCTTTCGCGTTTCTTCTAACACCCATTGGCCGGCCTTATCATCGCCAACAACCGTGAGCAGCGCCGCCTGGCAAGCTAGTCCCGCCAGCGTCTCCGCGATATTGCGCGCAACGCCGCCGCAGGACTCCGTCACGGTGACTGGATTCGAAGAGGCTAGACGGATGGCTTGCTTGCTAGTCGCTTTGCTGTCTAGGTTCGCACCGCCGATACACATGACCGTATTCTCATCCGAGGTCACGTATGCGCGCCCGCGGATCGTGCCTTTCTTGGTCAGAGCAGCGATGTAGCCGGCGACGGCGGATCGGGAAATGCCGATGATGCTGGCCATTTCATGCTGAGAGATGAATGGATTTTGACGAATGAGCGTTAAAATTTGCTGTTCACGATCCATGAAATGACTCCTTTCGATCGTAGACTATCTCTAGTTTATATCAGTTTCAGACAAATGTCCAACAAATAAACACTTGTCTGTGATACGTTCGCAAATGAAAAAGAGCCTGCCTCCCGAAACCGGGAACAGTGCTCCTAGAATGGCTTATTCCGAATAAGAAGACTCCGAACGGCTTCGGATACCGAGCAGCCCTAGCAGTCCCAACAGGCCGATATAGCTCCATCCGCCCCAGCCCTTATTTGCTTTGTCCTGGGTAGGGACCATTAATGCTTTCATTGAGGTTGGCGGTGTAAGTCCATATGCCGCGGCATGTTGCTTCATATCCGTAGTCATATGTAGTCTTGCCTCTGCCCCAGGCATACCGAATGGATTGGTCTGATAAAAAGTGGGCGAACCTTGCTTGGCCGCCTCCCAGCTTTCAGCAGATGAGATCATTTGCTGATTATGAGGATGCTTGCGATAATGATGAGCCCCAAGCAGGACGGTGATGCACAGAAATGAAATCAAAGCCAGTTTCATAAATCGGGGAAACATGTTCCATACCTCCAAGCACTTCTTAGATAGTGGCCTGTTAATGCAGGTAGGATTAGTTTTCCCAATACATGAAAACTTATGTATTTAATAAATGAGGACAAACTTATTGATTAATGAATTTCTCAAAAACAAAGCCGAAATCCTTCACTTTGTATTGCTTATGCGTGCTCACAAGCCAGTCGAAAGCGCCTTGATTCACCTGCTTGAATTCCTCAGAGAGCTTCTGCCCCTCGGTTTGCGTCGTACGGTTTAATGTGGCGGAAGCCAGCTCGATACTTTGCTTCGCATAGTCTAGGAAGTGCTCATTCTCCTGCGTAATTTCGGAAATTTTAAACAGAGCTTTATACAAGTCTTTCAGTTCTTCAACATGCTTTTTGTGCACATCAATCGAGAAATGGACAGAACCCAGCACGAATTTGATCTCCACATCGAGATCGACCGTACCTGCTGTTTCGAAAGATACTTGGGAAAGAGCATATTTGCTGTAAGGGTAGCGGTTCAGCACCCGTTTCTTGCTTATGGCGCTAGTGCCGTCGAGATGAATTAATGCTTGGTTCGTGAAGCAGTATTCATCCGATTTCGATTTAATCAAAAAGAAAATTTTCTCGTTATCCTCATGCATAACGTAATCATCGGCATCGACCTTATCGTAATTTTCAGGCTTGATCACGGAACCTACATCACTTAACCCCAGAATATCAGCTGCTACTTTACCAAACATAATATCAACCCTCTCATGAACAAATAAGTACCTATTTAGTATAGTACAAAATATGGAAAGCAGGCGAGCGTTATGACGCAAAAAAGGCTACCCAGAAGTAGAAACATCTACTTGAGGATAGCCCTTTGTACTATTTAGTAACCGTCACTTGAACCGTTGTTCTCATGTTGGAATACGTCACCGTAATTCTTGCTGTTCCTTTGCCGGTTGCTTTGATGATGCCGTCTTTCACATCTGCGATCATGATGTTCGACGATGTCCACAAAGCTGGCTTCGTGACATCCTCTTCAGAACCGTCTGTGTAAGTGGCTAGAGCTTTAATGTTAGCTGTGCTGCCTTCTTTGAGTTCGACTTTGACCACATCGGTTTTCAAATATTTCAGGGAATCGATTTCCACAGGAATCGCAACCATTTTGCCACCGAAGGACCCGGTAATCGTTGTTTTACCAGAAGCTGTAGGTGTGAAAAGTCCATTAGTCACGGTACCAAGCTTATAGGCGCTAACTTTCCATGTCGCCGATTCTGTAACATCTTTCGTTGTGCCGTTCGACAGTGTTGCTGTCAATTTAATTTGGACTTGATCGCCTCGTTTTGTGACGATGAACGTCTTGTCTGCCGTAAGTCCTGCAACTACGCCGATTTCAACCGGGATCGAAACGCTTTTACCGCCGTAAGTTGCCGTGATGGTTGCTTTCCCTCGTGATACCGGAGTTACAACCCCTTTGGATACCGATACAATCGCGTTATTGCTTGTTTTCCACTCTGCATCATTGGTAACGGTACGCGATGCGCCTGAGGAATCGGTAGCCGTCAGAACGATCGTGCGTGTTTCATTCATGTCAAAAACCAGATTAGGTACATTCGCCGTTAGATCACTTGCCATATCGATTTGAACCGGGATTGTAACTGTTTTGCTGTCTAGTTGAGCTGTCAATGTAGCTTCCCCAGAAGCTATAGCTTTCACGACTCCGCCGTCAACCGTCGCGGTTTTCGCATTGCTGCTTGTCCAGATCACGTCGGAAGTAACATCTTTTTTCGTTTCGTCCGTGTATAGCGCTTCGGCTTTTAGAGTAACCGAGTCGCCTTTTTTCATAATCAGCTTCTCTTGGCTGACCGTAAGGCTCTTCAACACGCCAACAGACACTTGAATGACCGCTGTGCGCGTTCCGTATTTTGCAGTGATGGTCGCTGCGCCTGTTGCAAGACCGAAGATTTCGCCGTTCTGTGCTTCAGCAATATCCTTGGAGCTGGTTGTCCACTCCGCTTTGTTCGTAACATCCACCTCGCGACCGTCCTTGAAAGACGCCATCAAAGTGATTTTGTCGGAACCGCCGATCTGTAGATTAACAGTTTTTTTGCTTGGTTTAATAATTGTAGGGATATCAACTTCCACTTTCGTAGTTGTTGTTTTGCCACCGTATTTTGCAGTTACTGTAGCGATACCTGGTTTGTAAGTTGTGATTTTTCCTTTGATGACGAAAGCTACGTTCTCATCATCAACGCTCCAGTCGGCGTTATCCGTAACGACAGCACTTGTGCCGTCGGCATAGGTAGCGTGAAGGACCAGAAGCTGCTCTTGTCCTGTTTGTAAGGAAACAAGATCGGTATCTACAACCAAGCGGCGCGGAACTTCCACGTCTACATTGGCTACAACAGCTTTATCTCCGTATTTCGCGTAAATCTTCGCTTCGCCGATCGCGATTGCAGAGAGCTTACCTTTTGAAACTTGAACGATATCCGCATCACTGGACGCCCACTCGGCGCGATCTGTGATATCTTCCGTTTTTCCATCGGCATACGTAGCGGTTAATTTCAATACGCCAGTAGCATCTTTCTTCAGAAGCAAATTCTGTTTATCTAATTCGAGTTTAAGCGTGCTATCCACGTCAACCGTAATTGTCGTAGTTTTGGTGCCGTAAGTTGCTGTCAGGTTGGCTGTTCCCACGCTGTAGCCTGTAACTTTCCCTTTGATAGCGTCGGCGACATTAGGTTTATCTGTTGTCCAAACCACTTTCTCCGAAACGTCGGCCATATCGCCGTTTGGATAAGTTGCCATTATTTTAATGTCGGCTGTTCCGTTCAAAAGCAAGGAAACGGTCGAGCTCTCCGCGTCAATACGGCGGACAACCTCAACATCAACAGGTACCGTCAGGGATTGATTCATATATTTGACCGTTACGTTTGCGCTGCCTGGGTTTTGTCCTTTGACCAAACCGTTGGTAACCGTAACGATGGAGCTTGTATCTACTGTGTAGTCTGCTTTACTCGTCACATCCTCGGATGTGCCGTCATCGTAATAAGCGGTAATTAATAGTTGATCTGTGCCATTCAGACGCAGCTCGAGAGAACGTTTGTCTGTCGTTAACGATTTTACTTTTTTGCTTACCGTGACATTCACGATTTCGGTTTTACCCATATATGTAGCGGTAATCACAGCTTTTCCTTCTTTTTTGGCTGTTACTACACCTGCATAAACGGAAGCAACATCTGTCGCACCGGAATTCCAATCCGTTTTGACCGTTGCATTCTCGGTAGATCCACTTACAAAAATAGCGGTTGCTGTTAGATTCGCAGTATCCCCAACTTGCAAAGCAAGCTCATTCTTGTTCAGGACGAGTTTGGAAATCTCATCAGCGGCAAAGGCGTTTCCTGCGATTAAAGATTGACTGGCTAAAATGAAAATGAATACCAAGGATAACCACTTGCTGTGTCTAAACCTCACGTTAATAATCCCTCCGATATCGTTCCGTAATTAAGTTATGAATGAAAAACCGGGAACCTAATTAGTATCGGATAATCAGGGCTTGAAATGAATAGCTGTCACAATATCTACCGAATTTTAACCTTGGGATGATAAAAGAAGTTCCATTTTTCCGTAAAACAACTTAAAACAACTAATTAAAATAAAATAAATAAAAATTAATTGTGTTTATCGTCTACTTTTTGAATGACCTGTATATTAAAAGCAGATTACTCAGAGGAGATGAGAAAATGAAGAAGATCAGATTTATAAGCATCGTTGGAAACTTGAAAATTAGCATGAAAATATTGGCGTTGAATGTGTTGGCTGTCGTTTTCCTCATCGTTCTGACGTTGACGAGCTTCTTTTTTCTCAGTGAAATCAACAAAAAAGCGGAAAAGATGTACCAAAGCGATTATTTGCCAACAACTTGGATCAATGAAGTGGAGAGCAACGTTCATACGATAAATGACAGGCTCCTGGAGCATGTCTTAACACCGGATAACCACTACAAGGATGTACTGGAAAATGAGATGAGCAAGACACGTGTCAAAACCAATCAATTATTGAAGGATTACGAAGTATCCCTGGAAGGGGAGCCTGTAGGGACTTTATGGATATCCAAGTTAAAAGAGGCGCTAATCTCTTACGAGGAAAATCAGCGAAAAGTGGAGTCTCTGTCGGCATCGGGGCAGACCCAAGAGGCATATCAGTACTATAAAACACACATAAAAGGCACGATGGATGACATCCACGGTTATGTGGAGAGCTTGCTGAACGACCGTTTGGAAACCTCGGAGGCGATAAACAAAGAGCGTAACCAGCAGTACCGACATCTGATCTGGACATTGATCATATCCTCGGTTTGTGCGATCGGCATCTTTTATGTGATAGGAAGATGGTTATCAGCGCTCATTGTCAGACCGCTGCATGTTATGCAGGGGCTTATGGCTGAAGCGGAGGCGGGGAACCTTTCTCTGTTCATTGAGGGGGCTGTTTCCAAGGATGAAGTTGGCAATTTGCAGCGCTCGTTCCAATCCATGTTAATCAGCCTTCGGGCGTTTATCGGGAATGTTCAGCAAGGCGCGCAGGTCCTCACCCAACAGGCCGAACAGTTCGCCAACCATGCAGAGCAAAGCAAGCTGGCTGCGGAAACGATCGCTGTTTCGACAGATTCCTTGTCACAAGGCATTCAGGAGCAAGTGGCTATTGTTACAGAGACGTTATTTACCATTCAAGTTGTGAAGGAGGAAATGGCTGCTATTAGCGCAGACAGCCGTCATATGGCACAGTTGGCAGAATCGGCAGATGATGTGTCATTAGCGGGAATGGAGGCTGTAGGGAGAATGCGGGAGCGGATTGGGCTCGTTTCTGACAAAGTTTCGGCGGCAGGGACGATTGCGAACGAACTGCGTGACAGCTGTGGCCAAATAGGTTCCATCATTCGCGTCATTACGGAAATTGCGAAGCAAACCAATATGCTGGCATTGAATGCTTCCATCGAAGCTGCCAGAGCGGGGGAGGCGGGCAAAGGATTCAGCATTGTAGCGGGAGAGGTGCAGAAGCTGTCTGGACAAACGAATGATGCGGCGAAACAGATTGCAAGCCTACTTCGCGAGATTGAAGACAAGGCCGGGGATGTGGATACGGCGATGTGTCAAGGGATGAAGCTGACGGAAGATGGCGTGATCGCTTCACAACAAGTGAACGACTCGCTGCTGTCGATGAAACAAGCTTTTGGCGGGGTCTTAATGAAAGTGGAGGATGTGAGCGCAGCGATCGCCCATGTTACGACCCGCAGCGACGAAGTCGTTAAGCATATGGAGCGCGTTACGGAGTCTGCGAATATAGGGGCGGCTGCGAGCCAGGATTCAGCGGCAGCCAATGAAGAGCAGCTCGCCATGATGGAGGAGATCTCCACTTCCTCCAGGACGTTGTCCGACATGGCAGGACAGCTTCGGGAAGCAGTTGACCGTTTCCGTGTATAAACGATTAAAGGATAGAGCCGCCAGTATTCTTCTGGCACTCTATCCTTTTTTTATGCGAGTTTAGGCACGTTTGACGACTTTGAAATTTTCCTCCAGGAGCAGCCAGTTTTGAGGGAATCTAAGCCCCAGCTTCCAATAACTGATACCGCGTAAGCCCAGTTCTTTCAGCAAACGGAACTTTGCCTGAATGGAGCGTGCATCCTCAAACCAGACCGTATGCTCTTTGCCGGCATCATCCCAATAGTTGAAGTGAGGAGCATGCGCTGAGTAATCGTATAAAATCTGCGCATTGTATTTGCGGGCCAAATCGATCGCAGCTTGCGGGGAGACGGCTTTGGCGAACGGACCGCCTTTCACGAAAGGCAGCGTCCAGTCATAGCCGTACAGGTTCTGGCCCATCATCACTTTGGATGCCGGCATTTCACTTATGGCATACTCGAGTACTTTGCGCACAGGTCCGATAGGGGAGACCGCCATAGGGGGACCGCCGCTATAGCCCCATTCGTACGTCATAATTATAACAAAGTCGGCGATTTGACCATGCGCTCTATAGTCGTGAGCGGAGTACCACTCGCCCGCTTGGGTGGCGCTTGTTTTGGGCGCGAGCGCCGTCGACATCAGGTAGCCTTGCTGATGGATCAGATCGGCCGCCTTCCGCAGGAAGCGGTTGTACGCATCGCGATCATTCGGATATAGATGCTCTATATCGAAGTGAATATCTTTGAAGCCAAGCTCCTTGGCCGTGGATAGAATCGTTTGGAGCAAGCGGTTCTGAACGGTTTCGTCCGTGAGAATCACATGCCCAAGCTCCGCACTGAACTGATCCTTCTCCAGGTTGGTCACGACCATCATCAGGGTGGCCCCATGCTGCGAGGCGATGCCGCCAAGATCGTCGAGAGGAGGAGGCTGCAAAGTCCCATCCCGCTGAATGCGGAAGGAGAAAGGGGCTAAGTAAGTAAGGTGTGGAACTGCTTCCCTGGCGGCTTGCGTCAGGGCTGGTGACACTTCGTTCCCCCTTGCTTCCAAGTAGGCATTTACTTCCGCTTGTGTGCGGGGAGCTGGCGGGATATATAAGCGGAAGCCGACGGGTAAAGGCTGATACAGGGTTAGCCCATTGATAGATGCAAGTTCGTGGAGGTCAAGACCGAGCTTATGAGCAATCGAATAGAGGCTTTCGCCGGGCTGTACCCAATAGTACGAGCCTACGATTGGAATGACCAATGCCTGTCCGATGACCAGTGATTGGCTGGGCGTCATCTCATTGGCTGCAGCAATCGTATCCACGGACACACCGTATGTTTGCGAAATGCGATATAACGTCTGTCCTCTTTGGACAACGTGGATTTGCATGGGGATTCCTCACTTTCTTACGTAAGCAAGGAACCGGATCCGAGCCTACTTTTTTCTTTACCATATTCCAAATCGGGCGAGTGGGTGTATGTCTACACACAAACAATTGTCGAAAAGGCATGCATATCTTACACACCAGCGAAGATAATAGAATAACTGGAAACTTATTCTTCATAAGGATGCTGCACATGCCACAGAAACCCCGCCGTCAAATCGCTTTCGTCAGTTTATTAGGCATTACCCAGCTGCATTTGCGGAATCCCTATATCATTGCTTGGTGGTCTGCGGCTTTCCCGGGCTTCGGGCATTTGCTGCTATCCAAGTACTTTCGCGGCTTCATGCTGATTGGTTGGGAGATGCTGATCAACAGCCAAATGCATTTGAACGAAGCTATTGTGTATACCTTCACAGGGCAATTCGAGAAAGCCAATGAGGTGTTAAACATTCGGTGGATGTCACTCTATGCTCCTGTTTATTTATTTTCCATCTATGACAGCTATCGCACCGCTGTGGATATGAATCATCACTATTTGCTTGCCAGGCGGGAAAACGCAGTGATCGAACCCTTCAAAATGTCTGGAATGGAAATAAACTACTTAGATAAACGCGCCCCTTGGCTAGCCGTTGTCTGGTCGCTGCTGATGCCGGGAATGGGGCAGCTCTATACCCAACGTATTATTAATGCCTTCTTTGTTCTTGGGAACTGGATCCTTGTATCCTATTGGTCCCATTTACTTGAAGGAATTCATTATCTCTTGTATTGGGACCTATCTAGAGCGAGCAGTGTTCTGCATATGCACTGGATTCTATTTCTGCCGTCCATTTACGGGTTTGCCGTTTATGATGCTTACGTCAATACGGTCGAGTACAACAAGCTATTTGATCATGAACAGGCTGTGATGTTAAAAAGCAGCTACCAACCTTCACAGTTTTCATTTCCTAAATCACCGCTTCGAAAATAAGGAGGATACCATGCATGTCATAGCATCATTTGAACATTCCATTTATTTGGAGCTGGCGATAACGGCTGTTGAAGAAGCGGGTATTCTCAAGGAAAATATCTACGCGGTCCCGCTGCAGGAGAGACCCGGCAAGCCGGGAATGTTCGACAGCATCCATGGATCGGACGGCATTAGTTTATTTGATGCGGGCGCGGCCTTGGCAACAGCCTTCACGGTTATAGGTTCCACCTATGGTTTTGTGTTAAAAGGAGGAGCGATTCTTTGGGGGCTGATTGGCGCAGCAGCGGGGTTCACGATAGGGGTGATTATTGATATTTTGCATAAAAAGAAGAAAGGAGTGAAACATCCAGCGCCGGGCAAGAAGACCGAAGTGGTCGTTCTCGTCAACTGCACCAAAGAGGAGGCCAAGTACATCCAGACGATGTTTTGGGAACATATGGCGTTGGGTGTGGCCGTTTGTGAATGATGGGTACTATTGGTAAATAGTACTTTTTGGGATGTTTCCATTCTCCTATACTAAGTATCAAGAGCAAGATACTAAACGGTTGCAGCAGCAGCCACAGGAGGATTTCAGAGATGATACTCAACACTCGCAAACGGAATACAACGGCATTTACATTTATGGCATGGGCATCTTTTATCGGCGCTTTTCTGGCCATGTTTATCGGCATATATACGTTAGAGGAATCACTAAGTGTAAAAGGTTATTTTGCCGTCTGCGCCTTATTCCTGACGATGTCGGCGTTCGTTCTGCAGAAGGTTATTCGCGATAATTTGGAAGACAGCTATGATTCCCGGAAACGCAACACATCGGCTTTCACCTTCTTGGCCTGGAGCTCTTTCGCTCTTGCGCTGCTCGGCATGTTCATCGGCATCATTAATCTCGAACAACTGCTTTCTGTAAAAGGGTATTACGCGGTTACGGCCTTATTTCTTACGATGTCTTCCTTCGTGCTTCAAAAAACAGTGCGTGACAACAACGACGACGCGCCGCTGCAAGCTGTAGAAAAAGTTACCGAAGAGCTGTAAGACAAACGGGTTTTTTCTAAAAGGACGGCGAAGTCGGTCCTCCTTGTCTCAGGGTTAAATGGAAGCAATTCGGGCATATTGGGAAATAGGAGATTTCATGCAGAAAGGCTGAGTACCATGACAATGGAACGGGTAATTTTGATCGCCATTTGGATCGTTTGCATCATTCTCATACCGATTAAGATACCCAAACATCGGACGCGGGAAGCCGTTCTGTTATTCTTATCTACGCAAATGGTCGCTTGGATCATGAGCTTGCTGTTAGTCGAATGGCAGGCCATTGTCAATCCGATTCGTGAATTCCCTGCTGCCTCCGGGAGTAATTTCACTAATAACTACATCTTTTTCCCAATGGTCTCAACGCTGTTTGCTCTGTATTATCCAAGCGAGAACTCGGGCGTAATCAAGTTTTTTTATCATCTTCGCATCGTTTTGTTTTTGGCAATCTATTTAACTTCGGTTTCCAGTTTTACGGAAATTCTGAAATATGTGCATTTCAATATCGTCCTTCATACGGTTCTCTTATGGCTGGTTTTAAATGCGGTAAGAACGTATGTGGAGTGGTTTTATCAGAGGAAGATACAGAAGGAAGGGTAGAACGACGGTTATGAATGTTAAGGTAGACTATTTCATTATCTTAGCCGTGTGGGTGATCTCTGCCATTGGAATGCTCCTTGTGCCCAAACGCGACCGTCGTAAAGCGCATGTTGCGTTTCTATTTCAGCAATTTTTAAGCTGGATTCTGGGCCTTATCGTTGTGGAAAACAAATGGCTGGAATATCCGGTTAGAGAGCTTCAGCGCAATTACTCGAGCTTGACGTTTGAATTTATCGGCTATCCGATCATTGCCGTTTATTTGAATATTTATTATCCGAAGGTGAAAAAGGGGTGGGCTCGTTTTCTCTTCGTGCTGGCCTTTCCGACAGCGATTACGGTGATTGAGGTTATCCTTGAAACGCAAACCCAGCTAATCAAATATCATACTTGGAGCTGGTATTGGACGTTCATTAGCATATGGGTGACTCTGCAGCTATCCCTTGTGTTTAATCATTGGTTTTTTTCGCGTGATGATGGGGGGAAGCAGCCGGAGGTGCAGCGTTAGTGTTGTAAAGCAAGCGTGGTTGCGGCGGGTAGCGTAGTTGTGCGGTGAAGGCCGATCCCGCCGTGTTTCTCGCTGTAACGTTGTTTATCAGCATGAAAGTGTGGTCATCGCTCGGAAGTTCTGTGCTAATGCTGTAGAACAAGCTTAACTGCTGCGGGCAAGGCCGATCCCGCCATGTTTCTCGCTGTAACGTTGTGTATCAGCATAAAAGTGTGGTCATCGCTCGGAAGTTCCTCGTTAACACTGAATAACAAGCTTAACTATCCCGTGGATAGCCGCATGAAACCAAGCTAGCTACTTCGTAGCAGCTGAGTTATGCCTGTGGCAACGGCTCCGAGTGCCTATGTTGTACTTTCTACAACCATTTGGCCAAAATTAGCTTGTTCGGATAAGCTACATTGCACTTTCTGCAACGAATTGCACTCAAAAGTACCGTTTGAGCACAAATCCAGTGCCTTCATTGCACTTCGTACAATGAAGGGAAAAGAAAACGGCAAAACCCCCTAACATCGTTGCACAATGTACAACATAGGGGGGCCTGCAGCACTAAAACAAGCTTAGCTAACCCGTGGATAGCCGCACGAAATCAAGCTAGCTACTTCGTAGCAGCTGAGTTATGCCTGTGGCAACGGCTCCGTCTGCCTATGTTGAACTTTCTACAACCATTTGGCCATAATTAGCTTGTTCGGATAAGCTACATTGCACTTTCTGCAACGAT
>NZ_BILW01000031.1 GCF_004000765.1 Paenibacillus chondroitinus NBRC 15376 | reverse complement strand
GGCAATAGCAATAGCAATAGCAATAGCAATAGCAATAGCAATAGCAATAGCAATAGCAACACCAACACCAACACCAACACCAACACAGCGCTGGTGGCAAAAGCCAATGCGCTTGTGGTAGAAGCAACAACTGACGCTAATGGGAAGGCAATTGTCCAACTTAATGCCGATACGCTTGTTGAAGCTTTGAAGAAGGCGGTAGATCCTACGCTGATCATCGAGGTAAAGTCAGCTGAATCAGCGCATGCGGTAACGGTCAGCCTTCCGGCACAGCAGCTTCTGGCATTCAGTTCCAGCGCTGTGAAGCAGATTGAAGTGAAGATGGGAGCAGCAACCATCTCGTTTGCAACCGATTTGTTGATCAATCATATTGGCGCGTCGGCTTCGCACGTTGATCTCTCCGTTTCTGAGGTCAATCCATCTGAAATGACGGAGGAAACGAAGAAGACAATTGGTGACAACCCGGTTTATGATTTTAGCTTGTATGTCGATGGGGAGAAGATCGGTCTCTTCAGCGGGGAACGTCCGATCAAGGTTTCCTTGCCATACCAATTGCAGCCAGGGCAAGATGCGGAGAAGGTCATCATTTATTACATGAACGATTCAGGAACGCTGCAAACGATTAAGAACAGCAAATATAATCCGACGAACGGCACGGTTGACTTTTATCCGAAGCATTTCAGCAAATACGCGGCTGCCCTAGGAAACGCCACATTCCAAGACCTCTCAGACGTCGCTTGGGCGAAGCCTGGCATTGAGGGATTGGCTGTCCGAGAAGTGGTGAACGGGGTCGGGGAAGGACGATTTAGCCCCAACGGCCAAGTGACGCGCGCACAGTTTATTCAAATGCTGACAGGAGCTTTGGATGTCGAGGATGACAAAGCCGTTGCGATTTTCACCGATGTCAGCGCAGGCGCATGGTATTACAAGGCTATCGCTACGGCGCAATCCCTCGGTATCGTTAACGGCAGGGAAGACGGCAGCTTTGGCATCGATGCTCCTGTCAGCAGACAAGAGATGGCTGCCATGATGCATCGGGCCGTGAAAGCCAGATTAATCGTCTTGCCGAGCAAAGAAGCCGTTGCCGCATTTAAAGATCAAGAAGCAATCGCTTCTTATGCGGCCGAAGCCGTTCCCATGATGCAGCAAACTGGCATGATCAACGGTTTCAACGACGGCACATTTGCACCGGAAGCCTATGCGACCAGAGCGCAAGCTGCGGTTATGATTTACAGGCTGTTTAAACAAATATAGGCGTTAACCCGACTATCAAAAAAGACGATTTCATATTCGAAAAGGAATAGAAGTCGTCTTTTTTGCTCATTGTTTCCCATAGTGACCAGGGGAGATGCCGGTAATATTTTTAAACGTACGAATAAAATTGGCATAGTCATTAAAGCCAGACAAATGGCACGCTTCGGAGACAGAATGCCCCGTGGATAACAGTTGTTTGGCCTGAGCCACCCGTTTTAACAAAATATAACGATAAATCGTCCCGCCGGTTTGAAGCTTGAAGGTGCGGCTGAGATGAAACTTGTCCACAGATAACGCTTTGGCGATTTGATCCAAGGTGAGTTCATGAAGTAAATGATCGTCGATATAATGCATGACCGATTGAATCAACGTCGAGGTGATGCCAGGTTCAGCAAAGTTCGTTTTTCGGAAAGCATCGTTCGTAAAAACGAGGAGTTGTGTCAGGTAAGCAAAGGAAAGCACGTCGCTGCCATATGCCTTTTGATGGAGCACATCGGATAAATGCGATGCAATGGAAAGGTACGCTTCGATCTGCGTTTCGTTTAGCTGGATGATATTGTTGAGGCCAGGTTGGCGATTCTGGAAGCATGAAAGCAAGTTCGTTTCGGATGAGCAAAAGGGAAGGACGGTTCGCGGTTTAAAATGAACTGTCATGCGCTCGTACGGTTTTGATGTGAGATTATGAACTTTATGAAGCTCATGATTATTAATGACAATGAGGTTGCCTCTTTGCAGCGGATAACAGAACTGATCAATAAACAAATTGATTTCACCGTTCAAAAACAGAAAAATTTCGTAACTGTCATGAAAATGAAAGTCTTTCGTGGGGACGTAGGTAGAATACGAGTAATGCGCCAATAAATCGGCTTCTAAATACTGGTAATATTTTGAATTCGTCGTCATAAGTGTTTCCCTTCCAGTTACACAGTTGCCATACATTTAATATAAGTTAATCTTTCAATAATCGCAATAAATCACCCAATAATCGCAAACAAATTGCATTGATTCCAAAGTAAACTGGTTATAGCATAAGCTGAATAACCAATAAAGTACTCCAAGAAAGTAGGGAAATAGGATGCTGCAGACAAGCGATCAGATTTGGTTGGAACAAGTCATTAGTAAAATGACAACAAAGATGGACTGGGTTAGTGAAAAATCAAAAAATAAGATTCCCTATACCACGGTGAACGGCACGCATGACAATCGTATCGTGGACAATCCTTTAGGTAGCGTTTCGAATGGGATTAACTGGTGGACGAATGGATTTTGGGGTGGTATGATGTGGCTCATGTATCACCAAACCGGCGATGAGGCCTACAAAAAAATTGCCAATATCTCGGAAGATGCGCTGGACGAGTGTTTCCGCCAATATTATGGGCTGCATCATGATGTAGGATTTATGTGGCTGCCTACCAGCGTAGCGAATTATAAGGTAACGGGGAATCAGGAATCTCGCAAGAGAGCAATGCATGCTGCCAATCTGCTTGCTGGTCGCTTTAATTTGGCGGGCGGTTTCATTCGGGCATGGAATGAATCTGAATCTGGCGGCAGAGATACCCGCGGCTGGGCAATTGTAGATTGTATGATGAATCTACCGCTTTTGTACTGGGCCACGGAAGAAACCGGCGATCCGCGATTCAAACAAATAGCCATGAAGCACGCCGATACCTGTATGAACGCATTTATCAGGCCTGACGGTTCCGTTAACCATATCGTTGAGTTTGACCCTTTTCATGGGGGAGTTGTGAAAACTTACGGCGGACAAGGCTACGAAGAAGGTTCCTCTTGGACGCGGGGGCAGACGTGGGCGTTATATGGCTTCATCATGAGCTACATGCATACGCAGAAGGAAGAATATTTGCATGCGGCTAAACGCGTCGCACATTATTTTATGGCTAACATTCCGGAGAACGGCATCATTCCGATCGATTTCAGACAGCCGAAAGAACCTGAGTATGAAGATTCCACGGCAGCAGCCATTGCCGCATGCGGTTTGATTGAACTTGCCAAGATCGTCGGCCAGCACGAAAAAGATTTTTATATGAACGCCGCATTGAAGCTGTTGAAAACGCTGGACCATTCGCGCTGCGACTGGACAACGGATTCCGATTGCATATTGACTCACGGCTCGGCTGCCTATCACCACCCTGAGCGTCATACGGCAATCATATACGGAGATTACTATTTCATGGAAGCTATTTTCAAATTAAAAGGAAATGACTTATTTTTGTGGTAGTCAGTTAAAGGAGGGACTTCATGTCATTCAGAAAGAAGTTAAATGCGCTGTTTTTAGGATTTATGCTTGCTTTCATGGCAATTTCCTCCTTTATTAGTTACCTGGTTTCCAAACATTTGATTATCAGCAACATGATGCTTTCGAACGAAAGCGAACTGTCTATTAATCTAGAAACGATGGAAAATGCCATTTATAAAAGCAAGGAAAAATTCCAATTATTTATGGATGACTTCCATTTTTATTATGATAACGCTATCACAGACGATAATGTGTTAATAAAAAAGGCCTTTGACTTCAATTCCGAGCTGCGGACGTTTCTGTATTCGAATAGAGAGTTCAAAGGCCTCTTTTTGTACCAGAATCAAGTATTGATAGGGACTTCCTTGGCGGATGAAGTGATTTCCTATACTGACAACATGGATGAAAAAGCGGCCTCTCAATCGATCAATGAATACATATGGACGCAATTGAAAGAAGATGGGAAATATGGACAAAGCGATTTTTATGAAGAAAACTTACTCATTGCACCGATACAAGATGGCGCCTATATCATTGCAATATTGGATTATCAGAAGCTGCTCGAGCAAAGCGATCTGAAATTAATCAAGATTAACGCGAAAAATCAAGTGATTTATGGGGAGCAAGCAAAGCTGGAAGGGCTTCCTGACAATCCCTTCATGGAGCTCCCGGATTCGGGGGCTATTCATACATCGCGGTATGGAAATCATATTGTCTCGATCATGAATAAACAGGGGGACAGGTACATTTTATGGAGGGAGATCAGTCAAGTTGACCGCAGCATCAATCAAATCATTTGGCGGCTGGTCGGTTACGGTTTGATGATTTTCATCCTATTTGCTGTCATTTCCCACATCAACTCGGGGGTAATTCTGAGACCTGTTTATGATTTCATAACGAAACTCAAGCAGGTCAAAGGATTTGAAGAGCGTGAATCGATTCACCGCTATATTACGACCTATAAAAAACATTCCAGTGCCTATACAAAGCTGTTTCTGTTTTTCTCGATGATTATGATTCCTACCCTTTGCACCATACTGATTTCCTATCATTATTTTGTGCAAATTATTGAAGCGAACACACGGCAGGATCACATGCAACTTTTCAAGCAAACCGCAAAAAACATCGAGAATAACCTGCAATCGTATCATTCCTATATGAGGTATTTAATTCTTAATGGAGAGTTACAGGAGCTAATGGTGAAAGTTAACGGAGAATCGTTGCCAAGGACTAAGGAATTTGCAGATATTTTAATCAGGAAAGGTGTCATTGATAAGAGCTTAAGTTACATTTCCATCTATGATGCCCATAACCGGCTTGTATTCTCGAATTCGAAAAATACACCGTCGGTTACTGCTGCGCAACCCTTATTCGTGATGAAAAAGGAAATAAAATACTTAGGCAGTAAGGTCGATAAGTCGAACCTGTTCAAGTATATGGGATATATTGAATTCGGAATTAACAGTGTGCTGGATAATCAGCAGCATGCAAGCGGTACATCGGCCGTCGTTCTCATGAACCGTAAAACTGGCAGCGAAAATCTCAAAATGATCAGTTCACCCATGGATCACCCCTATACGGAATATATTCGCAATCACGCCAAGGAAATGATAGGCGATCCAATCGATTATAAATATATAACGGTAAAAGGTGTACAAACGTTGTTCTCTACGATCCCTATTGTTGACAAGGAAGAATGGAACTTGGGTTTGTTTGTTCCGGTGTCCTGGGAAGAGCAGCATTATATTTTTATCCTGTTATACTCGTTTGAGATTGGCTGTGTGTTAGCCATCATAATTATCACCTCTATGTTAGCAGGAAAGCGAATGACTACGCCTATACGCAGGGCCATTCATCTGATGGAGACCTATCCGCAAGATCAATCCATTCGGCTGCGTGAAACAGAACATGATTTTGAATTCGCAGTTCTGGCGGTCACGTTCAACAAGATGTTAAGCAGGCTGGAAGGATTGTCGACGGAATTAGTCAGGAAAGAAAACGAAAACCTGGCCATGGAGAAAAGAATCAACAAGCTCTTGTTTAAAGCCTTGCAGTCGCAAATCAACCCGCACTTTCTTCAAAATATTTTCACATCCATCATGCTGCTGCTCAGAACAGGGAAGTCGGAGGAAGCGAGCAGCATGCTTGTTGCAACGGCCAAGTTTTTGAAATCCGGCTTATCCGGTTCGAGGGATTTGGTAACCCTGGAGGAGGAGCTCGAGCATGTCCATCATTATGTGCAAATCCAGAACATTCGGTTCGACCGGCAGCTGGTTTTTTATGCTGATGTGGATAAAGCTTACTATAAAGTCTTAATTCCAAAGTTTATTTTTCAGCCAATCGTCGAAAACGCTATTCATCATGCGATGGAAAAGAATCGATTATTAACGATTAGGATTTCCAGCGAAACGGAAAGTGGGGACTTGATGATCATGATCGAAGATGACGGCAAAGGAATGGATCCGGATCAGCTGGCAAACACCATTCAGATGATGCACAATAACAAACAATCCGTTCATTGCGGTTTATCCAATGTCCACGAAAGGTTGAACCTTGAATTTGGCGAGACCTACGGATTAGAAATCAAGAGCGTGTACGGGGCAGGCACACAAGTTAGAATGAAAATCATTTTGTAAATGGAGAGGCTGAAACGATGGACAAGTTTACACTGATGATCGTAGATGATGAGAAAATAATCAGAGATGGGTTGCAAAACTCCATAAATTGGGGGGATTTGGGCTTCGAGGTCGTAGCGGTTGCTTCGGATGGGGAAGAAGCCATGGAGCTTTTCCAAGCGCATAAGCCTCAAGCCGTTATTATGGATATCCATATGCCTGTCATGAGTGGACTGGACGTGCTGGAGAAGTTAAAGTGTGAGCATCCCGATACAGAGGTTATCCTTCTTAGCGGCTACGACGAATTCGCTTATGCCAAAAAAGGCATTCAGGAAGGCGCGTTCGACTATATCATTAAACTTTATATGTTTCCGGAGCTGGAGGAATCATTAAAGAAGCTGCATCAAGCTCTGTCCCTCAGATTGGAGGAGACCAGGAAATATAATCAGCTTCTGTTGCTTAAAAACGACTTTCTATTTCAGCAATTAATTAAGGGAATCACACCGATCGAGCTTAATCAAGCTGCGCAGCAATCTTATTATTGTGTAGCCAGTGTCTGGCTTCCTTCGCTTCCATCCGTGCTCCCGGATGTTAT
The DNA here is from genome assembly GCF_004000765.1 of Paenibacillus chondroitinus NBRC 15376. Classification (GTDB taxonomy): domain Bacteria; phylum Bacillota; class Bacilli; order Paenibacillales; family NBRC-103111; genus Paenibacillus_E; species Paenibacillus_E chondroitinus. Next base: position 69,886 of record NZ_BILW01000031.1, on the reverse strand, counting down.
TAGCCGAATCTCGCTCCCGCTAAATCTTTTGATGAAACAGGCGAACGATTATATTCACTTGATTCTGTATAAGGACGAAGACGAAAAACAGTTGTTTCATCAGAAATTGGTTACATCGATCCGCATACTAGAGACACTATTGAATGATCATGCGGGTACCGCCTACAAAATTGGAATTAGCAGTTTCAAGCCTCACATATCGAAGATGCCTCAATTGTACAAAGAAGCGATGGCGACAATCGATTATCTGAGATACGGAGATCCGGAAAACTCGGAGCGCTCTCTATTGTTTTACGAAGATTGGCGTGGACAGGATATTAACCTCAATTTTAATAGGATTGCCGATATGCATTGGGTCAACTGGGTCTATTCCGGAGACGATGTCAATCTGATTAGCTGGATGAAGACGGTATTTGCCGAAGCCTGCGTAAATAAACAAATAACGCTATCGGATATGAAGTACTTATGTGTCCAAATCGCCGCACAATTTGAAAAAATGACGAAAGATCATGAGATGGCATTCCATTCTTTGCATGATTTTGATTCGCTCATGGAGCTGGAAGCTTACATGATCCTTTTTATAAAAGAGAGATGCGTTACGGCTAGTCATAGAATACAGCTGCAGAAGAGCGAAAGCATAGCGGCTGTAAAAGAATACGTGGATGAGATGTATACGACCAACTTGATTCTGGAGGACGTCGCCAAGCAGTTTTATTTCAGCACCGGCTACTTATCCTCGAAATTCAAGGAGTACACCGGCATGACATTCTCCAAATATATGATGATCAAACGGATCGAGACGGCATGTACATTGCTGGTTGGAACGGAAATGAAAGTTTATGAGATTGCCAATGAAGTAGGGTATTCGGATGAGAAGCATTTCAGCAAGCTGTTCACACAAATAAAAAATACGGGGCCAAGGGAATACCGCAAGCATAACAAACTTTATGGAGGGGAATAGGAGTGTAAAATAACCCACCTTTTATCCGGTTTTCACCTTCTGTTTTTCATTGGGATGTAAAAGTATACTTGGATCATGAAATGTATGCGGTTACAACCGAAGGGGAGATAAGATGAAGCTAAACAAAATGGATAAAATTCAGGTGCTGTATGCTAAGTATCAAATCTTTCTTTTCATTATTCCGGCTATCCTGTACTACCTTGTTTTCAGGTACAAACCTTTGTACTTTATCCAAATTGCATTCAGGGACTATCGAATTACACGTCCTTTGGAGCAAAGTCCATGGGTCGGATTTGACCATTTTATGACCTTATTCCATTCGACCGATTTTCAACAAGCGCTGGCCAACACCTTGATTATCAGTTTCTATAAAATCTTGTTTGGTTTTCCGGCGCCAATCATTTTAGCGTTGATGTTGAACGGATTGAGAAACGCAATTTTCAAAAGAGTCAGCCAGTCTATCTTGTACCTTCCCCATTTTATTTCCTGGTCGGTCCTAGGAGGAATCATATACAGTTTATTATCTGTCCATGATGGGCTGGTCAATGAGATAGTGAAAGGGTTCGGCCACGAGGCGATCTACTTTATGGGAAGCAAGGAATATTTTCGCGGGATTCTGGTTGCGTCGGAAGTATGGAAGACGATGGGCTGGGGAACGATCTTGTATTTGGCTGCTTTGACCCGCATCGATATGTCTCTGTACGAAGCAGCCCGTGTTGATGGTGCCTCTCGTTCACAGCAGTTGTGGCATATTACGCTGCCAGGCATTTCAACAACGATCGTGGTGCTGTTCATCATTCAAATCGGACATTTACTTGATGTAGGTTTTGAGCAGATTCTAGTGATGAGTAATCCCATGGTCACAAGCGTGGCAGATATTATCGATACCTACGTATTTCGGGTAGGGCTTCAAGAAGGCAAACACAGTTTAGCCACTGCGGCCGGGCTTTTCAAAACATTGGTGGCAGCTATTCTCGTTTATTCAGCGGATCGGTTAGCCAAAGTTATTGGGCAGAGGGGGATTATCTAATGGCTAATACAAGTTTGGTTCGCAAACGTTCAACAGGAGATATATGGAACATCATGATCATGGTATTGTTGTGCGCCATCATGCTCTATCCGTTCTGGCAGACGGTAGTCGCTTCTTTCATGTCGGAATCCGAATATTTAACTTCGCGCTTCAAAATGATCGTGACTATGCCCACTTTAGCTTCGTATAAACAAGTTTTTCAAGACGGTACAATTTTCATCCATCTCAGGGTTACGTTCTTGATCACGGTCATAGGTACGGCCGTCGCATTATTTATGACCGCTTACTCGGCTTACGGATTATCCAAGCCTTTCAAAGGCTCCAAAGTAGTTATGTTTCTAATCGTCATGACGATGTTCATGAGTGCCGGCTTAATTCCTGATTATATGAACTACAAGGAGCTCGGGCTGATCAATCATTTTGCCGTATATATACTCCCATACATGATCAATACTTTCTATTTAATTATTATGAGATCAACTTTTATGGAGTTCCCGAAAGAGTTGGAGGAGGCAGCCCGTATCGACGGCTGCAATGATTTCCGCATCTTCTTTACGATTGTATTACCGTTGTCCAAGCCGATATTGGCGGCAATCGGATTGTTTTTCATGGTATCCTTCTGGAACACCTATATGCAATCGGTCTTTTTTATTACCGACAAGGAGTTAAAAACGGTTCAGGAATATTTGCAAAAAATGATTACCAGTACACAGGATTTGGAATCTATTATGCTGGTTGAATCTGGAGAAGAAGGCTTTAGTGCAGAGACGATACGTTTTGCGAATATCGTTATGGTTTTGTTGCCGATTATCACGGTCTATCCTTTTTTACAAAAATTTTTCGTGAATGGCATCATGATGGGTTCTTTGAAAGGTTAATCCTCCAAAACTTAGAGACAAGAAAGGGTGTTTACGTATGATAGCAAGAAAAATAACCGCTTTAACGCTAATCCCCGTACTGGCAATTTCTCTGTTCGGGTGTTCAAATAACTCCGCGAGCAGCTTGGATTCTGCAGGTACCAAAAACCCGGATTCCGCTGCAGGAACCGGTAAAATAAGTTTAGCGAAGAAGTATGACATCAAGTGGTTCCAATGGGGACCACGCGATATTCAACCCGATGACGCCATTATCAAATATTTGAACGAAAAATTTAATGTAAATATTAAAGTGGAACGAATCTTGGCCAAAGAGTACCAGAAAAACCTGGAGCTAAAAATTGCGGCAGGTGATATGCCGGATGTGTTTCGATATTCGCTTAGCTCTGGAGCGCACATTTACAGCCAGTTGAAGGAAGACGGATTCTTGATGAATTTCACAGAATACGCCGATAAGTATGACTTAAAAGGATTGAAGTCCTATATAGACCGACCCGGGACGGAGGAATTCCGTGAGGAGAACGGGGTCTTTCAACTACCGTCTCGCAAAGCGTCAGTCGTTCCCAATGTCATGGTGATTCGTCAGGATTGGTTGGATCAACTTGGATTGAAGAAGCCGACGACAATGGATGAATTTAAAGCGGTGCTGAAAGCTTTCAAAGACAATAAAATGGGTGGCGCGAATACCGTGCCCGTAACGTTTGCACTCGGATATGGGGCATTTCTGGGCCTATCTACCGGCTTTACCGGAGCTAACAACTGGGGAAAAGTAGACGGCAAATGGTCCTATGAAACCGTAATGCCGCAGTATAAATCCTTCCTGCAATTTGCTCGTGAATTGTATGGGGAGGGTTTAATCGATCGGGAAGTATTTACCTCGAATGAGGCTCAAGCCAAGTCTAAATTTATTACCGGAAGTGCCGGGGTCATCGTCGCTCCTACGGAAAGATACGTGGCCATCGAAAAGGATTTGGCAGAATCCAATAAAAATGCCAAACTATCGCTGCTCATTCCAATGCCTAAAGGGCCGGCAGGAGATACGGGGAGAGTAGACGCGAGCAATACGGAACCTATTGTTGTCATTAAAAAAGACAGAGATGAAGATTTTCTGGCAAGAGTTGCCGCTATCATTGACTATACCCATTCTGAAGAAGGGATAAAGATACTCAACTACGGAATAGAAGGGGTCCATTATAAGATGGAAAACGGCAAGATGGTTAGAACGGCTCTTTACGAACGGGATATCATTCCGTCATTGGGGCACTTAACAGCCATGACCTCAGATTATTCGTTAGCAGCACAAGACGTGGAAGGCGCATTGAAGGAAAACGTGGAATACTCCTTGAAATCCGGTATTGCACCGCCGTTTACTGCATTGACTTACGGAACCTCGAAAGATTTGGTGCCGTCCATTGATAAAAAATACAATGAATGGATCATCAATTTTGTGACGGGAGCCAAGGATATTAACGCAAACTGGGATCAATATGTGAAAGAGATGAACGATGCCGGGTTAAGCAAACTGACTGCAGCCGTCGAACAAAATACGAAGAAATGGGGGAAATAGATCCCATGACGCAGCAAAAGCCTAACGTGTTTATCATTATGGCTGATCAATTGAGATATGATGCCATAGGAACATATACGCCTAACTTAAACGAATTAAAAAAGGAATCCGTTGTTTTTAACAGAGCCTACTGCGCTTCTCCGATATGCGTCCCCGCACGGGGAGCATTCTTTACGGGGAGGTATCCCAACGAAACCGGGTGCTTGATCAATCCTTGGGCGCAGCAGGATCGGGTGAGCGGAATGGTTAAGGAAGGGACTCCCCATCTGTATCAGCTGATGGAAAAACATTGGGACAGCTGGCATACCGGGAAACAGCATTTATTTTATCAGGTTAAGCCCGAACAGCAATCTGAATCGTTAACCCATTGGGATACCGAAGACAATTACACGGAGTACTTGAGGGAGCATGACAAACAAGCTCCAGGAGGTCCGAAGTTCAAGGGGCTTGTTCCTGAAATGGTAAGCGGTCAGCGTACCACGGTCAAAAGCTACTCCATTCCCGCAATGGACCGCTATACGGAGGGCTTGGACTATTTTTTTGACGGATACATTACTAATCGCTCATTAGAGGCTATTACTTCTAGAAACAAGGAGAAACCATTGTTTTTAAGCGCCATGTATTTGGCTCCTCACCCGCCGTATCACCTTCCAGAGCCATGGTATTCCATGATCGGGGAGGAAGAGATCAAACTGCCTGACAATGTCGGAGTCTGGTATCCGGACCAATCGCCTTTGCAAATGTACAATCTGACAGGTGTGCTGGGAACCCGTTACTCCCGTGAGGAATGGCGGTCCATCTGGGCCAAATATCTCGGTTTGGTCAACTTGCTCGATGATGGTGTCGGCCGTGTGATTGATGAGTTGAAGAGGCAGAACCTCTACGACAATTCGCTCATCATCTTCACCAGTGATCATGGGGAAATGTTGGGATCACATCGTTTGTGGCAAAAATTTTGTATGTATGAGGAATCGGTGCGGACACCATTATGGATAAAATTTCCGAAAACGTTTGATCCTGCGGTCCGTGAAGTGAATGAGGCGGTCAGCTCGATGGATGTTTTACCGACATTATGCGAATTTCTCGGTTTGGATAAGCCTGAAGTTTTGTCAGGCAAGTCGTTAATGCCGCTGATTCATGGAGGGAAACAAGACAGGGAAGCCATTTATGTTCAATATGACGGAAACGGCTCTTTGGGAAATTTCCAACGGTGTATCGTCAAAGGGAAATATAAACTGATCGTCGACTTGTTCAAGGACGAAACGTTTCTGGAGTTATACGACGTCGTGAACGATCCGCAGGAGACCACGAATTTGGCCGTTTCCGGCGACCATGCCCATGAAATGAGCGAGCTTGTCGCCATGCTGAAGGAGCATATGGAACGAACAGGTGATCATCTTGCACTGGATATCGATTTAGCCAAACTAAACGCTAATTAAAGGAGTGGTTTTTTTGAAAATTTCCGAGCATTTTCCCGCATACACCGAGTTTAGTCCGCTTGTCCCTGTAAAGTGTATAACGCCACGAACAGAGAGTTGCTTGCACCGGTTTTTTGATACATCGCCCGTCAGCCCGTCCGGGCGTTATGTTGCCTTGCTGCAGATGCCGCAGGAGCATCGTCTTCCTGAGCCAGGAGAAGCGGCCAATATCGTACTCGTCGATCTGCATACGGCAGAAGAGCGAGTTGTTTCGCAAACATGCGGCTGGGAGCCGCAGCTTGGCGCTAACATCAACTGGGGAGCGGATGATCATTCCCTTTTTTACAACGATGTGAATACGGCAACGTGGGAGCCACTTTGTGTTCGGTTAAACCCACATACCGGAGAGAAGCGGCTTATGCCGGGAAGCATATACCGAATATCTCCGGATGGCCGAACGATTATTTCCGCTTGTCCGAAGAGGATGCGGCGAACGCAGTTAGGATACGGCATTATCGTTCCTGATGAGCAAATTCCGCGCAACTACGGTTTTCGCGATGACGACGGTCTCTATGCTCTGGATACGGAAACCGGGGAGAGGAAGCTGCTGGTTTCGATAAAGGATGTATTTGATCGTGCAGAACCTTCTATTGATAAGGTTCTGTATAAGCACGGCGAATGTTATGGATTCCATTGCAAATTTAATCCGCAAGGCGATCGCATCCTGTTTACGATGAGATGGTTTCATACGGAACAGGAGCAGCCGTGGAATATGATTACTCAGGGGTTGAAGTACTGGGTTGTTACGATGAAGGCGGATGGCAGTGATATCCGTGTCGCAGTAGGCCCGGAACAATGGGATAAGGGAGGCCATCATATTAATTGGTATCCTGACGGCGAGCGGCTTTCGATGAATTTGTGCCTCGATGGCGACAAACAACTGTATTTGGTTCAAGTGAATAAGGATGGCACGAATATTGGCAAAATCATCGATTCGATTCCAGGATCCGGGCACCCGACGGTCCATCCTAACGGAAGACATATCGTGACCGACTCCTATGAGCACGAGAAAGTGGCTTTTGGTGACGGTACCGTTCCTTTGCGCCTTATCGATCTTCAGAAAGGGACCGAAGCGACAATCGTACGAATCCCTATTGGCAATCCGGGAACGAAAGTGTCAGGCGTGCTTCGCGTTGATCCACACCCTGCTTGGGCGCCGGACAACAAGCATCTTGTTTTTAATGGATATGTAGATGGTACACGCCGTGTATTTATAGCTGACTTGTCGGGCTTGATCTAAGTTGGAAATAGAATCCATAAACTTGCTTAGTTGGAGGTTACGCGGATGAGAAATGAAAAACCGAATGTCATCCTGATTATGGCGGATCAATTGAGACTGGATGCCATCGGCGCCCATACGCCAAACATCAATCGCCTAAAGGAAGAAGGCATCGTATTTGAAAGAGCGTATTGCGCTTCTCCCATTTGTGTCCCTGCACGCGGAGCTTTTTTTACCGGCATGTATCCTAACGAAAACGGTTGCTTAATTAACCGGGGGGAGGACATGCACGCGCTGGTAAGGCCTGACATCGAGCATTTATATAAGCTTATGGAGCATACTTGGGACAGCTGGCATACCGGAAAACAGCATTTGCGGATGAAACCTGCCGTAGATGAGTCTCCGGGCAGCCAAACGAACTGGAGAAAACTTGAGGGCAGGTACGAAGCTTTTTTGAAGGAAAATCATAAGCGTGTGCCTGGTGGATCGGATTATCGGGGAATCGTGCCGGAAATGGTGTATGGAAAGGTAACGCGTCCAAAATCGTATTCAATCCCTGCGGTTGGTTTGTACGAAGAAGGCCAGGAGTTCTTCATTGACGAGTTTATCGCCAGAGATTCTGTGGAAGCGATTCGAAATCGAAATCGCAGCAAACCGTTTCTGCTCAATGCGATGTTCCATGCTCCCCATCCCCCTTTAGAAATTCCCGCCCCTTGGTTTGATTTGATCAAATCGGTGGATCTGCCTGAGAACGTCGGGGAGTGGTGCCGGACTCAGTCACCGCTTCAGTTATATAATTTGACGGGCGCTATAGGAACTCGATACACGAGGGACGATTGGAAGCAAATATGGAAGGTTTATCTGGGTTTGGTCTCGCTGCTGGATCAATGCGTCGGTCAGATTATCGAGGAATTGAAGCGAGAAGATCTTTATGATCAAAGTTTGATTATTTTTACGAGTGACCACGGTGAAATGCTGGGCTCTCACGGATTGTGGCAAAAAATGTGCATGTATGAAGAATCTGTTCGTACACCCCTGTTTATGAAATTTCCGGCCGATTTCAAACCGGCTATAACATCGTGCCGCTCATTAGTCAGCAGTATCGATGTGCTGCCGACCCTATGCGATTATGCACAAATACAGCTGAGTTCTCCTATGTCCGGTCAATCACTCATGCCATTAATTGCTGGCAATACGACAGGACGAGAGAGAATTTTCATTCAATACGATGGCAATGGAGGAAGGGGCAACTTTGGGCGTTGTATCGTCGAGGGCGATTACAAGCTGATCGTTGATATGTTTAAAAATGAAACCTATCTAGAGCTATACAACGTAATCAAGGACCCTCAGGAGAGAGAGAATCTTGCCTTTCAGGAGCAGAGTTACCGCGAACGGATTGAACAGATGCTGCAGCATTTGCGTGAGCATATGCAAGCTACGAATGATCTGTTGGAATTGCCGAATCAAATCTACGACCAATTTCTACAGGATTACACGGAGGTTATGTCATAAACGAAAGGAGGTACTGAAATATGGAACAGATTCATATTCGAACTGTCCATTCACGTAAAGAATTGGAAGAAATCTACGAGATATGGGATAAGGTTTTTCCACGAGGAAAAAGCTTTTTTCAAGATCGATTGGAGTTTGATAGCACCTATTCCATGGACACAACGTGGGTTGCGGTTGTAGATGGCGTAATAGCTGCGGCAATCCAGTTGTTCACATTTCGCATACGCTTCGGTTCATTGGAATTAAAGCTTGGCGGCATAGGCAGCGTAGCCACATTGCCTGCATATAGAAAACGCGGTCTGGCACAACGCATTCTACGCAGGATATCGGAGTACATGAAACAAAATGGCTACGATTTATCACTTCTGAATACCAATATTCTATCCTTTTACGAGCAGGTGGGGTGGTCTCCTTATTCGAAAAAAGTATGGAGCGCGAAAGCTGAAAACATGAAGCAGCTTGAACATTCAACGTTATACACGATAAGAAGGTATGAAGATACCGATCTTGAATCGATCATGGCGTTGTATGAAGAGGCGAACAGAGAGGTGTACGGAAGCGTTATCCGTTCGAAATCGTATTGGCTCGGCCAGCGGCAATGGAAAACGGTCCAACCACATCAGTTTCTGGTGGCTGAAACCGGGGGAACTGTAGCAGCCTTTTTGCGATATAAGAGCAATGGAAATCAGATGCAGTTAGCGGATTGCTGCTGCTTGCCCGGACATGAAGAGGCTGCGCGCTCTTTGCTATGTCGAGCTGTGTCAGAGCATCCGGATGATTCGAGCATAAGCGTTTATTTGCCTGATCGCCACGCGCTTGAGGCATGTTTCCGCCAATACGGCAATCTCCAAATAGAAACAAATAGCATGTGGAAAATTGTTGATTTTGGCCGTTTACTTAGCAAGCTCGCTCCTGAATTCTCTCGGCGAATGCTGCATGGCCAGACAAAAGATAACTTCGTTTTGCCTGCAGCGCTTCTGGTGGGGCTCGGGGATCAGGAAATGATGATTCGCATTCGGGAAGAGGAGGTGGAAGTCGTAAGAGCTTCGGCGACTACGACATATAATATTTCGCTGCAGCTCAACGAGGCTCAATGGATCATGCTGCTTTTGAATGGTTACAGCTCCTTAGAAGACCAGCCAGCTGAGGGTATGCCATATTTAAGCGTGCTTTTCCCGGAAATTTCATCGGTGTTTTGGAACGCTGACAATTTCTGATTGCAATCACCGAAGCAGCGACAACCAAATGACGACCCTTCTGCCCAAACTATTGAGGCGGAAGGGTCATTGTCGTCATTTTTCCTTTCTATTTCAGCCATGATGTGGCGGTGGACGGTGAGTTTTTGTGAGGAAAAAAATTGATTGCCTTCTTATACAATACGCTGGAGATTATTAATTCTCATGCCCTTCTCCAAGGCGTAATGCCTGTTAGCAGAATGGCTACCGCAAAGGAAGAAAGGATGAATCCGCATGATCCGTACTGTCATTATTGAGGACGAAACTTTAATTCGGAAAAGTTTAAGTAAATTGGTTTCGGAATCTTCTCTTGGCTTTGACGTTATAGGCGAGGGGGCTAATGGTGTTGAAGGCTTTGACTTGGTTAAAAGTGCTCATCCCGACTTACTGATTACAGATATAAAAATGCCGCAGATGAATGGATTAGACTTAATTAAAAACATTAAATCACTAGGAATTCACTGCGAGTTTATCATATTATCCGGTTACGGTGATTTTAGTTTTGCTCAGGAAGCGATACATTATGGTGTCAGCGATTATTTGCTTAAACCGATACGGCCTGAACAACTCAGGCAAACCTTGCATAAAGTCAAATTGGAAGTGGAGAAGCATCAGATAGATGTGAGCGAGTATAGCGAGTGGCTGCTTTATAGTACGGAGGAAGCCCATTGGCCCAGACGGAAAAGGCGGAGCGGACATTGTTTCCCCGATCAGGTCGGCATATGCGATCCCTGCCAGCAGTAAGAAAGCCGAGGACGTTATTAAATTTTTGAATTGGTTCTACTCGAAAGAAGCGAATACATTCCTGACTTATGGCATTGAGGGGGATGACTATACCGTAAACAACGGGAAGATCGACTATAAATATCAGACAACGGCGGATGGCATTAACAAGGAAAATATGCACTTGATGTTCCTGCAAATTACCGGCGAACCCTATATCACGAACGAAGATTTCATGAAAGGCCGTCCACACGGTGATCTGATTACGAACGCTGCGAAAGTTGCAAACAGTGAAGGCCGGGTGAATGATGGACTTGATATGCCACTTCCTTCCATTATGTTGTCTCAACCTGAGCTCGCCAAAAATGGATTGTTTATGGAAACGGCAGCGAAAATCATTGTTGGCCAGGAAAGTATCGACTACTTTGATAAATTCGTTGCAGACTGGCAAGCGCGTGGCGGCAGCAAAGCAATTGAAGAGGCAACCCAATGGTATCAAAAAAATAAAAAATAAACGTTTCGTATTCTTGGGGATGACCGGCGGTACTTCCAAACCAGGCCGTTCCATCCACATTGTGGGGACTAAAGGCGAAATTCAAGGGGACATGGAGGCTGGTTCCTATGTCATCCGACATCCCGATGCCCGCAAAGGCCACATGTACTCCGAGCAGCAGATCAAGGTGGGCGTGTCAGAGGATATGCACGGCGGAGGAGACCTGCTGCTTGTCGATGACTTCGTCAAAGTGTTGAAGGGAGCCGTGCCATCGATCTCTTCCACCTCACTGGAGAAGTCGCTGCACGGGCACTTCATCGGATTCGCAGCCGATCAATCCCGATTGGACATTTATTTTGTGAAGCGCACAATCGGATCTTGTCTTCTCAACATAAGATGACAAGATAGGGATACCATGAAAAGGATGTGCGAGCAGCATGAAAACTTATCCTCACCCCACAAGAAAGCACGGCCGCGTAAATGTCGGACAGAAAGGACGATCGGCATCGTCGTCAACGATCGCCGCTCAAGCTGCGGCTAATTTAGGAACACCTGTATGCGTAGTACTCAAGGACGGTTCTGTCTATTATGGTGTTCTGAAAGAAGTGCAGGTTAGTCAAGTTATTCTTCAAGGATTTAAAGGCGACAAGAAGATTCCACGAAAAAAAGTTAAATCCAAAGCGCATATATCCAGTTTTGGCGGTTTAGGTAACATACTTGGGCTTCTTGGCGGCGGAGGACTTGGCGGTTTATTTGGAGGAGGCTCCACAGGTGGCGGATTACTGGGAGGGCTTGGTCAAGGTGCTGCCAAAGGCGCAGGCGGATCTGGCGGTTTATTTAGCAACATAGGCAGCTTTATGAAACTTGGCATGGGTGCCATTTCATTTATTATGCCGTTAATGAAAGGTTTTTCGATTTAAAATAAGCTGCCAAAAGCCTGGGGTTTTATATCCTCGGGCTTTTTGGCCTTTCATCATATTCGTGATCAGGGGTCTCCCTTCGAATAAAATGATAAAATGACAGGGTAGCGCTTTGAGAAAGCAAATAAATAACGAAAGAATAATGAATTCCGTAAGAATCCTTGTAATGAAACACACCGACAAGCGTGCATATCCACTCGAAACCTATGGACATACACGAACACAGTAAAATATAACCTACAGTTTTAATCCCTTTAAATTGAAAACGATCATAGAAATAGATAAAGAAATACCCGAATGGTGCGTAAAGAAAATAAACAGCAAAATCCATCACCGTGTAGGCAGGTCCATCCATGATGTCATACAAATCAAAAATGTGACCGCCAATCGAGTTATCCAGCATACAGGCCATCGTTGAGCTAAATAGAAATAGTAACAAAGTTACAGATCCAGTAAAACGTTTTGGCAGGAGATAGATGATCAGATAGGATAGGGCAATGCAGCCAATGACGAACCAATCATTAAGATCAAAGGCTTTTTCTACAAAGGGAATACTACCTTTCATGAATGGCTGCACATCCTCCTGAAGAAACGAATTGTCACGAATTGCAAGTAGAACAAAACAAGCCTGTACGCAATAAGCCAGCATAATACGGTTAGGTCACTGTAAATAACAATTTTTAACAGAAAACTGAGAGTCTCCATCCCCACAATAAAAGTAATGGCACCAACCTGTACACCAACTTTAGCAGGGACACTGCGAGCCAATCGCCAAAGAGTGATCATGATCGCTATAAAAAGCGGAATGATAATGCTTTGAATCAGTGAAAAAGAAACATAGTTCCATGGGTTTTTGGAAATTTCGAAAACATGAAATGTTTCACCAAACAAGTAATACAAATTGGTATCTATGAAAGCAACGAGTAAATAAATAAATGAAAACTCCCGGTTGGAGAATTTAGTTTTCAAAGCTGCCGAAGTTGCTACAAGAAGCCAACATAGGGAAACATACAGGGAAATGATCATAGTGTCCTCACAGTAATCTGATTGTTCATAGCATGTATCATTACTGGGGAAATTATGTAAATTGAACACGGAGCCTAGGACATGATTTTCTAGTCCGAAGCTCCGCTGTTTTTATCAAAAATGTTAAAGCCCTCTTCAGTTTCAAAAACAGAGCATGAAAAGATATATTTGACCAAAATAACATTTCCCAACGATACATATTTCTGACTTCCTGTTTAATAATAAAGAACAAGAATTTAAGTTTGTAGCGAACAGGGAGAAAGATATGCCTAATGAAATAGAGGAATTAAACGTTAAAGAGAGCCAAATGGAGTTCGATTACTGGCTGCATCAAGACGTTTTTTCATTCCAGTGGTGGGTTATCGTCATTGTTAATCTGGTAGTTTTTGTGCTGCTGCTGATCGCTATGGATCGTAAAAGGACACTCAGCACCGTATTAGCCTTCATGACGGCATTTATTATTGTCGGGGCTGTCGACCAAATCGGTAAGTTTTTCGACTTGTGGCGCTACCCGCATCAGCTAATTCCATTTACTGAGAACTTAAATGCCGTCGACTTCTTTGTGGTTCCCTGTATTTTTGCCTATTTGTATCAGAGGTTTTCCAGCTGGAAGTCATTTCTGATTGCTGGTATAGTGGCTTCGCTAGTCATTTCGTTTATCGGTGAGCCCATTTTCGTGTCCCTCGGTATGTATCAGCTTATGAGATGGTCCTATTGGCAGTCGTTCATCGTATTAGTTCCCATTGCAATTCTGATAAAAGGATTCGTTGACTTGACTCAGAGCAACGTGCTCCATTTTAACATTGATCGGGAATTGGTCATCAATTTTAATACTAGGAACAAAAAGAAAATAAGATGAATAGAGAGCTCCATAAGACTGCTCTTTAATTGGAGATGACATTATGATAAAGCAAGCAGACTCCATAAGCTCATCAGAGCTTGGGACACTTTGGCTTACCTATCAGCAGAAGACACTGATTCTGCGAGTGTTGGATTACTTCATAGCGAAAACTGATGATCATGAAGCAAGAAATATTATGGGTGGCTTATGGCAGGATCTCGATCATTATGTGAATAAAATTACCAACTTGTTTGAAAATCAAGGCATAGTCGTACCTGTTGGTTTTACCAAAGGAGATGTCAATTTAGAGGCGCCGAAACTGTATGACAATGGATTTGATATCATGTTCCTTCGCATTTTGAAAGAAATAAGCATGGGCATGTATACCCTCAATTTAAATATGTCCTACCAGGGCGAGGTGATGGATATTTATGAGGGGTTAACCGTCATTACTCAGAATATCTATAAAAGATCGACCGAATATTTGCTGAAAAAAGGGATTCTCACCGCGCCGCCCAAAGTGACGATGCCTATTGCAAATGAGTTTATTGAGAGCAAAGACTATTTAAGCGGATTCAATCTCTTTGGGGATAAAAGGGCTTTAAATACCATCGAAGTCGGCATTCTGCATCATGGGATTGAGACAAACAATGTCGGGTTGCAGCTCATTTCAGGCTTTGCCCAATGTGCGAATACCCCGGAAGTAAAGGAATACTTTGTGAAGGGCATGGAACTTGCAAAGAAACAAATTACAACCTTTGAAGATATCCTCCTCCAAAGCAATATCCAGTTCTCGGCTACTTCCGGGAGTACCGTAACAACTTCTACGATGGCCCCATTTTCGGAGAAACTGATGATGTTTTGCATTCACCTTCTCAATACGTTCGGCATGGTCAGCAGCAGTTTTGGCACTATTTTTACGCTGCGAAATGATTTGAATTTAAAGGCAGGATTAATCGCCAAAGATATCTATGTCTATACCCACGATGGCATTAAGCTGATGATTAAACATGGTTGGTTGGAGGAACCGCCGCAAATGGAGGACCGCAAACAACTGATCAAGCAGTAAAAACAAATAAAGAAGAGACCCCTATGACAAAAGATGAACTTGAGAAAATTTTATGGAGCATCGCACTGCCAGGATTCCCTCAACTATTGGATGGCAAGATTGCTAAAGGCATTCTTTTCATTGGATTAGAAATACTAATCAATGTCCAATCCAATTTTAATACAGCTATCATGTTAAGTTTTCAAGGGAAAATGGAGGAAGCAGCGCAGCTAACCAATTATCAATGGCTAATGTTTTATCCTTGTCTCTATTTCTTTGCTATGTGGGACGCTTATCGAGATGCGATCGGTGAAAAAAGGCCATTCATGTATATACCGTTCGCTTTCTCTGCCTACTTGGTTACGGTCGGTGTGATGTATTCTACAACATTCCGTATAAAAAATGTGCTGCTAGGCCCCATATGGCTTCCTATGATTTGCGCGCCAATTGGTTTAGGGGTCGGGTTCATGTTGATGAAAGTAACGAAGCGATTTATACGGTCCGAAGATCAGAAATAAGGAATAGTCCATTGAAAAAGACCGGCTCACGGGTATGAGGCGGTCTTTTGCTTCCTGGATTCATTTAACTGGAGGTAGGCAGCGTTATTTCAATGAGAGTCCCTTTATTGACTTCACTTTCAACTTTGATTTTACCAGCGTGATTTTCTATGATTTTTTTGCTTACCATAAAGCCCAGGCCGGTTCCATTTTCTTTGGTTGTATAAAAAGGTTGACCTAGCTTGGAGAGAGCTTCTTTGGGAATTCCGCAGCCTTCGTCAGCTAGACGAATCATCATCTCTTGATCATTTTCACTACTGACTTCAAGTGTTATTTTACCGCCATCACGCATGGATTCAATGGAATTTTTGATGAAATTGATAAATACTTGCTTCAACTGATTTTCATCGCAGTAAAGATGCGTAGCTCCCGGCTTGAATTCAGCCAGAAATTCAACATTGTTCAGGATCGCTTGTGAATCCAGAAGCGTCATGACTTGGCTAAGCAGCACACGAATATCTTTTCTCTCAAATTTAATCGTTTGCGGCTTCGCCAGGATTAACAGTTCGCTAAGAATCAATTCAATCCGCTCGATTTCGGACGTCATGATATCGAAATAGACGGGTTTATCTCCAAACCCTGATTTCATCAATTGAATGAACCCTTTAATGGAGGTAATGGGGTTCCTGATTTCATGAGCGATACCAGCGGCTAACTGCCCGGCTACGGATAATTTCTCGGAATTTTGAAGGTGTTCTTGGGCAATTTTCCACTCTGTAATATCCCTGAAGATGACGGACCAACCAATCTGTTTCCCTTTACCGTCTAGAATAGGCGAAGCGGTTAATAACACGTTCACCAGATGCCCATTTTTATGCAACCGTTTCGTTTCGACACCATTTACGGACCGCCCGTTCTGCACTTGCTCACGGCTATGTTTGAACTCCTCTGAACATTCAGGAGGAATGAAGGGGAGGAGATGTAATTCAACGCCAATGACTTCTTCCTTCGACCACCCGAAAATATGGACAAATGCTTCATTTACCCGCTGAACAAAACCTTCGTTATTAAAAATTAGAATGGCATCCGCATTATTTTCAATAAATGATTCCAATTGCTCGGTTTTCGCTTTAAGAGCCTCTTCAGCTAACTTTCTTTCTGTAATGTCCTTCGTTTGGGCTATGAAATATAAGGGCTGCCCGTTTTCGTCCCTCATGCAATGAATAGCCAATAATACCCATATGGTGAATCCGTTTTTGTGGATAAAACGTTTCTCCATTTGGAAATTATCCTTTTTGCCATCTAGAAATGGATCCTTCTCTAAATCATCTGTATGCATGATGTCTTGAATCGTCATGGCAAGGAAGTCTGATTCCGTGTAACCGGTGAATCGACATAACGAAGCATTCACTTGCAGCCATTTTCCTTGCGTTGATAGTAAGGCCATGCCAATTGGAGAATATTCAAATACTTGAGCGAACAGTTCGGGTTGAGAAATATCTAAATCCTTTGCCATATACCCTCCTAAACCACCACGTAAGATGTATATTAAAAGAATTGGACAAAGAGCAGCGTTTTCCTTTTTCATTGCGCACAAAAAGCCCCTTACCCTGACAGATGGGAGAGGCTTCTCGTTATAGTTTCAGCTATTAACTTCGAATTCCCTTGTAAATAAATTCAATGACTTCTTTCTCAATCGGATAGTCGCCGAGCTCTTTTTCTCCAAGAATCACTTCGAGCATCCCCGTATTGGAGACCGAAATCATGCTCATGCATCCAAGGATGAAACGCAAAGCATTCGATATGGATTCATATTGAAAAACGCCTTGATCCCGTCCGTTCTCCAGAATACTCTTTAATTTATTTGTAGAGTTTTGAATAAACGTAATGATTTTGTCCGCTCTTGTGCTATTCATAGCTAGTTCTTGTCTAACAATTAATGAAATTTCCCGATCTTGTTGATAAAAAGCAATCATAACCTCTAGATATTTCTGCAAATCTTGCTTGGGGTCCCCGGTTTCGGCAGAAAAGGGCAGTTTCTCAAGCGGTTCAAGAATAGCGAGAAATACGTTTTCCTTGCCTCCGAAATGATACGAAACCAGCGGCAATGATACACCAGCCTCGTCACAAATCTTTCTGACGCTTGTTCCTTCATAACCTTGTTCGGAGAACAGCTTTTTGGCAGATATGATAATTTTTTGTTTAACATCGATTTCTTGTTTGTTCATGTAGGATTCAACTGCACCTCCGTATAACAGTTGCTAGCAACACCTGTTCTAACGAATTTTATAGGAGAATATCACAATAGTCAAACGCCTGTAGCTCCTTAAAAAGGAGGGCGGGTTATTTCATTTTTGGCGAATCGATTATCGAAAAAGTTTTCATTGACGGCTCTAATCCCGAGGTCATATAATAACGACCATAGAGTTTAACGTTTGTTAAAAACAAATGTTAAAAACGAGTGTTAAAATGGAGAATAAGAAAGAGGAGAAAACATGAAACGAAAAATTATGCTGTATGTCATTTTAACCGTTATCGTTCTTGGCGGAGGCAGTATTGCCGGGTATTTCTGGTATGAAGGGCAGAACTTCATCTCAACCGAGGATTCCCGACTGGCCGGCGATGTCTATAAAGTGATGCCACGTATCACGGGGAAAGTGACGTCCCTGCAGGTCGATGAAGGTGCGCATGTGCTTGCCGATCAGATTGTCGGACAGCAGGATAGCAACAATTTGGCCACGAGCAGCCTGGATCAAGCGGCATTAAGATCTCCGATCGAAGGCACGGTGATCAAGACTTTGATTAAGACTGGCGAAGTGGCGTCAGTAGGCCAGGCTGTCGCGATGATTGTGGACCCTACAAAGCTATTTGTGTCAGCCAATATAGAGGAAACGGCCATCAATAAGATTCATGAAGGACAGAAAGTTGATATTAAACTGGATAATTTCCCAGGCAAGGTCTTAACAGGGAAGGTAAAAGAAATAAGCAAAGCTACAGCATCGACCTTCTCGCTGCTGCCTTCAACGAACACAAGCGGGAATTTCACGAAGGTCACTCAGCGTATTCCTATCAAAATATCGATTGAAGACAATCAAGGGCTTGACCTATTGCCGGGAATCAGCACAACCATCAAAATTCACTTGAAGAGCAATTAAACAAAGAGGAGCCAGTTCAAATGAATCGATTAAATCAATTAATAGTTCCCGCTGTTATCGTGCTTGCTGCGCTTGCTGTTCTACCTGCATGTGGGGCGATTGAAGCAGAAGAATCAGGAACGTCCGGCGTTCCTGTTCAAGTCATCAAGCTGGGGCAAGGAGCAACGGCTGGCCTGAATGGCAAAATCATTCCTGATCAGAGCATTAATATCGTTTCGAAGGCGTCCGGTAAAGTAGCCGAAGTTCGCGTGCAAGAGGGCAGCAAGGTGAAAAAGGGGGATGTGCTTGTTCAGTTGGAGACCAGCGAGTTGACCCAACAGGTCAAACAAGCCGAATACTCTTCCACCGCAGCTCAGGCTAAGCTGGCTGATACGCAAGCGGGTGCCCGTACACAAGAGATTGCAGGACTCCAGAGTTCTATCCTTGCAGCGGGTGGGGCTTACCAACAGACAACAGCGGCCGTAGAGCAAGCTAAAGCAGGCTTGGATCTTTCTACGAGCAGTTATAATCGTCTTCGCAATGCATTCGAGAGCAGCTCCAGTGTATCGCAAGATGATTTGGATAAAGGGACGCTCGACTATGAAAAGGCAAAAGCCGGTTACGAGCAGGCTTTAGGTGCACAGAAATCCGCCGAAGCCCAATTGAGAGGGGCCGAAGCAAAGCTGGAGCTTGCCAAAGTGGGCCCGACAGAAAATACGATTAAAGCGCTCCAAGCGGATGTTGAGCGGTTGAATGCTACGCTTGAGCTTGCAAATAGCGGGCTGAGCAATGCGACAATTACGGCTCCTATCGACGGAGTCATTGTGAAAAAAGGCATTTCGCCAGGTGAGTTGGCACAGGCCGGGGTGCAGATCCTCTCGCTTGTTAATATGGATCAAGTCCAAGTAGAACTTAGTGTGATGGATAGCCAGATTACACAGGTGAAAGAAGGCATGACCGTAGCAGTGAACGTGCAGAATGTGCCGGATAAAAGTTTTCAAGGCGTGATTTCATTCGTCAGCCCGGTAGCCAACACCAACAGCAACACATTTCCTGTTAAAGTAAAAGTCGATAACAAAGACAGTTTGTTATTTGCCGGCATGGTGGCGGAAGTCCAGCTGAATGCTGCACAGATGAGTCGTCTGGAAGTGCCGAAGAGTGCAGTGGTCAAAAAGGATCAAAAAGAATATCTGTTCACTGCAGAGGGCAGCACAGCGCATCTCGTTGAAGTGAAAACAGAAGAGAAAAACCAGGATTGGCTCTACGTGATGCCTAACGATAAGATCAAAGCCAATCAACAAATCATCGTGAAGCCTGCAGATAACTTGGCTGAAGGCACGAAGGTCAAAGCCGAATAGGAGGCGCTACAATGGCTGATGAATCGGTGGTTACACAACATAAATCAGAAGGCAATGGCCAGATGTGGCTATCGCTGGTTGCTATCGTCACAGGTACGTTTGTCGCTGTATTGAACAGCAGCTTAATGAACGTAGCCATGAATAAATTCGTTGCCGTATTCGGCTCGGATCTCACCACCATGCAGTGGATTATTACGGGATATACGTTGGCTTCCGCCATGGTTATTCCGATGAGTGGATATTTGGGCGGAAGATTCGGCAATAAGAATTTGTTTATCTACTCTGTAGCCGGGTTTACGATATTTTCTGTATTATGCGGTTTGGCTTGGAGCGCCAATACCATGATTATATTTCGAATTATTCAAGGGTTCGCCGGCGGCTTCATCATGCCGGTCGGGATGTCGATTATTTTCACCACGTTCCCGAAGGAAAAGACAGGTACGGCCATGGGACTATGGGGGATTGCAGCCATGGTGGCTCCCGCGCTCGGGCCGACTTTCGGCGGATATTTGATCCAGAATTTCAGCTGGCGGCTCCTGTTCTTCATCAATGTGCCGATCGGAATTCTGGCTGTCGTGCTGGGCAAGATTCTGATGAAGGAATCACCTCGCACAACAGGATTAAAATTTGATACGCCAGGGGCCATCTTGTCCATGACGTTCTTCGGGAGCTTGCTGCTGGCATTAAGCAAAGGGCAGTCCGAAGGTTGGACCTCGTTGTTCATTGTCAGCCTGCTATTTGTTGCTATCTGCAGTTTAATGCTCTTAATTTGGGTGGAGCTAGGAGCCAAGCAGCCTGTTCTGGACTTGAATTTATTCAAAAATGTTAAGTTTACAATTAGCGTCATCTCAGGCAGTTTGGTCATGATGGCCATGATGGGCGGAACATTTTTAGCCCCTGTGTATTTGCAAAGTATTCAAGGGCTTAATGCCATGCAGACGGGAATCCTCTTGATGCCGCAATCGATTGCCATGGCGGTGATGATGGCGATTAGCGGGAAGCTGGTTGAGAAATTCGGGGTTGTTCCCATCTGTATTGCCGGTTTGGCTGTACTCGGGATCACGACGGCGGAATTGCATCTGTTGACGGCTGATACTCCGAATCATTGGCTGAATGCCCTATTAACGATCCGAGGGATTGGCATTGGTGTTTGCCTGATGCCGCTAACCTCTGCCGGAATGAACGCAGTGGCTCCGGAACAAATTAGTAACGCTTCGCCGCTTTCCAACGTTCTAAGGCAGGTAGCGGGTTCGCTAGGCATTGCGATATTTACCGCTATCATGGGCAACCGTCAGATCGTGCATTATCAGCACATTTCGGAAAGTGTAGCTGTGGATTCCATTATGGCAAATAACACGGTATCCGCACTCACCGGGGAGATTTATGCTTGGGCGGTAGATCGGGCTACGGCTGCCGGTGCAGCGAGTTCTTACCTTGCCGGTTTCATGCAGAAAGAAGCTTATGTCAGGTCTATTGCAGATACCTTTTATATCTCAGCCATACCGGCTTTTATCTGTATTCCATTCGTTCTATTTTTTATTAAGAGAAAAACACCAGTTGAAATAAAAGAGTAACAGCATGAAAGAATTCATCGGGAGGCTTAAGACAATGAAAAAGAGTTTAACTGTTATCATCAGCGCGTGCATGGCCTCTACCCTGTTATCTGCGGCTGCGCAAGGTGCTGCTTCGCCTAAATCCACTGTAGATTTCAATGATTTGGGCCAATTGGATGCGGGTACGAAAACTAAATTTGATACCATGATTGCCGCAGGGATTTTTGATGGTGTGAGCGAGGGGGTATTTGGTCTCCATGACAAAATGAACCGTGCCCAATTCGCGAAAGCTGCGGCCATGATTTTCAACTTGAAGGTGGACACCTTAAGCAGCACTTCCAGCTTTAGCGATGTGAGCGCTGCGGATCCCGCCAATGGCTATGCGCTTCCGTACATTGAGGCATTGAAAAAAGCCAATCTGACGGATGGGTTTGGCGAAGGCACCTATAATCCCGCTGGTGAGGTAACCAAAGAGCAATTAGCCGCATTCTTGATCAGGGGTTTGAATAAAGAGGCTGAAGTGAAACGGGATGCTGCAACGGATGACAGCACGGTATCCAGCTGGGCCAAGGGGTATGTCGCTCTGGCTGTACAAATGAATTTGATGGGGAATCAAGCGGACGGTACATTCGGCGGAATGACTCCAGCCATTCGAGAGCTGTTAGTTATATCTTCTTATGAAGCGAAGCGCCAGTATGTCCCTGTGACACCGATTGCAGCTGAGCTCCCCGTAGAAGATATGAAAGCTTATGGTCTGACAGAAAATACGCAGGCTCAAGTGAAAAGTGTTACCCAAGAAAAATCGGCAGATGGCTGGAGAGTCGGAGTGGTCCTTACATTAACTAACACATCCGGATCAACAAACCGAATTCCCGATTATGAGCTGCGCATCCAAACGGCGGAAGGGACCGTTTATACGCTTCAAGCGAGCGCAAGCAATACTCGTTCCATACCCCCGCAGGGGAATGTGACTTTAAGCTATATGGCAGACATCGGTGTGAACAAGGATGTCCAGTTGACGAAACTTCTTTGGGTAGATGTCGACGAAAAAGTGTACCCTAAAGTAGAGAGGGTACTAGCCGATGCTTATATCAGCTCTATCATATGGCGTGGTCAAGATGCCAAAATAGACAATCCCTCCCGGTTAGGAGATTGGGGCGCAAGATTCTCCCTTCCTGGCATCCATTCCGATTTGAAATATTCTGCGGTGAAGCTGTCTAAGCAGTTTACGGGTCAAACACCGAGCTATATCGTGGAAATTCAAGCGGAAAACGAAGGAAGCTATGCGGAAACCATACCGGATTTCACCTTAAGCGGGAAATCGGAGGGGCAATCCTTTATCGGCAAAAGGGTGGAGGAGACGCCAATTCGTCTTGATGCAGGAGCCAAGAAGTCCATTCATTTTGCAATTACAACCGATACGAATACGAAGATGGACGCCTTCTATGTGCTTTCACCTGAGAGTTTCTTGAAACAAGGTCAGACTGTTCCGGTTCAATATTTCACAGGGCGCTTAGGATTCCGACTCCCTGCGAACGAAGGGAACGTTTCAGGACCAGCTGCAGGTAGCTATGTTTTTGGCACGCCGATCGCATTCACGTCAAGGAATGATTTCATTAATCCGAATTTAACTATTTCACTGGAAGAGCTTCATGTAACAGATAACGAAGAAACAGGAAATAAAACGGGAGCGGCTAAATTTAAGCTCTTTAATAAAAGCGATAAACCTATTCCGGTGCCCGCTTTTGGAGCGGAATTAGCGGGGAAAGATGGCAACGCGTACGCAGGAAAACGCCAGACTGTAAGCGCAACAGATATCGCACCAGGGACAGGAATCGTCGTTAGCTACGGCTTCACCCTTCCAACCACGGAGCAAAGTGAACAGTTTCAATTGAACGTACAAGAAGTGTTATCAAATTCTGCCTACAAATCTACAATTGCCAGCTATCCAATAAATGTTCAGAGTGAGAACGATCATAACAACATCTCGTTGTTTCCATTCAAGCTAAACTTGAAAAGTTGGACGTTATCGCAGTTGACTGCGATGGGGACCACTGGATTTTCATACACGTATAAATTGAGTTTGGATATGGACATGCAGCGGGAATCCGAAGTGGTCCTGGATAATGCCTTTTCCAAGTTGAAATTTGAATTGGTGGATGCATCAGGACGTTCGCTGGGCTCGAATTCCTTTCCTTTCACCGGGGCAAATCGTTTGGTCAACGGTTCCCAAATCCTCACCTTCAGCAACCTAACGCAAGACCAGGTCCAATCCCATATATCCGTTAAAGTTTATGAAACCATCCCTACGCCGACTGGTGATGTGGATCGGCTTATTGCGGAATTGAAATAGCTTGAAGGAGACGTCTTTTTTTATGTGTATGTCAATTTCATGCCAAGGGTAGGCTCTGCCTACCCTTATTGGTATTTGTAGGTGGAGTAACTGGAATTTCTACGGTTAAAATGACGCGGAGTATGACTTCATTTCCCTAGGTACTCTCCAATTCAATTAGGGGGCTTAACAGTTATGAAGAAATTAGCGGTACTTTTTCCAGGTAAAGGTGTGCTCTGACCGCGAAAGCGGTCTTTTGTTGTTTGGAGGGAACTAGCGTCCGCTATTTTGCTGAAAAGGACACTTTCCACGTGGAAGCGGAACTATGGGCCGTTATTTTATGGGTTTTCACCTGTATAACTCGCTATTACGGACAAATAAGACCCTGTAGTTCCCATTGGGAGGGGGAAAAGCTTGTTTTCCGCCAAATAACGGACGCCAGTTCCCTTGGACGCGCTTGGGGTGAAATCAGTGGGGGATAACCCAATTATTGCCTTCATAGAAACGACATATAAATCAGGAGATTTGCCTTTAAATGAAATTGATAATTATTTTCACTATAATCTAATAAAGACATTGAAATAAACGAGTGCTCTGGCGGGCAAAAGCAGCGAATCGCCGTGGCGAGAGCGCTCTCTATGTCGCCGGAGCTGCTGGTGGCCGATGAAATTACATCGGCGCTGGATCCTTCCACCGAGCATGAGCTGCAGCAGCTGTTGTTGTCGCTTAAGCAATCGGAAGGCATGACGATTCTGTATATTACGCATCGGCTGGAGACGATTGCCGGCTTCGCCGATCGGGTTGCCGTGATGAAGGACGGCGTCATTCAGGAGACAGGCACGGGAAATAATCTACAGACCCCACCTTATAAAGGGTTTGAACTTATATATATAATAAGGTTAACGATTATTCTGTGGAGGGATCTTATGGGAGATTACAAACGGTACATTCCACTATTAGCAACAAAAGAAGGCTGGCAAGCAGCCTACGCCATTTTAGACCATGCCGGGAAATTAGCTTTAGATGATATTCTGGAAGGTCTTGAAAATCAAAACTGGAAAATAAGGAAATGGTGCACGGCTTTGTTGGATCACAATGCGGATCAACGCTCCATAGACCCTCTGGTCGCCCGATTAACTGATTCCTATGCGGATGTCAGGAGGCATGCCGTGCATAGCATTGGTTGTCAATCTTGTAAAGATGAATCGTTGTGCATGGACATCATCGCGTTATTGATCGAACGTGCTATGAAGGATACAAGTATTGCGGTTAGACGCAGTGCTGTGCATATGCTGGGCAATCAACCCTACGATATCAGAGCATCAGAAGCACTTGAGTATATTTTAAATAAGGAAAAAGATAGGAAGCTATTATTCAACGCAATGTGGTCATTGAAGCAACAAAAAACACGTTTACTGGGCCAGACTCTCTAAGTCCGGCTGCAATTTATTCCGCAGAACATACAGCATGACAGCCCCAACAAGGAACGCGGCGGCATCTGAGATGACGAGCGACCAGACAACTCCGTGGAAACCATTCATTTGATTGGCGATATATAACACAGGAATTAACGTAACCCCTTGAATAATGGACATAATAAATGCGGCGGTTCCTTGCGCTGTTGCTTGGAAAATTCCCGTAAACAACGCGGTTATTCCTGTTATGAACAAGGACAGAAACGTCACATGCAGAATATAACTGCCCATCTGAATTAATTGCGGGTCATTCGTAAAAAGGCCAATCAAGTGATCGGAAATTAGAAAAACGATGATGCCGAAAAAGACGGCTAACGCCACAATTGCTTTGATTGTGAATTGAATGGTATGTTTCATGCGCAATTTATTCGCTGCAAAAGAGAAGGCAATCAACGGCACGACACCCTCGCATAAGCCCATCAGAATAACCTCAGGAAATTGCAATAAACGTGATGAAATTCCGAATGCGGCTACGGCCTGCTCCCCATATTCAACCAGATAACGATTAAAGATCAGCGACATTGCACCCAAGAAGATACTCATAATAAAGACGGGAACTCCGATTTTGAATACATTGCTTAGTATATCTTTAGAAGCCTTGAACCATCTTAAGGAGACAGTTAAGAATTGGCTCTTATATCCGATATGGAAAGCATAGAACGCACTCGCCACCAGGTTAGCAATGACGGTAGCAGAAGCTACTCCGATCACACCCCAATGAAAGACGAAGATGGCTAGCGCATCAAGAATAATATTGACGACAACACTGAGAATCATACCGACCATGGACGTGATTGATGAGCCTTCCGCACGCACGATATTCTCAAGTGTGAAAAATAAGACGATAAATGGGGAGCCAGCAATCATAAGTGTGACATAGTCCTTCGTGAAGCCGAAGGAGTCAGGCGTCGCTCCCAGTCCATGAACGATGGAATCGATGAAGGGGAGACCGACGGCCATCAGGATTAGGCCAAGCACGATACTGCTGTAAAAAGCGAACGAGGACACATGTTTGGCATCATTGTATTTTTTCTCTCCCAGCAAACGGGAAATGAAGGCACTGCTGCCCATGCCAATCAAGTTGCCTAAGGCCATAATAGCCGCGAATAACGGCAATGTTAGTGCGAGTGCGGTTAACATGGCTGTATTGTCGAGTGTGCCTAGGAAAAAGGCGTTCAAGATGGAATAGATGACACTCATTGACATGCCCAGCATCATGGGTACTGCGAAGTGAGCTACGGCTTTTGCGATGGGGGCTTTTTCAAAATAATGAAGGTTTTCTGTCTCCATATGCGTCACCACTTTCTGATTAATTGTTAGATAGGATTGATTCAATCTTACAGTGTTAGATTGAACCTTACAGTGTTAGATGTTATCATATGCTTATGCACCTGTAAAGCACAATCTTACACTGTTAGATAAAGGGCGGATACCGATGAAAAAGCAGCAGCCTCAGATTTCGGAGGATAAAATTTTGGAAACCTCGTGGGAGCTTCTTGGAGAGGATGGCATCGAGAAGTTCAGCATGCGACGATTAGCCGACCGTTTAGGGATTCAGGCTCCTTCTCTGTACTGGTACTTCAAGAGCAAGCAGAATCTCTTTCAGCGTCTGGCCAACCAGGTATCGAAAATGATCGTGGAGGAGTTCCACTCCGAAGGGGACTGGAAAACGCAGCTGACCGCGTTTGCGGTAACGGTGCGGAACGTGCTCTGTCGATACCCTTGCTCTACGCAGTTGATGATGCAAACGATACCCATCGAGCCGGACATAGTACGGTTTAGCAACCGTATGCTTCTCTGCGTGGAGTCGACACCCCTGGAAGAAGAGCAGAAACTACAAGCGGTTCTTACGCTAGTGAACTATGTCTTCTACTTCGTGCTGGATAATTATCAGCATCAGCGTCTTTTCTCCACGGTCAGTAAGGAACAGGAAGAGGAACTCGGCGGTGAGATGATTCGTCTTCTGGACGCCATGAGCGAGGTAGATGCCGGGCTGTTCCGGAGCATGCACAAAAGCGGGCTGTTCGAGCTGATAGGGACAGATAAGTCGTTTGAATTTGGCTTAAAGCTGATTCTGTTGGGGATCGAAGAGGTAATAAAGGAGCATAGTTAGCTCGGAACGACAGCTCCATAGATGAGCATAACAAGGCGGCCAATGTTGGCGGCTTTTTTGCTTTCGAATTCTACGAATAGGAGAGCAACATTTCATAATTGGCCTTGTGTTATAACTATCGTGTACTTATTTGACACAGGAGGAGATTAAGACATGAGTAGATTACATGGTAAAGTTGCTTTGGTTACAGGTTCAAGCCGGGGGATTGGTCGTGCCATTGCAACACGGTTAGCACAAGAAGGAGCCTTAGTGGCTGTTCATTATGGCACAAACCAGGTCGCAGCCGAAGAGGTAGTACGGGGTATTGAGCAAAATGGGGGGACTGCATTCACCATTGGCACGAAACTCGGTACGATCGAGAGCATCCAGAGCCTTTTTAAGACATTGGATGAGGTATTGAAGGAGCGGACAGGTGACACCCATTTTGATATCCTGGTGAATAACGCAGGGATTGCCCTAGTAGCCCCAATTGAGGATACAACAGAAGAGGCATTCGAAGAAATGATGAACATAAATGTAAAAATGCCATTTTTCCTAACACAACAGGCTTTGCCGCGTTTGAGAAATGATGGTCGAATTATTAATTTGTCATCCTCTATAACAAGAATTTCACTTCCTGCTATTCCTGCGTATAGTATGAGCAAAGGGGCAATCAACACGCTAACGCTTGCTTTATCCAATCAACTCGGCTCACGTGGAATTACGATCAATGCCATCCAACCTGGTTTCGTAGCCACGGATATGAATGCCGCCATGCTGCAAGATTCTGCCTCGCACCAATATGGCGCTGATTTTTCTATCTTTGGCAGATGGGGGCAACCGGAGGATGTCGCGGATATAGCAGCTTTTCTGGCCTCTTCCGACAGCCGCTGGGTAACAGGGCAATTGATTGACGCCAGTGGAGGCTCTCATTTGTAAGTGGCGAAAATAGGAGATTTTATTCGGAAGGAATTCATTATTTTTGCTAGAATAATATGCATAAATGATCTACATTGGTGATGAGCTCAGCCATTAAAGGAGATAGAAATGAACGAAGAAGACGTTAAGCAGCGTATTAAGGATTATCAGCAGGCAGAAGGGGTGAAATCTCTTACTTGCGGGAACAACAGCAGCCACGAGAAACTATATCCTAAGGTGCTTGACCAAGGGTTGGTGCTTCTCTGCCCAAATTGCAACTACATGCAGACGTACATCCCGGATCTTTTTTTCGATGATGGGTTTTATGACTGGCTTCGCGGTATGAAGAGTTTGATTTAAATTAATTAATTCCTGAACAGCCTGGCTGTGTGTAAACACAGAAGGCTGTTTTATTTTTATTTCATCGTGGATTTATAGGGCAATATGACTTTTTGCATCATAGCGGAGAAATGAATCATGGTCCAAATAGCGGAGAAACGGAACTTTGAACGCCAATTTGGCTATTCAAATGGTCAAAAACGGTATGCTATGCTCCTCGTGTAAGACAAACCAACGACATGGGAGGATTTATTCTATGAAATAAAAACGGGTGATCTTGATTTACTTTCATTATTTGTAAACGTATACAATTGTGAAAAACAAGACTTAAAGGGCAGGTTTAATTAACAATTGAAAGGACGTGACCCTGTTTGAAGAAAATGAAGCAAGTAACCCTGCTAGTATCTTTATTATTAATTTTTAGCATGTTAAATACGGTAGTTGCGGATGCAGCAGCGCCAGAGGGCATTAGCCATGCTAGAATGATGCCCGTCGACAACATCGCCAATCACGGTTCCACCATGGTAGAGCTGCCGGATGGCACACTTTTCTCGGTATGGTTTAACGGAGTTGGAGAAAGAGATGGGAATTTAACGAAACTCATCGGTTCTCGTTCGAAGGATGGCGGGAAAACTTGGACTGAACCCTTTGTTGTTTATGATACATGGGATTTCCCCGATAATAACCCGGTTCTTTTCGTCGACAGTCAACAAAGATTATGGTTGTTCTACGGCGTTATCTACAATGGCCAATGGGTATCTACGCAAACTAAATTTATGTATGCCGATATGGGCAACTATGAATATGCCGTTCGCAATGGCGGAAATGCAAAGTGGCACTATCCACAGCCCTTGTACACGAATGTAGGGGAAGGCATGTTTGGTGAAGGGAAGTACTCCAATGGACAGTGGAACTATGGCATCAAGGGTGCTGAGATCAAGTATGTAAATCCAAGTTCTGTGACGGCTGCAACCTACTTGGACCCATTTCAGTATGTACCGGTGACTACAAGGTTTGGCGGCGCTACCCGTTTTATTACAGACAGGTTCGTTGTCTCGATGAGAAATAAATATGATCAGTACGTTGCCTATTTGAAATCCGCCAAGCCATACGATGATGTCTATGTAGGCAGAACGGATGAAATTATCACGATGCTGACCACGGGAGTTTCTGTAAAAGAGCCTTCCATTATTAAAAATTCAATTGAGCGTTCATCCGGCGCAGATAACGATGTCAATACTTGGGGGCCTATTTACCGCAGGCTTGGATGGCAAACAAAAAATAAGCCGATTGAAGTAACGCTTGCAGACGGCGTCACCAAAAGGTTAATTTTGCCGTTGTATTCGGACTCGTTGGCGAATTCCGTTTGCGCGTATACCGATGATCACGGCATCACCTGGAAGTTTAGCGATCCCATTGTAGGATCAGGAACAATCCAAGGCTCGCTGATTCAAAAGACGGATGGCACGATTCGCGGTTATTTTAGAAGCGGTAAGTTAGATGGCCGTAATGGACGCATGGCTTGGCACACGACCTATTCGGAGTCTACGGATTTCGGCGTAACGTGGAGTGTTCCGAAAGTTGATCCTTATTTAAAAAATGATGGCGGCTTTGAACTTTCCAAGCTTCCAAACGGTGACTGGTTGATAGCTACCAATCAAGAAACTTCACGCAGTGTAGTTAAGAAAACGCTGGATGGAAATAGAAATTCTTTCAGTTTATTGCTCTCTACCGATGAAGGCATGAACTGGAAACCGATCATGATCAAAGATGGCATGAATAATGGCGAAAGCTATGAATACCCATCGGTTCTCGTTGACAGAGCTGGAAACGCTTTGATGAACTATACGTACAAAATTCCTTCGGCTGGGGCTACGATTGGCTTCTCCAAAATTGCAAGCAGCGAGATAGGGACGTTGTTTAACTCGGTTATAACTGCAACTTATGGCGCTGGAAGTTCGCTGAATTATGATCGTGTTGTCAAGTTGCCGACAATTGAACTGAACGTAGGACAGAGTACACAAATGACCTACAACCTAACAATAGGCGGACAATCGTTCGACGCAACAACGGATACACTTACTTTGACTTCCGATCTCCCAGCAGTAGCTACAACTAACACAAGCGGAACCGTCACGGCCATTCAAGCAGGAACGGCAATGGTAACGGCTGTAAGCAACAAATACGGAACTATATATAAATTCATCGTCAAGGTTACCCAATGAAAGGAGTCATGCAGATGAACAGGAAATTCAAGCTATTAATGTCTATGACGGTTTGTATCGCGATATCTGCAACAAGTCTAATTCCTGCCTTGGCTGCAAGTCCGGGAACATTCACCATTTCCGATCAAACGGTAAGTATTTTTAAACCAATTAAGGATAATGGGGCTACAGGTGATCACGTACACGGCTCCAGCATTGTAGAATTACCAAGCGGAGAGTTGCTGTGCGTATGGTTTCAAGGAAATGGCGAGCGGGATGCGACTACGACACGGATTATGGGAGCACGTTCAACCGATGGTGGAAAAACATGGCTGAAGCCGTTTGTAGTCACGGACGCTCAAGATATCGCTGACATTAATCCTGTCGTCTACGTTGATGCCGGGGACCGCCTCTGGTTTTTCTGGTATCCCGTCTTGGCGGGCAGATGGCAAACTTCCCAACCTCGCTATGCGTATGCGGAAAAAGGCAGTTATGAGCTTGAAGAGGTCGGCAACAAGGCTCCGAATTGGACATTTTCAGAAAATGTCGGTATTAAACTAGGTAAAAATATTGGCGGTGTGGTCAATCCGAGCAGCGCAGACGATAATATTAGTCAGTCGCTCGATGATAGATCAGGAGCCACATCAAGACCTTCTTGGGCTACAGCACCTGTTGTCGCTCGTCCAGAGTTGGCCAAAGGTTTCGTCAATACGGTAAAGGCCAAGCTTGATGAGCAAAAAGCGTATTTGTTCAAACCGGTTGCAGATGGCGGAGCAGGGATGAGCCGGAAAATTAACGAAGCTGAATTTGACGGTTTAGTTACGGAAACCATGCAGTTAATTGGCGGCGATCCAACCAAATATTTGTATGCTCCTACAGTTGCGGACACCATTACGGAACCCCGTTCCGGTTATCCGTACGCCCGCCGACTCGGCTGGCAAACCAAAGATAAGCCTTTTGCCGTCGATTTAGGCAACGGCAAAGTTCGTCTGCTCCTGCCTCTCTATTCGGATATGTTGGAAATGAGCATTATGGCTTTTACAGAGTATGATCCTTCCAAGCCTCTTGCGGACAACTCAGTTCGGTGGGAGATGAGTGAGCCCATCGTAGGTATTGCCAACATTCAGGCCACGATGGCTCAAAGAAAAGACGGAACCATTGTAGCTTATATGCGTGACAACGGACCAAGACCTTATCGTGTGGTGGCGTCCGAGTCCAAAGACAAAGGATTGACATGGTCAACGGTCAAGGATGTGCCGGAACTGCAGGATCCGGGCGTAGGACATGATCTTTTGCAGCTTAAAGACGGTAATTGGGCATTCGTTCACGTAGATACGGAATCAAACCGGAACACATTGGCTGTCGCCCTTTCGGATGATGAAGGGAAAACGTGGAAATACAGAAGACATCTTGCCCTGGATACAAGAAGCAGCATGGGAAGTTACCATTATCCTGCCATTACGCAAGCGCATAACGGAGATATCCTGATCAGCTTCAGCCGGTTTTTCTCGTCGTTTGATACAGACTCTGCCAATCAATCTTTGGGCAGCTATAAGAACATTACGTTCTCCAGAACAACAGAGGACTGGATTAAGCAAGGTGACCCTGTAACCGTTATCAGAGAATATGAAAGCATCGATCGAGAAGTTGCCGTACCTGCTTCTTTCAATATCAGTAAGGCATCCGATAGTGCGATTAAGGCCCTTTTCCCATCTACCATTAAAGCTTATACCTCTTATAAACCTGGTGCAGAAAATGCGGTTCTTCCTTCCGTTGATCTGCCGGTGGTTTGGGATGTTGCTGCTATTAAAGCGAACTATAAGCTTAATTCCTTGATTAGCAATCTTACCGGCGTTGTGGATGAGAGCAAGCTGCCGCAGGGGATAACAAGCGATATGCTGCCATTTTTCAAAGCACCTTTAAGGGTATATCTCTACAATGATCCTAATGCGGTTGCGGCCCAAAGTTTGGCGTTAAATAAAACTGAGCTTGCTCTGTTCAAGGGGCAGTCTGAAGCATTAATTACGACAGTACTCCCAAGTCAAACCACGAATAAGACAGTGCTGTGGAGTTCAAGCGATTCCAGTGTTGCTACAGTAGATACGGACGGTATCGTCACGGCAGTTAAAAAAGGAGCGGCTGTTATCACAGCGAGAACACTTGACGGTAACTTTACTGCGACAGCTAATGTTGAAGTAAGAATCCCTGCTGCAAGCGTTACTGTCACACCGGGCGAAATTACGCTAAATAGCGGACAATCCAGTGTTTTGGCAGCAGTAGTAACGCCGGATGACTCAACGGTTCAATCGATCACCTGGAGTTCAAGCGATGAAAATGTTGTTGTAGTGAATGATAAAGGGGAAGTAACAGCCAAAAGTGTTGGTCAAGCCATTATTACCGCAAAAGTCGTTGATGGAAGCAACATCGCGTCTGGAACGGCGGTCGTTAAAGTACTGGGTAGCAGCGGTGGTGGTAGCGGTAACGGTGGTAACAATGGTAATACTGGGGGCAGCGGCACTGGCAGCAGCAACTCAACAACTCCGCCTTTAGTGCCGCCTGTAAAGGAGCAACCGCCTGTGAATCCACCGACGAAGCAGCCGGACACAACGCCAAAGCCAGTATTTACAGATGTAAATGACAACTACTTATGGGCACAAGAAGCTATTGAAGCCTTGGCCAGCAAAGGAATCGTTAACGGTACCTCGGAGACGACGTTTTCGCCTGAGAAAAATATTTCGAGAGCTGACTTTATGACAATGGTTGTCAGAGCGCTTAATCTGAAGGCGGAAACGAGCAGTAACTTCGATGACGTGAACAAAAGCGATTATTATTATGAAGCGCTGGCAATAAGTAAAGCTTTGGGAATTGCGGATGGGGTAGGCGGTAATAACTTTAATCCTCAAGGGGAAATTAGCAGACAAGACTTGATGGTGCTTGTTTCCAGAGCCCTTCAAAAAGCAGGAAAGTTGGTGTCTAAAGGCAACCTTGACGAACTAAATTCCTTCAAGGATGCATCCAGCGTTGCGGATTATGCCAAAGAAAGCGTCGCTTTACTTGTAGAGGCTGGAATCATCGAGGGTAGCGACAACCTGATCAATCCGGAAGGCAAAGCAACGAGAGCTGAAGTGGCGACTATTGTTTATCGTGTTTTGAAATTGTTAAACTAATTGAAAAAGGGTGTCCCCATGTTTGTTGGGGACATCCTTTTTGTTTGGCCTCGGTAGCTCAAGTAGCCCAAGTAGCTCGAGAAGCCACAGCAGCCCGAGTAACTAGAGTATCCCAGGTAGTCCAAGTACGGTTCCAAGGTGAACCACCTTGGAACCGTACTTCCCGGCCAACTCTAACGGACTCCACAGCCGTTATTATCGTGAATATCGCCCTGTTTCATTTCTAACGGACACAGGAAGCGTTATTTGCCAATTTCGAGGCGAAATCATGGTTGAAACAAGCAAATAGCGGCGCTGGAGTCCGTTAGATTTTTAAAACGGCTATATTTCGCCGAATAAGAGCAGCTGAGTCCGTTAGACGGTCGGGGGGAGTTGCCACACCATGTTTGCCGGGCAAACCTGATTGCGTCCGGTTCCGCCCCACGCGTCCCGCCGCTCCGCCCCACCCGCCATGTTGACTATTTGCATCATAGCGGAGAAATGAATCATTGCCGGATAAGCGGAAAAACGGCACTTTAAACGCCGAATTGGACGTTCATTTGGGCAAAAATGGTGTGCTATGATCCTCGTGTAAGGCAATCCAATTACATAGGAGGATATATTCGATGAAAGCAAAAAAGGGGATTATGACTGTAACCGGCTCATTGCTTTTGTTATCAAGTGTGCTTAGCGGTTGTGGAAGCAGTTCAACCATTTCGCCAGCTTCAACCAATAATGCTTCGACTTCGGCTCCGGCAACGACAACTGGTGCGGCAAGCACACCGGCAGCGGCCCAGCCGTTATCGCTGACCTGGATGAGGTACGAACACCCGTCGCAAGCGATTGTGGCGAACTCGAAAGCTGTTCAGGAAATTGCCAAGCGTAAAAATGTCAAACTCAATCTCCAAAGTGTTCCTCAGAGCAACTACGATGATAAAAAGAAAACGCTGATCGCAACGAATACCCTGCCTGATATCATGCTCGTCAAGCAAGACGATATTCAGAACTTTGCCGACTCGGGAACCTTCCTTGATTTGACGCCTTATTTGGACAAAATGCCTAATCTGAAGAAAGTCATTTCCCAGCAGCCGGAAATTAATAAAAACAAAATTGACGGGAAGCTGTATGGATTCCCTCTCGTAGCCAATTGGCAGGGAGTAGGCGGACAGCTGTCGATGATCCGCACGGATGTGCTTGACAAGTTAGGTTTGAAAAAACCGACAACTTACGATGAATTGTATCAAGTGATGAAGAAAATGAAAGAAGCGAATCCGGATTCCTATCCGTTCACGGCTCGCGCTGCCAATGGACTTACAGGCACAGAAAATTTAATCAATCCTATTTCGTTCGCATTTGGTAGCGGATACACAACGTTTAACGGCACGAAGGTGTACTACGAGCCAAAAGATAAAACTTACAAATTCGGTCCGGCGATGCCAGAGTTCAAAGAGGCTATTACCTGGTTGAATAAACTGTACAAGGAAAAGCTTTTAGATCCGGATTATGCAACGGCTACATCGCAAATTTGGCAAGAAAAGCTAAACTCGGGCAAATCCTTCTATTTCCAAGATAATAATGGTTTCGCCAGCACATTTAACATTAATCTGCAGAAGAAGGATCCGAATGCGAAGTTTGATATGTTGGATACGATGACGACACCAAGCGGTGCTAAACGGAACCTGATCTACGCACTAGGTCACTTGTCGGAATCCTACGTTGTTAATGCGAAAGTAAAAAATCCGGAACAGGTTGTTCAATTCATGGATTGGTTCTATTCCCAAGAGGGAATTGAAGTTACCAACTTTGGTGTCAAAGGGGAAGACTTCACCGGCGAAAATGGCGATTACAAATTGACGGACGCTGTCGTGAATAAATACAAGGACAGACAGCCGAGCGCGTTTTATGCGCTGCAATCCGAGTATGGCACAGGCTACCTGGGACTTGGTCTGAATAATGACGATCATGCCGGATTGCCGTTTAATACGAAGGAATGGGTAGATTGGAACAACAAAGCATCCAAAGGTTTGGCTGCAGGCGAGAATGTGCAATTCGTGAACGACCCGCCATTTACCAAAGATGAACGTGAGAAACTCAAGCAAATCCGTACACAGCTCGACGCTTACCTGGCTCAAAACATGGATAAGTTCATTGTGACGGACGGTGCGCTCAAGGATTGGGATAACTTCGTGAAACAACTCAAATCCAAGGGAGCAGACGATATTGTCAAAATCTACAACGATGCCTTGGCACGCGTGAAATAAGCTCAAAGTTCAATTCATATTGTGAGGGGCAGGTTGCAAAGGCATACCTGGCGGCCTGTCCCTTTCTTTTTCAGGAAGGAGTGAAATGATTGACACCAGCTGTTGAGATTAAAAAGAATATCCGCAAGAGCATGCCATTATATCTCATGTTTGTATTACCGTTTGCCTATTTTGTCATTTTTCATTATGCGCCAATGGTTGGGAATCTGATGGCATTTGAAGATTATTCGATCGTCAAAGGTTTCTTTCATAGCCCATGGGCAGGGACGAAATATTTCCGCCAATTTCTGACGGATCCGTATTTTTGGCAAGTCGTGCGCAATACCGTGCTTATTAACTTGTATTCTCTTATTTTTTATTTCCCGTCATCGCTCATATTCGCTTTATTGTTAAACGAGCTGCAGCAAAAAGTTTTCAAAAAGTTTATCCAAAGCATCACGTATATCCCGCATTTTTTATCGACTGTCGTAGTCGTAGGTATGTTGGTTAACTTTCTCTCCATCGACGGACTTATTAATGAAGTCGTGAAACTGTTTGGCGGTGAAGCGAAGACCTACATGTCTATGCCGCAGTGGTTCCGAACGATTTATGTAGGCTCAGAAATTTGGCAGGGGATCGGTTGGAACTCCATTATTTATTTGGCGGCATTGACCACGATCGATCCACAACTCTATGAGGCGGCCACGATGGATGGAGCAAACCGCTGGCGGAAATTGCTGCATATTACACTACCCGGAATTTCAACGGTTGTTACGATCATGCTGCTTTTAACGTTGGGGAAAATGCTTTCCGTAGGATTCGAGAAAATTTTATTGCTGTACAGTGGTCCCACGTACGAGACGGCCGACGTTATCCAAACATTTGTTTATCGCCGTGGGTTGATCGACAGTGACTTTAGCTTCGCTGCAGCCGTAGGTATTTTCCAATCGGTATTGGCTTTTGCGCTTGTCATATCAGCGAATCAAATATCCAAAAAATTGAATGGATCCCGGTTGTTCTAGCAGGAGGAATTGAGATGCGACTTCGTAACTTTTCTGTTTTTGATACGATTAACATAGCTTTTATGTTGGCTATGATCTTTATTACGCTTTATCCGCTTTATTATATGGGAATAATTTCCATTAGTTCAGGGTCATCCGTTAGCAGCGGCGAAGTTTTTTGGCGACCTATAGAGATTAATTTCAAAGCCTACAATGTTATTTTTAATGATCCTGCGATTGTGCGCTCCTACGGAAATACCATTTTTTACACGGCTGCTGGGGTGCTTATTAATTTGGCGATGACGGCTCTTTGCGCCTATCCTTTGTCCCGTAAGCATATGTATGGACGGTCTGTTCTTGCCTTGTTTGTGGTATTCACCATGTTCTTCGACGGTGGACTTATCCCGCGGTATATGGTGGTTCATGCATTAGGAATGGTCAATACGGTATGGGCGATATTAATTCCGACTGCGATCAATGTTTTCAATATGATTCTTATGAGAACATTTTTTGAAGATATTCCAGAAGCGCTGCACGAGTCTGCCATTATGGACGGCGCAGGAGAGTTCCGAGTTTTCACCAAAATTGTGCTGCCGCTTTCTTTGCCTGTTATGGCCACGATGTTTCTTTTTTACGCGGTGGCGCACTGGAACAGCTTTTTTCCTGCCCTTATTTATTTAAATGAGAAAAGTTTGTACCCGATGCAAATCATCTTGCGCAATATCGTCATATCGGGAGATATGGCTACACAATCCGCACAGCTTGGAGCAGCTGAGGCTGGGATGGCGGTCATGACGGAAAATATCAAGTATGCCTGCGTGTTCGTTGCGATCTTGCCTGTGCTTGTCATATACCCGTTTGTGCAGAAATACTTTGTACAAGGAGCAATGCTTGGTTCTGTAAAAGGTTAAAGTCTACTCATTTAGGGGGATAACATGGCTGCCGAAACGAAGCTTCATTTAATAGGAAACGCTCATTTGGATCCGGTTTGGCTATGGCGCTGGCAAGAGGGATATGCGGAAATCAAGGCAACTTTTCGCTCTGCGTTGGATCGATTGAATGAGTATCCTGATTTTGTATTTACATGTGCTTGCGCGGCGTACTACAAATGGGTGGAAGAGAACGCCCCTGGGATGTTTGCCGAAATTAAGCTGCGTGTTGCCGAAGGAAGATGGGTTATTACAGGCGGGTGGTGGATCCAGCCGGACTGCAATTTGCCGTCGGGCGAATCGTTCGCGCGGCACAGTTTATACGGACAACGATACTTTTTGGAAAAATTCGGCGTGATGGCGCGTGTCGGATACAATGTGGATTCGTTCGGTCACCACGGCATGATGCCGCAGCTATTGAAGCTAGGCGGGATGGATTCCTACGTATTTATGCGTCCAGGTGCTCATGAGAAGACCCTGCCACATGATTTGTTTTGGTGGGAATCGGAAGATGGCAGCCGCGTGATGACGTTCAGGTTAGCCGACAGTTACGGCAATTGGGCGAGCAATGGCATGGAAGATAAGATTCGTAGTCACAGAGCTATGGCAGTTGCAGGCGGGCATGCGTTTATGTCCTTCTACGGAGTTGGCAATCATGGGGGAGGACCGACCATCCAGAATCTCGAGCTCATCCACCAGCTCCAAGAACGGCCTGACATGGATGGCATCCAGTTAAGTTCTCCGAATCGATATTTCTCAGAAATGAGGCAGTTGAATCCGGATATTCCTGTCATTAAGGATGAAATGCAGATGCATGCCGTCGGTTGTTATTCCACGCACTCGGAATCCAAAGCCGCGAACCGCAGAGTCGAGCACCAGATGCTTACGGCTGAGAAAATATCTTCTTTGGCTGCTTTGATGCGAGGTTTGCCGTATCCTATGGAAGCGCTTAATCGCGCGTGGGAAAACGTGATGTTTAATCATTTTCACGATATTATGGGCGGTTGCAGTATCAAGGAAGCTTTTGACGATGTTCGGGATTTTTACGGCGAAGCGTCGAGTATAGGAGCAAAAGCAATAAACGCCGCTTTTCAAAAGATATCTTGGTCCATCCATACGATGAAACCGGGTATAAAATCATTAAGCAAAGAGAAGGATTGGCACCTCTGGGAGCAAGATGATCTAGGGTCGCCGCTAGTGGTGTTTAACCCCTTATCGTGGGAAGTGGAGGCACCCATTGTCATGAACAAGAAAGTGGCTGGTGTGACAGATGCTGCTGGCAGTCCTCTTCCGATTCAAACGGTCAGGGCCTCGCGGACCAATACCGGTGATAAATGGGACACTCTCATCAAAGGGAAAATTCCGGCTTTTGGCTATCAAGTCTTTTGGGTTTATCGTGATAAAGCTTTTGACGTTGTACAAAGAGCGGATGCTGTCAGGGCTGAGGGATGTTTGCTGGAGAATTCTCAAGTATGCCTTGAACTCGATCCGGCTAAGGGATATATCCGTCGTTGGATTGACAAGCGGAATGGCGGCAGAGAAGTACTGGCCGGCGACGGAGCGGTGCCAATTGTCTTGGATGAAAGCCACAGCGATACCTGGGGACATGGTCTTACGCACTATCGCGATGAGCTGGGACAATTCGGAGGCGCTGAATTAAAGGTGCTGGAGCATGGACCGCTGCAAGCGACGATCAGAGTAACCAGCTATTATGGAAATTCCGTACTTCGCCAGGATATCAGCTTACAGCCTGACAGCTCTGATGTACATGTCAAGGTAAGGCTGGACTGGAGAGAACAGCATAAGATGCTGAAGCTTGCTTTCCCTGTTCATGTGGAGGAACCTAAAGCCGTGTTTGAAATTCCATATGGGTATATCGAACGTCCTGCTAATGGAAATGAGGTGCCTGGACAAATGTGGGTGAATCTTTCCGGCAGTAAGCCAGGTACATCGGACAGTACGGAGTCCGCTACATTCGGTCTTTCTCTGATCAATAATGCAAAATATGGATACGATGTGCAAGGCAATGAGTTGAGGATGACAGTGGTACGAAGTCCGATTTATGCCGATCATTTCGGCGAACGCGACGAAGAAGTGGAATTTATGGATCAAGGCGTACAGGAATTTTCGTATGTCCTTTCGCCGCATAGCGGTTCTTGGCAAAATAGCGGAGTTGTACGTAAAGCCTATGAATTGCATAATCCGCTGCTCCAAGTGTGGGAAACGTATCACGAGGGGGATTTGCCGCAGATTTCGGAGGGAATTTCCATATCGTCAGACCATGTGATTGCAGTAGCCTTTAAACCGGCCGAGGTCAGGAATGGATGGATTCTCCGCTGCCAAGAGATTTATGGAAGGGAAGTAGAGACGGAATTGAGCTTGCCTTCCTTGAATCGCAGCTGGCGGAGCACGTTTGGAAAATGTGAGATCAAAACGTTCTTCCTGCCTTCCAAGCTGCATGAGCCGATTGAGGAAGTGAATTTTATAGAAATGAAACATATGGAGGAGAGAGAGCCAATGAAGATTAACAACCCCAACGGCGTATGGCCGACAATGATCACTTTGTACAAGGAGTCAGGCGAGATAGATTTTGATGCGATGGGACGTATGGTTGAATGGTTTATTCATAACAAAGTGGACGGATTATTTGCTGTCTGCCAGTCCAGCGAAATGTTTTTCTTGAGCTTGGAAGAGCGCGTGAAGCTTGCCGCTTATGTCGTGGAGAAGGCTGCGGGAAGGGTTCCCGTCATTGCGTCGGGACACACCGCTCACTCGATTGAAGACCAAGTTCGAGAAGTGACGGCGATGTCAGAAACAGGCGTTGAGGCGGTTATCTTGATCTCGAACCGATTGGCGGACGAAGATGAGTCGGATGAAGTGTGGAAGGATAATGCTCAGAAGCTGATCGAACAACTGCCGGAGCATATTGCGCTTGGGATCTATGAATGTCCATTTCCTTATAAGCGGCTATTAACGCCATCGACATTGAAGTGGTGTGCAGATACCGGAAGGTTTTTCTTCTTAAAGGATACTTC
The DNA here is from genome assembly GCF_004000765.1 of Paenibacillus chondroitinus NBRC 15376. Lineage (GTDB taxonomy): Bacteria > Bacillota > Bacilli > Paenibacillales > NBRC-103111 > Paenibacillus_E > Paenibacillus_E chondroitinus. The sequence goes on along the minus strand of NZ_BILW01000031.1, from coordinate 28,705 downwards.
ATGCGATGTGGAGATGATCAAAGAAAAGCTGGAAGTGATCAAAGGAACTTCATTAAAACTATTCAATGCCAATACCGCTACGCTCTTGGAAACATTGAAGCTGGGCGTTGACGGTTACAGCGGGGTTATGGCCAACTTTCATCCGGATCTATATGCTTGGCTTCTGCAGCATTGGAAGGAGCAGCCTGAAGAAGCGTTGCATTTGAGCGACTTGCTGAGTGTAGCTTCATTTATTGAGCGGCAGTTATATCCGATTAACGCGAAATATTATCAAATGAAGGAAGGCATTAGTTCGAATTATCACTCGCGCGCGAGAAATCATGACGAGTTCACAGCCACGAATAAACTCGAAGTGGATGAGTTATACCGTCTCTCCAAGAAGTTATCGCAGCAATTTTCATTCCAGCATTAACACATAAGCAGGAAGCACACTATCGTGCTTCCTGCTTATCCTTTTATTTTCCTTTTAGAAGAAGGATTCATGTAGAAAGATTAGAATAATAGTATTTGTAACCGCTTACTATTAAAGGTAGAGCATTCATAATGGGGGAGTAAAACTTGAATTGGAGACACTTGCAGCAAACGTTGAATAAAAATAGATTGTTTTTTAAGATCCTGCTTTATTTCCTTTCTTTGCTGATCCCGATTGTCATCCTCGGAGTCATCGCCTATTTGAATGCGGATCAATTAATTAAGAAGGATGCCTCCGGAAAGCTTACGGACAATTTGGTTGCCTCCTCCAAAACCATTGATATCTATTTAGGCATGGCACAGTCAACCAACAACAGCTTGCTGCTCAGTGATACCATTCAACAATATTTACGACCGTATCCATTACTAACGGATGAAGAGAAAATTAAGTTGCCTTCGATTGTGAGATCCATTGCGGGGAATCGCAATACAATAAGCCACTTTGTCGACAATATCTTTCTATTTGTGGATGATCAGCGTGTTTATTTTAGTGACGGCATGGTTGACTTCGATGTTTTCTTTGACACTTTCTACAAATTTGATGGTTACAATAAAGATTTCTGGCGACAACAATTACACGAAAGCAGCCTGTTCGAATTGCTAACGCCAACGAGAGTGGCGAACCCGAATATGAATACGAATCGTGATGTCATTCCGAGTGTTACGACCCAATATTTGAATGGTCATTTGGCAACGATGGTGACGACTATTTCTATCCCTACAATCGCAGCCACGCTGCAAAACAACTCCATTTTCTCGACTACCCAATATATCGTTATGGATAAAGATAATCAGATCATTTTACAAAGCAGCGGTTTGGATGAAAAGGGTGTGGAGCAAGTTGTTGCTCGTTTTTCAAAGGAAAAAGCAAGTAACGGAGCGCTCAACATCGGCCAAGAGCAGAATTGGATTGTTCAAACGACCTCCGAATATGGATGGAAGTATTATTCGATTACACCGGTGAGCTCTTTTAACCAGGAGTCTTCGAGCATTTTTAGCTTGATCATCTGGATTTGTATCAGTTTAATCATCATTGGCATTGCTTTTTCTGCCATATTCAGCGTTCGGCTGTATAACCCGATCAAAAATATCAGAGATATTTTACAAAAAACGGAACGAATTGAGGAAGGCAACCAAGAAACCCCACGCAGCGGCGAACTTCAACGGATAGGGAATAGCGTCAGCCAATTGGTCCAGCAGCATAAGGATGCGAATATGAAAATTCATACCTTCTCAGAGGAAATTCTTGAGCAGTTTTTCACGAATTTAATTAAAGGAGTTCGAGGCGGACAGCCGTATGCGGTTAACCAGATTCTAAAAGAAATTGATTTTCATACAGGTACCTATCTATGCTGCTGCTTTGTGTTTATGTTCAGGGATCAATTCTATCATGACATTCTGGAGGCGGACCGCTTATTAATTTTTGAGAAGATGAAGAACGTGCTGTGGGGCATTATGAAAAAGTATGTGAATTGTTATTTGGTGGAATATGAGCCCTACTTGTATGTTTGCATGGTCAATTTGAAGAGCGAGGCAGATCGTGAACAACTTGAACAAGCTCTAGAGATGATTAAAATGACCTTTGCTTACGACACCATGTACTGTGAATTAGTTATTGGTTTAGGAAAAAGATACGACAAGATTGAGGACTATTCCAAATCTTATAGTGATGCTATTACGGCCATAGATAAGCGGACAGATTCATCCAAGACGGTCATCGTCGATGCAGCGCATTTGGATATCGACCAGAACTACTATTATTCTTTCCTGGATGAGACCAAAATCGTCAATAAGCTGAAATCAGGCGATCGGGATGGCTTACGGGGAGAGCTGGAAGGAATAATTGCTTTGAATAAAGCGAGAGGGGTTTCTTATCACTTTCTTGGAGCTTTGCTCGTGGAGTTTTTCCATACAGGCAATCGTTATTTGACTGAAAAAGGACTTCGTATGCATGACTTTCTTGAGGCTAACGAGCATGATTTTTTAAGCCAAAAGGAGCTATTGCCGACAGAGTTTGATGCAAGGTTGAAAATGATTTTTGAGTTTTACGATAAGATGATCACCGAAACGTTGTATAAACCCGAAAGCAAATCAGGTACGGTCGTATCGCTTATTACGGCTTATATTGAGAAGCATTATGAAAAGGATTTATATTTGGAGGTCATTGCAAACGAAATAGGTCTGTCCGCCAAGTATGTTTCCAGGATGTTCAAAGAGACGACAGGGACGAACATTTCGGACTATATCAGCCTGATTCGGATTGCTAAAGCGAAAGAACTGTTAGCCGATACGGATATAAAGATTAGTGATATTGCAGATCAGATCGGCATTTTCAGCCGCACAACCTTCTTGCGTTTATTCAAAAAACATGAGGGCATTTCACCCAATGAATATCGGCAGATACACGGCGGAAAGCAGAAATAGCCTGGAAATGGACGATTCAGGCAAGGTAGAAGAATGAATCATGGAGACTCAAGTGGAAGAATGGTTCATCGTAGGCTGATTTGGTTCTTTTAAAGCGAGGCAAGTCGCTTATACAATAAAAATGGCCAGAAGTAATCCAGGTTATTGAGGGGGACCACCATGGATTTCAGAAACAGGAGATTGGTAACTGCCTGCTGTTCGCTGGTTGTAGTAGGGAGTTTAGCAGCGGGGTGTGATCACATACCAAATCGTACAGTCAAGCCATCGGCGAGAGTAAGCTCTTCACCGTCGGACAATCCGATGACGCTTTCTTGGATGAGATACGAGCATTCTTCTCAAGCGTTAGATGCAAATTCGGTCGTTGTTCAAGAAATTCAAAAAAGAAAAAACGTCAAGATTGCCTTACAAAGCGTTCCACAAAGTAACTATGAGGACAAAAAGAAAACTTTAATGGCTACAAATTCGATTCCCGATGTCATGATGGTCAATCAAAATGATCTTACGGATTTTGCGGATACCCGCATTTTTCTGGATCTCACTCCGTATTTGGATAAAATGCCGAATTTCCATAAGCTCATCGCGCAAAAGCCGGAAATCAATAAAACGAAAGTGGATGGCAAGCTGTACGGTTTCCCTTTAGTAACGAAATGGAGCGTTCAATCTGGTCTGCTGCCGATGATGCGCACAGATTTGTTAGCGAAACTTCATTTAAAAGCGCCAACGACGTACGAAGAGCTATATCAGGTACTCAAGAAGTTTAAAGAAGCTTATCCAGCGTCTTATCCTTTTACGAGTAGAGCGGCGAATGGTAAAACAGGAACCGAAAATTTGATCAATCCTATTGCTTTCGGCTTTGGAAGTGGCTATACGAATATTACGGGTACTAAAATTTACTATGAACCGCTGACGCAGCAATATAAATTTGGTCCTTTTGCCCCTGAATTCAAAGAGGCTATCGCCTATCTTCATAAACTTTACAAAGAAAAACTCCTCGATCCTGATTATGCTGTAGCCACCTCACAAATTTGGCAGGAGAAATTAAGCTCAGGCAAATCGTTCTTTTTTCAAGATAATAATGGATTCGGAGCAAATTTTAATAAAGCACTTCAGGCGAAAGAACCTGAAGCCAGGTTTGAATTGTTACCTGCATTGGCGAGTGATAAAGGAGTTAAACGCAATACGATTTATCAACTTGATCACCTTGGTGAAATGTACGCAATAAGCGCTAAGGTGAAGAATCCGGAAGAAGTGATTAAGCTCATAGACTGGATGTATGGGGAAGAGGGGACGAATCTAACCAGTTTCGGAGTTGAAAATGTGGATTACACGCTGGTTGGCGGCGAATATCAGATATCGGATGCTACAAAGCTGAAGTTCAAAGATAAACAAGATCCCTTTCGCTCGATGCAATCAGCCCTTGGTACCGGCTATCTTGGCTTAGCGTTTCAATCTGACGACCATCCAATCCTGTTATCTTCTGCACCGGAACTAATTAAGTGGTCTGAGAAAGCAACCCAGGATCTGGCTGACGGGGTGAATTACCGGGAGATCAATGATCCTCCATTTAATAAACAGGAACGAGATCGGCTTAAACAGCTCCGCACACAATTGGATGCCTATTTAACTCAAAATATGGACAAATTCATTGTCAGTGAAGGGGCATTAAACGATTGGGATACTTTTATCAAGCAATGTAAAGCCAAAGGGGCTACCGAGATTGAAACGATTTACAATACGGCACTTGCACGAGTAATAAAGTAACTTGATTAAGGGGGTACTACGGAATGAACGCTATTTTGAGTTCAATGACGACACGTTATCCAGAATTAATAGGCTGTTTACCAGATATTGAATTGGGGTTTGAGCTGCTAAACCATTCGTTTCATCAAGGAAACAAGCTGTTATTATGTGGTAATGGTGGAAGTGCCGCAGATTGTGAGCATGTTGTAGGCGAACTGATGAAGGGATTTATCTCCAAAAGGCCTTTATCCGCATCCGTAAGCGATCGCTTTGAACGTGAATTTCCGGGAGAAGGGTTGGATCTTGCTGTTAGGCTCCAAGGGGCGCTGCCGGCGATCTCACTCGTAAGTCACTCAGCTTTGATAAGTGCTTATGCCAATGATGTTGATCCAGAAATGATTTTTGCCCAGCAAGTGTATGGTTACGGCCGTTCAGGGGATGTATTGATTGCATTCAGTACATCAGGCAACTCCACGAATATCCTTCGGGCTCTGCAGGTTGCCAAGGTGCAAGGGTTGAAAACCATTGGTTTCACGGGGGATAGCGGCGGTAAATTGAAGTCTCTATGTGATGTGACGATATGTGTGCCTTGGGAGAAAACCCTCGACATTCAAGAGAGGCATCTGCCTATCTATCATGCGTTATGCCTGATGTTGGAGGAGGCGTTTTTCCCAAAATGACCCTTGTTGCTGCAGTCGATATTGGTGGAACAAAGTGCGCAGTGAGTTTGGCCATTGTAGAAAAGGATAACGTCGTATTCCTGGATAAAATAAGCTTTTCGACCCCATCCGGGCCGGAGATGGCGATTGGTGAAATCTGCTCATCTCTTGATACGATGTTTATGCGTTATCCAGATCGGACACCTGAAGCCATAGGTATCAGTTGTGGAGGTCCGCTTAACAGTCAAGCGGGTCTCATTCTCTCGCCTCCGAATCTTCCCGGCTGGGATCATGTTGATGTCGTATCTCCTCTGCATGTACGTTACGGTGTTCCAGTCGGATTACAGAATGATGCGAATGCTTGCGCCTTAGCCGAATGGCGTTTTGGAGCGGGAAAAGGCTGTCGCCATATGATCTTCCTTACTTTCGGTACAGGAATGGGAGCGGGACTGATCCTTAACGGGCAGCTTTATGTAGGTAAGAATGATATGGCAGGTGAAGTAGGGCATGTTCGTTTGGACGCCGATGGCCCCTGGGGATATGGCAAGGCGGGTTCATTTGAGGGCTTCTGCAGTGGCGGCGGTATAGCGAAGCTTGCTCGCAAGATGTCGCTTCAAGCCATTCAGGAGGGCAAACCACCTTCTTATTGCCAAACAATGAACGATCTGAGCAGCTTGACGGCGGAAACGGTAGGAAAGGCTGCGGAAGCAGGGGATTCCATGGCGATTGACGTGTATGAGACGGTAGGCCGCCGCTTGGGGCAAGGGATTGCTATGTTAATTGATGTGCTTAATCCGGAGAAAATTGTAATTGGCAGTATCTATGGACGGCAGCACAAGCTGCTGGAGCCCCTGGTAATGGCAACATTGAGGCAGGAGGCGCTATCGTTCTCCTTAGATGTTTGCGAGATCGTGCCTGCCGGGTTGGGGGAACAGGTTGGGGATTATGCAGGTGTATCTGTTGCTATGGAAATGTTGAGGGGGCAAGCATGATGCAAATTGGGGGCAAAAAGTACGCGATTGGCGTCGATTATGGCACGGAAAGCGGCCGGGCAGTGTTGGTGGATGTGCAGACCGGTGAGGAAATAGCAGCACATATAACGGTTTATGCACACGGTGTAATCGATCGTCAGCTGCCGGGTTCGGAAGTGATGCTTGCTAAGGATTGGGCTCTGCAGCATCCAGGGGATTATCTGGATGTGCTTCGCCAATCGGTCCCTGCAGTGCTTCAGCAGGCGGAAATTCCGCCGGAGTCTGTGATCGGCATCGGTATTGACTTCACCGCTTGCACGGTGCTGCCCGTGAATGCGGATGGCGTTCCATTATGCTTCTTCGAGGAGTATCGGAACGATCCGCACAGCTGGACCAAGCTTTGGAAGCATCATGCGGCGGCCCCGCAGGCGGAGCGTATAAACCATTTGGCCAAAGAGAGGGGCGAGGATTTCCTTCCCCGTTACGGCGGCAGCATCTCTTCGGAATGGCTTCTGCCCAAGCTGCTGGAGACAGCCGAACAGTCACCGGCTGTATTCGAAGCGGCGGATCGTTTCGTGGAGGCGGCGGACTGGGTCGTCTGGCAGCTTTGCGGGGAGCTGGCCAGGAGCAGCTGCTGTGCAGGCTACAAGGGAATCTGGCACAAGCTGGAAGGTTACCCGTCCACGGAGTTCCTGAAGCAACTAGATCCGCGGTTTGAAAGTTTGTACCAAACCAAGCTGGCTGGCGCCGTAGTGTCCGTTGGTTCCCGTGCTGGGGGATTGGAATCGCGGATGGCCAAAGAGCTTGGCTTGCTACCAGGTACAGCTATTTCCACTGCCATCATTGATGCACATGCCGCCGTACTCGGCTGTGGTGTCACTGAGCCAGGCAGTATGGTTCTAGCTATGGGAACTTCACTCTGCCACATGGTTCTCGGCGACGAAGAACATCTCATTCAAGGGGTTAACGGTGTGGTAGAAGACGGCATAGTGCCAGGCATGTTCGGCTATGAAGCGGGTCAGCCGGCTGTTGGCGACATGTTCGCATGGTTCGTCAACACATCGGTATCCGAAGAGATAACGCGTCAAGCTTCCGCCGACGGAATAGGCGTTCATAACTGGTTGGAGCGTGAAGCGGGTAAGTTAAGTCCAGGTCAGTCCGGTCTGCTCGCGCTCGATTGGTGGAACGGAGGGCGTTCGCCCATCCTGGACGAAGCGTTATCCGGACTGCTTGTCGGGCTGACGTTGAGTACAACGCACGCTGAGATCTATCGCGCGTTGCTGGAGTCGGCAGCTTTCGGTACAAGACGGATTATCGAAACCTTTGAAGAGAGCGGAGTGCAGATAGAGTCTCTTTATGCGTGCGGCGGACTTCCGCAAAAAAATAAGCTGCTGATGCACATTTTTGCCGATGTTCTGGGGTTGGACATCAAGGTGGCGAAGTCGTCCCAACCTGTAGCTCTTGGCGCAGCTATCTGCGGAGCGGCTGCAGCGGGCAGCGATGCAGGCGGCTACGACAGCCTGAGTGACGGTATTCGGGCGATGGGGCAAACGAAGGAGCAGTCCATCCGTCCGAATCGTGAGCACAAGGCTGCTTACGACAGGTTATACGCCCAGTATCGTGCGATGCATGAGGCGTTCGGAGTACCTTCCGGCTCAGTGGGGAAGGTAATGCGTGAGTTGAAGCGCATGCGAAGCGGGGGTTAGAACGTTTTGGAATGGCCTGACGGCTAAAATGTACTCGGCCTGTGAATCTGCGTGTTCTTTTGGAACTGTGGGTGACAGGCTTTTTGTGGTGGCATTTTCCTGTTAATGGATGAGGATCCATAAAAGTGAGGCTGTCAAAGGTGATTTGTGATGCGAAGGAATTATTAGGGAAATCTAGAAACTAGTATGGAAGAAAAAGAAAAGAAAGGTGCTGTGATGGCGGATGTTCTTCGTTAATTCTCGTGCGATCATTGAAAGAATGCAAGACGGAACAATCGAAATTGTCGTTCAGACAAGAAATAAACCTGGTGAACCTCAACGAATTGAACTACCTGGTGGGAGAATAGAGCAATACGAATCGTTAATAGCAGCGCTTATTAGAGAAGTAAAGGAAGAGACTGGTCTTGATGTTGTAGAAATTGAAGGTGAGGATACAAAAATTGATACCGTTGGTATCGATCCGAGTTTTGAAGTGGAATGTGTAAAACCCTTCGGGGCTTATCAGACCCTGAACGGCCCTTTTGATTCGGTTGGCGTCTACTTCCGTTGTAAAGTGCAAGGGGAGTTAGTGCAATCAGGTGATGAAACTAAGAACCCGAGATGGATTGCTGTAGATGAATTAAGACAACTAATGAAGGATGATCCCCATCAATTTTCCAGTGTAGACAGAGCGGGAGTTATGTTTTATTTGAAGTATTTGGAAAAACAGAGACGGGCGTAATAAAAGACTTTGTAATCTATTGTCTTTTTACTAGATTCAATAGATAATTATGGTAATTTATTGGATGTGGAATTTGGGGGAAGAACAACATGCTGATCTACTTGCGAAAAATGATTTTGATTGCTTTAATTTCTGTAGTTGCTTGGAACTATGGCACTTTAACGACTATGGCATCGGTATCGAATGACAAAACCGTCATCAAGCTTAAATTAGATGACACCCAAGCTTCAGTTAACGGCAAGTCGATTGCACTTGGAATGGCTCCTCACTTGCTGAATAACACGACAATGGTTCCGCTGAGAATTGTAACGGAGGCTTTAGGCGCCGAGGTTATATGGGATGGAAACACGCAGAGTGTGCAATTAACGCTTGCTTCACAACACATTATCATGAAAATCGGAAGCACATCAGCAAAAGTTAATGATGCTTCTATCAATTTGGAACAACCGCCAGTCATTGAAAATGATACGACATTAGTGCCAATTCGGTTTATTGCAGAAAATTTCCATCAGACCGTTTCTTTTGACGATCAAGCTCATGAGATTAGTATTATGAGCGTACCCGCGGTGTCGACAATCCCAGATAACGTAAAGCCAACTGCAGAGCGTCTGGGAAAGCCGACAGTAGATAATTTGACGAACGAAACTATTGTAAGAATTCCTCAATTCGTTAATCACTCTAAATATTCATTTAGTGGGGCTTATTCAGAAGGCGTAGTTATGACCACAGATGGTAAAAACAACTTGTACTTTTTAGCTGAAAGTTCCCCGCAAGATTTTACCGTAAAGAAAATGACTTTAAGTAAAGGCAATGAATTAGAAACAGAATTGTTGTTAACTTTTAGTAAAGAAGATTTCAATTTTAAATATAAGGATGCTCAGGGGTTGTCGCAGAATTTTCGATATGATGAATTCATTCCAAACTCTTTATATTACGATCGGAATTCGGATAAAATCTTTGTTATGGGAAACGATCTTCTCCAAGAAATAACAGTATCTTATCAAGTTTATCCAAGTGTGAAACTGATTGCCTACGATAGTTCTAGCAAATTGAGAAGCAAGTTTGATTTCATTCAGCCGTCAGATGATGGACAGACCTATTATATTAGCAGCTCGCTCAAAGGTATTATCTATACAGCACATGAAGGAGAAGCTCTGTCAAATCATACTAGTGTTGATGGTATACGTACGCACCACCTAACTTCACTTATGGATAAAGGTCAGTTGTATGTGCTTGATCAGGAAAACAAAACGATCCAATTGGTAACTCCTGGTGTAGGAGCGAGCAGTGTGGCAACCCTTAATGTAGACAATATTAAAACCGCAATAGCGCATGAAGGTAATTTCTACTTAGTGGCGGGTAATAAATTCTACCGTGTTGATGTGAAAGGGAAACTGGAAGAGTACGCTAATTTAGATGATGCCGTGTTCCATAAGGGTGTATATAACTTCAAGACCGATACGTTTGACCCTACGCCAACTCCGTATTATATTTCTCTTCCTACTCGTACTGAAGATATTGATTTGGAGAGATTTGAGCCCAATCGGATCGTAATTGGCCTTGCGCCGCAAAGATTTATTATCGATCCAAAAGGTAACATTATCATTTATGATGATATTTATAAGATTCTCAGAAAAATTAATGTGTTTAAGTAAAGGTTTCAAGGTGATAGGAAAATAGAATCAGCGTAAACTCAAAAACAAAAGCTGCCGGAATCATCCGGCGGCTTTTGTTTTTGGTTATGGAGTAAGCGAAGCTTCCCTGCACACCAACCCATGCCCCCAGCGAGGGGGAACTACAGGGCGTTATTTCATCAAAATAAACTCATTTTCGAGCGGAGGGGAACTGTGGTCCGCTATTTGTCCGTTTTCTTAAAGAAAACGGGATTAGGTAATCAAATAATGCCCTGTAGTTCCGCTCAAACGCGGAAACGGGCTGAATTTGCTAGATTAGCGCCCTGTAGTTCCTCAAGGATGCATCGTTGACCAACTTAACGCTAGTATGAGGTTACCCCCCCATCGCCAAATGTCTCAGTGACGCTGAATTTTTAGCGGCGCTGGGTTTTCTCCACCCCCAAAATTCGCTCCTACTAGGCTCTTAACAAGCTAAACGACGGAGGAGAAATGAACTCCTCCAAGGGTCCCTTCCTCCCAGCAAACCTACAGGGAGCTATTTCATAGAAATAGCTCCTTTTTCACGTGTTAGCAGGATTCGTTAGCAATGAACCGATGCTCCAAAGGATGCACAATTCGTCGAATTGAGACATTTTTGCACTAACACTTTCTTGCTCTCGCTCTCAAATCCTGGAAAAATGTGCAAATCGCGGATCGGTTCATCCCATAGAGGATTGAACGATTGTCATGGCATCTCCCCAGCGGGTAAGATTGCGGTACTAGACGTGAAGGAGGCTTGCGACAGTGGCAAAGTTGTATACGGAGGCTAAGCCCGGAATCACGCACAGAGATGTCAATGCGAAGTTAGCGCAAAATCGATATCTCCTAAATATGCGAAAGCATTGGATGCTTTATCTCATGATCATCCCCGGGCTCGTGTATTACCTTATTTTTAAATACGTGCCGCTCATGGGAAGTGTCATCGCCTTTCAGAATTATCAAATTTTCAAAGGCATGCTGGGAAGTTCTTGGGTAGGATGGGATAATTTCAAATTCATCTTCACGTATCAAGATTTCTATCATGTTTTAAGAAACACGGCGACGATCGCCACGTATCACCTCGTGTTCGGATTTCCTGCACCGATTATTCTAGCGCTTCTATTCAATGAAGTGAGGCTGATGCTGTTCAAACGGGTCGTACAAAGCATGTTCTATCTTCCGCACTTCTTATCGTGGGTCGTTGTCGGAGGCATCGTCTTTGAACTATTGTCCACGCAAGGCGTAGCGAACTTGGTCCGGGGATGGTTCGGTTTCGAGCCGATTTTGTTTATGCAGCAGCAGAGTTATTTCCGTACGATTGTCGTCTTGTCGGGCATTTGGAAGGAAGTCGGATGGGGCACGATTATTTACCTTGCCGCAATTGCCGGTATCAATCCGAACCTGTATGAGGCGGCCGTGATGGACGGGGCGAACCGCTGGAAGCAGACGCTTCATATTACGCTGCCGGTCCTGTTTCCTACGATTCTGGTGTTATTTCTACTGAACATCGGCAATTTCCTTGAGCTTGGTTTTGACCAGATTTATAACCTATTAACGCCTATGACGTATTCCGTGGGTGATATTATTGAGACTTACGTATATCGGGCAGGGGTTCTGCAGGGTCAGTACAGTGTTACGACAGCGATTGGATTATTCCAGTCCGTCATTGGTTTCGCGCTGCTGTGGATTTTTAACCGAATGGCCAGAAAGACAGAACAGGGGTTGTGGTGATGAAACAGACGTATGGAGAAAAGGTTTTTCAAGTAGTCAACTATTTGTTCCTGGCCGCAGCGGCAGGCACGATGTTGATGCCGCTTGTCCATCTGTTGGCGGTCTCGCTCAGTTCACCCCTTGCGGCGGATTCGAAAACAGTGTTCTTGCTACCGGTAGAATTTACCTGGGCATCGTGGGGGCATATCCTGCAAAATAAGGGATTATGGAGCGCATTTGGCGTAACGCTATACATCACGATTGTTGGGACACTGCTGAGCATGCTGTTCTCCGTATTGACAGCGTTTCCGCTGTCCCGCAAGGAATTTCTCATTCGCAAGCCGTTTATGCTGGCTGTGATCATTACGATGATTTTTAATGCGCCGATGATCCCCTTTTTCCTGACCGTTCGGGAGCTGGGCATGATGAATTCCCTGTGGTCGCTTATTTTGCCAGGATTAATTGGAACGTTTAACATGATTATTATTCGAACGTTTTTTATGGGGATCCCGGCGGAGCTCGATGATTCAGCGCGAATGGATGGCTGCACCGATGCAGGTATTTTGTTCCGGATCTATCTGCCTTTATCCAAGCCGGTGCTTGCGACGGTTAGTTTGTTTTATGCCGTCGGGTATTGGAATACTTTCCAGAGAGCCGTGCTGTTCATCCGTGATCCCAACAAATGGCCGCTGCAAATGAAGCTGCGCGCTTACTTGCAGTCACCGGAGGAACTGGCTGCTGTGAATCTGTTCCTTGGCGATTACGATTTCAATACGACAACATTGAAAGCGGCAACAATACTGTTCGCAACAGTGCCGATTATTTTAGTATACCCGTACTTGCAGAAGTATTTTGTAAAGGGTTCCATGCTAGGCTCGCTGAAAGAGTAAAGACCGCAATACGGCTGGCTTTATCATATGATGTGCTATAAAAAGGGAGGATACATGCATGAAGAAACGTTTATTCGGGAAAAAGGGAGCGATTACGGCGGCGGCTTCGCTGCTTGCAGTTACAGTCCTTGCGGGTTGTGCGCAAACCGGTGACAAAACCCCAGTCGCGGAAGGCGCCGCCCAGAACGGCAAGCTTGTACAGGTAAAGGTGTTCAAAAGTCATATGGGCGTAGGCACCATTCCGGATGCGAATAACGCGCACGTCAAATATGTAGCTGAGAAAACGGGTGTAGAATATCAACTGACGACCACACCTCCGGGCTCAGAACCGACAGAGTTTCTCAATCTGATGATTGCTTCGAACGATTTGCCGGACATCCTTCGTCCGATTGGCGGCATTGAGCAGACGTTGATCAAACAAGGCGGAGCGCTGCCATTGGAAGATCTTCTTCCAAAGTACGCACCTAATGTATGGAAAAACATTCCCAAGGAGGCGTGGGATGTCGTTCGTTCGGCCTCGTCCGATGGCCATATTTATTATGTGCCGAAGGTGTTTCTCGTCCCTGAACGTGCACCGATGATTCGTAAGGATTGGCTGGATAAGGTCGGATTGCCTATGCCGAAGACAGCAGCTGATTATAAGGAAGTACTGAAGGCCTTCCGCGACAAGGATCCAAACGGCAACGGTTTAAAAGACGAGCTGCCGACCTCAGGCCGGGAATTCGGCAAATGGATGGATCACCTGTTTGGCATGTACGGTGTCGCCATGTGGGAGGGGAGTCCGGAGTGGGACCTGTATGACGGCAAAATTCAGTATGCGGGCGTTACCCCTAACATGAAGGCCGCTATCGGATATATCCGCGAGTTGTATGCAGAGAAGCTGCTCGATAACGAGACATTCCTTAACAAAGGGGACGTATGGCAGGCCAAAATCAACAATAATCTGGTTGGCAGCTGGTACCACCTCCCGGCAAGTGTGCGCGATCGCTATACAGCGATGCTGAAGGGGGCTCCTGATGCTTATATCGTTGGCATGCCCGTGCCTAAAGTAGACGGTTTCCAAGGTTTTGTTACGATGAAAACGATGGGGGAGCCGGAATGGATCATTCCTGCAGCAGCAAAAAACAAAGCCGAAGCATCCCTGAAGCTGCTCGACTTCTTCTATGATACAAACAACGATGAGTTCATCCGGTTTGGGATTGAAGGACTTCAACATCAAGTCGTGAATGGCAAAAAGGTTCTGCTGCCACCAGAGGACAGCCGCCCTCTTGCTCTCGGCATGCGTAACCTGACGACCAAAGAAGATATGGATATCCGGATCAAGGAAACCATTCCAGAGAATATGCAGAAGATGGTGCAGGATATTTTCACCGTCAATACAGCGGATGCCCGACGAATCGCAGGAGACGGACTGCCCAACACGGTATACGAAGGTTTCCCGGATATTCAATCGCATAAGCTTTTCCAAGAATATTTGACCAAAATTGTGATCGGTGAATGGCCGATGGCGAAATTCGATGAGTTTGTGGATCGTTGGAACAAATCGGGAGGCGACAAGGTCACGCAGCGCGCCCAAGAATGGTACGCAAAAGTGAAGAAGTAACAACGTATCCGGCGTATGGTGTGCCCGCAGAGACGGTTCAGTTTCCTGCGGGCCCGAACGCGCTGAGAAGATTAATGACAGCAGCCATAGAAGGGGATGTAGCTCATGAAAAAGCGATATGCAATCTGCGGGGTAAGCGGTCGAGCGCTTGGCATGTTCGCCAAGCCCATTACGTCGACATTCTCCGCAAGAAGCGAGCTCGTCGGCTTACTGGATCGCGACCAAGCTCGCTTTGAACTGTTTCGAACGAGATTTCCAGAGCAGCAGGAAGTCCGTACTTACGGCGAGCATGAATTTGACCGGATGGTGGAAGAGACGCGCCCGGACGTTATCATTGTCGCTGGGCGTGACGATACACATGCGCAATATATTATAGCAGCCCTTGAGCATGATTTAGACGTGATCACGGAGAAGCCGATGGTGACAACAGGAGAGGACGCAAGGCGTGTATTGGAGGCGGAGTCAGCAAGTAAAGGGACGGTCACCGTTACTTTCAATTACCGATATGCGCCCATTCATACGAAAATTAAGGAAATGCTACTGGAAGGCAAGCTTGGCAGGATTACCTCGATTGACTTGAATTGGTATCTCGATACCTATCATGGTTCAAGTTATTTTAAACGTTGGAATCGAGTTAGAGAGCTGTCCGGAGGGTTATCCATCCATAAATGCACGCATCATTTCGATCTGGTGAATTGGTGGATCGAGCAGCAGCCCGTCGAGGTGTTCGCATATGGCGCCTTGAATTATTATGGAGCTGAAGGGGAAGCGAACCCCAAGAAGGAGGATGGCCGTTTCTGCACGACCTGTGAGCTAAAGGCGGAATGCGACTACTACTCACGTTGGAACACACGGAGCAAAAATATTCAAGTGCAGGACGATCATCTAGATTCGCTGGGTGCAGTGAAAAGCAAGTTTCCTTACTCGGACTATCGGCCTGATCAATGTATTTTCGATTCACAAATTGATATCGAGGATACCTATGCAGCAACGGTCAAATATAACGGTGGCGCACTCCTCAGTTATTCGGTTAACTTCTCTTTGCCGTACGAGGGATATCGATTGGCTATTAACGGCACAAAGGGGAGACTTGAGTCGGTGGAGTATCATATGCCGAGCCGCACCCCATTTCCGACGCCGGTGCAGACCATCGATTATTTCCCGCTGTTTGGCTCTAAGGAAACGATCCATGTCGTGCACCGAGAAGGCGGGCATGGAGGCGGAGACCCGCTATTGCTGGAGGATTTATTTATGGGCGAAGATCGTCTGCGGCCTTATCGAATTTTATCCGGAGCTGTGGATGGCGCGTTCTCCGTGGCGACTGGGGAAGCTGTATGGCGCTCTGTGAAGGAACACCGTCCGGTTACCATTGAGGAAGTGCTTCATGGAGGATTCACGGAGAAGGCTCTCAGTTTAAGCGGGAAAGGAGTGGCAGGACAATGACGACATCTTTAACCCGCTATATAGATCCAGAGGAAAGTATGGCCGCCCAAACGGATGGAACCAACATTCCCCATGTTCTGACCGTAATGGCTCAACGTTATATTGGTGAGCATCCGCCTCACGGTCCGGTATACAGAGTCACACGGGCTAGTGAAATCCGCAAGTTGGAAAATCACACGTATTCGTTTCCGATTGAACGTATTTTTCCGGAGATGCATGCGGGACAGCGTGTATATGCCTGGGCGAAGCTGTGGATCGAGGAGCCGCAAGAGTTTATCTTTCTGCTTCGATGTCTCGGGCCTGTCCGATTGTACCACAACGGGGAGCAGCGTTTTGGCTCTGCCCCTGAAGAGGAAGCGGAAGAGGCACCTCCGCTGAAACTGAAGATTGGGCTGGTGCGGGGCTGGAACCATTTTCTTTTGGAGCTTGGCCAACGTGCAGATGGACGATGCGGAGCGGAAATTGGCTCTGGCAATCGCAAGAATAAGCCCTATACCTTTCTTGCGCCTTCACTAGAGCGTCAGGGGGAAGAGGGCTGGATCTATACGTCTCCGATGGATAGTCCGCTTCCACAAATGCCAGCTGCGACGATGAGTGAACAAGTAGTAAGTGGTGCGGCGTCTTGGCTGCCGAAGCGCGCAGACACCAGTGACTGGCAAGGCCGGTTGGAACAACTCTACGGTTTGTCCCCGGGTTTAAAGGCTATCTCTTGGACATCCGTCCGAGTCGACCCGGCGATGACCGGTCCTGTTACCATATCGGGGGTCGCCTATGGCCCTGTAACCTTCATTTGGAATGGACATAAGGTTTATGAAGCTGCCGGGGCAGGTTCGTTCAGTTTTAATTTAGAATCGTGCCGGCGAAGCGGAAGCCTCGTGGCATACAGCACGTGCAGTGAGGAGAGTTGGGGGTTTCAGCTGCATGAGAATTTGACGAATGCCGTACTGCACTCGCCGGTCAAAGTCCATGGCTATGCAGGCAAATGGCTGCATCTGGGGCCTTTCGCTGCTGACGCCGAGCTGCGAGCTAATGACTACATGAAGATGGATACGGTTGCGGCCGGCTCTTCAGGTGAGGTGTTCTGGACAACGAATGAGCCTGAAGCTTTCGTTAGACCCTTTCTGGAGAACGAGCTCTTCGGCCGTTGGAACTACCCGCTTGGCGTAACCTTGTTCGGGCTGCTAGAGACAAGCCGTTTGCTAGCGCGCAGCGACATGACGGATTACGTAACTCGTCACGTGGAATTTGCGACGTCAACCTATGCGTATTCCCTCTGGGATCGGAAGCAATTTGGAGCGGCAGGATTAAATAATCAGTTATCGCATATTGACAGCCTGGATGACTGTGGGTCTTTCGGAGCACTTGCTATTCTAGCGAACAGGTTACGGCAGTTGAAGGGAGCGCGTGCGGTTTCAGACGACATCGCCCATTACATTATGAATGTACAGGATCGTCTGGAAGACGGAACGCTTTACCGACGTATCGGCGTATCCCCGAGTATGCATAACACGATGTGGTGCGATGATATGTACATGAGTGTGCCGTTCCTATGCCGTTATAGCGAGCTATCCGGGGATATGCGATATGTAGAGGAAGCTTCCCGTCAACTGCTTTTGTATAAAAAGTATTTATATATGCCTGAGCAGCAAATCATGTCTCATGTGTATGACGTAAGCAGCTGCAAGCCGTCATTGACGACTTGGGGGCGGGGAAACGGCTGGGTCTTTTTCTCGCTCTCCGTGTTATTGCAAGCGCTGCCGAAAGGGCATTCCAGCTACAAGGAGATCCTTCGCTTTTACCGGGAGTTGGCGGAAGGGTATCTCCGGCTGCAGGGCAAAAACGGCCTGTGGCACCAGGTATTGACAGATCCTGAGTCATATGAGGAAGCATCGTGTACATCCATGTTCATGTACGGTTTTGCACTCGGCGTGCGGCACGGTTGGTTGCTGGAGCCACAAGCATTCACTCGGGCGGTGATGTCCGGCTGGAATGGCTTATGCGCTCGCGTCATCGATAAGCACGGGAACTTGTACGGCGTATGCAAAGGCTCCAGCTGGTCCTACTCGAACGCTTATTATAAGCATGAGCTTGGCTGGAACTTGAATGACACACACGGGATTGGCATTGTGCTTTTGGCCGGCATTGAAGCGAACGCCATGATGAACAGCTTAGGTATGAAAAGCTGAGGTGTTCAAGAGTGAGAATGAGAGGGAATCATTGGAAAGGATCGTGTCGCGAGGGAACAGATCGCGTTATAATGGTAAGATCTCCTAATAAGGTGGGAACTCTAACGTGACGCAATCCTTGAAGAAGTGGCTGAAATACAATTTAGCCCATACGCAGACCCGGCTCGTACTCATTTTAACCATATCGGTGTTTCTCATTATTCTGGCCGTCAGCTTGACATCCTACTATACGTCAAAGTCTGTCCTGCAGGAAGAACTCAGCGAGCCGCAGCGCCAAATGCTTCAATTGAATATGAACGTCATTGATGACGCGATCAAAGAGAGTGATAAGGCTGCCATTCAGGTTGCATTGAACACCAATATTTATAAGTTTCTGACCAGTGAGGTGCAGAATTCGTACGCCAACATATCGGACATTTATCAGTTGCTGTCAACCCTAATAGGCAATTCTAAATATATCAAGAGCATCTATGTGTATGACATGACAAAAGGGAGCTTCATTGCGATTCCGCAGGGCTACAGCTCGAACAAGCTGAACTTTGACGATTCGGATTGGATTAACGTGGTGGACGAGTTCGGCGACGGGATGACGGTCATCAAAAAACGTCAAGTGCCGGAAGGCGCGGGTAGAAAGGGCTCCGAAGTTACGCTGTTTCGTAAAATTATGATTCAAGGCCAGTTTAAGGGGATTGTCACTGTCAATCTCAAGGATGAGGAATTGTTCGCTAAGCTGAATCCTCCCGTGCTCAATAATTTAAATCGGATGCGCTACATCATCGACGAGCATGATGAGATCCTGTACGCGGTCTCCAACTATGATTTCGATCAGGAGTCGATTCGACAGGCGTTGGCTCAACTTCGGGAAGATGGCAGCAGTGACATTACCCATCAGTACCGAAAACTGCTGGTGAATCAGCTTGTTTCGCCAGTAACGGGCTGGAAATACGTATCCATTGTCGTGCAGGACAGTTTACTAGCTAAGTCCAAGAAGGTGCGCAATGTCGTGTTGACCGTTTCCGTAGCTGCGCTGGCGCTCGGTTGCGCGACGATTTTCTATATTAATGCCGCTGCTTTCCGACCGGCCCGCAGGCTGATGCAGCTGTTTAGCAGCTACGACCGCAAGTCCATGAATCCCGAAGGCATCGATTTGGAGAAATTGGCCGGTGAACTGCTTAGCAACCATGCCCATCTGTCTCAGCTCGTCAGAGAAACGATGTCAGAGGCTTCATCCAAACTGCTATACGATATGTACACGGGGAACTTGACCGGCAAGCGGGATATTGAGGAAAAGTGGCATCGTTACTTTGGCGAATGGTCATCTGAGCCTGTTACGGTAGCGGTCATTTCAATCGACCGATATGAGGATTGGTCGCGGAAGTACACGGGCGACGATCAATCGTTATTAAAGTTCGCCATGGCGAACATCGTCGCCGAGCTGTTCGAGCAGAGGTGGCGGGTTGTATGCGCCGATTTTGGCAAAGACAAGATGGCGATATTGTTACAACCGCTTGAAGCGGGAACCGTGCTTGAGCGCAAGCTGGAGGAAGCTGTTGAGGTAGTTTCCAGACTGCTCAAGTTCAGCGTTTCGGTGGGAGTAAGTACCCCTCAAACGGAAGTTGCCCGGCTGCGCCAGGCGATGCTGGAAGCGGAGAATGCCCTGAACTACCGGCTGTATCAAGGTTATGGGCAGATTATCCCGTTTCATGAAGTATCGGGGCATGAAGTTAGGGAGACGGTCGTGGATGAAGGAAAGCTGGAAGAGCTTTCGCAATTGATTGAATCGGGGGACGAAACCGGATCGCTGGAAGCGGTTGAACGTCTAATCTCCGATGTTCGAAGCCAATACGGGTATCCATCAGCGGCTTTAACGTTTTTACGGGCTGTGCTTGAACGCATAGAGCAGTTATGGCAGGCTGATGACGAATGTGCGGAGGGCAGCGCGTTCGAGAGCTACTATACCTTTCATCTGGGGGATATCCAAGAGGATCTCTGTAAGCGGGTTCAGCCGTTGGTTCAGCGCTTCCACAAACTCATTCAAAGCAAGGATTTTATTACATGCCACCGCATGATTGAGTATATGAAGCAGCATTTGAGCGAGACCATCGGGATTCCGGAGATTGCTGACGATGTGGGAATTAGCAGCAGCTTGGCAAGTCAGATTTTCAAGCAGGAAACGGGAGAAACGATCTATAACTATTTGACGCGCCTGCGTTTGGAACGTGCGGCGGACCTGCTGCTGAAGACCGAAAACAAGATTTCGGACATTGCGGTCATGGTTGGTTACCAGCATGAGAACAGCTTCATTCGAAGCTTCCGCAAATTCAAGAATATAACCCCGGGCAAATACCGGGATATGATGAGAACCCGTACGGACGCGATGCTGGAATAGACAAGTTGCGTCAGTCGAATCGGATAAGCGAACCTAGGAGGAACTATGGACAGACGACAGATCGTACAACGGCATAATCCCGAGTTGAACAAATGGGACCCTTTGTCCCCATTTTCCGTAGGGAACGGCGAATTCGCCTTTAGTGCGGACATCACCGGACTACAGTCATTCCCGGATCAATATGAGGTACCGCTTGGCACACAGTCCAATTGGGGTTGGCACTATACGGGCGGTCGAAATCGATTTACGGATCAAGATGTTGAATACCAAATGTTCGAAACGCATGGCAGACTGGTTGGTTACCCGATGAAACCCGGGAGTACGGCGGAGGCTTATCACTGGCTGAGGATGAACCCGCATCGCCTGCAATTAGGCCGAGTTTCTTTTCGCTTCCTGCTGGAATCGGGTGAAGTGGCGGAAGCGGCCGATGTGACGCCGATCAGCCAGCAGCTCGATCTCTGGTCGGGCGTGTTGACTAGCTCGTATGCCATTCAAGGCGTCCCGGTTCATGTTACCACAGCTTGCCATCCCTCCATTGATGCGATGGCTGTGCGGGTGGAATCCGGTTTAATTGCACAAGGCCGGCTGCAAGTGTTCATGCGTTTCCCGGCGCCCGATATGACGAATACAGGCTGGGCGAAGGCTGTATTTCCTGACTGGGAGAACGACGATAGGCACAGGACGGAACTGCGCGAAGGCAGCGGCAGCGAAGCCTTGTTGGTACGTACGATGGACGAAGATAAATACGAGGTGCGCTGGGCATGGAGTGCCGGCAGCCTTATGCGGACAGGAGCGCATGAGTTCACGCTGCTCCCTCCATCAGAGCAAGTTAAATTAATTGAATTTTCTGTAACTTTTGCTCCAGAATCGGCACATACAGCGCCGTCATTTGAAGAGACGATGGCAGCAAGCAAACTCCACTGGGAGCAATTTTGGCTCGGCGGGGCGGCAATCGATTTCTCTGGCAGCTCGGACCCCAGAGCCTATGAGCTTGAACGACGCGTTGTGCTGTCGCAGTTCCTGTGTGCTATGCACAGTGGCGGCTCCTTGCCGCCGCAAGAGACAGGACTTATGTACAACAGCTGGTTCGGCAAATCCCACTTGGAGATGCATTGGTGGCATGGAGCGCATTTTCCATTGTGGGGAAGGGAACATATTTTGCTGAAAAGCATGGATTGGTACAGCCGGATCTTACCGGTTGCTCGCGAGCTCGCTCAATCGCAAGGATATGAAGGCGCCCGCTGGCCCAAAATGGTCGACTTTGAAGGAAAACCGTGCCCTTCGCCTGTCGCGCCAGGGTTGATCTGGCAGCAGCCGCACCCGATGACGCTCGCTGAGTTATGTTATAAAGCTCAGCCGACAAGAGAGCTGCTGGAGCGTTTCCGCGATATTGTTTATGAATCGGCGGATTTCATGGTCTCTTATGCGCATTGGGACGAAGCGAAGCAAGTCTTTGATCTAGGCCCGCCGTTAATCCCGGCGCAGGAGTGCCACTCGCTTGCAGGCAGTAAAAATCCTCCGTACGAGCTCGAGTACTGGAAATATGGCCTGGAGATCGCGATTCGTTGGGCGGAACTGTTACAAGAGAAACCTGATGCAAAGTGGGTGCAAGTTGCTAGGATGATGGCCGCTCCTCCGCAGGCAGAAGGGGTGTATCTGGCCCATGAGCTGTGTCCGGATACTTTTACAGCTAAGAATCATGATCATCCCTCCATGCTCGGTGCGCTTGGCGTTTTACCTGGCACGATGATTGATCGCGAAGTGATGCTTAACACGCTGTTGAAGGTGAAAGAGGTATGGAAATGGGGATCCGCCTGGGGATGGGACTTCCCAATGTGCGCCATGACGGCGGCAAGGCTTGGTGAACCGGATCTGGCCGTCGACTTCCTGTTGATGGATGCTGCCAAAAATACGTATTTAACCAATGGTCATAACTATCAACGGCCGGGTTTGTCAGCGTATTTGCCAGGTAACGGAGGGTTACTGACGGCTGTTGCGATGATGGCTGCCGGCTGGGAAGGTGGCTCGAATTTGAATAACCCGGGTTTTCCGCAGGATGGCAGCTGGAACGTGAAATGGGATGGATTAAAGCCTTGGTTGTAAGTCAACTTGCAGGTTGAACGAAATGAATAATCAGGAGGAGAGCGTATGGGAAAAGGAACAATATGGCCCTCGGAACGCAAATCGGCAACCGACCGATTCACTGGCCTTGAAGTGATACAGCTGACGGATTACAAGTCACACAGCCATCATTTATATTTTACGGAAAGCGGTTGGTATGATGATGAACAGCGTCTTATCTTCGTCTCGGATCGTGGCAACAGCACCAATTTGTACAGCATGCATGTGGAGAGCGGAGAGATTACGCAGCTGACTAATTACCCGGGAAATGATCATATCGATGCTTGTTTGCTGCCGGATGGGAGCGCTGTATACATTAAGCTCGGAACGCGGATTATTCGCCTGGATTTACTCGGAGATTTCGATGAAAAAGTGGTTTATGAAGCGCCACAGGGATATCACCTCGGTAATGTAAGCGCCAGCGCCGATGGGCGGCATGTCTGTACATGTGTCCAAGAAGACTTATCGCACCGGATTCGACTGGATCTCGGCAACGGTTATGTGGGACATCGAGAACTCATGGAAGCGGCTCCCCACAGCATGATCATACGCATTGACGCAGTGAATGGAGGCGCAGAAACCATTTATGAAGCACATCGCTTTATTACGCATATCAATGCGTCTCCCAAAGAGCCTTGGCTGATGACTTTTTGTCATGAGGGACCTTGGCACTTGGTTGATCATCGCATTTGGGGACTGGATTTGCGCACCGGCAAAGCGTGGAAAATTCGTGAGCGTCTTGAGCCGGAGGAGAAGGTCGGCCACGAATTTTTTTATCCTGACGGCGTAACGATTGGCTACCACGGGTTCCGTACGAACGGAACGAATTTCTTCGGCAGCATCCGGTATGACAATACAGAGCTGGAAGAAACGAATTTTCATTTTGATACGTGGCATGGGTATGCAGACGGTTTGGGGCAAGCCATTGTTGACGGCAAAAGTGCGGTGAAGACGCTGAGCATATGGAAAAAACAGGAGGGGGTTTACAACGGACCTCGCATGCTGTGCGAGCTGCGCTGCAGCTTTCATTCGCAGAAAGTGCATGCCCATCCGCGTTTTGATGCGCAAGGCAAGCGTGTGCTATTTACGAGCGACAAAAACGGGTATGGGAATTTGTATTTGGTTCATGTCCCGGAGGACTTTACCGTATTGCCGTTATTCACGCCATAACAAATGAAGCGAGAGGGGGCATAAGCCATGAAGGCTTCCATGCTGGATACGAAAATCGAACGAATGTCCGTCAAGGTCGGCGAAGCGATTTTGTCGCAGAGTCAAGACGGTTACCACCCGAAAATGGCCAACCAATGGGGATATGTCGCTGGAATGGCGCTTGCAGCCATCGATAAGCTGGGGGATTGGACGGGCGATGCGAAATATCATGATTTCGTCAAGCGGCATATGGACGTATTTATTCAAGAAGACGGCTCGATACGCGGTTACAAGCTTAACGATTACAACCTTGATCATATTAATAAAGGAAAAAACCTTTTCCGTTTATGGAGGGAAACAGGCGAAGCGAAATATGAGGCTGCGGCGCGGTTGCTGCTCACTCAGCTTGTTGGTCAACCCCGTACGAGTGAAGGTGGATTTTGGCATAAAAAAATCTATCCCTTCCAAATGTGGTTGGACGGCTTATATATGTCTTCGCCTTTTATGGCTGAATATGCCCACACCTTCCAAGACAACAGCTGGTTCGATGAGGCCGCTCATCAGTTGCTGCTGGTCGAGCGGCATACGCGCAATCCGCAGACGGGTCTGCTGCATCATGCTTGGGACGAAACCCAAGAGCAGCGATGGTGCGCCAGCGGAACAGGCCAATCGAGACATGTATGGGGACGGGCCATGGGCTGGTATGCCATGGCGCTGGTGGACGCGCTTGAGTATTTTCCAATCGGGCACCCGAAACGCGGGCAGCTCATGGGTATTTTTGAAAGGATGGCCAATAGCGTTGTACGTGCGCAGGACCAAGAAAGCGGCGTTTGGTACCAGGTTATGGATTGCAATGGCCAACAAGGGAACTATCTGGAGTCGTCGGGCTCCTGCATGTTGACTTATGCGATTGCGAAGGGAATCAGGCTGCACTATTTGGCGGAAATCGACCGGAGTGTCGTAGAGCGAGCTTATGAAGGTATCCTGCAGCGTTTCGTGACGGAAGATGAGCAGGGTGTGCATCTGCATCAGATCTGTCATGGTGCGGGCCTTGGCGGCCGAAAATACCGTGACGGCTCTTATGCGTATTATTTAAGCGAAGCGATCGTAAGCGATGTGTTGATGGGGGTTGCTCCGCTGCTGCTTGCCACACTTGAGATGGAGCAGCTGCGCGAGTCTTGTGAGGAATAAGATGCCGGATCAACTGGAAAATCGTAACGAAGATAAGCTGACGATGAGCTACCCGGCCTCCTGGTGGCGGAATATGTGGCGCGAGGCGCAGCCTGCCGGGAACGGCGTGCTTGGCGCGTCCGTATTCGGTGGTGTTCAGGAGGAAACGGTGCTGCTGAACCATGCGAAGTTGTGGCACTGGGGACAACGAGATGAGCTTCCCGATGTCAGCTTCACGCTTGAGCGGACGCGGAAGTTGATGGACGAGGGGCGCTATCAGGAAGCGAGTTGGCAGCTGGCGAATGCCCTGAAAGAGCAGGGATACGGGACGAAGCTGGCCTCCCGTTTTCCACTGGCCGCCATCCGTCTGACGATGCCCAGCAAGCAGGCTTTTCGCGGGTATAGCCGCACGCTTGATATGGATAGCGGCGAAATAACGGTAGCTTGGAATGATGGAGACTGCCGGTATAAGCGGAAACTGTTCGTTTCCCGTGCCGATAATTGCATCGTATATGCGATTAACGGAGTAGGGGGGAGCGGCATAACCGGCGAAATCGGTTTGCAGCTTCATCCAAGCGACCGCTGGGCGGACACGCCGGAGTACAAGGAGCTGGAGAGCTCCGTGGAAACAGGGGCGGATGAAGCTTATGCGTGGTATTCGGCAGCTAACGATGACGGAACTGATTTTGGAGCTGTGCTGAGGGTTGTGCAGGAAGGCGGACAAACGGATGGCGGACAAGCCACTGGAGCAGATGGCGCAATCCGTTTCATGGGAGCAAGTCGAGTGCTTGTGTTCGTTAAAGTATTTACACATGGGAAGCGAGCGGAAGATTGGCCTCGTTTGAAATTGGAGCTTGCCGATCTGCTTCGTGATGAGGAAATGGGTGCTGGCGCTATTTATGAAGGCTTGCTGGAACGGCATGTCGCGCTGCATCGACCGCTTTATCGCTCGGCGCAGCTTGTTCTGGGTGATGAAGAGCCGGACTCGCGCTCGAACGAGCGGTTGCTGCTGGATGCCTATGAAGGAGAAGCTTCTGAGACTCTTATCCGGAAAATGTGGGCTTACGGCAGGTATTTATTCCTTAGCGGCACCTCAACGGCGGAGGAGGCTGAGCCCTTCGGTTTGTATGGATTATGGGGAGGAGACTATCGTCTGGTCTGGAGCCATAACATGGCTAACGAGAACATCCAAATGATGTATTGGCATGCGCATGTCGGTGGATTAAGCGAGCTGGTCCCTTCGCTTTTCCGGTATTACGAGTCGCTGATGGAGGATTTCCGCGATAATGCCCGCAAGCTGTACGGCTGCCGGGGAATCTACATACCGGCAGGCACGACAGCAGGCGTCGGAGTTCCCAGTCAGATCGTACCGGTTATTTTAAACTGGACGGGAGCTGCTGGATGGTTGGCACAACATTATGTTGAACACGCTAAGTTTACGCAAGAAGCCGGCTTCCTGGAAGAGCGAGCGCTGCCGTTCATGAGAGAAGCCCTGCAATTTTATAAAGATTTCCTTGTCCTTGACGAAAGGGGCCAATACAAGATTTACCCTTCTGTCTCACCGGAAAATACACCGCTCAATTATATGCCGAAGGACGGCAAGCCGCTGGCGCATCCGATGCCTACAGCGATAAACGCGACGATGGATATCGCTATTTTGAAGGAATTGTTGCGACATTTGATAGAGGCGGTTCAAACAGTTGGGGATGCCGGGAAGGAAGTCGAGGAATGGCAGGACATGCTGAATCGTCTGCCTGACTATAGGGTGAACAGTGACGGTGCGGTGAGTGAGTGGGTGCATGCAGATTTTGAGGACCGGTACGCTCACAGGCATTTGTCGCATCTGTATCCTGTATTTCCAGGGCACGAAGTGACTAGGGAGACGGATTCCGCCCTGTTTCAAGCTTTTGAGGCGGCCGTGAGAAAACGAGAGATCGGAGCGCAAACCGGTTGGTCACTCGCGCACATGGCCGCAATGTATGCTCGGTTTGGCGATGGTGACGCCTCGCTGGACTGTCTGGACATGATGTCGAGAGCTACCCTGCTGCCCAACTTGTTCACCCTGCATAATGATTGGCGGGGGATGGGGCTGTCGATGAACATGCCGACGGCGCCCGTGCAGCTCGATGCCAATCTGGGTTGGGTGAACGCCATTCAAGAGATGCTGCTCCAGGTATCGCCGGGAATAATCAAGCTGCTGCCTGCGCTGCCTGGAAGATTGAAGCGAGGGAAATTGTCCCGCTGGAGATTTCATACGGGCAAAGTCACTATGAAGTGGGACACCGAGTCAGGGATGTTCCGAGCGGAGCTAACTGCTAACCGGGAGACGGATATCGTCGTCAAGCTGCCGGATTGGGTGCGCGCCTGCACAGTTACTGGTGGGCATGTGGAGAGGTCTCCACTAGGGGAGCACTACTATTCGGTTAAAATGAAGCTGGGGGATCAGCCGGTGATTTTTGAGGCAGCGGGGAGTTGATTCCATTTGCAATCACCGACGATGGTAGGGGAGTAGGATTGCTTGTAATGATTCAACCGTTGACACCGGTTTATTCCTGCAATAAAATGAATTTATATTCATTTTATTGTATTAATATACATGGTGGTGATCGCGTGACTCCTCATTTATTGTCTTTAAAAGAACTCGATAAGGATACTTTGTTAGCCATTATTCAAAAAGGGATTGAAATCAAGCGCAATCCAACGGATTTTTACCACTCATCTGAAAGAAAAGGGTTATTCATGCTTTTTCAAAAAACGTCGACACGAACCAATCTGTCTTTCCAGTCTGGCATGAATCAAATGGGCGGTTACGCTGTAACCATGGATTGGGATTCGAGTAATTTTAGCCTATCCCCAATTCAGTATGAAGTTCGTTATGCCTCACGAAACTGTGACGTTATCATGGCTCGATTAAAGAAGCATGCTGATTTACTGGAGTTAGCGAAATATTCGAGTGTCCCTGTCATTAATGGATGCTGCGATAAATACCACCCGTGTCAGGCATTAGCTGATTTGATGACGATTTACGAGGTAAAAGGCAGCTTTGATGGCGTAACGTTAACCTATGTAGGAATCCATAATAATGTTGCCAATTCCTTGGTAGCAGGTTGTGTGACATTAGGCATTAAACTTTTTTTAGTAACTCCGATCGTGAATGAGGCTTCATGGGATGAGGAATTGATGCGTACGGCCTATGCAAGTGGGTGCGTTGAAACCTTGAGCAGTATGTCTGAGGCTATTAGCAGAACGGATTTTATTTATACCGACACTTGGGTTGATATGGAGCATTTTTATGATGCCGACTATCAGGAGGAGAAAAATAGAAGGATTCGCACTATGATGCCGTTTCAAATTAATAAGCAAAATTTAAGCGGATATTCTCCTTATATCATGCACGATATGCCCATTCATCCCGGCTATGAAATCGAAGAGGATTTGATTGAGTCGGAGCACTCTATTATTTATCAGCAAGCTGAGAACAGAATGCATGTTCAGAAAAGCTTGTTGTGGCATTTGTTAGAAGCTAAAACTTTGGTGGGCAGCTGACTTTGGTGCTTTGGTGCTTTGGTACATCTGGCGGGGACGGTCGTTCCTCAAGGGTGTGTTGTTGGCGAGTGAGGGGAACTACGGGGCACTATTTAAACCAAATCTGCGACTAGGGCCAGGGGAAGGGAACTAGGGGACACTATTTTGCTGTTCT
>NZ_BILW01000030.1 GCF_004000765.1 Paenibacillus chondroitinus NBRC 15376 | reverse complement strand
TTGCACCCGTCGCGCCGTTTGTTCCAGCTGCGCCCGTAGCCCCTGTCGCACCTCTAGCCCCAGTTGCGCCTGCAACTCCCGCTGCGCCTGTTGCACCCGTCGCGCCGTTAGTTCCTGCTGCGCCCGTAGCTCCCGTTGCACCTCTAGCCCCAGTTGCACCAATAGCCCCTGCTGCGCCAGTAGCTCCTGCTGCACCAGTAGCACCTGTTGCTCCGTTAGTGCCTGTAGCGCCTGTAGTCCCTGTTGCCCCGGTTGCACCTGTAGTTCCTGCAGGTCCTGTAGCTCCTGTGTTATCTGCCAAAAGTTCAGAAGAAACAAGCCGATGAGCTGTTACTAATTCACCTGTGGCCGATTTTCCCCAAACGGAAATTTGGATCTGCTTTGCAGCAGTACCTCCTGTTGTAAATACGAATTCGAAACTATCAAAATTAGCAAAGTAACTTCTAGTAACCTCTTGATTTGGTAAAACATCCAATACATCAAGAACATATAATGTTCTTGTGCCGTCTAAAACATAACCTTGAATGACCACAGAAGCAGAATTGACAGTATCCCGATTATCAATAATGAGCGTTACTTGTTGAGTTGGTCTAACTCCGCTGACAGCACTATTATCAATAGGCCCAGTCGACAAAATAGCCATATAATATAAAACCTCCTATTATTAAAGTTCAGATGTTACAAGCCGATGAGCTGTAACTAACTGCCCGGATGCATTTTTTCCCCATACGGAGACTCCAGTCTGATCTGCAGCGGTGCCTCCTGTTATAAAAACGAATTCAAATCTATCGAAATTAGCAAAATAATTTTTGATCAGCACTTGATTTGGAAAGACATCCAAAACATCAAGTACATATAACGTTCTTGTACCATTTAAGATATATCCTTGAATGATAAGAGATGCAGAATTAACAGTATCTCTATTATCTATTAATATTGTTATCTGTTGAGTGGACCTTGTACCACTGATAGCATTGTTTTCTATCGGACCGCTTAATAAGACAGCCATTTATGTTCTTCCCTCCTATTCATATGGTTGATATTTGCTCTGGTTTGCAGAATATATTTACTAGTTAGTAAATACTACTTCTAAAATATGTACGTTTTTAAGAGATTGCTTGGACTTAAAAGGTGCCACCCAATTATTTCCTCAAAGTGGTAAATCCCAAAACAGCGCAAAAAAGCTGCCCGTTCTCACGGCAGCCCTCTTGTTTCTGACTTTGTTACTTTTTACTTTGGTATTTTGATATTTTAGTAATTTAGTAATTTAATATATGTTTAATTAATACTCACTATTTCCCCTAAGACTAATCAAGCCACTTTATAACTGTATGCTGATAAATCGAATCGGCGAGAAACTCTTCAAATGAATCATAAAGCTTAATTATCCCTTTCATGCTTCCCTCGTACCATTCCATGACCGGAGGATTATCCCCTTCAGCTAAATCAAAAAATCTAATTTCATAGCCTTGATGAATGGAGAAAACAAAAGTGCCAGCTGGCAGCACGACCGGGTTATTATTCTCTCGTAATAATTCATTTGCTTCATCCTGAAGTTTTTTTAGCTGTGAGAATTGCATATCAGTACCTTGAAACAATCTTCCTGAATAATGGCCGACAGCAAGTAAATATTGACGATAAGACTCAGGTAACCTGATTCCCATTTCTTGCTCCAGCAGCTTTATCTCTGCTTCGCTACACCCATCGAATGGACGGTCAGTATGCAATTCCTTCTCTTGCAAGAGCTTTAATAAATGTTCACTTCTCACTAACAAACCTACTTCCTTCAGGAATGATCAAATATTTCTTACATCTTTATTCGTATTGGCTAAGAGATGCAAGGAATCGAACTTCACTGCACATCCTTCACCAACTGGGCTCTGAGCAACGACACCAACTTTTAAACTTTGACTATTCTTCATTCCAAAATACCGCACTAATGCCCATTCATTACCATCAAGAGAATAATGAAAAGCGAAGCAATTCTCATATCGAGATACTCTTAAGAAAGGATTCACATTCCCAACATTGTCACCAATACAATCATCCGAAATATCTTTCGTTACAACACTAATAATGGATGGTCTGCCTCTAAAATCTTCATAACATAACTTGGCCCAGTTATTCTCGTCCGCCATGACCATAAGGCATGCGGAATCATTCCGCTCACGTATGTCTACGCTGACCCGACTGGTTAAAATGAAATTCTCATAAGTTGTCATATAAAGGAATGGAGCAGAATTTTTTCTGGTTTCCTCTGTTGGGTTATGGAAAAAGTCTGCTCGAGGTGGCGCAGTAATTATAAGTTCACTTTGTTCAGAAAATTCCCATTCATGTGGTTCATTCATCCATTGAAGGGAAGTAGGTAAACTTTTCCCTGCGCAGTTATTAAAAAGATTCATACCCAACCATCTCCACCCATCAAATTTTAGTTGTTTCGCTTAGACAGATGATCTCGTCAACGACAGATAATTCTTAATGCCCATGGTTAGCTCCTTCGCAAGTATGGTCTGTGTAATTGTAGCACATATTGGGATTAGAAAGCGCTTTCCAATGCATTCAATTCGATTTCTTACTCTACGATACATGCGTGTTTTTTTCATTAAAAAAGCCGCTTCGTATGAGCGGCCTAACATTCCGGACTTATTAAACCTACTTTCACTTCTGTAACGCCTTCTTTTTCCATAACGATCTCTTTTGCCTTTTGTATGATCTCCGACTCCACATCACTTTCGATGTCAATTTCAATTGACCCTTTGTGTATGTGTATCCCTTGATCAGGCTTGGTAAATTGATAATCAACCATGTATTTCATTTCTCTTATGCCTCCTAAAATTTGGTGTTTTTTCATTATCGCATTCTAAACAAAGAGAAGCAAACTGTAACATTAAACATTAGAAAAAGCGCCTACATTAGGCGCCTTTTTAGCTATTTAATTGCTATAAAAATCTGTAATTGTGTTTGCTCAGGATCCAAATTTCCGGCGTCATACAGCTCGTAATCTCCCGTATATGCCCTTACTTCCTTTGACTCCTTAAAATAAGCCCAGATGTTTCCCCACGCCTGTGCGACCACTTCATAAACTGGGCCCTTTTCTGTTGTAAATACCAAGTATTTACTCGCAGGCACTTCCACGGTATGAAACTTGTCCTCGTCTCGCAACTTATCGCCGGCTACTTCGTGACCGATCAGAGTGGTGTATGCGCCTGAAGCATCACTTTCATAATCCGTATAGAGCGCATAGATCAGATGGGAATTGATTGTCGGGGTCTGTGAGGTGATTTGACTTTGAAAATACGTTTCCCACAGCTTCGGCAACTGCCGATTTGGACCCGCTTCCTCTGCGTTTGTTGTTCGCACATGAACTCCTGTTAGTGTGATTGCTGGTTGTTCGGTTATATATGCACGCATAATTTCATCCTCATCTCCTTGTATTTATCATCAGCATACAAGGAGAACGTGGACACCTATCTGTCCAGTTTCTGATATCGCTCTATAATTTTTCGTGCCCGATTCACCATTTCTTCTGCTACGTGAATTGGTGCTTCGACTCTGACATGTTCACCGTAACTCAGCAGCATGCTGTAAAGCCATTCCTCTTCGGCGAAGCGTCCATTTACCTGTAAAGAACCAACGTCTTGACTTCTAACTTGTTCCGGATCGAAGGAATCCCCAACACGATGCCGAACTTTCGAATCGAATTGAAATGTCATGTCATGCAAATTCGTATTCGACCAATCCGACTCCCACGCATACCCCTCTAGCGAAGGGGCTTGTTTTCTAACAAAAGTTTGCTCCAACACCCGCAGCTCTTGTATACGAGATAATCGAAACACTCGATATTCACTTCGAAGCGTGCAATAAGCCTGCACATACCACAGGTATCCTTTTAAAATTAAAACGGCAGGCTCTACAATTCGCTCGCTCTCCGTACCGTTCATGTTCAAGTACTTGAAACTTACTTTTCTTGTATGCTCAATCGCTTGCCTCAAACTATTCACTTTATCCCTTGCTGCAGGTCCTTGCCCCCACGGATTGAAATCGAAAACAAGTCCCGCACCCTGCTCCTCCAGTTGAAGGCGATCTACACGACTGAGTAGCGCCTTTACCTTATCCAAAAGATTGCCAAACACGCGGTCATCCACGGCGGTATGTATCCCTTTTACCGCCGCGACGATGGCTTCAATTTCACTGAGCGTTAAGAATTGCCGAGCCATGGCGTAGGGTTCCATGATTTCAAATCCTCCGGATATGCCCTGATGAGCCACAATCGGAATACCCGATTGATTCAGGGTCTCCATATCCCGATAGATCGTCTTCGTCGAAACTTCAAAACGCTCAGCCAAATCTTTGGCACTGACACGCCCGCGATTCAACAGCAGCACCGTCATGGCCAGCAAACGGTCAATTTTCATACGAAAAGCTGATTTTACAAACCAATATCACAGTTTTCACACCTCACTAGGCTATTATTTTTTTGCCTTTTTACCTACTGGAATACTCTGAGCAAAACGAAAAACATTATAGGGGTCATACGTTCGTTTCACCTGCTTCAATCTGCCAAAGTTCACACCGTAATACGCCTTGGGCCAGTTTTTAATCGCCAAATCGGGAAAGTTCACATAATCCCCCTTAACAAAGGGACGTAACGCTCTGCGGAACCTTTCTACCCACCGAATATTCCGCTCTTGCTCACGGTTGTTCCTCCAGCGTGCTGACAGTTCGTAAATGATCTCAGCTTTTCGATGAGGATAGGCCGTTGCAGTAAGTGATACTCGACTCACTGCGCTACCTGCACCACCTAAGCTTTGACTCCACAAGGTAGAATGCCTGTTGGGTGCTTTGGATAAAAAGTCACGAATGATTCGGACTCCTTCTCTTGGTAAAGGTTGAAACCCGTAGGCGCCGCTTATTTTAAATTTTGGTTCCAAATGTAAATCCGATTCGGCAAAAAATTTGGTTGCTTCAATAAAAGGCACTGTCTTCACCAGCACCTTCACCGGAGTGCCTGCCAGCAAAAGCGGTCTAATCAATCGACGCAGCTCCTCTGCACCGCCAAGCAATTGGCCGGTAGATACAATAGTCCCTACCTGTTTGGCAGAAACCTCGATTGTAGAAGTTAAACGGTTCGTGACGGACAGAGCCCAGCGCTGCCAAACTGGCAACACCTTCTCCAAATCACTCCATTTCCATGTGACACTAAATATTGACACCGTTGAAATGGGTCTAACCCGAAACGTATAGGCTGTAGCAATGCCAAAGTTTCCTCCCCCGTCGCCAAGTGTAAGCCCGGCTACACCTACGTCAGGCGCAGTCCCCGCAGGCAGTGCCACACGCTTATTCCACAGTTTTTTGCAGACAAAAATAATCATGATGGTACAGTAATTTTGTTCCGAAAAAATAAAAGATCCGCAATTTCTGCGGATACTTATCTTTCTTTATAGATGGCTTTTGATTTGATCTATAAGTGCCCCGTATTGTTCCTCAATTAAAAGAAGGTTTGCCGCTGGGTTCATTTCAAACATTTTTCCCCAGGTGTAGCCATCTTTATATTTCGGTACGATGTGAAAATGTACATGCGGCATTGTATCACCAAATGCACCGTAGTTAATTTTATCCGGTTGGAACGCTTTTTCAATGGCTGCTGCCACTTGCGCTACATCGCGCATATAAGCGTCTTGCTTCTCCTGCGACAGATGAAAAAACTCCGTTTCATGCTCATTTAGCGCGACAATACAGCGGCCCCGGTACGTCTGTTCCTTAAACAAATACAAGGTTGATACGCGTAACTGGCCGATTTCGATCATAAGATTGTTCAGTGCTTCGTTTTTACTGCAATAATTGCAAATTGAACTCATGTCTGACACTCCTGTTCGATAGAAATGGAATAATAGGATCAACGATATTATACCAATCATATTTTCCCATGTATATAAAATCCATTTCTTCGATAGACTTGTCTACTAACATCATATTCGTTCATTAAAATATTGTCGGTACCATTCCCCCATCCATTCGGATAGGTGAGCCCTTGAACGCGGAGGCATATGGACTACAGATAAATGCGGCTAGCCGACCTATCTCCATTGGTCGTATGAAGCGTTGGATTTCAGATTGCGGCAAGTTCTTCGCCATAAAATCCTTTTCTTTCGCTTCGAAGGTCATCTCTTCATTCGAATACATGCTTTCAATAATCATTTGCACATTCTCGGAAAGTGTTGGCCCGGGCATAATTGTATTTACGGTGACTTCCGATCCTTTGGTCAGCTTAGACAAACTTTTGGATAACGAGAGGAGCATCGATTTGGTCACGGCATAATGAGGCATCAGTCCCGAAGGCATAATGGCTTCCTCACTCGCGATAAAGATTACGCGTCCATCATTCACGCTCAACATGGAAGGCAGATAGAACTTCGTCAAACTGTTCGCGACAAGCACGTTTGTGCGGAAGTACTTCTCCCATTCGGCATCATCAATATCATCATAGGACATGATTTCGTAGATGCCCATATTATTGACCAGAATATCCACTTGAGGGAACTTCACGAACAAAGCTTCCCTTTGCTGCGCATCTATGAGATCGGCTGTCGCGCTTTTGGGCTGAGTATCAGGAAATTTCGCCTGAATCTCCCTCACTGTAAGCTCAACCTCTTCGTTGCTCCTACCATTTATAAGAACATGAACGCCTTCTTTGGCAAGTTCCAAGGCAATTGCCTTACCGATTCCCTTAGTAGAACCCGTCACTAATGCCGTTTTATTTTTTAAACCCATATCCATCTGTCTGCACTCCTTATGTTGAGGATACAGATAATGATAGCTGGATTCGACTATTCGGTAACTAGCGAAGAACGCCAATGTTCTTGCACAAGGCGCCAATTGGCCGGAGTCTCCCCTTCCCACGAGCGGAATGCCCGGTAGAATGAGTTCTGATCCTCGTAGCCGACGAGAAAAGCGATTTCTTTGATCTCCAGTGACGGGTCTGCCAAATAGGAAAGCGCCTGCTCATGCCTGGTTTGCACCAACAACTGCTTAAAGTTTGCTCCTTCTTCCGTCAAGCGCCGCTGCAAGGTGCGATCACTCATTCCCAACTCTTTGGCAACGGTTTGAATGTCGATTCTCCCGCGCGAAAGGCAGCGCGACAGAATCCATTTCACTTTATTGCTGAGCTTGCCTCTGCTCTGATGTTCATCCAAATGACGATCCAAGGTAGGCGTTAGAATATCTAGGAGTTCTTCATTATAAGAAACAAATGGACGGTCCAGATCACTACCGTACAGCGTAAGCCGGTTATCAGAAGCACCTACTCGAACCGAGCAGCCAAAAAAATCTTCGAGAACTTTCGAGTTTCCTATATCGTGGACGAGCTCAACTGAATGAGCTTTGAGAGGGCGGCCGGTTCCTCGTCGTCCGAGTTCCAGGAGATAAGCTAATGTAATGCCTACCAGTACAGGTGGTCCAGGCTCAATGGCTTGTTGCCAACCTAGTTCAACGACAACATGTTCTCCTTCTTGATGCAGACACAAGCTTTCTGGCGGGCACATTTGTTTATAACGAGACATACGCATAAGAGCATCACGGAAATCTCGGGCATGAAACGTTGCTAAGGCGGCCGGCGGATATTGCGCTGTCTCGAATGCGGTGGCCAGTTTGACGATTGCCGTGGCGGTATCGCCGACAAGTTCGGCGTAAGCCTGCCAGATTGCATAGTATTGGGCCGTCGTAACGACCGGGTCGTTGATAACAGTCAGGGATAGACGGGCATGGCGCGCTACTTCTTGAGGGGATATCCCTATTAAGCGCAAACTGGACCAGAACCCTGGCGCGAGTTTCACTCGATCTTCTGACATATGCAGCCATACCTCCTACGATAAACTAGGGTTGAAATAATTACCGTTATTTCTAAACATCATTATGATGTTGCCAGTGGGTATCTACATACCCTCGTTTTATTGACCATTCAGCAAGCATTTTCCTCTGACGAATCTCTAAATCCCTGTAAGGGGCTGCTTCAATAGAAATTTTACTAAAACGATCTTGAAAATGCGGTCCTTCGACAAACTTTTTCATCGCTCCCATGTCTCGATCATTTGCAGCCCAAACAACCCGAGTAATACTGAAAGATAATAGAATTGTGCAACTGCACATCGGGCAAGGCTCGCATGTTGTGTATAAGGTATAACCTTTTTTAAGAAATTTCTTGGTCTTAGCATCGAGCATTTTTGCTCCAGCGTTCCTAATGGCATCGACCTCAGCGTGTGCAGTTGTATCTATTTGCGTAAAGACCTTGTTATGTCCTCTGCTAATCATCTTACCGTCGGAATCCACGATCACTGCTCCAATCGGATAGGTGCCTGCCTCTTGGGCTTTCTCAGCTTCAATAAATGCCTCCAATAAAAAATTGCGATCATCCAGCATGAGCTAATCCCCTTTTGAAAATATTAACTTGTTAAAAAGACCTTCCCACTGCCGTGTATAGAAGATTCAATTACACTGACAGCTTCTTTTACATTTGACAAATCGTAATGCGAACCCTCCACCATGAGTTTTAATTTTTTCTCGTCTAATAACGTAATCAAACGATTGAAGGTCTCTTTCCAAGTTTCTATCGATACTTTCTGGTTCCAATGTCGCAAATGAAATAATTTCGTATTCACTTGTGCTTTAGCAATTTCCGCCCAATTTACTTGAATACCGGATAAAAGCCCAATGGTCAAAAACGTTCCCTTGTTATGAACGCACAATGCTAATTCTGTTCCTGAGGTCCCTCCCACAGAATCAATGGCGGCATCTGCACCCTGTCCGTTCGTTAGATCCATTAAGGTCGTCTGTAAGGGGACTTCAGAGGTATTAATGACAAAATCGGCGCCAAGTCTAAGTAAACCTTCCGTATACTTATGATTTCTCGTAACCGCTATTAGCCGAAATCCCAGAACCTTTGATAATTGCACAAAAATTTGCCCGATCGCTGAGCCGCACGCATTGACTACCAATACATCGTCTGGACCTAGTGCAAACACTTCCGTACAAATGACCCACGCTGTAATTGGATTTATATAGAGCTGGGCCGCAGTAAAATCATCTATAGAGTTAGGAATAGGAACGGCAAAGTTAACGGTTGTTTTAACAAATTCTTGCCACGTCCCTTCTCCCCGTAAAGGTAAAACACGCTTACCAATGAGGCTTTGAGAGACGGAGGATCCAACCTCTTCAACGATGCCAACCCCTTCATAACCCGGAATATGAGGTAAAGAAATTCGGTGTGCATAAGAACCTCTAATCGGTATCAAATCAGATGGATTGATCGGTCGTGCCAACATTCGCACAAGGACTTCATTATCCTCTGGGGGCTGAATAGTTTTATAAGCGACTTTCAACACGTCTTTAGGGTCGCCGAATTCATTGCATATAATATATTTTGCTTTCAAAGCTATGCTTCTCCTCGGAATAAAAAATCAAAATAAACAAAAAGCCGGCCATTAAGGCCGGTTTCAAGTTTCTTTCTTATTTTACTAAAAGTTTATTTTTTAAGCCAGAATAGTTTCAATTTTATCGAGTAGATCCGATGAAAGCTCGATACCAGATGCCTTCGCATTTTCCTCTACCTGCTCTGGACGGCTTGCACCCACTAGCGCACTCGCAACATTAGGCTGTCTCAAAATCCAAGCTAAGGCTAGTTGTGCTACAGTAATTCCCAGCTCCTTAGCGATAACATTGAGCTGTCCGACCTTAGCGATTTTCTCCTCTGTGATTCCGTTTCTCATACCTTCCAGTTTAGCGGCACGGCTATCTGCTGGAATTTCGGAGATCGATGTGTACTTCCCGCTGAGAAGACCCTGAGCCAGTGGCGAGAAAACGACTTGGCCGATGCCTTTTTGTTCACCGAGTGGGATTACTTCTTTTTCGATATAGCGGTTGAACATGTTGTAGACCGGTTGACTGACGACGATGCGATCAAGCAAATATTTATCAGCTACCGCCAGTGCTTCCGCCATTTGTGCAGCAGTCCACTCGCTGACTCCAGCATACAAAATTTTGCCTTGTCTCACCATGTCATCGATCGTGCGAAGGGTTTCCTCTACAGGTGTTTCAGGATCGAAGCGGTGGCAATAATAAATATCAACATAGTCCGTGTTCAGACGCTTAAGGCTGGCATGTAATTGCTCGAAAACATGCTTACGGGATAATCCCCGGTCATTGGGACCCGTTCCCATAGGCCAAAACACTTTCGTTGCAAGTACATATGAATCGCGGGAGTAACCGCCGAGCGCCTCTCCAACCACTTTCTCGGCTTCTCCACGTTCATACACGTTAGCCGTATCAAAAAAGTTAATTCCGAGTTCATAGGCATTATGAATTGAATCTACTGCATTTTTCTTTTCAACGTAACCGCCATATGTAAGCCAACTACCTAAGCTAATCTCACTAACCTTTAGTCCCGATTTACCTAATTTCCGGTATTTCATGTGCTCCATTCCCTCCATTTTGATCTCTGCGAACTTGTCTATCTAATGATAAAACACTAAGGATTCTTTTAAAAGTACTGAAATTTTATTTACATACTTTACGAGAGTATAGTAAGTTAACTCTTTGAATAATGATTGTGTTACACTAAATATGACTAACAAGGTTAGATGAACGATTCAGACCAAGGAGACAACTTACCAAATGAAGAAATGGTTCACCATCTGCATATATCTCGTGCTCATAGTTAC
This sequence comes from Paenibacillus chondroitinus NBRC 15376, assembly GCF_004000765.1. GTDB lineage: Bacteria > Bacillota > Bacilli > Paenibacillales > NBRC-103111 > Paenibacillus_E > Paenibacillus_E chondroitinus. The sequence goes on along the minus strand of NZ_BILW01000030.1, from coordinate 66,331 downwards.
TGTCTATGTATTCAAGGATGAAATTTTGAACTGGATGCAGTATGGGGATGCCCCGCTTCTGCTTATTTTTTTGGCCGCACTCGGTTTTATTATCGTACCAATCATCCCTTACAAAATCGTTATCGGCATGCTCGGGTTTATGTACGGCCCGTTGATGGGCGCTTTAATTAGTTGGACTGCTGCTTCAATCGCGTCTGTCATTGTTTTTTGGCTTGCTCGCTACTTATTTCAAAAACAGGGCCGTGCCTACTTGTCCAAGTATGAAAAACTGGAAAAGCTCCAAACCGCGATAGAAAAAAATCCGTTCCTGACGATTTTACTAGCTCGACTGATCCCGGTTATCCCTCAGGCTGTCGTTAATGTCATTCCTGCCATTACTTCTGTTCCTGTCGTTACATTCGCCGTTGCTTCTGCATTGGGCAAAATTCCTGCTATGCTTCTGTTTGCGTTCATTGGCAGCAGTCTGTTTGCTGGCACTAGCAAGCTCGTTTTGTCCGTCGTCGTGTATATCCTTTTTTTGGCGTCCGTCTATTTGGTTTACCGCGTCTGGCTCAAGAAACGATGGGTTTAGGCTGAGAAAAACGGCAGCCCTGTCGGCTGTCGTTTCTTTATTTCACTCTTCCTCACTTCTGTACTCCAAAATATCACCTGGCTGACAATCCAAAGTCTTACATATCGCTTCTAACGTTGAAAAACGAACCGCTTTTGCTTTCCCATTTTTCAGAATGGAGAGATTCGCCATCGTAATTCCGACCTTCTCCGCAAGCTCCGTGACACTCATTTTCCGTTTAGCTAACATCACATCAATATTGATGATAATCGCCAAGTTAATCACCTCAGACTGTTAACTCATTTTCTGATTTTATATAAATTGCTTCCTGTAAAAGCTTCTGGAGAACTGCAGCAAAAACGGCAATCACGATAGACGCGAAAATTATGACCCACCCGGTGACTGTGATAATTGGAGGGTCTACTTTCCTCGCAATGTAATAGTATAGTGGCATTCCTGACAAGTACAAGCCACTGATTGTAATGGCGCAGTATTTTATCTTCTTTAAGCTCGTTACGGATAATTCCGAGAATGCTAGGTTCTTATCAATATAGCTTAAAAGTTTAAATGCTTGATACAGAGCAATGTAAAATGGTATCGCTGCCGCGTACATGTCGATCAATACGAGAGGTTGCATATATGCCATATCTGGATATAATCCTCCAGCAAAATTCCCGAACTTAGGCACTAAAAATATGCACAAAGCAAGTATTGGAATTCCAATAACAATAACGGCCATCTTCAAAAAAAGTGTTGTTCCCCGTTTCATAGAGCACCTCGCTAATTTATTAATAAAATGACTTTAACATATAATTTATTGTTTATCAATAAATTAATATCGAATATTGTTATATTATTATTGTTAATTAGAAAAAAGCATTTCCTCAACAAAGGCTGCCGAACATGAATGTCGGCAGCCCTGTGCTAGAATTCTTAAATGCCTATTAGTTGTTCGCGTCTTGGCCCTACGGAAACATACTTTATTGGCACATTAATGGCAGATTCAATGAACGCGACGTATTGTTGAGCAGCGATAGGCAGCTCGTCGAAAGAGCGCGCTTTTGAAATATCGCATTTCCAACCCTTATGCTGCTGCAAGATTGGTTTGGCCTTATCGATCTTGGCGCTTACTGGAAAATCAGCCGTTATCGTCCCATCCTGCAGTTCATATCCAACGCAAACGGGAATCGTATCCAAGTATCCAAGCACATCAAGATTTGTCAACGCCACTTCTGTTGCCCCTTGTATCATACAGCCGTAACGAGTTGCTACTACATCGAACCAACCAACACGGCGAGGTCGACCCGTCGTTGCACCAAACTCTCCCGCATCCCCTCCTAAACGTCGCAGTTCGTCCGCTTCTATTCCATCCAACTCGGATACAAACGGCCCAGTTCCCACACAGCTTGAATATGATTTGACGACGGCCATGACCTTCTTAATAGCATAAGGAGGTAAGCCGGCACCAACGGGAGCAAATCCCGCAAGCGTTGAAGATGACGTGGAATAAGGATAAATGCCATGATCTGGATCACGAAGTGCTCCGAGTTGGCCTTCTAATAATATTGACTCACCGTTCACATAGGCGTTGTGGAGCATGGTAGTGGTATCGCAAACAAATGGTCGGAGTTTCTCGCCTTGCTCTAATAATTCCGCTAGTAAACCCTCAGGTTGAATCGGTTCCCGCCCATACAAATTCTCAAGCAGGACATTTTTTGCTTCTAGTGATTGTTCTAATCGTAATAGCAGCCTCTGTTTGTCATACAAATCCGATACTTGTATTCCAAGCTTTGCATATTTATCCATGTAAAATGGCGCAATTCCCCGTTTGGTCGATCCAAAGCTGCGAGCACCTAACCGCTCCTCTTCCAGCTCATCTAATAAACGATGTATTGGAAGTACGATTTGCGCACGATCCGACACGCATAAACGCGGCTCAGGAACACCTCTTTCAAGCAACTCTTCCCGCTCCCTAGTGAAAGCATCCACATCTAACGCTACTCCAGGACCAATCACATTCATCACATTTGGATAAAAAACTCCTGAAGGGAGCATATGAAGCGCAAATTTTCCGTAATTGTTAATAATCGTATGCCCCGCGTTGCTTCCGCCTTGATATCGCACAACATAAGACGATTTTGCAGAAAGGACATCCGTCATTTTACCCTTTCCTTCATCTCCCCAATTTGCTCCTACGATTGCCGTAACCGTCAAATTTCTCGCCTCCGTCACTTGTATTGGTCTACTTCAATGATTATAATTGGCGATAATAACATTAGTAAAATTGATATAAATAATATTCATCATAAACAGAGGTAATGGCTATGGACTTCAATATGGAATGGTATCGAGTTTTCTATTGGACAGCTAAATTCGGCAGTTTGACGAAAGCCGCAGAAAGGCTTCACATCACTCAACCAGCGGTTAGTCACACACTAAAGCAACTAGAAGCGAGCCTTGGCGGATTGCTTTTTTTTCGAACTACCAAAGGTGTAACGTTAACAACCGAAGGTGAAGTGCTCTTCAAATTCGTAGAACAAGCGATCCATTTTATAGAAATAGGCGAGAAAAAAATGGCTGAAATGCAAGAACTTATGTACGGCGAGATTAACATAGGGGCAAGCGACACACTCTGCAAGCATTATCTGCTAAGGCATTTGGAACAATTCCACAAAGAGTTTCCTGACATTAAGATCCGCGTGACCAATCGAACAACACCAGAAACAATCACACTTCTAAAAGAGGGGAAAATTGACTTTGGCATCGTGAACTTACCTACGAGTGATCCGAACATCAACTTCCGATTAAGCTCTCCCCAACAAGACTGTCTTGTTGGAAATCACGATTATGCAGCGCTAGCGGAAAGGCCATTCCCTCTGGAGAAGCTTCATCAATACCCTTTGTTGCTCCTTGAACCGGGTGGCAGTACACGAAATTTTCTTGATGAGTTTGCCATATCACACGGTGTTCGTCTTAAACCCGAATTTGAATTAGGCAGCCTTGATCTTCTTGTACAGTTTGCACAAAGCGGTTTTGGCCTAACTTTTATTGTGCGCAATTATGTAACAGAGGAATTATCTTCAGGCAAACTGGTTGAAATACCTCTGATCCCTTCCGTTCCGGAGCGCCACGTCGGAATTGCTACACTGAAGGGCGTACCGCTTTCAGCAGCTTCAAAACGTCTTCTTGAATTTTTACCGTAAATTATTTCGAAATCAATAAAAAGAGCAGGTCGCTATTGCGCCTGCTTATTTTGTTACTTACACCCAATGGTAAGGTTAGGCATATATTCCGATAAAACTTGGAAAATATATATAATTATGATGGCGGGAGCGCCTCTACAATTGAAAGAACAGGAGATCAAGAAGTGATTATGCGACTCAGTGCCTTTCTATGTATACTGCTCGTTTGGTCCGTTATTCGTATACGATCGTTGTTGAGACAACAAAAAAGGAAAGATGCCTCATTGTATGGCGGATTAATGGCAGTATCGGCCTTTTATCGGCACCCTTGTTATTGAAAAAGTTGAAATTCTTAATCTGTTAGTCCTCTACGAAATCTCTGTTGAACCCATTGGAAAAATAATTTTAAGGCAATAAGGCGCTGATTTTTCTCTTTATTGAATCGATGATGAGAAGCGTCAATGGCAACAGATTATGCACAATAAATGCAACAAGCGGAAAGGAAAACGTTATATATTGTTTGAATTCTGCTGTTGTTTTGAATATCTAAAGCGAACCTATGACCGACAAGAGTGTTGTCGGGGTAATGATTTCCCGGTAGTTTCGGATGCCAACAAACTCACTAAGACTGATACAAAAGATAAACAGCAATACACAAATTTTCACAAAGATTCCCATAACCCATATAGCGACAACGATGGCTTCCAGACGTTCGAATGATCCAATAATGCCAATTTGTATAACTCTTAAATAAGAATAGTTCATCTTTCCCGTTACCGCACCAAAGACCATGATTGTTTCCAGGTTTATCAGCAGGATAAGACAGCCGACTGCGCCCAGTGCAATCATCGAGATCTTCCTCGCCTTTTTCGGTTGATTCAAATAAGGAAGAAGCCATCCTAAAATAAAGACTTGACTCATCCATGAAGATGGGATCATTGCCCCTTACAATACTGGAAGCAGTCCTTTCTCTAGAAAAGGTTCCACTTGTTCAAAATCCAAATCTTTGACTGACACTGTCAAAAGCAATATCAAGAAAATAATAATAGGTGGTGTAAGTAGTTCATTACATCGTCCAATGACTTCAATTCCAGCATAAACAGTCAGACCGGCCAGAATCATAATACTTAGGTTTCGGCAGCAATACCGTATTGATAAACATGGCATGCTAATGAAGATGACCGGAATTAAAAAAAACCAGTGATATATGTAATAAAGGCCCAAAAGTTTTCCGGGCCATTTACCGACAATTTTGTAAGTGTATTGCATAAGGGTCAAGCCCGGATAACGCTTAGAAAGCGTAGTTAAAACCCAAACAGTTAATAATCCTGTTACCGATGCAGGAAATATGGACAACCAGGCATTTTGCTTAGCGAACGCCACCATCGACCCTGGAACGGTCAGAATGATTGAGGCAGATATAAAATTAAAAATTAGTAAGCCAAACTGTGTATTCGATATTTTCTCATTAACCGACATTACTTCTCCCCATTCGACCTCGACAGAATATCCATATTATTCCCTTAATGCTACCTCCCATACCCTTTTGCGAACTTCTAACTACTTGCGCTGAAGCAGCAGGCGCCAGCTGTCGGAACGACTTAAAGATCTGGTGTTATTGGACGTATTTACAGCGCTAATAAGCAAGAAAATCGTCACTTCTGATCCACTAGTATTGTTAACCAGCACTTTATTGGGGATTAAGTCGCCAGCCCCGCCTCTTGCGATAAACACGCCTGGAGAGGGCTCAGCCTCAATTTTGATAGCAAAGGCTTCATTATTAAACAAAAAATTCAGGTTTTTCAATATGAGCTTTTGGCGATTTTTCACTCGAATCACGATCTGCTGGAGGAGTACCGTTTTTCGGGCTCCCACTGCAATTGGAGCTTTTCCACCTACGATTCCGTTCAGTTGTATCAATATTTTCACCCCCAAGGAACTTGTACTTTAGCATATTCAGTAAGATCTCTTAAGGAAGGGCTTTTGGATGTATGTATAAAAAATGGCAAATGGAATAAAACGGTCTTGTCATTCCCCTAACGAAGTGATATTCTATAAACGACCAATCATCCTACGTTTAAGGAGCGGACGTTATGTTGAATAAAACTAACCGCCTGTCACTTGCCGAGCAGGCATCCATGCAAATTGAACAACTAATTGAAAGTGGCGTGTGGCAGGTTGGGATGAAGATTCCTACTGAGCCTGAGCTCATGGAAGAGCTTCAGGTCAGTCGCAATACGTTGAGAGAAGCTATGCGCGCACTAACTCATGCAGGATTATTAAAGACAAGGCAAGGTGATGGAACTTACGTATCCTCATCCAGTGCTCTTGGTCCTGTTTTAAAGAAACGCATTCAAAGGAGTGATATATTGCAAACGCTAGAGGTTCGCCATGCGCTAGAGCGTGAAGCGGCAATTTTAGCTGCATCACGGCGAACAGAACATGATTTGGAGGAAATTCAGCAACACATCGAATCTTGCAAGCTTGCCGTACATAGCCGCGACCACGCAGCTTATGCCATAGCAGACATTGCATTCCACCGCTCGATCATCGCGGCTTCCCATAACCCCTTACTTATGGAACTTTATAATCATATGACCGAAGGCGTTCGCGAAACCATTTCAGATGTTATGGAATTAAGCTCTCCTAGTTATTATTTGCAAAATCATGAGATGCTTTTACTTGCTATCCAACAAAATGACAGTTCACAAGCTGCGGAAACCGTACGAATCTACATCGAACATTCCAAAGAACACTTTCAGCAACAGAGAGGTTAATACAAGATGAAACACTTACAAGCATCCACTCAAATAAAGAACTCTACAAACTTGACACTAGGATGGTTAGTTGTCCTTGGCATCATTCTGGTCGCTGCCAATCAGCGGGCGCCAATTACTTCAGTTGGACCTCTAATCAGCTATATTCGGGAATCAACGGGAATTTCAAATACGGTTGCCGGTATGCTGACGACGGTCCCTTTACTCGCATTTGCTTTCATGTCGCCATTCGCTCCCAAACTCGCAAGGCGTTATGGCATGGAGCGTGTGGTTTTTAGTGCCTTGGTCGTTCTGTTCCTCGGAACGGTATGCCGCTCACTTCACGGCGCCGGAACCTTATTTGCAGGAACAATTTTGATTGGACTTGCCATTTCCGTCTGCAATGTACTTATACCCAGTCTCGTAAAAAGGGATTTCTCCCATCAAGTAGGGTTAATGACAGGCGTTTATTCCGTTTCTATGAATCTGTGCGGAGCACTGGCATCCGGAATCAGCATTCCCCTCGCGCGTGATGCCGGCTTCGGCTGGCAAGGTGCTTTAATTTGTTGGTGCATGCTGACGATCCTGGCCATGGTTAGCTGGTTCCCCCGCCTGCGCAACACAAAACCAGTGACTGTTGAAATTTCTACTGTTGCCGATGATAAAAGGCCAAGTTTGTGGCATTCTAAACTTGCATGGCAAGTAACAGCATTTATGGGTTTGCAATCGATCATTTTTTACATGTTAGCTGCTTGGCTTCCGGAAATATTGGTCAGCCGAGGAATGTCGGAAAGTGCAGGCGGTTGGATGCTCTCTCTTCTTCAATTTTCCATGCTGCCGTTCACGCTCCTTGTACCAATCCTCGCAGGCCGCATGCGCAACCAGAGACCACTCGTCCTATTAACGGCTGTTCTTTATCTGCTTGGTATAGGTGGCTTATTCATGAACACCAATGCACTTGTACCACTGTGTGCGGTTATTATTGGCATTGCCGGTGCATTTTCATTTACCTTAGCTATGATTTTCTTCAGTCTACGAACTCGCACCGTTCAAGAAGCAGCGGAATTGTCCGGTATGGCTCAGACCGTTGGTTATATCATGGCCGCTATTGGCCCAATGCTGTTCGGTTTGCTGCATGACTTGACCGGGACTTGGGATCTACCATTAACGTTACTAATTGTCGCCAGCTTTTTAATACTGGTATTTGGGATGGGGGCAGCCCGCAACCGCTTTGTGAATTCAGAGGAGTCTGAACAAGTACAAGTTTAAAACTAAATGGCAGCCGATTAAATGATCAGCTGCCATTTCCATATCCATGAGCTATGCAAATGGTCCTTGCGAATTTCTTGTGCGAATGTCTTCTTCCGTTCGTGGGACAAGAAAATCTACCGGCATCCTCTTTTACAGCCTCGAACATGATATTCAGCAAAACATCCCGCTCAATTTCATATTCATCTTCGGCATGCTCCTCACATAACTCCTTTCTTTCAGTGACATCATCTGAATTTTTAAATTCCATCAATTCCATGTTTATATTGTTCAACTTGATTTCCTCGAGTAGCCCCATTACAACTATTCCGGAGCCACACGTTGATATTTAAGGAGGAACAAAAGGCAACCAATCCGCATGAACTGGCTGCCATTTCATGTGCATTATTGAATCTCGTTCCCTGTTACGTAAAATTATCTTGAGTAAGGTAGATTTAAAAGCATAGGTATTTCTTCAGGAAAATTTGTAAGCCTCAAATTGAAATCGTATTCATTTATTCTAAAATTAAGCCGTCCATGTTCTTTGAATTCATCAAAATGTATAGATTTTGTAGATAGGTTTGTTTTGACCTTTTCCATAAAATCGGAGCTGCTCACTCCAAAAACTACTTTCATCGTTGGGGGTAAAGCAGTCATTGCAATTGGAATCCATTTTCGTTTTTTAGAAGGAATAACCGCATGTGATGTTCCACCAATAGCAAAAGTAAAGGTATCAGATATCTTATCAAGTTTGAAATTAAAAATATCTACTAATAATTTCCTAAAATCAATTACACTATCGACGGGAAAGCCGATCTCTCTAAGATACAATATTTTCAACTCACCAAAAGGAGTTAGTATTCCTTCATTAATGTAATGATGCGTAATTATTTCTAATAAATTGCCGTCTCCATCTCTGAAATAAACATTCATTCCCGTTTCGAAATCGTCAACAATTCTGCCATCCGGCCATTTCAAAAGCGTAACACCCCCAGCACTTTGGAGCCAGTTTACGATGTTTTCGAATTCAGAATACGGGACTTCAAAGGCAAAATGGGCTGGAGCTAGAGATTCAGCGGTTTCTTTAAAAGACAATGTAAAGTATTCCGTCGGCTGGAATCTTATTTCATTATCTGACTCGTAAACAATAGGGAAACGCAACTGGCCATGATAAAATTGTTTAACGCCTTGCACGGAAACTGTATTTAATTGAAGGTGTGAGAAGTGAGTTATCATGGAATCGATACCTCTTTCTGATTTTTCATTTATTAGATTTCGGAGTACCGCGCTGTCTTAAAACTATTTAAAATTAATCATAATAATACCTCACGAAATTTCTTCTCTAGATTTTCCCAGTATCTTTCCATATACTTAATGGTCTCAAAAATGAGCTGCTTGAATGCAGCTCCTGTGCAATTCTTTTTACAAAATTGAGCCACAACTTGGCAACTATTGCTTGGATAATGCACTGGGAAGCAGCTCACTTAAGTTTTTTAAACCGGCCATCCCAAGATTCAAATCAAAATCGGCAACTAAATTTTCAGTAAGTTGTCGAACTCCAGTTTCGCCGCCGATAGTCAGACCATAGAGATATGGCCGTCCGATAAATACCATTTTTGCCCCTACGGCCAGTGCTTTGAAGATATCCGCCCCGCACCGGATGCCGCTGTCGAACATAACAGGAACGCGTGCTCCAACAACGTCCACAATGGAAGGTAATACCTCTAATGCCGCGATGGCCCCGTCCAAATGTCGTCCACCATGGTTGGATACGATAATTCCGTCTGCCCCGTAATTTATTAACATTTTTGCGTCTTCCGAATGGAGAACCCCTTTAACTATAATTGGAAGTTTCGTAATAGAGCGTAGATAACGGAAATCCTCAACTGATATATGGGGTTTGCATGTCAAATAACGCATTGTTTGAGGTGTTAGTGAAAGGCCATACTTTTGCTTAACGATAGGGTCTGAGATAAAGTTCCCAACCCCGTATTGGAACATAAATGGAGAAACACATATCGATAAATTCTCGGCTCTCCACCCTTCCTCCGGCCGGTCAAGAGTTGGAACAATGGCGGTAAAACCAGCTCTTTCCGCGCGATGTACTAAACTTTTTAATACGTCACGATCTTCCCCGAAAAACAAGTGCAACCAACTGCCTGGATGAGCGACGGCTACTTGTTCCAGAGAATACGTAGAAACCATGCTTTGAATAAAAGGAATACCCAAAATCGCGGCCGCCCTTGCAGATGCCACTTCCCCCATCTGGTGAAACATCGCTTGCCTTCCGATAGGAGCAAAACCAACAGGGAACGGAAAAGTCTTCCCAAAAAGTTTTACCGAAAGATCTCGATCGGCTACGTCCCTTAATATTCTTGGAACAATTCGCCAACGTTGGAACGATTCTTGGTTTGCCCGAATAGTTGTCCCCTCGCCAGCACCGCTTGCCGCATATGAAAAAGACCGCGGATCAAGAAGCCTGCGCGCTTCCCGTTCCCATTGCTCAAACGTAATAAGCATTCGCCGTGTTTGATTACATTCTCGAATGCGTGCCAATTGAATGTAGGTTCCAAAATTCATGCAACCCCCTCCTCCTTCCTACTATATGATGTAACGACAATGGGTATCCGATTTGCTTCAGTTATACATTATGTCCGATGCCTCTTTGTATTCCAAAATAAGGATTTCAGCGTTATTCCTAAACAAAATCCGGAAATTGGCGCTACGACCAAGATTCCAATGAAATTACCACTTGAAGCAAATATTAGCTTGCATATAGTAACGAAGACCGAGCTCATTACGGCAAAACTCCAATAGTACAACTTTTGTTTGTTCGTAATTGTTGGAAGCATTTTTTTATCGGATGCTGCCTTAGACAGCGCCAATCCTATGACGCCAGCTACCATCGATATCCCTATCAACGATAGAGTATGCTGCAATATTTTAAAGAGCGGCAGGTTCCAAACGACAATAGTCTGTAAAATGATAAGATGCCGAACCATATAACCGCTCTCATGCGTGAATGCATCAAGCGTCATGTGTGAGAGAAAGCCGATGATGACAGATAAGACATAAACAAACCAATCGCTAAACGTTCGCAGACGCCATGAGGATAAAAGGTCGTACCCTCTTCGGTTGATGTTTAAGATAGATGGCAAGTGCAGAACGAGCGATTCCTTAACATAAAAGTGAAAAAGATATGCAAACAATAAACATAACGGGATCCCCTGAAGGAATAATCCCTCGAACGAGTGACCAATCACCTGATGCGGTTCCAAAGCGAGAAAATATTCAAAATCAGGGGCCATACTCCCCAGAACAAGTCCAGTTGTACTAAGCCATCGAGGACTAATCAATTTTATCGGAAAAGCATAGGTCGGGTGCGCGAAGGTAAAGGGCATCGTTTGCCTACTCCTTTTCAATTAATGACGAAGTCTAGACGTTGGAGACTTGCCTCAATAATTTACCAATAAACCTTATAGGGGCAAAAAGCTAATAATTCTAAAATAAATGATAAGAATAGCAGCTAACCAGACTAATAGCTCCCCCCACCAACTCTTTGTCCGATAAGATACCACAACTTCCGAATCCCGATCCCATGTTGTCATACCCAAATCATATTTCAATTGCTGGTAACCTCTCAAATGAAAAATTAGTGAGACAATCGGTAAGCCCGCCCCTTACCCTCGCCACCATACGAGCACACTTCGTTGAAAGGCCTTTCTTAATTTGGGTTTCTGACCCTCCAAATCCCGAATGCTGATGCCAAGGATCCATTTTCCGGGGGTGGTTCCCCACAATGTTAAAAGGCAAGCTTCAAATGGGATGGCTAGAATAAGAGTCGCAATTCCCAGAAAAAATCCATAAAAACGGGTATTGAAGGAAATCGTCGGTAAAATGCTCATAAAAATACCCATTAGGAATCCTAGGATTAACATGTCTAGTCCCCGTGCCCAATAGCGGGACCAAGGACGTGCAAAGCTATTTGCTAATCTTTCGAAATGCAGCTCTTTGAATGATTCCGCAGCATTCCATTCTTGTCCAATTCGCTTAACACTTGTAACGAGCTTCAATTCACCTTTTTGAATCAAGTTATTCATTTCTTCCGTCGTGAAAGGGCCATTTTCTTGAACACCCTGCTTATAAAACCATTTCTCATCGTCCTGTACCATTTGGACCCCCATTTTTTAGATTAAACCCCATATATCCCACCTAAAAGAACATACCATATGTTGGATATCTATAGGAGGCATTTGTATAAAATCCAACAATCTTTATGAAGCTATCCGCACTTAGAACTTAAAATCCATTTCTTTTCTATTAACTTTCCTATAGTTTAACAGGCAGCCAATGTTGTCGGCTGCCTGTTCGTCACGATGCTATAGTTTTCTTGCTTTAAATACAAATGTTACAGGAAGCATCTTTGCTTTTTTTGCAAAATCGCCATCATAGTCCTGTGTATCAGATTCCTCGATCATTTGCTCAATGGCAAATCCCGCTTTTGCTAATGCATTTACGTAGGTTGATAGTGTACGGTCTGATAATGATAGCGTACTCTCGCTAATAGAAGACGAGTACCATGATTCATCAAAATAACATTTTTTAAAGACAAGCATATTATTTTCTAAAACAACACATTTGTGTATTGGGTGAGACCAACTGAAAATAAAAACACCGTCTTTTTTTAAGTAAGAAGCAACCCTGCAAAAGGTACCCTCAAGGTCAGTTGTCCAACCTATGGCATAAATCGAGTAAACAAAATCAAAATAATCCTCTGGTAAGCCGCATTTTTCTTCCATGGGAGAACAAATTAATTTCACTGAAAGACCACTCGCTGTCAAAAGTTCCCTTGTTTTTTCAATTTGGTTTTCTGAAATATCAATACCCCATAGTTCAGATGCTTTGCGGTCCCCTAGATATTGCAAAGATTGACCACTTCCACAGCCTATCTCCAGCATCTTTTTTCCTGAAACATCGCCAAAAAGCTGGTATTTTTCTTCTGAGACAAATGCTCCATATTTAGGTAGTGCAGTTGCTCCCAAAACATCATTTCCTTTTGTGTCCCAAAATAAGCTGTTTGTTTTATGAATAACACTCTTATCCATATCCACTGCGATGGCACCAACCTGACTACCGCCTACAACATTTGTTCTAAAACCAGAATTCTTGTCCATCCCGACAACCTCCCAAAATAGGACTAAACTATCCTGATAGCAAAGTTTTATCAAGAAACTCCTTTATCTTTTGCAGCATTCCTAATGTAATCTGATGATTAACTCTAGGGTACTCAATCAATTGAATTTGATCTGCCGGTTTAACTGCTGTTGACATAGCATTGATAAAATATTTCTGACTATCTATTGGAATTGAAGTGTCATCCTGGCAATGAAGAAGCAACAATGGTTTTGCTGGATTCCTTTGAATATAGGGAAGCGGATCATTTTGATGTAATTTATTTTTGTCACTATCTTCCATTGGCTTCAATCCATTTGTTTCACGATACAGTTCTTCAAATTGAACCCAAGCACAGGATCCATTAATAACAATTGCGGATTGAACCTGTTGATGTTGAGCATAGATTCCAGCAGTAATAAAGCCGCCTGTTGAGTGACCTACCACAGTAATTGGACTATCACTGTTGTGTACAAGCTCTGAGACAATTTTCTCTGCTTCTTGTACTCCTTGAAGAACGACAGGCCAGAAATTAGTTTGTAACGTCTCTTCGTCAAAAAGATTAAGACTTCCACGCTCTCCATGGCAAGGTAGTTCAGGTATAATCACTCTATATCGCCAATTTGATATTAATGATGCAAAAAACTTGTAACTTTCTATCGTAGATCCCCATCCGTGATATAACACAATTTGACCAACATGTTCAGATGAAGGTTCTAGTATAATGCATGGTACTCCACAAATTTCGCGATGTTCAATTTGTTCCATTAGGAGATCTCCTGTGGCTTATTTTTCAGAATTTCTCTTATAATAATACTTGAGCAATTATATATAAGGTTACTAATTTTTGATAAAATGAAATACTAAAAAACCAAGGGCTGGTTGTAATTGAATAGGAGCAAACGAAATTTTTTTGTTCCGTCATTCAATCATTTCAAGTGTCCTTGGCTTAAATATTTTGGATATCCGCCCGACACCGTTCAAGCATTAGTTTCATAAGACCAAAAGGACAAAAAATCCCCTTTGGTAGCTGGTACGCGTTTTACCCAGCCCGCAAACTAATTACTTGGAACGATACGAAATGACATCCAGTTCACCTCATTTGGAAGATAATTCAATTGTAAATATTGTTCGCCCTAAATTCAAGCGTGCATGCAACAAATCGCTTTATCAACTCTTTCACGTTAATCATCTGCTTTACTCTCTCGACGTAAAACATATATTAAGAATCCGAGACCAACCGTGGCAAAAACTGCGAATATACAACCAAATATTAGCATGAAATAGTCCATGTCCATGAATTTATACCTCTATTCGTTTAGACCTTAGATTTCCAATAGTAAATTATCGCAACATATATAACAACACATTCATACCAGCCACAAGGGAGAGCATTAGTGCTCTCCCCCTTTTGTGTAAAAAGCTCTGGACTACCTCACTTTAAATATCACGAAACCAACTATAGCAAAGATAATAATCCAACTAATCGGACGAGCAAAGTTTATTGTCCAACCTAATCCCAATCGTTTAGGAACAAAAATTGACTTATTATCTGGGTTGTAGTAAAAAATCCCAAGTTTATAATGTTTACGGTCTTTATCATCCATTTTCTATATCTCCAGTTTCTTTACATTCATTGGTCCCTTTCATTACCCAAACGGTCAAAAAAAGCTCGAAGCGGGTTTATCTCACCGGTTGCTGCTTGAAAACGTTCGGAGATAGCACGAAAATCGGTGTTATCACTGATCTGATCAATGCCGCCGAACCCAAAGGCAGCAAGCTTGCGCAGCATTGGGTCCTCAATTTCACTCACCAATGCTTCCGCAAAACGGCCTCCGCCAATGACCGAAAAAGGCCTATCATAAAAGAGTTTCACCGTGGTATCAAGCGGTTCGGTCAACTGTAGTTCATTATGCATCTGCGCGACGATCTGATAGGCTTTTGCAAACGCTTGCTCACGCACTCTCCACTCGCTTGTATTTTGTGCCTTTTGCAGATGAGGTAACATTTCGGAGGAACAAGTAAGCTGCCGGAAGGCAGTGCCGAACCATTTCGGATAAGGGGCATAGCGACGCTCAATTAGGAAACAAAGACTCATTACGTCCCTTACTAGACGGGATGCAACAAGTGAAGACCCCAGTTCATCTCCCACGAAGCCTGCTCTGGGCATCAAATGCTCCTCTTGTCCAATTCTGTTCCATACGGATGCCATTAAGAAAAGCCATACGTCCTTGGGATAATATCGTAAACTTTCATGAGCAGTCGTTAACTCAACGATATCATCTCGGTAAATGGCTCCGCCCGAAAGCTCCGCCAAAGTTTGGGAAGAAAATGTCAGCCAGTCGACCGGATCAAGTCCTTCAAACAATTTAGTAGGGCTGACGCCGAGTCTACTACCGTAGTAACTTGGTACAGTCGTCACAACTGTCTGATTGATTTCGATGGGATAGTTATAAAACGATGCTGGAACCTCATACTGAAGCGCTGCAAGAATAGCTTCCTTTTGAGAAATATCGGACTCGCGGATGAAAATTAGCACACGAGGCCCCCAATCATGATCACATGACATCGATGTATCGAAACCAAGTACTTCACTACCAGGACCAACAAGCGCTGAAGCGTATAAAAGAGTTTGCATAGCGGCCGATAGACGCGGGGCGACATAATGCTCATGGAACAATCGGCTTAACTGAATCCCGGGGATATGGTCACTCACTTCATGTTTCTCCTGACTAATTTGTTTATTCTTTTTAATTGCTCTAGTACATCAAAATGGAAAGTTCGCTTGACATCATTTACTGTGCACAATATACTTCAATTATGGAAAGTTAGCTTTCCACAAGGGGGTACACGCTCTGAAGAACCGTTTAGAAGAAATCCGCAAGCAACGCGGTATTAAGCAAGAAGAATTAGCAATGGCTCTTGAAGTATCAAGGCAGACGATCGGTTCGTTGGAAAATGGACGTTATAACCCATCGATCCTTTTAGCGTTCAAAATTGCTCGCTATTTCGGTATGAGTATTGAAGAAATCTTTATTTATGAGGAGGATGAAAGTGTATGAAAAATCCGATCTCGTATTATTTTCTTTCCTTTGCAGGCGTAGCACTACTGTCAATTGGTATCATCTTTATCAAAACGGTTGAAGAACCACAAGGTATACTGCGAGTGTTGCCTTATATCTGTGTCGGGCTTGGCTGTGGGATTTTCGGTCACGGTATGGGAGAAATAATCAACCGGCACCTTATGAAAAATAATCCTGCCGCAGCAAAGCAGATGGAAATTGAAAAAAATGATGAGCGTAATTTGGCAATCGCGAATCGGGCAAAAGCTAAAGCCTACGACATGATTGTTTTTCTATTTGGAGCTTTATTATTAGCATTTGCCTTGATGGGTATAGATAAAATAACGGTATTTATATTGGCTTTTGCCTACATGTTTATCCTCGGATATAATGTTTATTACCGTGTTAAGTACTACAAAGAGATGTGAACATATTCACGTATACTTCTATAGGGGATGCACTTTTGATAAAAAATGGGGCCTCCGATGAGCCCCTTTTCTTGTTTCTACTTTCTCGATTCAAAGTAGTCGATAGGACGAATCTCAATCCCCCATCCAAATTGCTCACCCGAAGCAACCTGTACAGTAGGATGTAAGGAAGCAATTCGGATGGCTTCCTCCATGTCTTGTGCTTCAATGAGAAAAGCGCTACCAATCATCTCCTTCGTTTCGATAAAAGGACCATCGGTTACTCTCACTTTTCCATTCGCTCTCCGCAAGCATTTCGTTTCAGATGAGAGACCCGCATCGATAACTACTTGGCCGCTAGTATAAAAATTTTCCAGGTGAACCGAACACTCGTTCATAATAGCATCAATCTCATGCTTTGGGCGGGCATCCATTTTCTCGGGTTCCAAGTAACCTAAACATAGGAATTTCATAATCAACGTCTCCTCTAACATTGAATTGAAGCATTCATTCTTGCCTCTAATTAGTCGACGAGCGGTATACATAAAAATCGACATATCCAAATAATATTTTAAGAAATGTTAAATGGGACTCGCTGTTTAGCTAACTCAAGCATGGGCATGGTAATAAAATCAAATTTTTCAAGCTCGGTTAGAGGTATCCATGCAACTTCAATGATATCCAGGTTATCTTGATTGTCGGTATCGAGGAATAAATTTCCTCCAACGACCTCACCAATGAAACTATACTTTTGGTTTCTTTCCTTTAACAAACCTTTCAGCTGAATATCAAATCCCGTCTCTTCTCTCACTTCTCTAATACATGCTTGATCAGGGCTTTCCCCTTCTTGAATGCCACCTCCGGGAAAATTCCAAACAATATCTCCCCGTTCAACGTATTGCTTTACCATTAGTACGCAGTCATTTTGTATAATAATTGCTTCAGCAATCAATCTTATAACCACCTTTTTTACCAGTGTCCTAATTTCAATTTGGCCATTAGTGAATCAATCTTCATGAGCAAGTATGTTGATAAGCTTACCAAATGGGTCACGAACATAGAATCGTCTTACACCCCAAAGTTCATCAACAGGCCCGTATTCAATCGGAAATCCAGCTTTCTTCATGCCTTCTAATGCAGCATCGACATCATCGACTTCAATCGATAGATCAGGCGTAGGCGTTTCTGAGCCACCCTGTGAGGCAAAGCTAATTTGAATGCTCATCTCCTCGTCTAAACCATAAGTTCTAATCCAACCATGATCCATCATGATCTCAAGGCCGAGCACATCCTGGTAAAAGCTTTTAGCTGCCGAGATATCCTGCGCATTTATATTGGCGACGATTCGTTTAACCTTCATTTCAGACCTCCCAGTCATAAAGAGCATGTCCATCCATATAGTATACTTCGACGTATAACAGTTAAATCTTTCCTCATGTAAACAAAATTCTCTCTTGTAACGGCAAACACAAAGACCATCCTTGCCGGATGGCCTTGTCTGTTCCACTTCAACGATCGTTCCCCAACCATAAAATTAAAACGTATTATAAACATTTTCACATTCTTTGGCTGTTGGCTCATAAAAACAGTGCTTCTTCCATCTTCCTGCCAATGGTTGATTATACCAAGTTGCCGGACAAGGACCTGGATTTTCGAACGAACCTGGGCGGAAATACCATAAGGAGAATTTGCCCGGCCAATTTCTCTCCCCATTCACGGAACGTTGCGCCAGACGGCGTTCTCTCTCTCTGGCGTTTTGATAATACAAACCATGTTGCAACGCTTCGAACGCATGTGGCTGATTGATCATTTGGGGAATGGTCCGTATTCCTTTAAAATCGGAGCAATTCGCTCTTATTCGGTTAATACCAACATTTCCAACAAGAAGCATGCCCATTTCGCCTTCAGTCTCAGCTTCCGCACGCAGCAACCTTGCCAACATATCAATATCCTGTTTCCTGGCTTTTACGACTGCCATTAGATCACCTCTTTATCTTTCTAAACTCATCATATTGTAGGCAAAGCGGAAGTGTTACGCCCGCACAATATTTAGAAAGCCACATCTCAATCTCAAAGCGAAAAACCCGCCGGAGCGGGTTTTTATAGTTTCACTTAAATGGTTTGTGACAAGGATTGAATTTGCACCAACAGTTTTACCGTATGAATGGTATCCTCCATATTAGGTTCGGGAGCCTTCTGCTTCTGAATACTGTCGATGAATTCATACAGTTGCTGCTCAAAACCATAATAGGAATAATTGCTCAAGTTGCCGTGATTCAGATTCCACATCAATGTGTCTCCGCCATCCGCTAACTTGGCAAATTGAAAGCCTTCCCGCTTGGGAGCAGGCCGGTTATACGCAAGATGCCTGATATTGTCCACAATAATGTTAGTGCCGATTCCGGTGATTTCCACCCGCTCCATCGGGTATTCGATCTTTTGCAGGGAGCCTGATTGAATGACACCAATAGCGCCAGACTCCGCGACGAATGAAATATTGTATCCGACTCTGTGCGCGTCAAGGTTGATTTGATCCACATGCAGCGATTTTATCTCGCCGAGCAGAAATCTAGCCAAATCGAGATGATGGCTCACATGATTGAACAGGAACAGCTCATTCGATGCGCTTTCCGATCCTTGGAATTTGGACAGAAACATCGTAACCCTGCCAAATTCCTCCCTTTGGATGATTTCCTTCGCCATCATATAGGCTGTAGTAAACCGTTTATTAAAACGAGAAACTACATATTTTCCTGTACGCCGCTGCAGTTCCAGAAGACGTTCTGCCTGTTCGATGGAAAAGCAAGCCGGCCTTTCCATAAACACATGAACTTTAGCTTGCAGACACTCCTCAGCTATGCGGAAATGAGCATATTCGTCGTCCGTGAAGCAAATAACAGCATCCAATTGCTCCTGTTCCAGCATTTCCCGGTAATCCGTATACGACTTCGGAACCCGGTACCGGTTCGTAAATCGGGTCAGCTCCCCTTCATCTTCATGAGAGGCAGCGACTAAGCTGAATGGGATCCGCTTCAGGCAATCGTATACAAAATGATACATCAAGCTTCCGCATCCGATTATAGCTATTCTTACTATTGAGTCCATCATGCAAGGTCCTCTCATTCGTTGATCAACGCTAGGCTCATACCTATTAACGCAGCTAAATCGAAATCATCTTGATGCATACCGGCATCGGCACCTTGATACTGTGTCCCATTGGGCGAAACCTACCGGTCTGACGGTCCAGGCTAAATGCAACGACATTGTCCGTATCTTGGTGCGCCGCATACAAGTATTGACCGGTCGGATCAATGATAAAGCTTCGCGGTGCTCTCCCCAAAGTTGGCTCATGGCCAACAAGCTGGAGCCTTCCCGTCTCAGGCTCAACCGCATAAATGACAATGCTGTTATGCCCGCGGTTCGAACCGTAGACATAGGTGCCATCCGGATGAACATGAACATCGGCGCAAAAACTCGGTTCGGCAAACCCTTCCGGCAGCGTGGCATGCGTATCTCTAAGATGAAAGATGCCTTGGACCGGATTATAATCGTAGCTCATCAACGTATTACCCAGCTCATTGATAACATAAGCCCAACGTTCATTAGGATGAAAGACGGCATGACGTGGCCCCGAACCCGCTGCAACGGAAATGGACGGGACGGCTGCAGGAAGCAGCTTCCCGCGTTCCGCATCCAGCCGATAAACTCGCAGCTGATCGGCCCCGTATTCAGCGGCAACCGCATATCGGCCGGCCGGGTCGAGCGTGACCGAATGAACACGAGGTCCCTGCTGACGCGTCGGATGGACGCTGGAGCCGGAATGACGGATGAAATCCGTCATCGCACCAAGACTGCCGTCCGCTTGGATCGGCAGAACAGACACGCTGCCGTCGCCGAAATTACCGGCAAGCACGAATGTGCCCTTCCCGTCAACAAGCACATGAACAGGCTTAGAGCCCCCGGAGGGCTGACTGTTCATGAACGTCAGCCTCCCCGTAAGGGAATCAATGGCGAAGGAGCTAATCAGCCCCTCGCCTTCAATTGTGTTGGCTGCATAAAGATACTGTTTCAACGGGTGGATCGCCAAGTAAGTCGGATTGATTCCCGCCGCAGCCGTGCTCGAATACTCCAATTCACCGGTCAACGGATTCATCCGATAAACATAAATTCCTTCACTGCTGCTGCCATCAGTTTGCGTGCCGATATAAGCATAAATCGCCGCCTGCTTATTCATAGATCTTCTCCCTATATCTGCTCATTTATTTGGAGCCGGCAAGTCCGAGACCGAGACCTTCCTCAAGCGGCTCGGAGACACTATCCGCCAGCTGAGCGGTCAGGCCGCCGTCTACGACCAATGCATGACCCGTGACGAAGGAGGAATCGTCCGATGCCAAGAACAGTGCGGCCAGAGCGGCTTCTCGCATGGTTCCTGGCCGCCCTAGCAGGTAAACCGCTTGCTGCCGGCGAACCTCCTCCGGATATTTCTCCAGGAAATCAATCTTCCCTTCCGTCACAATGCGGCCCGGACAAATGGAATTAAACCGAATGCCGTGTTTCCCGTAATCAACAGCCATCTGGCGGGTCAAATTAATGATTGCCGCTTTAGCAGCGTCATAGGAGGAGTGTCTTCTTCCACCGAGCAGCCCATGGACCGAAGCGGTATTAATGATGGAGCCGCCCCCCGCATTAATCATACCGGGAAGTGCATATTTACTGCCGAGAAATACGGCTTTAACCGAAGAGGCGAATACCCTGTCCCAATCCGCTTCTTCTTGGTCCAGTACGGAATTGGTGTGCCCTCTATAGGCATTGTTCATCAAAATATCCAATTTGCCGAACTTTTCATAAGCATAATCAATGAGCCGCTTCAATTCTTCGCTTTTGAATACATCCGCCTGAACATAAACGGCCGAACCTCCTTGCTCATTGATGCCATCAGCGACCTGCTGCCCCAAACCTTCTCGTCCGCCATCGTCATTGACAATGACATGCGCTCCTTCTTCCGCGAACACCTCGGCGCTCGCTCTTCCGATGCCTGATGATGAGCCTGTAATAACCGCTACCTTGCCCTGTAATCTTGTTCCCATGTCGATAGTCCTCCTGAATTTTCTTATTTTTTTGCTGTTTTTTCCTTGTACAAGTCATTAAGTTCCTTTAAATGCTTCTGATATGACGGGTCGTCTTTAAAGCTTTGGACAAATTTATCAAAATCTTCAAAGCTGTTTTTGCCTATGATGACATTTGTAATCATATCGTTGATTTTTTTATTCCAATCCGCACTTTTCTCCAAGGCTGTCGGAGTGACAAGCCCAAGCGCCGGGTTCGGAACGGAAACGGTTGAAATGGTGTCTACCAGCTTGTGGTTGTATGCTTTCGTTTCCGGCGTCATTCCCGGCAAATCCGCTTTTACGTATTTATCGTAATAGCTTGAGACCCATTGCGCCGAAGTATCGAAAGCATAGCCTTTCTTTTTACCCTCGTCTGTCTGGGTGATGTCCCCTGCTTCATTCTCGTTGTAATCGACGCCTTTAATGCCGTAAGCAACCAGATTGTACGTTTCTCTCGTTGCCGTATAGTTGTAAACTTCGAGAATTTTTTTCATTTTTTGTTCGCTAACTTTTTTATTAATCATGAAAATACCGAACGAGCCCGGTGCCGCTTCCATATAAACCTTACCGTCCGGCGCCGCCGGGAACAAATAAGGCTTGATAACCGCGTTCGGATTAACCTTCTTCAAGTCATCGGTATACAAGTGGCCGTCATACACGTTGCTAAAGCCCATCCCGACTTTGCCCTGCGTCATGAAGTCGCGAGTTTGGCTCGTTTGCAGCAAAGGAAGATCCGGCACCATAATGCCCGCTTTGTTTACTTTGTTCCAAAACGCCAGCGCATCCTTGATCTTGGGATTGAAGAAGCTAGGCTGTACCTGGCCGTTTTCATCTACATAATGCTGCAAACCCGCACCGAACATTGATATGAAATAATTGGACAAAGTCGGTGTGCCTTGACCAACAAATCCGTACGTATCGTTTTTGCCGTTACCGTCAGGATCATTTTTTGTAAAGGCTTCCATAACACGATAAAACTCATCCATCGTCGTTGGCGCTTTCAATCCCAACTTATCCAGCCAATCCTGCCGGATGAGCAGCGACTGGTGCCCGTCAATCGGACGAACACGCGGAATGCCCATGGTTTTCCCTTTAAAGGAGACATTTTTGTAAATTTGCTCAGGATAAGCCGCCAAATTCGGATAATCCTTGATATACGGCGTTAAGTCCCAGAAGGCTCCCTGGTTTGTAGCATTGGCAAATGCCTGCGTATTAATGTCCCAAACCAGGCTCACATCGGGTAAGTCGCCAGAGGCCAGCATGACGTTCAATTTGTCCTGGTAATTATTAGCCGGAACGTAGGTCACATTCATTTTCACATTAAATTTCTCGTTAATTTGCTTCAAGCTGTCCAGATCGTTACCAGGTGCCGAATTGTAGGTTGTGGTCAATATATTGATCTCCGTAGGTTCCTGTTTGCTCGAAGCACTGCCTGCACCGCCCGCCGAATTGGAAGCTCCCTCCGGAGAGCTGCAGCCAGCGAGCAGGACAATCGTCGAAGCGGCACCAAGGTACGCTCTTTTTAACCATCTGTTCATCTGTATGACCTCCTTAAAATTTAACTTAACCTTTCACAGAGCCAACCATCATGCCTTTGGCAAAATATTTTTGCAGGAACGGATATACGATGATAATCGGTAAGGAAGCCACAACGACCGCCGACATTTTTATCGTCTCCGGTGGCAGCATCTGATCGCTCTGCAGCATTTGCGCAACAGACGGATCGCCTACCTGTGTTGATGCTTGAATGAGCAGCACTTGCAGCACGACCTGCATAGGGCGAAGCGTATCTTTGTTAATGTACAGCACCGCATTGAAATACGTATTCCAATAAGCCACTGCGAAAAATAAACCAAACGCGACAAGCGCCGTTACGGAAACAGGCAGCATAATCCGAAAAAATACGCCGATGTCCGTACATCCGTCCATTTTGGCCGACTCTTCCAACTCCTCAGGAATTTCCTGATAAAAACTTTTCATCAGAATGACATACCAGGCGCTGCTCAGTACCGGAAGAATAAGCGACCATATGGTATTGACCAGCCCCAACTCCTTGACCAGCAAATAGTTTGGTATCATCCCCGGATTAAACAACATGGTGAACAAAATACCAATCATGAACACCCGCTTCAGTCTAAACTTTTTGCGAGATAGGGTATACGCAAGTCCGCTTGTCAATATGAGACTGCAGGCCGTACCGACAATCGCCAGAATTGCGCTTACGCTTAGCGAATTCAAAAAGGTGCGAGTTGACAGAATGAACTCATACGAAGCCAAGCTCCAATGTTTGGGAAAGATGACGATTGGACTTGTCTGGTACTCAATAGGATCGGTAAAGGAAACAAGAATAACATAAATAAAGGGCAGCAAGGTTGATAACCCGATCAGTCCAAGAATCGCATAATTAAAAATATCAAACACACGCGAGCCCCAGCGCAGTTTCATCAGTACACGCCCTCCTCTCCCAGCTTCTTAGCCGCTCGGTCTGCCAATAGAACAAGGATCAAGCCGACCACCGATTTGAATATACCGACAGCGGTCGCAAAGCTGAATCGCCCGTTTTGAATCCCTACCCGGTATGCATAAGTATCGAAGACATCCGCAACCTCCGTCACGGCCGAGCTGGACATCAAGTAAATATGCTCAAAACCGATATCCAGTACTTGGCCCAAACGGAGTATTAATAAAATAATTACCGTTCCTTTAATACCCGGAATCGTCACATAGAGCATTTGCTTCCATCGGTTCGCCCCGTCAATCTTTGCCGCTTCGTATAGCTCAGGATTAATACTGGCTAAGGCGGCCAAAAATATAATCGTTCCCCAACCGGTTTCTTTCCAAATCGTCTGCGCTGTCAGCATGCCCCAAAAGGTTTCGGGATTCGTTAAAAAATTAATAGCCTGCCCTCCCGATTCGACGACCAGCTTATTAATAATTCCACTGCCGCTCAAGGTCAGAAAGCAGATACCTACGATAACGACCCAAGATAAAAAATGAGGCAAATAAATCGAGGTTTGCACCCATTTTTTGAAGGTCGCGTTCTTCAGCTCGTTCAGGAGCAATGCAATAATGATAGGCATCGGAAAAAATAAAATGATATTTAGGTAGCTGATCGCTAAAGTATTGCGGAATAGCAGCCAAAAATCAGGATTGGCAAAAAAACTTTGGAAATGCTTGAATCCGACCCACTCGCTTTTGAACAATCCCAGGTAAGGAGAGTATTCGGTAAAGGCTAGTGACAGCCCCCATAACGGGATGTACTTGAAAATAAGGAAATACAACAGTCCGGGCAGCGCGAGAACATACAGATACTTTTCCTGCTTCCATGTCGGCTTCCAACTTTTCAGCCAATTTAGAAAGCGGTTACTTGCCTGTCTCGTCTGCAGAGGCCTTTTTAAATCATTGGCGGATACCGCGCTTCTAGATTGATCTGGCAATACGCTCATCCTTTCTACATAAATTTGAATGTCACCCTGCCATCCATTGCTCCATGCTTGCTGAATTACAATGCCGGCAATCTGTATTCTAGGGATGGCTCCGATAATTCTCAATAAGCCATTTGTGCATGCTCATTCTGTGACAACCCAGCCTTGAGTCACACAACGAGCATTCGCTCTATGTAAGCAAAAACCCCCTATACAGCGGGA
Source organism: Paenibacillus chondroitinus NBRC 15376 (assembly GCF_004000765.1). Classification (GTDB taxonomy): domain Bacteria; phylum Bacillota; class Bacilli; order Paenibacillales; family NBRC-103111; genus Paenibacillus_E; species Paenibacillus_E chondroitinus. Next base: position 41,199 of record NZ_BILW01000030.1, on the reverse strand, counting down.
GTTTTTCTGTTCTCCAGCTGCATAGAGGGTCGTGGAACACGGCTGCTCCACTATCCGCGTTCCTCACGGAATTGTCCGGGAGTGATCCCTTCCATCTTTTTAAAAACACGGATAAAGTTCTGCGTATGGAGATAACCTACCTTCTCAGAAATGTCAGCGACGGGAATATCGGTTTCACAAAGCAGCTCTTTGGCTTTCTCAATCCGAATGTGCGTTAAATAATCGCTAAAGGCGATCTGTTTGAATTTTTTGAAAAGTTTGCTGAGATGGGTACGGCTGACTCCGAAATTGCGCGCGCACTGATCCTGAGAAATATCCTGATGGTAGTTCTCATGGATATAAGCGGTCACTTTGTCGATCATTTGCTCGTGTTCTATATTCGTTTTATTTCGTACGAACTGCACGATTGGTGTTATCAAATGCTGAAGAAACCAACGGTTTAAATCATCCATGTTTTGAAACTTACGTAAATAGTCGTAGGGCTCTTCTCCTTTGAAGACTGTATCAGGTTCAATGCCCAGCAAATACATGGTGCGTATCGTCGTGCCCAAGAGCTGCGTATACGACATTTGAATCACCTTGGCTACATGGGTCGCACTGATGACAAATTTCGAAAACTCATGAAGCATCCGTTCCGATTCCTGAAGGTCTCCCTGCTTCAAAGACTCCTCATAGTGCCGTTCCAGCTCAATGGGATAGCGGTAGCCTTCATTCGACTTCAGGAAGTCGTTATCCGGAGCAATAACTTGCTCTCCTCCAACAACGAGACGTGAAGTAAGAGCTGAAAGCGCTTGCCGATACACCAATGGGAGATTGCCTATCTCGCTCGTTCCTACTCCGAGCCCTGCCGTTACTGGCAGCCGTAAGTAATTGGCTAATACATTTCGGAGCTCCTCAACGAATGCCTTCACAGAATTCTCCCATGTCTCTAACGTTTCTTGAGCGATTTGATGATCTGCTTCCGCATGCTGCCAGAGCAGTACAGCCAGCTGATCGTTTAGACAATTGACAGTAACCCCAAGAATCGGGCGAACATTCGTTTGCACCATATCCATAATAATATTTTTCATAGCAAAAATAACAAGGTCCCGGTCCTGATCCAAAAACCTCCCATTAGCTGGACCGCTTTTGTCATAAGTCATAATAAAAACTGCGAATCGGGTTTGGTGGGGAAGCCCGTACCGCATGAACAGCTGTTCCAGCTCGCTTTGCGTGTAATGCAAATAATGCCCGAGCAGCATCTGCATGACAAATGATTCCCGGAGCATGGGCAGTTGCATTGATAGCTGGTGCTGCAGCTGACTCGTTTCATGCTTTAAAGCCTGCCAGCTTTGTTTCATAAACCCCATTTCGTCTTCTCCCTCATTATTGCCTAAGGAAGCCTCACGATTGAGGTAATTCATAAGGTTAGCAATAGGCCGGTAAATCCATTTCGTTCCAAGAAGCGTGAGAACAAACGCCAATAGAAGCACGACAACCAGGACTATGGCTGTGATGACACCGATTCCCGCCGATTTGGCATTTAATTCTTGCGTCGGGATCAGATCGATATACTGCCAGCCGGTATAGGGAGATGTTAACGTAGTAACCAGATAATCACGGTTGTTCCAATTATAATTGAGCTTATGGTCAGATATATTTCTATGACGAATCGTATTGAGCAGTTCGGAAGGCAGCGTAAAAGCGGAAGAGGCAGCAACAGTATTTCCTTCTTGGTCGACAATCACTGTCATCTGCCCCGGATACACGGTCGAGCGCTGGAGCGAATCCTGAAACACCTTCTGATCCATACGGACCAACATGAGACCGATTGGATTAGGTGCTTGTAGCGGCAGCTTGCAAATAAAGGTAACGCCACTAGCTTCATCGTTCTCCCGGATGCGAAAGATGGAATTGGTCCACGCCAGCTCTTTCGGGGAAACCATCGCATCATTTAGCCTGTTGTGGTCGTACACAGGAGCAATTTTAAATAAACCGAAAGAGGAAGAAAGCAGATAGTTGTCTTTAATGTACATGGATATATCAAGAATTTGCTTATGGTTATACTGAAAAGTGGAAAAAAACTGCGAGACCTGCATATTAAACTCAAATTCATTTCCCTTGATGCCCCGCTGCAAAGCTTCATTCGCGAAAAGAGGATGAAATAACATCTGCAATGTGCTATCTTGCATATTTTGTAAATCCCGATCTATGGTTGCCGAAGTATTCTCCAGCAGTTGAACATGGGCGCGGTTGACTTCATTTTGCAGCGTCGAAGTCGAGAAGAGGTAACTGCTGATCCCTACAAGTAAGGTCGGCAAAATAGAGGCAGCCAAGGTCAGCATGATCATGCGATGAAGCAATGCTGCCCGGCTGCTGAATACTCGCCTCCCGGTGAAGTTGAATCCCATGTTCCTCCTCCTTTTTAGGCATACAGAACAACATGTTCCTCTTCTACAGAAACCGGGAAGGTTTCAAGACTTTCCTCCAGCGGCTCTACAGCCACATCGTATTTTTTGACCAAACATTGATGGGGATTGAATAGAGATTTCCCCGTCGTGACATCAAACTCCCATCCGTGCCAAGGGCAGGCCAATATTTCGCCTTCCCGTCCGTACCGATGGCTGCCAGGCATCGACGGCAGCGTCGTCCCGGTCAATCTGCCAACACACAGAGGTGCTCCCTGATGTGGACAGCTGTTGCGCAAAGCGTAATACTCCCCATTTGCATTAAACACGCCAATAGACCTTCCGCCAACTTGAACGATTTTCCGCTCTCCCGGCTGCATTTCGGCCGTTTTACATACTACGAATCGCTCCATGTTCAGCAGCCTCCTGTTTAAAGGTTGTAAAACTCCTTCGCATTTTCATAAAAGATTCGCCGATGAAGCTCGGCCGGAAGCTTCGGAAACGCTCTTCTCGGCGAGTCGAAATCCCAATGCGGGTAGTCGCTGGCAAACATGAGAATATGTTCGGCATCCATCGCTTCCAGCATCGTTAACAAATATTTGTCATCATCTGGTCGCTCGATCGGCTGACTCGTAATACGCACGTGGTCTCGTAAAAATTCGCTCGGCCGCTTTTCAAGCCAAGGCACTTCATAGCGGAGTCCCTTATATTCCGCATCCAGCCGCCACATTAAAGGCGCAAGCCAGGATACGCCTCCCTCGACAAGCGCAATTTTGAATTTAGGATACTTCACGAAAACCCCTTCGGTCAGAAAACTGACCAGATGTGCCTGGAAGGCAAGCGACAAGCACGTATGAAACTCAATGTAGCGGGTAGGATGGCCTGGTGTGGGCTGATGGTTAATGCCCATTCCATCTGTACCGGGATGAATCGCCAGCGGAAAGCCATATTTTTCACAGGCTTCATAGATCGGATGATACTGCCGCTGACCGAAGGGTGCCCTCGCCCCGGAATCGGTCATTACCTGTACGAAATGAGGATGTCCGGCCCATCGCTCAATCTCTTTGGCCGCTCCGATAGGATCCTGGGTAGCGATATACAGCGAGCCTTTGAACACGCCGTCATGATTATATTTATCCAGCCATGTATCGGCAAGCCAATCGTTATAGGCAGCGGCTACTGCGGAAGCCATGTCGGGATCCGGCAAATTGTTCAGCATCGCGCGGGGCAGCAGAATCGCGTAATCGATTCCGTACTCGTTGATCAATTGCTCCCGCAAAAAATCGGGATCGGTTCCAGCCCCGCCTCCGTTCGGCGGCTTGGCATCCACACGGTTTCCCTGAATGTTGCCGTAAGCCCGGTTCAACGGACGATACCAGTCTCTCCAAGGCTGAGGCAAATATTTGTTCAGCTCTTCCCTGGATTTAAGGTAAACGTGGACATCGCAATCAATAATGCCGTTTTTTCCAGTCGTTTGCTTTGAACTCACCTGAATCCCTCCCATTATGCGTTAATGTGGTGCATGGATGGTGATGAAAAGCTTCGCAGCACCGTCCTGCTGCGAAGCTCATAGACATGAATTAGCGGCTTTGGACGAAATAATACGGCTGATTCGAAATGTCCTCGTTCAAGCCGGGATACAGCCGGGCTCCGCTATCGCTCTCAACGACCTCAAAGAAATAGAGGATGCCGAATGGCGACTTGGTGTAGGCTGCCGGAATTTCGGCAGCAAAGCTCGCACCGTCCCGATTCATTTCTGTGACGACGTAATGCTCGCTTTGGTTGGCGTGCCGATAGTGCAGCACTACTTTCAGGCCATCGGAGGCGCCAAGCAGCTCGAGCTGCACACCAATCTTCTCACCTTTGGTGAAATATGACGGCGCCTGATGCTCGAACAGCTGCCTGCGGTCAACAGGTGAAGCGGTCAGCACTTTCATAGCAGCTTGCAGCTTTCCGGAATCTACCGTTCGACTGTTGTCTGCCCGAGCTGTCTGCAGTTGGCGTTCCATTGCCTGAATATCCGCTTCAATTGCAGGAAGCCGGTCCGCCCAGTGTCCTCTAACCGCCCCTGAATTGCCAAATGCGATATCCGCCTTATATGTATCCTGCGAAATCTCAACGATCTTGACCCAATGCTCTCTGGCCAGCTTATAGAAATCCAACGCTCTTTCCAGCTCAACCGTATCCCCGGTCCGCTCGGACAAAGCGTAGCTTAACGCCGCCCGGAACTTATTCGCGAAGAACTGGCCGATATGGACCAGCATTCGTGTATCCGTTACAAACCGCTGGAAATTGGCATCTTGTGTATCTACGGCAAGCTCTTCGGCTTTGGACAAATGTTGTGCGGCCGATGTCGCCATGGACTCCAGACGATCCGCTGTTTCAAGCGGAGAATACTTGCCGTGACGGAAACCTTGAATAATATCGTCGGCAAAATCATCGACTCGATAAAATAAGGCAGTGTCCAGAGGGCTAGCTGCCCCGAACGTTCCCGGCTTTGGCGTATCGAAGCCAAACGGCGACGGCAATTCCGGATCGGCAATCGGCTGGTTGGTATGCATTTCTGGCCAATAAACAAAGTTTGCAGCGGACGGGCAGTAGGCTGCAGTAACCAAAGGCAGGATGCGGCTTGCATGCGCAAGCGCCGATTCATAGCTGTCTGCCGCCTCGCCGAATTCGTGGCGCAAATATCTGCGCCATACGTCAGGAGTCGCTTCCGGGTTATAGAGCAGTCGTCCCCATAGCCGGTACGTATATTTATACTTCTGCCAATCGCGGTTCGGCAGCTTCAGCTCTTCGGCGAGATATGGCTCCCTTCCGCCCTCCGTACCTGAACCTTTGCGTCCCTTGAACGTCAACGGTTCGCACAGCTCGATACCTTGCGTTCCGCTGAAATGGGAATGCCGTCCATAGCCTGCAGCCAGCGCGGGGTCTCCCCACATGAGAAGCTTCTGCGTTCCGGGCCATAACCGGAATAAAATGCCTATTTTGCGATCATCCTGCAAATAATCAGCATATCCGTACCGTGTAAACCGGCGCGACCATGCGGTAATAGCCTGCATATCCATCGTCTGGTTTTTCGGCAGAGAAAATTCGTTATCTCGGATTGCCGCCTGATGATAGCTTGGTCCCATATGCTCCGCCCAATATTTCGGCGAGATAAATATCGGCTGACCGGTGTCAAGCGCAATCTGAATCAACTCGTCATTAATACCCTTCGCATGCATATCGATTTCTACCCTGCGACCTATGTCCTTCGTTCCTGCCAGCGCAACGCGCCAAAATTCATAAGCAGGCTCTGGAATGCCCCCTTCATAATGTACACGGAAAGTCAAACCGTCGATCTCTTTAAACTCATTCAGCAGCTTGCTAATCGCATCACGGCAATAGGATGCATGATTCTTCGCGTCGATACCGGCAATCGTATAGTCCATGTTCGGACTTTCCGTAAACATGTAGGAGTGATTCCAGAGTCCAAGCTGAAAATGCATCCCCCGCCGTTTGGTCTCCTGACCGATGTAATGGAGCGTTTCGAAATTTAGCCTTCTTTCCTCTTCCGACAGTTCAAGCACTTTCACTTCGTAGCCCGGCACATCAAACAAAAACGGGTATGCAAAGCAAAAGTAGTTGTCCCGTACATTCAGATCGTGGCCGTAATCGTACCCCATTCCTAAAGACAGGGTGAACCGGTTGAACCGCTGTGTCGCTAGTTCCGTCAAATATTCATCCCAAAATGACTTATCGTAAAACCAAGGCTTATCTTCCGGTTCGCAAGCGAACAAGCGAGTTACGCTCCGAATTTCATTGGCCGGCTTGTCGATGAGCGTTTTAACGTTAAGCAATTCCCCGGTTATATCGCCGGAAGCATGTTGAATGCGATCCGTCAGTTCAAGGAGAGCGTACACGAGCCCGCGTCCATCAGGTGCGGTGAGTACGATATTCCCTTGTGTGGCAAGGATTGCAAGTGATTCCGCTTCAACTGGCAAAGCAACGCCAAGATCCTTGCCCGCAGCGCTGGCAACGGGGGAATCGTTCCCGGAAATGTTAATTTTCACCTTGGCGGATTGCTCGGCATCCAACTGTTCAAGTGCAACAACCATTCCGCGACTTTCAAGCGTTTCAATAAAAGTTTGCTTCGCCCATTGGACGGATGGTTCTGAGGATAGCGCTGTTTGATGATCCTGAACAATGATAATGTCAGGCAACTTGGTTGATTGATTTGCATGTGACACGGACAATCTCCTCCAATTCGTTGTATACAGGTAAAGTTGTTTATCCTTTTAAACCAGCTGTAGCAATTCCTTCAATAAAATATTTTTGCAGGCTCAAAAAGATAACAAAGATCGGCAGCAGCGACAAGACGGATGCCGCCATGATGGCGCCGTAATTCGTCTGCTCTTCGGTTTGAAACTGCAGCAGGCCAAGCGGAATGGTGAATTTATCCTTGTTGCTTAAAAAGACCAGCGCATTTTCGTAATTGTTCCACGAACCGACGAACGAAAAAATAACAAGCGTGGAAACAACCGGCATAGATAATGGAAGTATAATCTTTGTAAACGTTTTAAAATGATTGCAGCCGTCCAACTTCGCAGCTTCCATCAATTCATCCGGTATCGTCGTGAAAAACTGCCGAAATAGAAAGGTGCCGAAAGCACTGAAAATACCGGGAAGCATCAACGCCCATAGGCTGTTGTACAAGCCCATTAAACGATACAAAACGAATCTTGGAACCAATAACATCTGGTGCGGAAACATCAGGGTGGCGATATACATGACGAAAGCAGGTTCTCTGCCTTTAAACTTGATTTTCGCAAAAGCATATCCCGCTAATGCGCTTGTAATCACCTCTCCGACGACACTGACCACGGAAACTTTAACCGAGTTTAAAAAATAGGTTTGAAAACGAGCGAACCATACGGTTACATAATTATCCCAAATAAACGTTTTCGGTATCCAACGGATCGGAAATTCGAATACTTCCGCAGTTGGCTTGAAGGATGCAGACAGCATCCAGAGAAAGGGCATGACGGATAGGAGCGATAGTAGGAGCATAACTACGGTTAAAACCGTTTTTTGCGTTAATTTAAAAGACCTCGCACTCATCTCGTACCTCCTCTCCCTCTAGTTTACATGCGAGTCTTTATTGGAAAATTTCCATTGCAGCGTCGTAAAAATGAAGACCAAGATAAACAATACCCATCCAATCGCGTTGGCGTATCCAATCTTGTTGTACGTAAAGGCAGCTTTATAAATATAGTAGACCAGCACTGACGTCGAAGTACCTGGTCCTCCCTGCGTCATGACGTTCACCTGCGTGAACACCTGAAACGAACCAATAATGGAGATCACCGTTACGAAAAACAAAGTTGGCGACAGCATGGGAATCGTAATCTGGAAAAACTTGCGCAGCGGACCGGCTCCGTCGATTTCGGCCGATTCATATAATGTTCCAGGGACACTCTGCAGCCCAGCCAGCAAAATAACGGCATTATACCCAACGGCCTGCCAAACGCTCATGATGATAATCGAGATCAGCGCCCACTGGGACGAAGACAGCCAGCCCGGGGGGTGTTCGATCCCAATTGAAGTCAAGAACTGATTGATTGGACCGAAGGTAGGCATGTACAAAATACTCCACACCACGGAAATCGCAACCATGGAAGCAATATTGGGCAAATAAAATCCTAAACGGACTAAGCTTTTAAAGAAGATTTTATCGTTTAATACTACTGCAAGAATCAAGGCAAGAAACACAGAGCACGGAACCGTAACAGCTGCATAAACAATGGTGTTAACCAAGGACTTAATGAATACGTCGTCCGTCAACAAATTGATATAGTTTTTTAATCCGATAAATTTAATTCCTTTTAAACCGGATACCAAGTTCCAATCACACAAGCTGAAAATCAGCGAAAGGATAATCGGAATTAATTTGAAGATAATGTACCCGATTAAATTAAGGGAAAGAAACAGCCATCCCGCTATATTTTCATGCAGGATATCCTTACGAATCTTCTTTTTGCGTTTAGGTGCTATGAGTGAGTTCTTCTTTGCCAGTTCCATCTAGCATACCTCCGCACATCTCCTATTTCCCTGCTTTTTTGATTAAATCATCGGACTGCTTTTTCAATTTGGCTATGGTCTCCGCTGGAGTTTGATTGCCCATTAAACACGAAGTAATTTCGGATTTTACCATATCCATCATTTCAGCTTTAGCCGTTGTAATTGTTGTCAAATATGGCGTGAGCTTCAGCTTATTCGAAATAAACGTTTTCATACCTGTAGGCTGGTCAAAATGCGGGTAATCGAAAATGATTTTACCTACTTTCTCATTGACGGAAGCATCCATAGATGAAAGATTGGCAGGCGTCATCGCTTTGGATTGGGCGAAAATTTCCGGTGCTTCCAAGCAGTAAAACTTCAGGAACGTCCAGGCCGCTTCTTTATTAGGTGCACTCGCTGGAATGCTGAAATCGCTTATATAATATACATTGCTCAAGCTGTCTTCTTTTTTCACTTTGGGCAGATTGACAACGCCGTAATCAAAATTGGTAAAACCATAAGACTCCTGCGAGCTGTACTTGACGATAAATGATGGCTGAATGTACATCGCAGCTTTCCCCTGCATAAAAATGGTATGCGGATTAGTATCGATTTTGAGCGCTTTGTATTCCGAAATCGGCCACGCGGATTTATCCTTCATTTCCATATCGTAAAAAAATTGCAAGGCGTTCAAGAAGGCAGGATTGTCCCAATTCGATTCCTGTCCGTTATTTTTATAGACATAGTTGAGACCAAGCTGTTGAATAGCGGGAAAAGCCCATTGGCCGGTGTAGTCCGGTAAGAAGCCATAGATTTTATTAGCTCCGCTGCCTGAAGTCAATTTGAGCGCTGCTGCCCTGAGATCATCCCATGTCCAGTCGTCGGTTGGATACGGTACACCTGCTTTATCAAACATGGCTTTATTGTAGTAAAGACCGTAGGTCGCCATACTGTATGGAAGCGCATAATGATTGCCATTCACCGTTTCCAAATCATTTATCGAATCCCCGAAAATTTGCTTGTAGTCCATTTTGTCTTTTTTCAAGTACTCATCCAAAGGCTCGTACATCCCGCTTGTTGCCCTGACACGCATATCATCTACTGAAGCCTGCGGGATAACGTCGATGGCTTCACCTGAGGTCAGCAGCGAATTCGCCGTCGTCGGATTGGAATCCGCCATTTTCGTATATTTCACTTTGATATTCGGATATTTCTTCTCAAAAGCTTCGAAAAATGGCTTCATGCTATCCTCAACCGTCCAGCTGTAGACATTCAGCACAGTCTGACCCGGCGCTGCATCGGATGGCTTGGAGGCCGTGCCCGCACTTTGACTTTGGCAACCCATTGCTGCAATCGTGCTTCCGATAAGCATCAGAGGTACCAAATAACGCTTTACACTTCTAAAAGCTGAATTTCTCAACATGCTCACTCCCCTATTCGCAAAGTTATGTGTTCATGTCTTCATTATAGAAAGCCGAAAAGGATGTTGAAATGTGATATCTAAAGGCTTCCATTGTTTTATATTACTAATTTGGCCGTCCAGTTAAGCAGAATCCAAAGGTGCTTACCAAGTAAATACCGGATATTGTCTTTATTAACGATCCTTTGTTTTATATAACGCACGAACTGCATCAATTATAAAAAAACAACCCGCAAGGGGATGTTTCACTTCTGACAATTTCTATATTCCTGAGGCGTTAGACCCGTCACTTTTTTGAAAATTTTACTGAAATAATAGGCATCCGGATAGCCGACTTTTATGCCGATTTCATAGATCTTGCTAGTGCTGTTTTTAAGCAAATACTGAGCTTGCTCGATCCGAACATGAATAAGAAAATCAATAAAGTTTTCATTCGTTGTTCTTTTGAACAGAGAGCTCAAGTAATTCGGGGAAATGTTATGATACTGGGAAACCGTCTTTAAGGAGATATCCTCATCGTAATGTTTCAACATATACTTTTTGGCGCGGGCTACGATACTTCTCCCGTCATCGATTGGTTTAAACTCCTCTTCAAAACTAACCGTATGGCCGGTATCTAAGTGCCGCTGATAATGATGAATGGTACGCTTCAGCTCCGAAAAGCCTTGATCAAGCGCTGTGCTAGCCTCGCGATAGGCTGACTTCAGTTTTCCAAGACGGCTGCATGAGTCGCTAATCCCGATTCGGCATTTGAAGTTAAAATATGTTTTTAAAGCGCTTTCCACATGTACGGCTAATTTCTCGGCAGCAGATTTCAGTTCAGTCTCTGAATCGGCCTTAAATGAATGAATAATGGCAAACTCCATTGAATTGGTTGAGGTGACGTAAGCTGGCGGGTAATTTTGCAAAATCTCTTCAATCATATTCGTAACGCCGTAGGTTAGCACATATCTGTCGTCTACACCGTATTTTTCATATAACTCCCTGTTCTCCACTCGAACTAACAAACATACCAGATTTTCGGCATGCAGCTTGATATCCAGATAATTGAATTGCTCTTGAATCTCATCCTCATTGATATAGTAGCTGAATAACAGATTCTGGAACAATTTTTCCCGTAATGCAGGTAAATTCCGCCTTTTGTTCCATTCATCTGCGCGCTCTTCCTTATGCCTGCTTCGCTCGGCTTCAATCTTCCCTTTTACTTTGTTAAGGAGCTCGGCAAACGGTTCCGGTTCCATTTCCAGCTTCAATATGTAGTCCTCGGCACCGATCTGCATCGCTTCTTTCACATAATCAAAGTCGCCGTAAGAGCTCAGAACGATAAATTTCGTATCCTTTAACTGCTCACGTAATGCGGAGATAAGCTCAACTCCATTTAATAATGGCATCTTAATATCGGTGATGATAATATCCGGCTTTAATTGCAGAGCTAAATCCATGGCTACTTTGCCATTCTCTGCCTCCGCCACTAAATGAAACCCGTATTTCTCCCAGGGAATCATTGTTTTCAATCCAACTCTAGCCAACGTTTCGTCATCTGCAATCATCACACTGATCATTGGAGTCCTCCTGCCTCGAAATCTGCATCCACAGGAAATCGGATTGTTACGGACGTAAAGTGATCTTTTACACTTTGAATAGTCACGCCGTATGTATCCCCATATGTCAACCGCAGCCGTTCGTCAACATTCTTAATCCCGATGCCATTGAAGCGTTTACCGTTACCCTTGTCATGTCCCTCACACATGATTTGCTCTACATCCATACCAACTCCATCATCAAACACGGTAATTTCCACTACATTGCCACTCAACTGTAACTGAATACGAATACAACCAGTACCGCTTTTTGGCTCTATCCCATGGAAAATCGCATTTTCTATAAACGGCTGTAAAATAAACTTCACGCATTTGATCTTAAGCAGTTTCGGATCAATGTCAAAATCAACGCGAAACTTATCCGAGTATTTGACCTCTTGGATTTTGACGTAATCCTTGACGATCGCCAGTTCCTCTTCGATTGTAATCATGGCTTCGCTTTTGCTGGTGCTATTCGCTAGCAGCCGACCCAGCGCCTCCACCATCTCTTTAATGTTGTCCGCCTTTTGAATCATCGCCATCCAGCGGATGGAATTAAGCGTGTTATATAAAAAATGTGGGTTAATTTGGGCTTGCAGCGATTGGTACTCCATATCCTTTTTCTTGGCTTGCTCCTCAACCATCCTGGAGATCAGCTCTTGAATTTTCTCGATCATATAATTAAAACTTGAGCTTAACAGGCCAATTTCGTCCTTGCCCGTATATTCGGATTTAACGGCCAATCCGTCTTCTTTCACGCTTCGCATGACAAATGCCAGCTTCTTGATCGGGTGGACAATGCCGGACGCCACAAAATACCAAATAATTCCTGATAATAGGAAGCAAATCAATACAACGGCAATCGTAATATTAAAAATAATTTTATTGTCTTTCAGAAGCTCGTTGAGAGGGATGCTGTCTGTTAACCACCAACCGTAGCGTTCAATGTGGTAATACACCATTAACTGACCGTCCCGGGTAATAAATGAACCGTGGTCTCCCTCCTGCTCTCTCAATTTATCCACGCCTGGAAACGCCTTCAGCAGCATACTTTTGTCGGGATGGTACACGACTTGCCCGTTATCATCCAGGATTACAAATTTCCCGGCTTTCTTCATATTGCTGTCTTCAAACAAGTTGTCGAACAAATCTCTTCTGATTTTAATGTAAATTACGCCAAGTTTCTCTAATGTGGCGCTATTGCGAAAGGTCTTGATCATGGAAGGACTGTACATGTTCCCTGATCCAGCCGATCCGTCAGACTCTTCGTTCAACGTACCGAATCTAAACCGGGGCTGATCAGTCTGTACCGCTTGCTGGTACCAAATCTTCTCCTTGAACTTCTTATCGTCCGGATAAATATCGCTTGAAGCTCCGGTAAAAAGAATGATGCCGTTATCGCCAAAAATCTGAATAGAGGCCACATTGGAAACAGCAAATGCTTGCATAGTAAAATTATTGAGTGATTGCTGCGCGCTTTGCAGATCATAATAGCTCTGTATGGAAGGCGATTTGAAACCGGGAGAAAGCACCTTCTGAATATCCGAATTATAGGGAATATAATCCGCGATTTGTTCAAATTGCTTAAACTCCATACCGATGATGTTCTTGTTGTAAGCAAGATTATCCAGAAAGGACTCGCTGACTTTGCGCTTCAGCAAATCAATGGAGAAATAATAAGTACTTACACTAATTAACGTGGTCGGCAATAACATAACTAACATAAAAGAGATAAAAATTTTACGATGGATACTGCTTTTTATCCCTAGCCAATCTATTGATTTCATGCGAATCACCGAATTTCTGCGCAATTGGATCTGAGAGCGCATTCATATACTGCTAATTTTGCTACTGATTTTTGGAAGCAATCCATGCGTCGGATCTCTGTTTCATATCCTTCAACGCCTCATCCACGCTCCATTCTCCGAGGAAAGCCTTGGTGACATCTTCACTGACCACCTGCAATATCTCCTTCTTGGCTACCGTAATGGTTGTCTCCGGAGTCACATACTGCGTATTGGGATCTTCGAACACTTGCTTGGCTTCTTGCTCATCAACCCCGGGTGCACGGTAAATCAACTGATTGACCGCTTGGATGACTTGGGGATCAGAGAGTGCTGCCGCAGGCATCATTCCTTTCGGAGCCACCGTTTCATCAGGGCGCGTCAAACAATAAAATTGAATGAACGCAAACGCTTCTTTGGGATGCTTGCTGCTTTTCGGAATACTCATATCACTGAAGGTGATCGGGGAAACCGTAGGAGCATTAGCGTCCATCCTTGGCATCTGCACGACCCCCATTTCGAAATCATGTTTATATTCCGGAAGACGACTTCTCCAAATATTATAAATAGGCTCAATAAACATCGCGAACTTCCCTTTGAAAAACAAACTGGTCCGATTCGTCCCTATGTCCAGCTTTTGCCCGGGAAATTCGGTGAGTGGCATAATGGATTGATCTCTATTTTGCATATCGATAAATAACTGAAGGCTTTGCTTGTAACTGGGATGATCGAAATTCGTTTCGTGATCGTTTTTATACATGCTGTTTAAGCCAAGTGTTTGAATGGCTAACGTACTCCAGCCGATGTTTGTGTCAAGCGGATAGATAACGGAACCATATATTTTATCCGGACCCTCTCCTTTCGTTAAAAGCTTGGCAGTTTTCATAAAATCCTGCCACGTCCAATCCGCTTTAGGGTAAGGAACGTGGGCTTCATCGAACAATTGTTTATTATAAAACACGGCAAATTTATTGACCCCGTAAGGAACACTATAATAATGCCCATTGATCTTGGTTAAATCATTTATAGCTTTGCCGAAAGTTTGTTCATAATCGATATGGTTTTCTTCCAGAAATTCGTCGAGAGGTAAATACAAATTATTTTTTACCCTCTCCCTCAAGTCGTCCGGACTGAACTGGGCGGTGACATCAATGGATTCGCCGGAAATCAGAAAAGAATTAATTTGGGATGGAATGTTCGAGGTGCTGGGAAATTGATGGAAGATGGCTTCAATATTGGCCTGCGACTTATTAAACGCATCAAATGCCGGTTTCATTCCAGGCTCTGCTGTCCAATGCCAAATATCAATTTTAACCTTTTGGCGAGCAGCTGACGTTACCTGCTTGTCAGCCAGCTGCTCGTCCGAGGAGCATGCGGTTTCGAAAAGGAACATTGTCAGAACACTTGCTGCCAGAATCATGACTGGTTTAAGGTTCATGGTCATAAACTCCCTTCCATTACTAAAAATGGTACGTACAACTTTATCGACCGCTGCTTTATTCTTCATCCTTATAGATTCGAATGAGATGATATTTAGAATCGTCAAGCGCCGGCCCTACTCCGGAATCTTGCGGCACAGTCAAAATCCCGTTCACCGGTTCCGGTGCATAGGTAAAATAACGATTTCGATCGGGAATGACCTGATACAAATATTCGGTAAACGGAGATAAGGCTTCAGACTGGGCTGCTACAATTTGCGACGCTGCCAAAATCATATGACCGTGCGGTACTACACGGACATTCGGGTAAGAGGCTTCAACCATCTTGCAGATCGCGATTGCTTCGGAGATGCCGCCGCACCATTCCGGATCACATTGCACATAATCCAGCAGTCCTTTATCCAGATATGGTTTCAAGCTCCACCTGGTATAAAGATGCTCCCCGCCAGCCAACACCGCCGAAGGATTGTTTTGTTTGATCATCATGTATCCCTCAATGTCATCCGGAGAAACAGGCTCTTCGATCCAAACCGGGCGGTAGTTCTGCATTTCTTTGACCATCTCATTAACCCAAGTCAGCCTTTGGCTCCTGGTGGATGGATCGTCCAGTTGATCGCTTAAACGGCTCAAGTCATACATCACCTGCGCATCCTGCGGCAACGTTTGATGAAGCGCTTCCATAATGTAAAGATTGTTCTTGACTCCTGCAGCTTCTACTGGTCTTTGGGGAAGGAAGCATTTATGACGTTTGAAACCTTTGTCATACCAATTGGTCGCTTTTTCGACCGCTTCTTGCGGTGTCTTGCTGCCCATGCAGCTGACATAAGCCTCAAGTTCGGTGCGTCCTCCCTGCAGCAGCTGATGTACAGGTTTGGCGCTCGCCTTACCCCGCAAATCCCAAATGGCAATATCGATTGCGCTGAAGGCCGTAATGATTTCTCCTGTTGCAGAATGCCTGGACGTACGGTGCGAACGCCAAATATTGTCACCGTTTAACGGATCTTTCCCATGCTCATACGATGAAAGTGGATGTTCGGGATAGACAGCCTCCCATAGGGATGCAAACTCAATTTCCGGATCAAAAATATCGCGTTTCGCAAGAAATTTGTTAAACACATGAAGCCGATTTTTGACAGCAAGAAACTGATATTGCCCGTCCAACGGCCCGGCATGGCCCGTTAATCCTCCATAGCAAACAATTTCCACGTACCTATGCTCATTTTGCAGGTTATGATCGGCTATTTCGATGATTCTGACTTCCTGAATGGTGGATTCAGCATCTAATCTCATATGAAAGCGCCTCCGTTTATCCATCGAATTTGTTCGTCATTTTGAACCAAGTTTATCAAATTGAACTGTATTGTCAATAGTTAATTGGAATCATCCTTGGGAAATAAAAAAAGAAGCCTGCTTACAAAACGTAGCAGGTCTTCTTCAGGATACTACAATAACTCCTATTTCAAGTTGATTTTTTTGATTTTCTCCATCTCAATTTTCGGTTCACGCTGAATCGTTAATAACCCATTCACCTCTTGCTGCACATCGGTCAGCTGCGTGTAACAGAAGCCGCTAACATAATCCAAGTTTTTGATAGCCTGAGTAATACTTTCATAACGCGCCAGAAACTCTTCTTCATTCTTGACTTGATTGCCGTAGCCCCAACCTTCCTCGCTTTTAAACGCGATGCCGCCATATTCACTGATAATCACCGGCTGCCCCTTATAACTGTAACCGTTAGCAAAAGGATATCGATGTTTGTCATGCGGTACTTTATTGCTAAGCAGTACTTCTTGATCTTTATATCGAGCTTCGAATACTGAACCTAGTTCCTCGTAGTCATGCAGCGTTATAATATCCGAAACCGTGTGCTCCCAACCGTCATTCACAATAACAGGTCGCATTTGGTCATACGATTTGGTCAAATGATAGATCGATTCAGTAAATTGTTGCTGCTTCCGGTCCGTAGAAATGCTTGAAACTCCCCACGATTCATTGAACGGAACCCATATGACAATGCTCGGATGATTGTAATGCTGGCGCACAACTTCGATCCATTCCTTCGTGAACCGATGTACCGCATCATCTCCAAACTCATACGTGGATCCGAATTCTGACCATACCAAAAGCCCTTTGCGGTCCGCCCAGTACAAGAACCTGGGATCTTCCAGCTTCTGATGCTTACGAACACCGTTAAATCCGAGGGCTAATGTTTTCTCGATATCTTCAATAAGAGCTTCTTCAGATGGTGGTGTCAAATGAGTATCTTCCCAATACCCTTGATCGAGCAGCAAACGTTGATAATACGGATGATTATTAAGTAGTACCTTATTCCCCTTAATCTGAATGCGGCGCATGCCGAAATAGGTATAGACCGTGTCAACCGCCTGGCCATCCTTCTTCAGAACAACTTCCACATCGTACAAATTCGGATGATTCGGATGCCACGCGTAGACCTTCCATTCACCGACATCGTTCATGACGCTTAGATCCACCTTCACGAACTTCCTATCTACATTCGTTTCGGTCGAGCGAATCAGCTTGCCATCGTAACGAATAATCGTCTGGAGCGACAATCCTTCGAAAGCTCGAACGGTGCTTCCCAGCTCATATTCGAACGAAACAGATGCTTCCTCCAGCTTCGGCGTAATTTTCGCATGGCTTACATAGCAAGTATCGACGTATTCCAGCCATACAGACTGCCAGATGCCTGTCGTCTGCACATACCAGCAGCCATAGTTCTTGTCAGTCCAACGCTGCTTGCCGCGCGGCTGCATCGTACTGTTTCCATCCTCAACCCGGACGGAAATGCGGTTATTACTGCCTTGCTCCACAGCATCCGTAATATCAAATGAAAACGCGGAATATCCACCCTCATGCGAGCCGATATAAACCCCATTCACCCACAGCTTAGTTAAATAGTCCACGGCTTGAAAATGTAGCATTACCCGCTTATCTTTCGTTTCTTCCGGAATTGATACGATCCGTTCGTACCAAACGCACGGATGGAACTTCTCCTCGCCGATTCCGCTTGCCTTAGTCTCATATGTAAAAGGAACTTGAATGGTCCGATCCGCATGGAGATCGCTGTACCAATTGTTACGTTCTCCTTCGTACGAATCATCAAAGCGGAAGCTCCACTCTCCATTCAACAATTGCCATTCATCGCGAATCCATTGTGGGCGCGGGTAATTTTTAACATACTTATGCGTGCTGGTCATTTTCTGGCAACTCTCCTTTAGATTAACTTTTTAATTAACTAAATAATATATAAAAGAACCATTGGTCACATTATGCTAAATTGCCAGCATATTGTCAACAATAAGTTTATTAGTTAACTAACAGGTTACGTATAAAAGAGTTGACTGTATATTGAACTAGCGTTCTCCTATTCAAGTCCTTCAAAATTGCATCGCCAATCAGACACCCACGCGGGAAAATAGCCTAATCGATAAGCTACTCTCTGGGAAGCGATATTACTGCTTATGACGTCATAACTTGGTATCTCTCCCCGTTCCAATATTTCAAAAGTCAATCTGTTTACAAGATAACTAGCCAATCCCAAATTACGATAATCGGGTAATACCTCTATGCCAATTTGCCATAGTTTTGAACAGGTTTTACTTGCCCCTGCCACGCCGACAATTTCCCCATCTTTTTTTGCAAGCATAGCTAGATCAGTCTGCCAGGGAAGATTCGAATCATATATGATAGCTTCATTGAATCTTGTAGCATTAAATAAACGGACCACTTCTTCTCTCTTCATCATTTCAAATGAAAAAAAATCAGGGGGTGATATAAGCTTTATTCTTTTTACATCAGGCAGAAAATGCAAGTACAAACCTCTGATAAACGGTAAGGAAAATACGGCATCCCTGCTTTTGCCCTGCATCTGTTCTTTGGCAATGAGCAACCGTTCCGGTGTAGCTGATACTACAATTGACTTTCCCATTGATAGGATTTCGAAATAACGTGCTTTCCTCGGAAACGGCCTGCGTCCAGGATTTTCTTTGGCTTCTACAAAAATAATGCTGTCCTTCTCACCGTTCAGGTCATCGATTGAGCAATTTAAATCAATGGCAAGCTGTGATTGTACGATGAACATCATTTCTTTTTGGGTCATAATCATCGTTACTCTTCCTTTCTCTTATGTAAGAAAATGCCGAGCAGAAGTCGATTTCCAATATGAGCCACTACGTAGATTACGGAGGTTATAAAATAGCCTGACCAAATTAATCCGTAAGCTGCTGCTCCGACAAGCAAAAATTCGATGAAGACAACTAAGGGTGTTGGTAGAGAGAACCTGGCTTTTGGAGAAATAAATAGTCCCCATATGATTGCGGCTGCTAATGGAAGCCCACCTGTAAGGATGAATCTCGCAAAAGTTCCACCACCAAGATGATATCCCCAGACACCCAAAGAACCGAGAAGGAACAGCTCCAGTAAGAATCGGATCACTAGATTGAAAGATACAAACATGGTTGTACTCCTTTCTGTTAGTTTCGTCTATGAGTATATTAAATTTATCATTTCAAGATCTGTTGATCCACAATTTCCCATACAAAAAAAGAGAGCTACTTCAATCGCCGAAAATAAGATAAGGTTCTTGTCATTTAGCTTTTGACAAGAACCTTACTTTTTTAATTAATATTTAAATTTCGACTTATTTATAGTTCGACGCAATCGTCTCCAGATATTGCTCGATCGGAACCGAGCTACGAAGGGCCATCAAACCTTTTCCTGCTTCACCAACGAGCGTACGGAATTGATTGCTTTCCCCGGTTGCTTGAGCAGCAATAGCATCAACAATCGTTTGCGGATCATCGAGTTGATCTTCAGGCGTACTTGCCATCATATGGCCTACTTTATTTTCTAAATCATTGTAGGCTTTGATGTTCTCATTTTTATTCCAGATGACGCTATGGACGAAATTATTACCCTTGGAACCGCCTTGCTCGATAAGACGAAGTTCAATGTTAAGCTGCTTAAGCTCGTAATAAAGACCTTCCGTCAAACCTTCCAAAGCAAACTTGGACATGTTGTACAGGGAACCTAACGGTACTGCTGTGGTTACACCCATGAAAGAACTTATATTGATAAACATCCCGCCGCCAACCTCTCTGAAATGCGGCAGGAATTTACGAATCACATTAATCGGGCCGCGAACATTCACCGCAAACTGCCAATCGATGGTGCTCTCTTCGGCTAATTCAAGCGCCCCATAAGACCCCATCCCCGCATTGTTAACTACAACGTCGATTTTCCCGAAGGTTGCTATCGCATCGTTAACTGCAGAATTGACTTGGTCCACATTCGTAACGTCCAGCTTAAAGATTTTAATATTATCGTATGCGGTAAGCTCTGTTTCCTTCTCTGGCGTGCGCATCGTCGCGGCCACATTCCAACCAAGCTTCGCAAAATGAATCGCCGTCAGTTTTCCCAGTCCTGAGCTTGTTCCTGTAATAAAAATAGTCTTCTTATTCATAATTGAATCTCCTCCAAATATTATTTGTACAAATGATTTTTTTCAGTCATTGATGACCAATTTTCTATCGAACGTTCAATCTATAAATGAAAAGGCAATGGGAGGCCTCATAACCACCTACGTTCTCCGTTAGATCGAATGTTCATTCTAATCTTAACTTAAGACACAACTGCTGTCAATTCATTATTGGATTTGCGGACTTCCCCTGCTCTCATAAGTAATCACCCTTTCGGATACGCCGTTAACAAAACAATATGGCTATAGACTTCTTTTTTGAGTAAGGCATATAATACAATTTATGAGTTATTAGACGAAAGGATGTGTCATACAATTGGCTTCATCAAGCAGTTCAATTCAACAAATCCCCTATTATAAGAACTATTGGGTATCTCGAATGTTATCCTCAATTGCCTTCCAGATGCTTTCTGTAGCGATCGGTTGGCAAATGTATGAGTTGACCCATGATGCCTTCAGTCTCGGTCTTGTTGGACTAGCCCAATTTCTACCCATGGTTCTGCTGACCTTGGTCGTTGGGCATTTCGCAGACCGCTATGATCGGCGATATATCGTCTTTCTCTGCCAAATCGTAGAGGGCGTTATCGCCTTATTGCTTTTATTAGGTAGTCTTACAAATTCGTTAGGTCAGAATCATATCCTAGTAATGGCGGCCATTTTAGGAGCATGCCGAGCATTCGAAGGTCCTTCCTCTTCAGCTTTGCTGCCTCAATTGGTACCAAAGGAATTCCTTCAACAAGCGATATCGTGGAACACCTCGGTCGGACAATTATCGCAGATACTTGGACCTTCCATGGGGGGATTACTATATTGGGCAGGCTCATCTTTTGTTTATACAGCTGCCTCGCTCGCTCTTTTAACCGCGGGCATCCTAACCTTCTTCATCCGTTCAACGCCTATTGTGCGCAAATCTGAGCCGGTGTCTCTACGTTCCCTCTTCTCTGGCATCATGTTCGTTTACCGCCAACCGATCATCCTTGGGACGATATCACTTGATCTTTTTGCTGTACTGTTGGGTGGTGCAACCGCTTTATTGCCAATTTTTTCACAGGATATTCTTCATACAGGACCATGGGGACTAGGTTTAATGAGGACCGCACCAGCCATCGGTGCCTTGTTAATGTCAATTGTCTTGGTCTATTATCCACTGAAAAAAGCAGTTGGCTACATTCTGTTTGCAGCCCTCGCCGTCTTCGGATTAGCGACTATGCTTTTCGCCGTTTCGAGCCATTTATTCATTTCCCTGGTAGCATTATTCTTCATTGGTGCTTCAGATGTGATTAGCGTCATCATTCGGTCATCTCTCGTACAACTGCAAACTCCAGATGAAATGCGGGGGCGGGTCAATGCCGTTAACTCCCTTTTTATCGGTACTTCTAATCAGTTGGGAGAGTTTGAGTCTGGGACTTTAGCCGGTTTTATTGGAGCGGTTCCTGCGGTATTCGTCGGTGGTCTTGGTACGCTTGCAATCGCTGGGCTCTGGATGTATCTCTTCCCATCACTTCGAAAAATGCGAACCTTATCCGAGCAGTCGTAAATGATGCAATTCGCTTCTGCGGCCTGAAATAGAGTATAGTTGAGCTAGTTGAAAATATATTCCAGGAGGCTATAGCCATGTCACAAGAGATTTGGATTAACTTGCCGGTCAAAGATGTTGAGAGGTCAACCGCCTTTTTTAATGAGATTGGATTCCAAGCTGTGAGTATGGGTAACGAGAGAGCCAAGCTTGCCATAGGCCAAACAACGATTTTGCTGTTCCCGGATACGGTGTTTGAGAAATTTACAGGTTCAAAAATCGCAGATACTTCCCATAGCGCAGAAGTCATATTTTCAATTGGCACTAAGAGCAGAGAAGAAGTAGATACCTTTATTCAAAAAGTAGAGTTTGCCGGAGGAAGCATCTTTGGCAAGCCGAGTGAAACGGACGGTTGGATGTACGGTGCAGGTTTTGCCGACTTGGACGGTCACCGCTGGAACCTGTTGTACATGGATGAGAGCAAAATGCCTAAACGCTAATAGAAAACACCGGTCACCTGCTTAAGGTTACCGGTGTTTTTCTCATTTTAAACTTATTTATACCATTCATTCATTCCACGGAAAGCTGATATCCTCCTATTACTAATAATGAGACTTTCCTCGCTATCTCCTCTTGGTTCATTGTAACTTTGCCAGAAGCCCATTGAAGTGCACCTTCATTAATGATGTTTGCAAATATAGGCACATAAAAATTCCTTTCAATTTCTGTTTGCATATTTTCCAAGCTTTTCATCAAATAGATCTTCAACTCATTTATCATTTTCTCTTTCAGTTGTGGTACGACTAAACCTATATAGCTGCTGCGACATTTCATTTTCGGTTGTTGATAAAAATAACATGCTCCTAAGACGAGCTGAACAATACTATCCTGATCGAATTTCACAGTTCCTGAAGTAAATTCCACAATAGCAGCAGAAGCGGAGTCTCCAATCATGTAGTCCAATAACTCGTATTTATCATTAAAATGAGCATAAAAAGTAGCCCGATTCACGTGAGCTCTTTGGGAAATATCCGCTATTCTTATTTTTTCAAAATCCTTTTCAGAAACTAACTGCAAAAATGCGTTGATTAGTGACTGTTTTGTTTGTGTATTTCGTACGTTCAATACTTTTGTCCCCATTTTCATCATACCTTCCCCGACAATTTATCTGCTTTATCGCTATAGCAACATTCCTGCAACGATTGTTGGTTGTTTCCATTCATTCGATGGTTGTATATTTCTCATTAAGGCAACATCTGTTACTTTAATATACCATACCTAATGGAGGCTGAAAGATGCGGATTGCAGATAGTATTGAAATGTTGGAGCTAAATTGGGGGATGATGACGATCTGCCCGACTGTTATATTCGACAAACAGGAGTCGATACTAATTGACACAGGGATGCCTGGCTCTGCCCCAGCAATTTTGGAGCTTATTCAGCGAGCGGGCATTAAACAACGCCTTAGCTCCATCCTTTTAACCCATCAAGATATTGATCATATCGGGGGCCTTCCAACCTTTATAGCAGATAATCCGGGGCTTCTTGTGTATGCTCATGAAAAGGATAAGGCAGTTATTAATGGGAAACAGCCGATGCTAAAAATACCATTGGAAAGACTCTTCGGTCTGTTGGCTACACTTCCGAAAAAGATACAAAGCGATTTTGAAGCAGCTTTCGTTAAGCCCACGAGTGCAAATGTTAATCGTACATTGGTAGACGGCGAAACACTGCCATTTGCTGGCGGGATCAAAGTGATTCACACGCCTGGCCATACACCTGGACATGTCTGTTTCTATCATCAGCGCACCAAGACGTTAATTGCGGGAGATGCTATGGTAATTGAAAATGGAGAACTCAAAGGCCCAATTAAAGCCTTAACACCGGATTCGAGAACTGCACTTCAATCATTGAAGAAGCTCAACATGTATGATATTGAAACTGTCATCTGCTATCATGGCGGGCGATTACGTGGCAATATGAATGAGAGGATTGCCGCCTTGACGGACAGGACTTCATAAAATTAAAATTTTGGGGCTATCAAATTACATGTTTAAACGCTACTGACACACTGTTGTCAGTAGCGTTTTTATATAATCGGAGTAAGTAACAGAAAGGAGTGGGAATTAAATGCGAAGTAATTTGACCCAAAAAGAAGATATGATACTGAATGGTATCATCTATAATAGGAAGGATGGAATCTCATGAATTTTGCTTCTGTACGCATCATTACCGACGACGTGGATCGTCTTGTTGAGTTCTATGAGAAAATCATGGGTGTCTCGGCGGAACGCCCCGCGCCTGTATTTGCTGAATTTGTTGTACCATCGTGCACCCTGGCGATCGGCCACTCCCAGACGGTACAGCTGTTCGGTGCTGGTTCCGCTGTTGCGGCCAACAATCGGACAGTTATCATCGAGTTTCACGTCCACGATGTCGATGTCGAATACGAGCGCTTGAAGCCTTTTGTCGACGAGTGGGTAAACGAACCAACCACGATGCCGTGGGGGAACCGTGCTGTGCTGTTTCGCGATCCTGACGGTAACCTGATTAACCTCTTCACACCGGTGACCGAGGAAGCGATCAAACGGTTCAGCGGTAGATCTTGACAGTTTGACTGACTGCTCCATAGGAAGAGACCATAACACCGAGCTATGGTCTCTTTCTTTTTAAACTAGCAAACTAGCGACACTTATGAAATGAAAATTAAGTCCTAGACAGACCATTGATTCGCCATCATATTAATCTGACGTTCCCCGTTAACTCAACAAGCTAATCAGCATTAAAGTGGTCCGATTGGGGCAAAAAAAGGCAGAACTCTTTTAGTACCTATTTCCTCCTTGAATTTTATTTTCAATTCTGTATCCTTCCCTTTACTAATAATTTCAAGAATTTTACCTTTTCCAAATTTAGCATGTTGAATCTCATATCCAACCACAAGAGCTCCAATGAATTTTAGTTGGTCATCGGGGATATGTATTTCTGACTCATTAATATCTACGACTGGTGCCATGGGTAAGTGCACTGGAGATTCCGGATAAGAATTACTAGAATTATCGTAATACTCGCCTTCATCACCTTGAACTCGAGCACCAATTCTGTTTGCGATAGTAATCATTACACCAATTACCTTTTTATCAGCACGGCATATAGTAATTCTGCCCTCTTTAAACAAAAATGGGATATCCTTATAGGCATTTAAGAGATCAGCAACTTTTTTTATATCATCAGGCGTTATCGGATATTGCTCGCTAGATAGCCAGTGATCTGCCTTAGTAATATGAACATCATAACTCATAGAAACCACCCCCTCAGATTATCATTCGCATTAATCAAATTCTTCATCATTGCCTAGCCCCATAATAAAAGTTTCAAAATCTTTCGCCAGAAACGTAATATGATAATCACATTCTTGATCGACGTGAACTACTTCCGGCTCTCCGTCTTTGCCGCACTTTCGATAATCAAGCATGATTACATCGTGACCAGCAGAAGGACAGTCTCATATTACTATCCCAATGGCTGGATATTGCCAATCATCAATCATAAACTGACTCCCGAGATTTCCGCATAACGAGTAACTTTTACATTAAAATTTTCAAATAATTTCATGATTTCGATCCCCTCCTCGAGTTTTTAGCCTAAAAATTTACTAGGAAAATGGTATTATTTCAATTTCGGAAACCGATGGTGATTTCCCCCTCATGATAACATTCAATTACGAATCTAGAAGGAGATAGAATAAAGATATCCGAGCTAACAGCCCTTAAGTCATCTATTGCCTCTAATGCTTTTTGAAGTTGAGTCTTTAACACAGGGAAATCTCCATAGCTCCAGAGGATGAATACATTTTCATCACTCTCATCAAGTTCTTTGCTAAGATACTTCTCAAGTTCTTTCGCATGTTCAACGACCATTTTGGAGCTTACATGCTCCCAATCAATCCTTGACCAAGGTGAAAATGGATAGGTTTTTTGGAGACAATCGTAAGCTTCTTCTCCTTCTTCTTTGGACAATATGTAAACTTCTTTTCCCAAAACATTCATACATTCGTCAAAGAGTACCCCATACTCTTTTTTCTGTTTTAACTTTTGTTTGCTTATTAGCTCTTGCATTCTCCATTTCCTATTCAAATTCTTCATTTAAACACCTACAAAATATGTATTTTCGATCCATTCCCTATCTATATCATCAATAGAGAAAAGGCAGCCAACCGGCTGCCTATGCTTCATTTTCAAACAAACATTCATCTTCTAATTAGTGTCCTACTCAAATAAGAACCAAACCAAAAGCAACACAAAAACCAAGATCAAATGATAAAGTGGAATGGCCGAAATCAGTAAAAATCCTTGCTTCCGCTTGACGATCGCGAGAATCAAACATACCAAATACGTAATCAAATACAAGCTGGACACGATCACGAAGGCGTATACGACAAATAATAACAGACCGCTATCGCCTTCCGACCGAACCCCGGCAATCTGCATGATGTTTGCAATCATCAAGAAAGGATATGGAAGTAACGCAAGCCCGCCTATGATAAAGAATATAATGCTTAACGCTTTTTTATTGATGATGATGCACCTCACTTTTTATTCCAAAAATTATTATATCACAGTCCAACACGACGAAATGAAAAAATCTGTCAATACTGAACGATGAACGTTTCCGGCATAAGTCATTTAACGAAAAGTTGAGATATTTTCACTTAAATAATAAATTCGTACAATGAAGCAGGACTTTTAGCCTAAAGCTAGTAATTATATGAATATTATTATTACTTTAGAGGGTGTAACATGGATTTTTTGTCGTTTACTGACTTGACCTTATTTTTACTTTTGTTTGCATTATTTGTCTATGTATTTGCTTCCGTAACCATCACGATTCTGCACAAAGTTTATTTAACGTTCCATTTTTGTATGATGTTCTGGCCTATCTGCCAATTTGCCATTAGAACGGTGGATACTCCCAAAGTTCAATTATTTTATTTAAAACTATCTTTTATTGATATGTGCCTGATAGCCGTCGGTTGGCTTCTGTTTACCATATTTCTCACTGGACATGCACGATTTCTGAGAAAAAATATGTCAATATTGCTTTTTGTTCCGGCTATATTAGTAGCCATTTGCGTAATTGTTAATCCAAATGGTAAGTTCGTTCTACCTTTGCAGGATAATTACATCCACAGGGCTTATGGACCCATTTTTTGGGTTCTCATCACTGTCTTGATCGTCTATATTATAGTTTCGCTATATCTGATGAGTCAGGCATTAATATCCGACAAGGCAACACGTATCAAAACGCAGGTTAAGCAAGTGTTTAAAGGAATTACAGTAATGACCTTATTCGTATTTTTAGATATTTTCTTTAATGTTGTCCTTCATTTACCTTTACCCGCGATTCCAGGTCTGACATCCTTAGGCATATTACTTTCCGCTATTTTCTTTGTCATAGCCATTCATCGCGATAAAGCATTTGATATTGTAAAAATAGCTCATCAAGATATTATAGACACTATCGATCTTGGGATTCTGGTACTCAATGATAATGAAGTAGTTGTACAAATAAATCGCACTCTACTTCCTCATATTGATTTTCGTATAGGTTCCCGTTTTGATATGGCCAACCTACTCTCTAAAGGGCAATCTAAGAGCAATATTCACTTGTTCCTTCAAACGTATCAAACGCAACCTTTGAAGCGAACTCAAATCGAAATACAGTTCCCTAATGAACGGTATGTCAATATTCAGACAGCACCTATCCGTGTGGATAGTGAAATGGTGGGACGTGTTATCACATTTCAAGATGTGAGTGAATTTTATCGCCTCATTCATGAAACGAATTCTCAGAACGAAATCCTGCATGAACGCAACCAATCGTTAATTATCAAACAAGATGAACTCTCACTAACAAACCGGAAACTCGAAAAGATGGCCATAACCGATGGGCTAACAGGTATTTATAACCGCCGTTACCTAACACAAAAGTTAGAATATGAAGTAATGAATAATATCAAACACCAAATCCCATTCTCAGTCATTTTATTAGATATCGACTATTTTAAGTTAATTAACGACAGTTACGGCCATTTAATCGGTGATCAAATGATACTTAGCACGGTGGCAGCAATTCGACAAACCCTGCGTCAAACAGACCTTCTGGCTCGTTATGGCGGGGAGGAGTTTATGATCTATTTACCGCGAACGAGTCAATTACAGGCAACCTTCTTAGCTGAACGAGTCAAATCCACCGTTGAATCCAATAAGATGCTCGTGAAAAATATACCGCATTCTTTATCGATTACGATAAGTATTGGATTGCTAACGATTAATAATTTCTCCATGGAAAGTCTAAGCAGTCCCCATTCCTATTTAAACGAATTGCTCGAATCTGTAGATAAAGCTTTGTATAAAGCAAAAGAAGAAGGCCGAAATCGGATCGTCAGTGTCGTAAGATAAAAAAAGATTAAACTAACGTTCACCCGTTAGTTCAATCTTTTTTGCTTTCATATCGTTCCGCTCCAAGCTCGCGCACGTTCTTTCATTTCCTCTACAAAAGAGCGCTTATAGTTCTGATATCCCAGTAAGCTTTGGGTGATGTTTGCGCCGCTGGGTTAAGCCAATTCGTCTGTCAAGAAGGAGCCAAAAAAACGTGCTCATCGCCATAATACCGATTCCCCCAAATTGCAAAACGAGCATGATGACGAAATAACCGAAGACGCTGTAGGTTTCTGCAACATTAAAAACGGCAAGTCCCGTGTCGCTTGCAACACTTACAGCGGTAAAAATGGTATGGAAGAAAGAAACATGGATGCCTGGCTTATGCACAACAGGGATACTAAATAATGCCACGGAAAATATCATTGCCAAAAAGTAATAACCCGCAATCACTTGGGCGGGTGATCGTTTTTCTATCCAATTTCTTAATCTGGACCGTCTGGAGCGCATGTTCCTTCTCCTTAATTACTTGTTGACGCGGAATATTACTACCATTTTTTGCCCAAATATCGGTTGTATTATTCTTATCATCAACAATTAACCGCGCGGTCTGCTCCCTTTTCGTAATATAAGCACCATCGCCCCCACATTCATGCTAAAGTTTTCTATCCGCAAAATCCATAAAGCACTTCCAGTCGTAGTGTGTAATGTCGTGTTTTCCTTCTCTGAGATGATAGCCCACTCTCTTGCTGCACACAGGAGAATTCACAGGCGGCATCTGGTGTGCATCTAGAGCGTTGAATCCATAAAGCGTATAGACCGGTTGCGCCAGAAGTAAACCTAAAAACTCAGATTTAGGATCGGCCCAATTGTCCTCTGATGCGCTGGCAACATAAAGATGCCGGGGAGCAATGAGCGATAGCAATAGATGTTGATCGATCGGCAGCTCATCCTCCCGTTCATTAAACTTCTTATAGTATCGTTAAACCAGTGCGGATTTCCACGGTTAATGTTTATGAGCCTTTCCCCTGCCTTGCCTCGTGAAATGGCCGCTCCCGAACAGCCGGAATCATTACTGACAACTAAGGCTAATCGTTCGTCCAAAGCACCAGCCCACAAACAGGCTTTACCGCTTCTGGAATAACCAACAATGGCTACCCGTTCTGAATCAATTCGGAAATCCGTCTCCAAATAGTCCAACACACGGCTTGCACCCCAGGCCCATGCGGACATAGCTCCCCAGGCATCTGGCGATCGTGATTCACTTGGCGAATCGAATACACCGTGGACGCCATTCCGATAGCCTTCATCATGAAAATCCGGATCCAAATCTTCCACATGATAAGAAACAGCCGCATAACCACGGGAAACGATATCCTCCACCGGCCAATAAGCCGAACATTCCTCTATTTCCACCTCTGACACACGTTGACCTTTGATTGCCGCGTAGATAAAAGCAGGTACTCTTGACTCGGTTATTGGGATGTAGAGTTGTACACGAATGCGCCCTTCGCCGCCTTGCCCTGTAAAATTGATATCGATCTGTTTATGTATAACTGTTTCCTGGATAACTGGCGTTTCCATCACAACATTGAATCGTAAAGAATCTGGACGTCCCACGGGCTCTCTTCCATAGACATATTCACGATATAATTCTATAATTTCAGGACGTCTGAAACTTCTCCAGTCCTCAACGGTCTTAACCAGGCGGCCATTGCTGCTTTCAAAAAGCTCTGGCAGTGATCTCTTTCTCTCCTCCATTCTATCGCTCTCCTTCGTATTTATTCGAAATTGTAAACGCTTTAAAACCTTGAATTAACCATATTACGAATCCACTTCGTATGAATTAGGGGATATTTCATTTTTTATAGGTTATTAATTCCATCTTTGTTTGCTAGCCGGGCATTATTCTGTGCCAAATAGCAGGCGGACCCGCCGCGGCGGATCTATTGTCTAACATGATAAGTGGGCAATGTTTGCAAACTCATATAAATTAAATGCTCTACCATCACAACTAATTCTAGTTATAGAGCATTCTCCAATCAAATTGCTTTGTTCAGTTATGAAATTCGTGTGCGTATTATTAAGTTCGTCTTGAGAAAATTCATTTAACATAAAGTCTGTGATCAATCCGCCGTGAGTAACAATAACAATACTTTCGTTTGGATATTGAGCTGATAATCCTATCAAGCATGAAGATAATCGCTCACCAGCCATTCTTGCAGAATCTCCGATAGGCGGCAAAAAGTCTCTTTCCCTCGTACATTGGTTCCACATAGCTACAAATTCTTCAAAGGTTTGTCCTGGCAGATCCCCCCAATTGGCACGCTCTCGCAAACGAATATCCTCGTCAATTGGTATTTTGGCTGCTTTTCCGATGATCTGTGCTGTTTGTTTTGCTCTTTTCAGCGGACTGCTGAATATTCTTGATATGGGAAAATATTCGAGATATTTTGCTGTTACATTTGCTTGCTCTAAGCCTTCAACTGAGATGGGGACATCACCAACATCTTTTTCTTTAATCGCGTGTCTAACAAGGTAAAAATCAGTGCTCATTTTATCACTCCTTAAAACAACTTTGACATATATCTAATTAGTTTAACATCTAATTAGATGATACAACATATCTAGATTATTATAAAGATACAAAAGACAGCCATTCGTTGGCTGCCTAATATGATCGAAATATTCGAGGTGTAATTAAATTCTCCTTCCCGTTATCCACAAAAGCTCATTGATCCATATATTGCTCGTCTGGCTCATCTAGAGCTGCAATCAAAATTCTCTTTGCGACCATTTCAGGAGTATCTTTTGGAGAAGAAGATCCTTGTTGTTGCTCATGAGCCCCTAGAGCGTTTTTGCCAAAATCCGTTGCGGTTGAGCGCGGATAAACGGTTATCACACGGATATGATCTGAGGCTAACTCATCTCGTGCCGTATCGGAAATCATGTTCAAAGCGGCTTTGGTTGCAGCATAAGCACCCAATCCAGCAATATGCATCTTAGATACCACAGAGCTTATATTGATGATCAGACCTCCCCCTTGCCTTCGCATGACAGGGATCGCAGATTGCATTGCCGCTACCGCTCCTAGTACATTGAGTTCGAAGATCTTGCGGAAGTCATTAAGATTTAGATCAGCGACCTTGCCAACTACAGCTTGTCCTACATTATTGATGATCACATCCAGACGGCCAAAGTGGAGCACCGTTTCCTCGATGGCTCGTTGTACTTGCCTGGGATCACTCACGTCAGCAGAAATAGCGACAGCCTCAATACCCTGGTTCTGTAATTCCTTGGCGAGATGATTTAATACATCGGCAGATCGGGCTACCAGTGCTAATTTAGCACCAGCGGCAGCAAATTCACGTACTGTAGCTAATCCAATACCAGCGGATGCTCCAGTTATAAAAACAACCTTGTCACGAATTTCCATAATAAATGTTCCTTTCTTGGAGGAGATTAGTCAAATTGCTTTGCTCTTTTCATCTCTAATGTTACAGTTGGAGAACTTGATACGGAAGTTCAAATAAGTTAGCATGGTATCAACTATTGGTTTATGCAACAGGGGGTCATAGAATGCTAGAACAATTGAATACTTTTATTCAGGTCGTAGAGTCCGGTAGCTTTTCAAAAGCAGCTGAAAAACTTTTCATTTCTCCTACCGCTGTGATGAAGCAAATGAATCTATTGGAAAAACATGTAGGTATGCCTCTTTTGATCCGCACTAACCATGGAATTGACCTGACCATAGCGGGAAAATCCTTTGTCAAGGATGCGACATTTATGGTGCAATTTTTCGAAGAAGCTCTGCTGCGTATGCGTCAATTCGCACAGGCAAATCAGCTGGTAATTCGAGTGGGAACTTCTATGCTTAATCCCTGCAAGGTTTTGCTGGATATGTGGAATGAAGTCAGCAACCTATTTCCGCAATTCAAAATCAATATCGTGCATTTTGAGGATGATTCACATACACTCCCAACCACTTATCGTACTATTGGCAAAAACTATGATTTCATTGTAGGGCCAATCCTTACAGAAAATTTAAATGAGTATTTCCAAGTGCTTGAGTTGGGAAGTAATCGTTTCTGCTTTGCTTTATCTCGCAACCATCGGCTGGCATCTAAAAAAACTATTTCTGTGAGAGATTTGTATGGAGAGGAATTGGCTGTAGTAAATGGCGGAGGTAGCGCGGTAATTGATGAGATTCGTAATTTTATGATAAAGAACCACCCTAAAATCCGAATCAAAGATATTCCGCGTCTTTATGATATTGATATATTCAATCGATGTGAAGAAAGTGGTGTTGTCTTACTAACATTGGATGTATGGGCAGATATTCATCCGTCTCTAGTAACAATTCCTAGCGACTTGGACTTCGCAATCCCCTACGGTTTGCTATATCCCTTACATCCTTCTGAAGATGCCAATCAGTTTCTAGAAATCATTAAGAAAATACAATTTCAGCAGAGTTAACCGGTACATAGCTGTACCGGTTTTCAAAGCCTCAAGACCCCTTTATTAGCAATTTTAACAGCTTTTATGTACAGTTTTTTAAATTCTTCTTCATTTAACTTATATTTGTTCCCTGTTAAAACACCAGAATAAGCTTTGAGTAGATCATACAGTCCTAAATGAACCCATTCCCATAACATTGATGTAAATTGTATGCAATCATAACATCACAAATTGAATGTCTTAACTCTACTACCTCTTCTCTCCTCTGCTAATGCCACATGCTTCTAGTGTCTTGAATGTCCTTTCGTTGTCTTCTTCACTAAATTCTGTATCCAAAAAATCTTCTAAAATTAAAGCCCAAGTATCTATTCTTCTTACCATAGGAATGTTATTACTTTGCGCAAAAACTTCTAGATTTTTTTTATAAATTGATTCTACGAATATAACATCACCTGCATGCGTGCGAATTTCAGGTGGAAGTTGGTCTAATAATACTTCACGAATATCTTCAATATGTAATGTTCCCTGATTTGAAATTGAAGCAGCTGAGAAGGGATATTCTGAAAATTCAATATGGTTTTTATAGAACTTGATCATATGATCCCCCACTATTTTCTAAATATTTATGTTATATTCTACCACATTCTCTGTATGTCCAATAGATAGAAAAAGACTGCCAAATGGCAGCCTCAATAAGAATTACCCTTGTGTATAGCTTCTCTAATGACAATGAAATGGGGGATAGTTGGGACCCTCCTTCTTTTCAGATATCATTTAGACCCGTTTCTTCTTTGGTACAGTTGTAGTCAAATATTCTTCATCTTTCAATATCTTCGCTATATATAAAATCTGGCCCATGTGCTCCGAGAAATGAGTTGCACTCTGAATAAAAACTTCTAAATTTGTTTGTTCACGATTACCCGTTTTTTGAGTTTCCAATAATCCTTCGTTATTCATGGCCATTAATGTCACTTTAACTTCACGAAGTGATGTTTTAATAATCTCAATAAGATCATTCTTCGTTATAACCTGTACTTCAAACTCCCCATCACGGTCTCTCGTGAATGGTTTCTTATTCATACCTTTGCCAATACGATCGTTAATATTACCGCTAATGTGAACGATTAAATTCGATATACTATTACTTGAGTCGTTAGGACGCCAATTTACTTGTTCATCATCTAACTGTTCCAAAACCAAAACGATCCTTCGCTCAATGGCTTCAAATCTGTCATTCAATATATTTTTTATCTCATTCATAAAAGCACCTCATCTTGAGATTATAGCTGGATTCACTACTTAAATGTTCACATATGACATATTAGCCTTAGTATAACGATCGCCAGCTGTGATGCCTATTGGCGCAACTTCATTAATTTTTGTTAACTCATCTTGTGTCAGTACAATATCTGCAGCTGCGACGTTTTCCTCCAAGTAAGAAATTCGACGGGTTCCAGGAATCGGGACACACCCTTGAGCGATCGTCCAAGCCAAAGCCAACTGTGAGGGTTTGACTCCTCTAGCATCAGCTATCTGAGTTAAAGCATCAACTATTTGCAAATTAACTGCCAGGTTTTCACCGCTAAGTCTAGGATCCGTTTTGCGAAAGTCCGTTTGATGAAGCTGGTCCGTCTTAAACTGACCTGTCAAGAATCCACGTCCTAATGGAGAGTACGGTACAAAACCAATGCCTAATTCCCGGACAGTATCAAGTACACGATTAGCTTCAACTCCGCGCTCGAACAAGGAATACTCTGTCTGTACAGCAGTTATTGGATGAACCGCATGAGCGCGGCGGATTGTACCTGCTGCAGCCTCGGACAATCCGATATGGCCGATTTTGCCTTCGGCTACTAGCTTACTCATCGCCATGATGGTCTCTTCAATGGGGACTGTTGGATCGATACGGTGAAGGTAAACAAGGTCGATATAATCCATTTGTAGACGACGTAGCGATCCTTCTATTGCTCTAACGACATTTTGGGGACTGCCATCTACGACACGTTTGCCATCTACGACTTTAATCTGGCCTTCGTCCGTGAATCCGAATCCGACCTTGGTTGCGATAACAACATTCTCACGTATCCCTGTGAGAGTTTTGCCAACCAATTCTTCGTTATGCCCCATCCCATAGGTCTCCGCGGTGTCGAAGAACGTAATACCAAGTTCGACTGCCCGCCGAAGTGTCGCCATGCTTTCTTTATCGTCGCTTGGGCCATAAATATAAGTACTCATTCCCATACAACCCAAACCTTCTTGGCTGACCTTCAATCCCTGAGTTCCTAACTCAACAATTTTCATCGTAAATCCCTTCCTCTCAAGTTTTTTTACACCATATCTATTAAAAGGTAGGACAACTATCCATACGGAAGCACAATTAATTTTCTTATGTTGTAAAGCATTCTTATACTATACATTGAAACTAGAAATCATTCATAATACAGATTTGAGATCTTATGCATCTAAATAAATGATAGCTAGAATTCATCATGCCGTATTTCGAGTTTTAGGTAAAAATAATGTGCCAAGCATCGTAATTACAGCGAGTACTAAGACCCCCCAATAGACACTGTGAAGTGCAATTGTCAAACCATGTTGAATAACATGCAGTTCCCTTGCCGGGATTTGATGCGTTTTTGAAGAGTCCAATACTTGGTTAATGGAATCTATTGAAACGGTATTTCCCAACGGATTGTCAGAGCTTAATACAAATCTCTTAAAACTAAAATTTAATATTCCGCCTAGCAATGCCGCGCCAACTGAACTACCTAATAGTCGCATGAACATATTCGAAGCAGTGGCTACGCCCCGCATCTGCCGTTGTACACTATTTTGAATTGAAATCATAAACGCCGAGTTGGAGAATCCCATTCCGATTCCAACCATAAACGATCCAGTCCCCGCCCATAAGGAGCCTTTTGATGGATCCAAAGTGATAAAAAACAACGACCCGATGAAGATGAAAATACCACCAATAACGGCCATTGGGCGGATGCCTATTTTCAAAATCAAATGCCCTGCCACCCATGCCGCGATAGGCCATCCTACTGTCATTACCGTTAGCGTAAAACCAGCTATAAACGCTGAACCTCCCGTAACACCTTGGATATACGCGGGAATAAAACTCGTCAGTCCAATCACAATGGCGCCAGATGTAAACGTTGCGGTGTTTCCGACTGCAATATAACGATTCTGCCAGAGCTGCAGTGGCATCATCGGCTCAGAAGCTCTACGCTCTTGTTTTAAGAACAGCCAAGTCCCCAAAATAAACACCACTAACAAACAGAACATTTGGGGCGATGTCCAGCTCCATGCTACGCCGCCTTGAATCAAGGCAATCATTAGCGAGGATATGCTGATGACAAATAAAATGGAGCCGGTGTAATCAATGGTGTGTTTTTGCTTATCGATGCCTTCATGAAAAAAGAAAACGACGCCGATAATGGACAATATACCAAGAGGTACGTTCATCCAAAATATCCAGGACCAATGGGAATATTGTACGATCACCCCACCAACAATTGGCCCGATAACCGATGAAATCCCAAATACGCTTGAGAAGTATCCTTGAATTTTTGCACGTTCTTCAACGGTGAACATATCGCCCACGATGGTCATTGCAATAGGTTGGACAGCACCGGCGCCAAGTCCTTGAATTAATCTGAAAATAACGAGCATTATCATCGTTTTCGAAAGCCCGCACAATACGGAGCCGACCAGAAAAATAACGATTCCGGTAATAAAAATGGGCTTGCGGCCAAACAAGTCGGATAGTTTCCCATATATCGGTGTTGTTACTGCCTGCATTAACGAAAAGGCAGAAAATACCCAGCTATAGAGAGTGAATCCTCTCATTTCTCCAACAATACTAGGCATAGCCGTTGAAATAATTGTCATTTCAATGGCAGTCATGAACATGGATATAACTAGAGTGGCTAATACTAAAGGGCGATGAGTTTTTTTCACGCTTGATTTATTTTCAATAACAACAGACTGGTTCATTTTTTCTATCTTCCTATCCATATCATCTAAAAGCTAGCTTATACAGGCATGATTTTTGTGCCAGTGAGCTGCTCGCTAAGCTGCCATAGTCGGCCAGCGGCAACTGGATCGATCGCGCGAGGTCTTACGCCAAATCTTTCCATAGAC
Organism: Paenibacillus chondroitinus NBRC 15376; assembly: GCF_004000765.1. Classification (GTDB taxonomy): domain Bacteria; phylum Bacillota; class Bacilli; order Paenibacillales; family NBRC-103111; genus Paenibacillus_E; species Paenibacillus_E chondroitinus. Next base: position 4,490 of record NZ_BILW01000030.1, on the reverse strand, counting down.
TCATCGTTCGGTAACAATGGGGCAATCTCGCAATTTACACAATAAACGCCTCCCATGCCTTCCAATTGAGGACTAGTTGCACACCATACGCTTGTTGCCGCACCCTGCTGTGGAGTTTTCCTATCTGCACCTTCAGGATCGATAATTAGCTTGCCGTTTTCATCAAAAAGCTTAACAGCATCTAATTCCGTCTGTGACAAATGTCTCTGCAAATCCGTTGCGATGCCACCTGGATGGACGGAGAAAGCTCGTACGCCTTGACTTTGCCCTATCGAATCTAGTGCGACAGCGAACAAAGCGTTGGCGCTTTTCGCCTGACCATAAGCAACCCAAGGATGGTAATCCCGATGTTCGAAATGAGGATCTTCAAAGTTGACTTCACCTCTTATATAGCCATAAGAAGATAGGGCTACAACACGCGCTTCTTCCGCGCGAACCAGTGCTGGCCAGAGACGAACGGCTAGCTGAAAATGCCCAAGATGGTTAGCTGCGAACTGCGATTCATATCCCCGCTCGTCACGAACTAGCGGCGCAGCCATGACGCCTGCATTGTTGACAAGAATGTGCAGCTTGTTAAATTGTCTAAGGAAACGATCTGCAAAAGCATCGATGGACGCTGGTTGAAGCAAATCCATGAATTCTATAAGCACATCCGGCATTTCAGCGAGAGCAGCCTTAGCCTTATTTATATCTCGAGCAGGCACGATGACTCTGGCCCCTGCGGAGCGGAATGCACGAACGGTTTCTAACCCGATGCCGGAATAGCCGCCAGTAACCACAATGGTTTTATCAGTCAAATCGATCCCTTGGATGACCTCGGCTGCTGTTGATGTAGCTCCGAAACCAGAGCCAATAGGCGTTTGTGTAGTTGTCATAAGGATATCTCCTCCGTTTGTTGTTTTAGCATGAAAGCCTTGGCTTCAGCTTCTACATTATGCAACGGATATAGGACCCATCGGTATAACATTTATCTCAATTGATTGCCTATTCCTATCACATCCATTGCCGTTGTTAGTGACTGTATATTATGATTGGAACAACTATCGGGTATGTTAAGGAGGATAACATGATGAATGGCCAACTCGAACTACGTGAACATATAGCTAATTTAATAGAACGTCATTCACGCCAAAGTAATGGTTCGCACCCCACTTCAATTCCATCTTTGTTTCTCTTTCGCCAGAATAAAATGACGGTTCCCACTCACGGGGTACATGACCGTTCAATCTGTTTTGTTTTTCAAGGTCAGAAGGAAGTCATGCTTGCGCAGGAGCTTTATCGCTACGAGTCAGCTGAATATATTGCCGCCTCCGTGGATTTGCCTGTTATCAGCCAAGTTGTCGAAGCTTCTCCCGAGGCTCCCTATCTCGCCCTCAAGCTGAAATTTACACCAGAACAAATACTCGAGGTTATCCAGGAGTCCAAAATCCCGACACATTCACAAGAACATGCAAAGCGAGGCTTATTTGTCGGCAAAATGGAAGAACCATTAATGGATGCAGTTAAACGATTGATGCAATTGTTGGATCACCCAGAAGAAATTCCTCTACTTGCACCTCTTATTACAAAAGAAATTCTATTTCGTATTATGCAAGGGAAATACGGGATGGCATTGGAACAGATTGTCAAAGATGGAGGCAGTGCATACCGAATCATCGATGCCATCGAACATATTAAACAAAATTTTGAAAAACCATTGCGTATTGATAATCTTGCAGAAATAGCCAATATGAGCGTTCCCTCATTGTATCGGCATTTCAAAGATGTAACCGCTATGAGCCCAATTCAATTTCAAAAACACCTGCGATTGCAAGCGGCTCGAAGTCTTTTATTAACCGAACCTACTGAGGCCGCAGAAGCCGCGTTCCGGGTAGGTTACGAGAGCCCTTCTCAATTTAGCCGAGAATATACGAGAATGTTCGGTCTTTCACCCATTCAAGATATCAAACGCTTGCGAGCTCTGAATGCATGACGACCTTGTCGACCTTGTCACCCAACGCTTATTGACATTATAATGAGTTCATTATGTTTAATTTACCCAGTGTCAGTAAACGCCGAAAGGACGGTTGATTTGTTTCATGAATACTCGTATTGAACAACTAATTGCATATATGGATCAGCGAGAGATTGATGCTGTGCTGATTACAATGCCGAAACATGTGTATTATTTGACCGGGTTTGCGAGCGACCCACATGAACGTTTTCTCGGGTTGTTAATTCCGCGCGGAGCTGAACCGCTGCTAATCGTACCCGCTTTGGACCTTGAAGCAGCACAAGCCGCATCGACCGTAAAGGCAATCCATACTCATACGGACACCGATAATCCCTACGAAATTCTTAGTAAACTTCTGCCATCCGGCATCCGGACGCTGGGGCTGGAGAAAGACTATATGACGGTTAGCCGGTTTGAAGCAATAAGCCGAGCGGTAGGTGCAGCCGTCTACAAGGATATTGACGAGCCGCTGCGGGAAATGCGCGTCATTAAGACTCCGGATGAAGTTATTCGAATGAAGCATGCGGTACGGATCATCGAGGATGTGCTGCAAGCCGGCATCGCGCATGTGAAACCAGGCGTTACGGAGATTGAGCTTGTAGCGGAGCTTGAGTACCAGATGAAGAAGCTCGGTGCTAGCGGACCTTCCTTCGCAACGATGGTACTTGCGGGTGAAAAATCTGCGATGCCGCACGGGGTTCCGGGATCACGGGCCGTCCGCGAAGGAGAGCTGCTTTTGTTCGACCTCGGCGTCTACGCAGACGGATATGCATCCGATATTACGCGAACGTTCGCGGTAGGCGATATTTCGGAAGAACAAGCGAAAATTTATCAGACTGTGCTACAGGCGAACTTGCTGGCCATTAAAGCAACTCGCCCTGGCGCTACGCTCGCCAGCCTGGACCACGCGGCGCGCGAGCACATCACAAGTGCTGGTTACGGAGCGTATTTCATGCACCGGCTCGGGCATGGTCTTGGCATGGATGTGCACGAATATCCATCCGTGCACGGCCAAAACCAAGAGCTGCTGCGCAGCGGCATGGTCTTCACGATTGAGCCGGGCATTTACGTTCCGGGTGTCGGCGGTGTCCGGATCGAGGATGATGTGCTCGTCACGGACAGCGGCGTCGAGGTGTTGACCTCTTTTCCAAAGGGACTTACGGTCATTGGATGAGGCTTCAAGCATTACCGGGTGATACCGGCTTGTCTTATACGCAAAAAAAACTCTTGTCTGCCAAAAATGGCAGCAAGAGTTTTTTGCTTTCGATAGCTGAGAGTTACCAGGCGTAAACGCCCTTCTCGTCCAAGAATTCGGCGTTATGACGTTTGCCATCCGTCGCATAACCCACTATAATCGCGGCGGCGGCTTCTTTCGATTTACCACCTGCAGCATTGCCATTAAGATCTGTTGATGTGAATCCAGGCGTTACCGCGAATACTTGCGCTCTACTGTTTCTAACTTCGTAGGCCATTGAAAGTGTCATGGCATTGTTGGCCGTTTTCGATGAGTTATAATCGAATGCATTTAAAGTAAACTCAGCATTTTGCATATGGTCCAGTGAAGCCATATCGGTCGAAACATTAACGACTGTACCTTCGTTATCTTTGATTAAAGGGAATAATCGTTGGTTCAAACGGAAGGTCCCGAAAAAGTTAACTTCAAACGCATTCCGCAGATCCTCCTCTTTGGTATCCATAAACGAGCGTGAGAAAGCGCCTGGCATACCAGCGTTATTGATTAGAAGCTGCAAGTCCGGGTAACGCTTGTTAATCGTTTCAGCTGCCTGTTCGATCATTTTCAAATCACTCATGTCAACTTGTATAAATTCTACGTCTAACCCCTGGGCAGTTAACTCGGAAACGGCTGCTTCACCGCGTTCAACACTTCGTGCTCCAAGGATGACTTTCCAACCTGCTTCGCCTAACTGCTTCACAATTTCAATTCCGATTCCTTTATTTGCTCCAGTCACTAAAGCGATCTTTTTCATGCGAATCCTTCTTTCTTCATTTGAATTTTCATTAACAATTTAAAAGTTACTATGCTACACTTAGTGTAGGTCAACAATTAATTTTTCATAAAAAGAGGGTTCGTATGTTAACAATTGGAGAAGTGGCGAAGAAAGTCGGGATCAATATTGGAGCGATCCGATTTTACGAAAGAAAGGGATTGTTGGAACCTGCTGCCCGCAACGAGCAGAATAACCGTCTCTATACAGATAATGATCTGAACTGGCTAATTTTTATCAAATGCCTTCGCGAAACCGGGATGAGTGTGGAAGATATCAAAACGTATTATGATAAAGTAAACGAAGGAACCTCAACCCTGCCGGAGAGAATCCAACTAATTGAAGACCAAAAGGAAAAGTTGTTGCAGGATATTGCGGAAAAAGAAGCGCAGCTCGTTCATTTGGAAGAAAAGCTGAAGCGCTATTATCGCGGGGAAAATTATTGATTGCAAATTTAACTATTCACCTGAAAAATAAAGACAGCCGACTAT
>NZ_BILW01000029.1 GCF_004000765.1 Paenibacillus chondroitinus NBRC 15376 | reverse complement strand
CTACTCCGGTTAAAAGGATACGGACAGATAACTCAGCGAGCCGACTTCATAGCTGCGGTGGATGACTTGAGGCGTGCGAGCCGGGTCGCCACTGCCCATCGCGATATAGAGCGGGATGAAGTGCTCAGGCCGAGGGACAGCCATGCGCGCATGAGGAGCTTCGGCGGCGTAGTTGAACAACGCTGTCAGGTTCTGAGCGCTCATGTTCTGCACGAGCCAATCGTCAAAAGCGACCGCCCAAGCATCCGGCTCCTTGGCATCCCAGTTGAGCGCGCGCAGATTGTGCACGGTGGCGCCGCTTCCGATAATCAGGATATCTTCCTGATCGAGGCCGCGCAGCGCTTCCCCAATGCGATACTGCTCGGCAGGTGGCAGGTAAGGGTTCACGGACACTTGGATCACGGGGCAGACAGGTGTAGGGAACATGCGCAGCAGAGGCACCCAAGAGCCGTGATCAAGTCCGCGATCGGCGTCCAAGTTCACTTGGATGCCTTTGGCTTGGAAGCGTTCGGCAAGCTGAGCGGCTAGCGCTTTGCTGCCTTTTGCCGGGTACTTGATTTGGAATAGCTCCTTCGGAAAGCCGCCGAAATCATAGATGGTATCATAGACATCGTCGGTGGAGGAGATGGTAAGGACCTCCGTTTCCCAGTGAGCCGTAAAAATCACAATGGCTTTGGGTGAAACCTTTTTACCATAATCCAAAAGAAATTCGGTGCACGCCGAATCTTGAATAGCCATCATGGGGGACCCATGCCCAACAAATATAGGTGAAATCATCGTCATCGCTCCTTATAGTTACATTTAATAACTTAGTTACTTTATGTAACTTATATTACGCGTTAGTATCTATCTGGTCAAGTAAGTTATTTACTTTTTGTAAGTTGTATGAAGAGAGGGGGGCTAATCTTAGGGATAGTATGGCCTTCTTTGCTGAGAACCTTTCAGCGTTCGTCTAAGTTGTGCGTACTCTACCGTTACTCCGTTCCCTGCCACCAAACAGCGCAGATTAACTTGTAGCTTTTCCATCTACTTTAACTGTACCTTCTACATGGGGCGTCAAGCTGGAATTGGGCATAGGAGTAGATAGATTACTTGGAGTTAACGCCGGTTCTTCCTGCTACATTCCTCTCTTTAGATCCACTTTTGCTCAATTAACTCCGGTTTCTACTACTAATATCAGCATTTGTAGCAGTTTTCGTCTATTTCCAGCAATTTAGCTTTAGCCTCTACCGTTACTCCGTTCCCTGCCACCAAACAGAGCAGATTAACGGTAGCTTTTCCATCTACTTTAACTGTACCTTCTACATGGGGCCTCAAGCTGGAACTGGGCACAGGAGTAGATAGATTACTTGGAGTTAATGCCAATTCCTCCTGCTACTTTCTGCAATAGATCCACGTTTGCCTTCATTGCACAAACTGCAATGTATAGAGGTAATCTAGCCAAGTTAGGACTTCTATATTGCACAAAGTGCAATCATTTCATCCAAAACAGGCTGAAATGGGGGATTTTCGCCTTATACAATGCACAAAGTGCATTGTAGAGGAGTGATCAGGTCAAATTCCACCCTCTACATTGCACAAACTGCAATGTAGGGAGGTAATCTAGGCAAGTTAGGGCCTCTACGTTGCACAAAGTACAATCATTTCATCCCAAACGGGTTGAAATGGGGGATTTCGCCTTCTACAATGCACAAAGTGCATTGTAGAGGAGTGATCGGGTCAAATTCCACCCTCTACATTGCACAAACTGCAATGTAGAGAGGTAATCTAGGCAAGTTAGGGCCCCTACATTGCATAATGTGCAATCGTTTCATCCCAAACAGGCTGAAATGGGGGATTTTCGCCTTGTACATTGCACAAAATGCATTGTAGAGGACCGTTCGGGTCAAATTTCACCCTCTTCATTGCACATTGTGCAACTTAGCGATAGAGAAACTCAATCCTTATTCGCCACGCGCGAATCCTTGGCGCAACTCGCCGCCGAAACGCAAAAAAACCTGGCCACAGCAGGCCAGGTTTCCCTCTAATCGGTCGGGTCCACCAATTCCAACGCGGCAAAGGGGTTGCCGCCATCCTCGTCGTCGGACTCGACGAATCTTTTGAGCGCGTTTAATTTGTTTTCCCAATAACGCTCATAATAGGAAAGCCAGCGCTTGAGCTCCATCAGCGGCTCCGCTTCCAGCCTGTAGCGGGTTTCGCGGCCGACTTTCCGCTCTTTCACCAGCCCCGCATCGGCCAGGATGCGCAAATGCTTGGACACCGCCGTGCGGCTGATCGGAAAATGACCGGAAATCACGGTCACAGGGAGCTCCTGCTCGCGAAGCAGCTGCAGCACCTGCCGGCGCGTCGGATCGGCTATCGCTTGAAACACATCATGTTTCTGCGAGGGGGAGGGGGCTGACATCTTAAGCCTCGATGTAAGCCGTAAGTTTCTTCGCGATACCAGCCCAGCCGTTCGCCATCATCTCGCGTACAACGGAATGTGGTTGGTTGAATTCCGTAACCTTGTCCGCATCCCAACCGGAGTGGATGAGCGTGAATTCGGTTTTGCCATCTACATCTTTCAATTCAAATGTAAGCGACCAGTCCTTGCCCCATGCGAAGGAGAGGCGGTTAGGCGGCGTAACGTCCGTCACTTTGCAAGGGGAGTTGCCGAAAGGTCCGGCTTCCAAGTGAAATTCATACCCGGCTTCCGGTTTGAAATTGTTCGGCATGAACCAAGCCGCAATGCCCTCGGAAGTCGCAACGGCATCCCATACTTTTTGAATCGGTGCGTTAAAAACAACAGTTTGTACAATGTCCGGAAGTGTGTTTGTTTGATTGCTCATTTTAAAATTCCTCCAATAAATGATGTGTTGTTATTTTGGACTTGTTGCTGATTTTGCACTTCACTTGAATCATGTGCTGCTAACCTTTGCTCTTCACCTTATCCAAATGACGGAAGCGAAGAGCGGACCACGTCTCGTCCACAGCCACATTGCTAACCGCGCGATACTCCGAGATGCTCGAAACCAGGGCAAACAGGCTGTCACGGTTAATATTCGTCTTGATCTTCGAGCTTTGCTTCGGATAGGTGATCCAGAACAAGGCATCGTCCTCCAGATACTGGATTGCTTTAGGTACCCATTCTTCAACTTCAGCAGCATTCTTAACAAAAAGCTGGACGAAATCGTAAGTCCCATTCGGCTCCCCAGGCTCTTCAATACCAAGCGTATAGCCTTCAGGCGCATGGAGTACGAGAGCTCGTCCTTGTTTATAGTGCAGCTTTTTTAGTAAAACTTCTTGCATCGCCTGCGCCTGCCTTTCCTTTCCATGCCTAGCTTACTTGTAGGTTGTCCTAAAATACATTCTCTCATGAAATACGAAACCAAATGGTTACATGTTGGATTATACGAAACCTTTTGGTTTCACGTCAAGAGGAAAAAAGCAGCTACCCTCTAAGAGAGCAGCCGCTGTTATTTACCAAGCGTAAGCTTCCGGAGCCGCTTTACCGGGACCAGGGAAAATTTCATCCAACTTTTTCAAAGTCTCTTCACTTAATGAAACTTCAGGTACACGTAAGGAGTCCTGAAGCTGCTCGATGGTTCTTGGTCCGATAATCGGTGAAGTAACAGCCGAATGCGATAGAACCCAAGCCAAAGCAATAACATCTTCTTTTTCGCCGATTTCTTTGCAGAGTGCTGAGAATTGCTCCAATTGGCTGCGATGCTTCTCAACCCGTTCGGCGGAACGCGTGCTGCGGGCACCTGTACCTGCCAAAGCGTTACGGCCAAGCAAGCCACCGGCAAGCGGACTCCACGGAATGACGCCAAGACCCAGCTTCTCAGCAGCAGGAAGCACTTCCAGCTCCGGCAATCTGGCAAGCAGATTGTACAGATGCTGCTCGGAGACTAAGCCTAAGAAGTGACGGGCTTTCGCTTCGGCTTGGGCACAGGCAATGTGCCAGCCTGCAAAGTTACTGGAGCCAATATAGTCGACAGTGCCTTGGTTCACCGCGGATTCGAACACACCCCACAGCTCATCCCAACTCACGTTGCGATCGATATGATGCATTTGGTAAAGCTCAATGTGGTCGGTTTGCAGTCTTTTGAGAGAAGCTTCCAGATGACGTCTGATTTTGTAAGCTGACAATCCACGCTCTGAGTTAGGTCCATCATGCGGATCATTCATATCGCCATAGGCTTTTGTCGCCAGAATAACTTTCTCTCTGCGCCCTCCGCCTTGTTTGAACCAGCGGCCGATAATTTCTTCCGTCCAGCCCCTTCTTTCAACGCCTCCGTACACATTAGCTGTATCGAAAAAATTGATACCCGCATCCAGCGCGGCATCCATAATTTTAAAAGCTTCTTTTTCCTCAGTTTCCGGTCCAAAATTCATGGTTCCCAGACATAATTGACTGACCTTTAAGCCGGATTTCCCTAAATACGAATATTTCATGATTCATCCTCCCACATTCCTCTTGATATTAGTAAGTACTAATTGCTGAAGACTTGTACGTCGTGATGATAGTTTCTATTTTATAGAAGTTTCTACATCAGTGAAAGTAGTGAAATTGTTTACAGTTGGTGCGTGGAAAGTAACCTTCTATAGATGAAGTTACTAACTAACCTAATAAATTGGAATTGTATACCAAATACATTTTTATTCTTTCGCTCTCCGTAAAAATCTGTTAAAATGACATTGAAATCGCTTACACTATTTGTTGGCAATGACTGTAAAACTTAAATAATTGGGGTGATAACGAGATACTTCACGTGATTAATGAAATGTTTTAGGCTGAAAATTGTAATTCTTAGTTATGCATTGCAGTACCGGAAGTAACATGTGTCATGTTTAATAACATACTATCCGCGAAATTCATTATTTTTAGACCAATTTTGAGTATTTTTTTGTATACAATGCACCAAATATCTATTCACACAGAAGAAAATGCGGTATAATTTTCTTCGAAGGTCAAAAAATGATGAATACGGGGGATGCGGATGATTACTTCATCACATGTTGTGTATGCTTTGGTGACATTAAGTGTTATCGTCGTCATGTTGTTAAAACGAGGAGTCGTCATTCCCACCTTAATCGGTACCTTCTTAATCGGATGGATTTATAAGGGGGATGTGATCAGCGGGTTCAAAGCAGTCTACAACGCTAATCTGACTGCAGCCAAAGAATTATTTACGATTTTCTTAATTATTACGTTTATGGTCGCTTTGCTGGCTTCTTTGCGGGATATCGGCGCTGACAAGCGCATGATCACGCCTATTCAGAAGCTAATGGTCAATGGTCACATTGCCTACATTGTTCTAGCTGTTGTTACATATGTAATATCACTTTTTTTCTGGCCGACGCCGGCCGTTCCGTTGATCGGAGCGCTGCTGATTCCAGCAGCCATTCGCGCAGGTTTACCAGCAATGGGAGCCGGCATGGCGATTGCGATTGCCGGACAAGGCATGGCATTATCCTCTGACTATGTCATGCAAGTAGCGCCGATGCTTAGCGCAAAGGGCGCAGGCATCGATACGGCTTCCGTAGCGGACAAAGCGATGATCTTGTCCCTCATCACGGGGGGCGTAGCGCTTACCGGAGCTTATCTCATGAACAGAAAAGCGATCCGCAAGCCGGAAAGCACGTCTGCCGAAGCCTCAAATCAAGTACAAGCTATTCGTGTTGTACAGGCGGCTTCCGAGTTTCCTGAAGCGGCTGCAACCGTAGAAACGCTTAGTCCGGCTGTCATTCGATGGTCCAAAGTGTTCGCCGTGCTTGTTCCGCTTTCCATGCTTGCCGTTATGGTGGTAATGATTCTAAGCAAGCTGGGACACAAAGGCATGAGCGGATTTGAAGGAGGAGACGGCGCCGCGTTTATCGGCGGTGTGGCGGTTATCCTGCTCATTTTATCCTGTACATTATTCTCCAAAGTTCAAGCTTTGGATAAGATCAGCGATCATCTGACAGAAGGCTTCGTTTTTGCATTCAAAGCCATGGGGCCGGTCATTCCGATCGCAGGATTCTTTTTCCTGGGGAATGCAGATTTCTCCAAAAGCATTCTCTCCTTAGGCGAAGGCGATAAAGCGCCGGCTATTCTCTACGATTTGGTGATGTCTGTACAGCATTTGATCCCGTCGAGCGGCATCCTGACTTCGTTTGGATTGTTGGTCATGGGGATTATCGCGGGATTAGAAGGTTCGGGTTTCTCCGGTCTTCCTCTCACAGGCTCGTTGTCCGGTGCTCTGGCGCCGGCAGTAGGCATGGATCCTTCCACGTTGGCGGCTATCGGCCAAATGGGGTCGGTATGGTCGGGCGGAGGGACGCTTATTGCGTGGTCATCTCTCGTAGCGGTTGCCGGATTCGCCGGTGTCTCGGCGATTGATTTGGCACGGAAGAACTTCTTGCCGGTTATAATCGGCTTAAGTGTTTCTACGATTTTAGCTGTTTTAATATGGTAGGTTAAAAAAAAGCGCCAAGCCATTTACGTCGCAGACGATAGATGGTTAGGCGCTTCATTCCCTAATTGAGGAGCAGGTATTAGCTGTGGGATGATGTCTTGACAGGATTTCACCAAAAGACGCGAGATCACCGCTGACATTTCATCAATATACGTAAGACTTGTGTGCTCCATGACTTTATGGTTGAGCAAGCTGTGGTTGTTAATAATCCCTTTCAGATGAATATGTCCGATAGGGGGAAGCTCTTTATTTAAGCTGACACCGGGCTGAAGCGGTTCTTCCACTAGTTGGAGCGTTCCGATTTTGTAGAACTGGCCAAGAGCGGCATCAACAGCAATCGTGTAAGCTTGACGATGTGTTTTGGTTATGTAAGCGATCGTCTTCTGTAAATTGAGTGCATGCACGGGTTTCTCGAGCGTTCCATAAAGATGAACATGACGGTTGCCTTCGAACCGCTCGGATAACCGGCTCCCGACCATCGGGCCCAGGGAATCCCACGTGTAACGGTTGGTGCCGACGCATATAATGACAATTTCCGTGTAGGCCGGTTTTGATAAATAATGATTCGTTAATGCTTCAGACAAATAGGCAACAGATTTCTTATCAAGGTAATGAATATGGCGCATCATGGGGTAAAATCACCTCTCTTCCGTAAGTAATATACGCCGAGCAGCTGTACAGTATGAGTAGACATCCTGAACGGATAGAAAATCATAAATTATACTATATCCTAATATAATCTTGGTATACAATATACACAAGTAAAAAAGGAGAGTGAAAGCGATGTCGAATGCTTACATTTTAACACAAATGACATGGCCAGAGGTAGAAGCAGCCCTCAAAACGGTCAAAATTGCCATTATTCCACTAGGCGCACATGAACAGCACGGTCCCCATATGGTTGAAAGCTGCGATGCTGTATTAGCTGAAGAGATGGGAAAAAGGCTGACGGCAAGATTATACCCGGAGGCACTGCTAACGCCTACCATTAATATGGGCGTCTCGCCGCATCATCTTCATTTTCCAGGCACAATTTCCTTGGAACCTGCAACCGTTATTGCCATTTTACGCGATATGATCAAATCATTAAAAAGCCAAGGGATTGAGAAATTCCTGGTCATCAATTCGCATGGCGGCAACCAGGCGACGCTCGGCGTGGCAGCGGATACACTGACAGCGGAGCTGGGAGTGTCCCTCTTTTATGCCAAAACGACGGCTTCTGCGAAAGACGTGATGGACAGGCGGCTTACATCCAAGCTGTATGGTCACAGCTGCGATCGCGAGGTGTCCGAAGCGATGTATTTGGCGCCTCATCTCGTTCGGGAGGACAAACTGGAGAAAGGCGACATTCAAGAGGGACGGTGGAGGAAGCTTCGTCCGGGCAGTCCCCTTCAAGGCTTCTATTACTATGAAGAAATGACGCGCAACGGCTGCATCGGCGATGCCACGAAGGCCAGCCGGGACATCGGAGAGGAGATTGTTGAGACGGCCCTTGAGCGGTTGACTCAAGCCGTTAGAGACATGATATAAACTTATGAAGCAAGCACTGTTTATTGCAGCGATCGCAGCCTATCTTGTCTCTGAAATCTATCCCAGCGAGTGGCTGACTTGGCTCCAGTCCGGGCTTAGTCTTGTCATTATTATCGTTGCTTTCCGCTCGATCAAACCGTTCGTACAGCTATTAGGATCAGCTTTCTTAAGCACGGGCGCCATCCTTCTTGCGGTGAATGGAGCCTCATGGACGGATTACATTCTTGGCTTCGGCAGTATGCTGAACGTATTAAGCTTGTTTGTGCTGATTCCGATGATTGCTCTGCCGATCGAGCTCGGCCACTACGCGGTAAGAGTGCAGGCCATTTTATATAGCAAAGTGCAGCACTCGGGTATGCTGTATTGCATTACTTCATTATTATCCTATATTTTGAGTTCGTTTATGAACCTTGCCACACTGCCGATGATGTACCACAGTATTCAGCCTTCCCTGCAATATTATCCGATCCAGCAAAAAGACAGATTTATTAGCCGGGCGATTACACATGGCTACAGCATGCCAATTCTATGGACACCCGTAGCTCCGATTGTCGGGATTATTGTGGAAATGACAGGGGTAAGCTGGAGTGCGATTTTACCTATTGTCATCCCGTTCAGCTTATTAGGTCTGGCTTTGGATTGGCTGATGGGGACGTGGGTCGCTAACCGCCGACTGAAAAAAATCAGTCTGACTACGCTTGAGGAAATTTCCGCTGCCAGGGAAGGTGCGGTTGTTCATCAACCAAATGAGTCTAACGAGGTCAAAGGGAGCCATCCTTGGCAAATTCTTATCGCGATCGTTGTACTTAATGTTCTTGTTTTTGTATTAGAGCGATTTACGCATATGGGATTCCTGCTCTTGGTTTCGATCATCGTTATTCCCTTCGCTTACGTGTGGTCCTTGATGCTGGGGAAGGGCATGGCGTTTATTACAAGCAGCCAAACCTTGCTATCGTCTCATGTGCTGAAAATGAAGGACCAATTCTTCGTTTTCTTAAGCGCCGGTTTTATGATATCAGCTATTAAATCTACAGGCAGCAACCATGCGATCAACGAAGGGATCATGGCAATTCAACATGTCATCGGGTCTGATCTCTTTTTGCTCATGATCCCGCTAATTCCGTTAGCGCTTGCATTTATCGGGCTGCATCCTGCAGTTGGATTGGCTCTGGCAGCGGAGTCGTTGAATCCGCACGCGCTTGGTATTTCCGTGCAGCTGATGGCGATTGCCATGCTTACGGGTGCGGCCACGGCGTTCTTAATGGGGCCTTACAACGCTACCGCCGGGATGATGTCGAACTTGATAGGGAAAAGCTCGTATAAGGTATCAAACTGGAATGCGCCGTTCACCATTGCGTATTTAATGATGTCGATGATCTTGCTTTTAATCTTAAAAAAAGTGGGTTGACAGTTCAGCCCAATCTAAGTAATAATAAGTCCATGAAATCATTTTGGTATACCATATACCAAATACCAGAGCAATCAACAAGTTGATCTACTACGACACTTTACATTTTGAGAGGAGAGTTTTATATGACAACAGCAGCAACTGAATCCCGTTTGATGAACAAAGAGGAATTCCGCTATGCACTTGAGCAAGCCATTGAAGGCAATGCCGTTTCAAAAGCTCCTTTTACAACAATGTGGGCCAATGGTGAATTGAAGAAAGAGCATTTTGCCAGATGGGTAGAACAGCATTACGCGTATGTAGGTCCATTCGCAGAGTACTTGGCTTACATCTATGCCAACTGTCCGCATGAGGATGCAAGAGACTTCATTCTGCAAAACATGTGGGAAGAGGAGCTCGGCGGCGATCGTCATACCGATTTGTTAATTCGTTTTGGTGAAGCTTGCGGAACGACGCGCGAACGCGTGGAATCCATGCAGCATCTGCTTCCTGAAACTATCGGCTTGCAGTCCTGGTGTTACCGGATGGCTTTCAAAGAAAATTTCTTGTTCGCAACAGCAGCGTTAGTTGTAGGACTTGAATCTCAAGTACCGGCCATTTACCGCAGACAAACGCCAACGCTTCGCAATCACTACGGTTTTACAGATGAAGAAGTGGAATTCTTCGATTTACATATCGTATCCGATGAGATCCACGGCGAGCGTGGGTATCAAATCGTACTTGAATACGCTAGAACACCTGAAGATCAACAACGCTGTATCAAAATTGTAGAAGAAGCTACGAAAATGCGCAGAATGTACATCGCAGCGATCTCCCGCGAATTTTGCCTGGAATAGTCCTTATCTCTTATAAATGTTCATAGAAAATAGAAGTTAAACCGTTCCCGGGAAGTTGTATTCTCGGGAATTGGTCTAACTGGCATACAGACCCTGCTTTTGAGCCGAAATTGGTCGTTAAAGAGAAAGGGGATTGACATGGCAGCAACAGAAACAGCCGTACAGACTTTCAAAAACCTGATTAACGGGGAATGGGTAGAAGCCGCAAGCGGTGAAACCTTCACGACCATGAACCCGGCTAATGTGAAAGATACCGTAGGAAGATTTCAAGCCTCGACCGAAGAGGATGTCATCCAGGCTATGGAGGCAGCTGAGCAGGCCTTCAAAACTTGGCGTCACGTTCCCCCTACCAAGCGAGCGGAAATCTTGTACAAAGCAGCGGACTTGCTGGAAGCAGGTTTAGAGCAATATGCGGAAGAACTGACTCGCGAGGAAGGAAAAACGGTGGCCAGCTCCCGGATGGAAGTGAAACGTTCCGCCCAAACGCTCAGGTATTACGCTTCTGAAGGATTAAACGTTTCCGGCGAAACGCTTCCCTCGGATGATGCAACGACTTTCGTATACACACGCAAAGAACCGTTAGGTGTTATTTCCGTCATTACGCCTTGGAATTTCCCGATTTCCATTCCGGTGCGCAAGATCGCTCCCGCGTTAGTTACGGGCAACACCGTGGTCTTCAAACCGGCTTCGAACACGCCGTTGATTGCTTATCGGTTAGTGGAGGCGCTTCATCAGGCGGGACTTCCCGCCGGCGTGATCAACTTCGTGACAGGCTCCGCTTCCAAAACAGGCGTGCCGCTAGTCACCCATTCCGCCGTCAAAGCGGTTACGTTCACGGGTTCCACGGGTGCAGGAGAGAAGATTAATCGTCAGGTGCGATTATCCACTCGCGTGCAGCTGGAGCTAGGCGGTAAGAATCCGCTGATCGTGATGGATGATGCGAATATCGATCATGCGGTGGAGCTCGCCGTGAAGGGCGGTTTCGAATTAACGGGTCAAGCTTGCACAGGCACGAGCCGGGTTATCATCATGGACGCGGTGCACGATGAATTTGTTGAGAAGCTTGTAGAGAAAACCAAGCAGCTCAAGGTCGGCAACGGGTTAAGCAAAGGCGTTGAAGTTGGTCCGCTGGCGAATGAAAGCCAACTTCGCAATGTGCTCGATTACGTCGCCATCGGAAAAGCGGAAGGCGCCGAGCTGGTTGTAGGCGGCGAGCAGCTAACCGACGGCGATTACGCGAATGGTTACTACGTAACGCCGGCCGTATTCGTAGGCGTTGCACCTGATATGCGCATCGCACAGGAAGAGATTTTTGGACCGGTCATCTCCGTGATCCGTGTCAGCAGCTTCCAAGAAGCGATGGACATCGCCAATGATGTGGAGTTCGGACTATCCGCAGCGATTTGCACGTCCGAGTCCGGCCGGATTCAACATTTTATCCAGAACATCGAGACTGGCATGGTGAAAATTAACCGTCCGACGACAGGGAATGCCTACAACGCGCCATTTGGCGGCGTGAAAATGTCCAGTACAGCAACGTACCGCGAATCCGGTCGTGCGGCACTTGATTTTTACACGCAAATCAAAACGGTCTACCACGGCATCTAAACGCTAGATTCATAATGGAGGATCTGACATGAAATCGGTCTTAAAGCTGGAGCTGGAAGAAGCAAAAGTGATGATAGAGGCAGCGAAAAAAGCGGCGGAAGAAGTGAAAGCTTTGGAATCCATCTGTATCGTGGATGACGGCGGCTACATCATTGCCCTGGAGCGCATGAACGGCGGGCGGATTACCGGCCCTGAGATCGCAACGTCCAAAGCTTTTACGGCAAGCGGCCACAAGCGTTCCACGCATCTGTTCAACCAACCGGGAGGACCTGCGACAACAACCGGAGAAGCGTTCGGCATTCACGTGATGATGCCGGGCAAGTTTGCGATCTTCGTTGGCGGCTTCCCGATTGTCGTGAATGGCGAAGTCATTGGAGGCGTCGGCATTAGCGGAGGGAACGGGGAGCAGGATACAGCGGTCGGCACCGCGGCGTTAAAGGCTTTGCAGCAGCATTTGGGCAGCGAATATGAAGTAATGACCCAAGCGGATATTAAAAAATAATCGCGGTTCGTTCCTTGTGAAACTAGCTGCACATGGAGAGGGAAGAGGGAAGATGGTGTATTGGAATCTGTTCCTCGGTTTTTTTCGAATTGGTCTCCTGGGGTACGGCGGTGGGCCAACCATGATTCCTTTGGTTCATGCGGAAGCTGTACAGAAGTACCAGTGGATGACGGACGATGAATTTACAGATGTACTTGCGATGGGAAATGCATTGCCCGGGCCGATCGCTACGAAAATGGCAGGGTATATCGGTTATAAGGTAAAAGGCTACTTAGGCGCATTTATTGCGATTGCCGCTATGGTC
The DNA here is from genome assembly GCF_004000765.1 of Paenibacillus chondroitinus NBRC 15376. GTDB lineage: Bacteria > Bacillota > Bacilli > Paenibacillales > NBRC-103111 > Paenibacillus_E > Paenibacillus_E chondroitinus. The sequence continues at coordinate 65,778 of NZ_BILW01000029.1, read as the reverse complement.
ATTCCCGTGCTTGTAGGTATGATTTTACTTCTTGGCCTCATCTATAAGTTAAAGGACTCCGGCATTGTAGGCGGCATGACGCATGGCATTCAGCCCGTGATCGGTGTGATGATGGCGGTTATGGCTTATGACTTTTTCAAAAAAGCTTGGCAAAGTTGGGTGAAGAGCAAAACGCTGGCGTGGACACTCATCTCGATTATTGCGCTGGTTCTGCTTAACTTGAATCCGGGCTTACTGATTGGCATCGCGCTTGCTTATGCGTTCACGGAGTCAACTTACCTGGCTAACAAAAAGAAGCGCAACCAGCAGCAACGCGATGCAGACAGGGGTTTTTCAGCATGAAGCTCTTAGAAATATTTTGGGCCTTTTTTGTTCCAAACATATTAGGTTACGGCGGCGGGCCGCCGATTATCCCGCTGCTTCAAGCCGAGGTAGTTGACCATTATGGATGGATGAACGTGGAAGAGTTCGGCAACGTGCTCGCGCTCGGCAATGCACTCCCCAGTCCGATCGCCACCAAACTTGCCGGATATATCGGGTATCAGGTAGGCGGCATCCTTGGTGCGGTTGTTGCGCTAATCGCCACCATTCTTCCTACAGCGCTTGCAATGGTCCTATTGTTCAAGTTCATCAACTTCTTCAAAGGAGCCCCGCAAGTCATGGCGATGACGCTGATCGTGCGTCCCATAGTCGCTGTTCTTCTCGGTACGTTGGCGCTGCAGTTTTTCAACAGTGCGTATCAATCGGCGGGTATTTGGCAGACGGCATTTCTGGCAGCGGCCAGCTTTATGGCTTTGGAAAAATGGAAAGTACATCCTGCAGCTGTCGTAGGATTGGGTTTAGTGTATGGGGCTTTTGTGCTGGGCTGATTCGGCGGTAGACCTCCGTATTTTAAAAAGTTGATTGGTTATGGTGTATCGATTACACTGTAAGAAAACGCATTCGCGGAGGTATACCATATGCCGGACAATCCAGTTGTTTGGAAAGATGAGGAATTAAGCCCGATTCGGGATAAAGTGTTTCAATATATTAAACAAGCTATTGTTCAAGGTGTGTACAAATCCGGTGACCGGATTATCGAGAGAGAGCTTGCCGATCAATTAAATGTTAGCCGCACGCCCATCCGGGAAGCCTTATTCCGGCTCGAATCACAGGGTTTCGTCAAGACGCTTCCCCGTAAAGGCGTGGTGGTCTCCAAACTATCACCGGAAGAAATCATTGAAATTTTCACGATTCTCTCTTCGTTGGAGAGTTTAGCGGTTAAGCTCGCTGTGAAGAAGCTGGAACAGCAGCAACGGGACGAACTGAACCAAATCGTGGTCGAGATTGACACGGCGTTAGCGAAACCGACGTTCGAGCAGTCGGACTGGAAATATCATTTTGAAGCGAATGAAATTATATTCCGGGCTGCCAAGAGTCCGAGACTAACGCAAATGTTGGATGGCTTATCCGATTACATTCGCGCCTTCGTTCATGTAGGCTATGAGCTCCCTGGACGCCAACGCAAAGCGATGGAGGAGCATAGGGATATTGTCAAAGCCGTGCTGAACGGTGAAGCGGAGTTTGCAGAAAATTTAACGAAAATTCACGTTGAAAACTCGAAGAAAGCTTACATGGAAGCTTTGGAAAGAGAATAATTGCCGTATTTGCCTACGCTCATGCTGCTGTATGGAGGTTGTGAAATGCCGAATGTGACATTGCACCAAAATGGCCAAGTTTATCAGCAAGAGGTTACTGAGAACAGTAACTTGGTGGTTTTAGCGGGGGTGAAGAAATTCCCGCATCTGAAGTATGGCTGTGGTATGGGGAAATGCACGAAATGTATGGTGAAAGTTGTTACCGGTGGCGATAAGCTTCAAGAACCTAATTGGAAAGAAAATAAGATGCTGGGCGATAAAATTAATGAAGGCTTCCGCTTAGCATGCCAGTTATATATTTCGGAAGATATTGAGCTTTGTCAGGAATAGGACAGTGAGGCAGCAGTAAATATGGGGGATGACTTATTGTGCAAACCTATGGACAAGTTGAAGCCAAACTCGAGGAACTGAACATTCTGCTGGACTCTCCGCCTAAACCAAGTGGCAATTATCTGCCCTACACCATGGTGCCGCCTTTGATTTATTTGAGTGGCGTAACTCCGAAGGTGGGTGGAGTGCTGCAATATAAAGGCAAGGTAGGACACGAGCTTTCGAAAGAAGAAGGATATCAGGCAGCCAGGCAATGTGTGATTAATCAATTAAGCACATTAAAGGCTGTATTGGGAGACCTGAACCGGGTTACCAGCATTATTAAAATGGAAGGCTTCATCCATGCGGAAGCTGGGTTTCAGGACTTGCCTTTTGTATTGAATGGCGCCTCTGATTTGCTGGTTGAAGTATTTGGGGATAAGGGCTTACATGCCCGTTCCGCTATAGGCGTTGCTGCGTTGCCCGGAGGGGCGGCAGTAGAGGTAGAACTAATTGTGGCTTATAAATAAAAAAATTGAGCGGAGGGCTTCATATGAGCGAATATATTCTAGTATCCACAACGGACCGTTATCGTACCGTAACAAATAATCCGAATTTAGAGTTAGTGGCCGCATACGAGTATTACTTCTTCGGCAAGAAAAAAACACTTTTTGAAGTATGCAAAATCGTTGGTGACGATGCGAGAATCATCATTCAAGGGGTTTCCGAGAAATTCGCAGATAACAGCATTCCGCTCAAAGTATTTCCAAAGTTCGATTCCACCGCTCAGATTGAGAAAGAGATCTATGAATTGGACATCGACAAGGATAGTAAAATTGTTAAAACGGCATAGGGGAAAGGCGCAGGCTCTTGGAGCTTGCGCTTTTTTTGTGGGCAGGGAGTGGCGGATGTGCGGTTTGAGCTGTAACGGACTCAGATGACGTTATTCTGCCTATTTGGGCTGAATTTGAGGAGCTAACGGACTGGAGCGCCGTTATTTATTGAATTTGCTGCTATTTGAGGGAGTTCACTGGCCAATAGCGGCTCTGGGGTCCGTTAGAAATTATTTATGGCCGGAAAATGGAGAATAAGGTCATTTCAGTCCGTTAGCCGTGTGACCTCACCAAAAGTAGCTTGAAAGTTAAGTGGCCTAAATCCCACCAAAAGTGACTGGTTAGTTAAAGTATCATGAATCCCACCAATAGAAACTAACTAGTTAAAGTACCATCAACCCACCAACAGTAGCTAGATAGTTAAGTAGCATGAACTTCACCAAAAGTGTCTAACTAGCTAAAGTACCAGTAATCGCTCAAAAGTAGCTAGTTAGTTAAAGTAGCGTGATCCCACCAATAGAAGTTAACTAGTTAAAGTACCATTAACCCACCAACAGCAGCTCCACCCGCTTTCCCAAGTAGCAACTATTTGTAACGGACTCAGATGCCGCTATTCCGCCTATTCGGCAGGATTTGAGGAGCTAACGGACTGGAGAACCGTTATTTATTGAATTTGCTGCTATTTGAGGTAGTTTTCTGGCCGATAGCGTCTCTGGAGTCCGTTAGATATTAATTCTGCCCAAAAAACAGCGAATAAGGTCATCTCAGTCCGTTAGCCCACCCACCAACCCAGCCCACCAAACAAACACACAAAAAAGCAGCCCCCAAGGACTGCTGCCATCATTCCTTCTATTGAGCTGCGTTAATTCTTCGCTGAGCGATTTTGCCGAGGCGGTTGAGATCTTCTTCGCCCCAAGAGATGGTCACATCACCGGTGACGAAGGTTTGGCAGGCAAGACGGAAGCCTTGATCCAGCTTTTCCTGGCCGAGTCGGTCGACTTCCTTTTTCATAATTTTGCTGAGGTGTTCATGTCCGTCCACGATTTGTACACGGCAAGTTCCGCAAAGGCCACCGCCGCATTTGTAAGGTACAGACCCTTCATAACGGATCGATGTTCTTAAGAGATTGGCGTCTTGTTCGACTTCTATCGTTTTTCCAGATGTTTGATAAGTCACTGATGGCACTTGGCATCCCTCCATGTCTTAGTAGAGTTAGTATATCACAACTAATTGGTTTATGGTATACCAAATACAATATTTTTGATATGATAGAGGAACAAGGCGATATCATTTGAAACCACAATAGGAGGATCCCTTACTTATGTTAAACGTTGGCATTATCGGATATGGAACCATCGGCCAGGATGTGGCTCAAGCTATTTTGCAGGGGAACGCCGGGCAGGTTCAACTAAAAGCGATACTCGTTCGTGACGAAACGAAGTATCCGGATACGAGTTCTCATGGGTACATCATGACAGCCAATGAGGAAGTTTTTTTCCGTCAGGGGCTGGACGTTGTGGTGGAAAGCGCCGGACACGAGGCGGTAAAGCATTATGGTGAAAAAGCCTTAGACAATAGAGCGGACCTCATCTTGGTCAGCGTTGGTGCGTTAGCGGATGATCAACTGCATCTTAAAATTCTGGAGAAAGCACGGCAAACAGGCAAAAAAGTAATGGTTCCTTCAGCCGCAATTGGAGGTTTAGATCGCATCGCAGCAGGAAGTGTAGGCCCGATGGACGAAGTTACATTAGTGACAAGAAAACCTCCTAAGGCTTGGATTGGCACAGTTATCGAGCAGCAGGTGAATTTGGCTGAACTAACGGAGCCATTTTGCGCATTCGACGGGGTGGCTCGTGATTCCGCCAGGTTGTTTCCGGAGAGTGTCAATGTTTCGGCTGCACTAAGCTTAGCCGGCGTAGGATTTGACCGGACTAAAGTAAAAGTGTACGTAGATCCTCACATCAGCCACAATACGCATGAAATTGAAGCGAAAGGAAAATTCGGTCAAATCCATTTGCAAATCAGAAATACACCATCCGCCGGCAATCCCAAAACCGGGTATATTGTGGCAATGAGTGTCATCAAAACACTGCGAGATTTAACATCACCTTTTGTCATCGGCATATAAAAAATATAGAAACGGGGATCTGAATATGGCCTATAACAGTATCATTTTGCGTCTGGAATTAAGTCTCAGCCAAGTGAGCTTTGGTGATGTGGCTTCAGCCATTAGTAAAGCAGGGGGAGATATTACTTCCATCGATATTATTCGCCCGGGGCAAGAAGTAACGGTTCGCGATGTCACGGTTCAAGTGGCTGATACGGCAGAGACCGCCGTTGTCGATGCGATTAAATCGCTGGATGGCATCCGTCTTGTCAATGTATCGGACCGCACGTTTCTTGCGCATCTTGGGGGCAAAATATCTGTGCAGCCAACCCTTCCAATCAAAAACCGGGATGATTTGTCCATCGTGTATACACCGGGTGTGGCCCGCGTGTGCACAGCCATTCATGAAGATCCTCAGAAAGCGTACTCTCTAACGATTAAAAGGAATACCGTAGCTGTCGTAACGGATGGTACCGCTGTACTTGGCTTAGGCGACATTGGCCCTCACGCAGCAGCGCCCGTTATGGAAGGTAAAGCGATGCTTTTTAAACAATTAGCAGGAGTTGACGCTTTCCCGATCTGTTTGGACACGCAGGATACGGAAGAGATCATTCGTACGATTAAAGCGATTAGTCCGATTTTTGGCGGCATTAATTTGGAGGATATTAGCTCCCCGCGTTGTTTTGAAATTGAGACCAGGCTTAATGAAGAGCTGGACATCCCTATCTTCCACGACGACCAGCATGGTACGGCTATTGTTGTCATCGCCGGGCTTTTGAATGCGCTCAAAGTTGTTGGCAAGCGAATGGATCAGGTTCGCGTTGTTGTTAATGGCATAGGTGCAGCAGGCGTCTCAATCTGTAAAATGCTGCTCGCCGCCGGCGTGAAGCGGCTCGTTCCTGTTGATCGGGAAGGGGCCATCATTCGCGGAGGCGAATATGCGCACCACCCGATGTGGGCATGGCTGGCCGAGCAGCCGCAGGTCGAAGCTAATCCTGGCGGCCTGCGCGATATCATTAGCGGAGCTGACGTATTCATCGGCGTGTCGAGAGGCGGATTGCTGAACGGAAGCGATGTGCAAAAGATGGCTCCAAACAGCATCGTCTTCGCCATGGCCAATCCGGTGCCGGAGATCGATCCGAAAGAAGCGCTCCCTCATGTGCGTGTATTTGCTACGGGTCGCAGCGATTATCCGAACCAAATCAATAATGTGCTTGTGTTTCCGGGGATTTTCCGAGGGGCGCTGGACTGCCGTGCGCGCGAGATCAACGAACCGATGAAACTTGCGGCAGCACGTGCCATTGCTTCTGTCGTTTCCGAAAATGAGTTGAATGACCAATACATCATTCCGAGTATTTTTAACGAGCAAGTCGTCACCAAAGTCAGGAATGCGGTAGTTGAAGCAGCGATTTTGACCGGTGTTTCACGCCGTATTCCGCCTGACTTCAGATAGCACCCCGCCCGGGGTGCTTTTTTCTTTATCAACAAACTTAGATAAGGTATAGTAAAAGACATCAATCCCGCAACCTAATCACAAAGGAGACACTATGATACGTTTTGCAGTAATAGGAACAAATTGGATCACAGAAGAGTTCATTCACGCAGCCCGCGAGACGGGAGAATTCGCGTTAACAGCCGTGTACTCGCGCACGGAGGAGAAGGCGGCGGAATTCGCCAATAAATTCGAGGTGGCTCACCGCTTTACGGACTTGAATGCTTTTGCTCAAAGCGATACATTCGACGCTGTTTATATCGCCAGCCCGAACTCGCTTCACGCTGAATACGCCGTGCACTGCATGAATCATGGGAAGCATGTTCTTTGCGAGAAGCCGGCAGCATCCAATTCGGCGGAGTTGTCCGCCATGATTGAGGCAGCGCGCAGCAACAAGGTTGTGTTCATGGAGGCGCTCAAGTCCACGTTGATGCCGAATTTCAAAGCCATTCAAGAAAATCTGCACAAGCTTGGACCTATCCGCCGTTATTTTGCGGGCTACTGCCAATATTCCTCGCGTTATGATGCCTACAAGCAGGGCACGGTGCTGAATGCATTCAATCCCATTTTCTCCAATGGCTCCTTGATGGACCTCGGTGTGTACTGCATTTATCCGTTGGCTGTGCTGTTCGGAACCCCCAATCGCGTGCAGGCAAGCGGCATGCTGCTGGAATCCGGTGTCGATGGGGAAGGCAGCCTTCTGCTGAGCTACAAAGACATGGATGCGGTAATTATGCATTCCAAAATCGCAAGCTCCTACTTGCCAGCAGAAATCCAAGGCGAGCACGCAACGATGGTGATTGATAAAATCAACCAGCCAGAAAAAGTTGAAATCCGTTACCGTGACGGATCGGTAGAGAATCTTACGCGCGAGCAAAGCGCTAGAACAATGCGGTACGAGGCGGAAGAATTTATCCGCCTCATCCAAAACGGTGCGTCGGAGTCCGAGACGAACTCTCATGCCAATTCCAGCATCGCGATGGCTATCATGGACGAAGCTAGAAAACAAATGGGACTTGTATTCCCGGCAGACCGTAAATAAATGCAAATAAAAAACCGAGCGATAATCAGGAAAAGATCCTGAGTTCGCTCGGTTTTTTTATTTAATAGAACTGGTGGTACGCATGGGTTTGCTCGATATAGCCATAGGGGCGAGGACGGTTCCAGCCGCTTTGGAGCTAACTTTTTTCCGGATCAGATGATACACAATCCCGATCATGAGCCAGACACCGCCCATCCATAAGGCGTCCCGATCTAGCAGCGATAGCAGATAACCAATGAAGCTGGCTCCGACCAAAGGAAGCACCAGATACAAGATGGTTTGCTTCAAGGAGCGTTGGTTTTCTTTGATGTATTTTTGCGAGATAACAGAGATGTTCACGAAGAAGAAGGCCGTTAATGCCCCGAAATTTACGAATTTGACGGCGTTGTCCAGGGAGATCACGAGGGCCAGCAAAGAGACGCAGCTCACGATCACGATGTTGATGACCGGTGTATTGAATTTCGGATGAAGGAAGGCAAACACTCGCTTAGGCAGAATGGAATCGCGCCCCATGACATAGAGCAGGCGGGAAACACTCGTGACGGACGATAAGCCTTGTGTAAAAATAGCGAGTATAAGCACAGTGATGAATACAGAGCTGAGTGCGGCCCCACCAACAAGTTTAACGATCTCGAAGCCTGCCGAATCTACATTTACGAAGGTTAGGTGTGGATAAATCAACTGAGTCAAAACGGACGGCACTAAGTAAAGAACGCTCGCTGTAAGGATAATGATCATGATGGCGCGAGGGATCGTTTTCTGTGCATTCACCGTTTCTTCGGACATGGTTGTGACGGTGTCAAAGCCTAAAAAGGAGAAGCAAATAATGGAGGCGCCCGCCAGGATTGTAGAGAACGGCACGTCCGTTTGAAGGAATAATCCCATCGGATGAACGTCCCCTGTTAAATTACGGATAAGGAAGAAACAGAACACGCCAATAAACAAAATTTGAATCCAAACGAATAATTTACTAATATTTGCTGAGAATTTAATGCCGATGATATTGACGATACCAAGGATGATATTCAGTCCGATAATCCAGACATAAGCCGGGATGGACGGGAATTGTGCATGCAGATAAATGCCGAAAGTGAGACAAGCGATGATAGGGGAGAAGAAATAGTCCAGCAGCAACGCCCAACCAACGAGGAAGCCCAGGTAAGGATGGATGCTCTTTTTCGTATACGTGTAGGCGGATCCTGATGTGGGGAACGACTTGGACATGACGCCATAGCTGTAAGCTGTGAAGAAAATCGCGATAAAAGCAAGCAGGTACGCCTGTGTGAGCATGCCATGAGCATTCTCATAAGCTATCCCATAGATGGAGAAATAAATCATAGGTGTCATCCAGGCAAGCCCCATGTAGACGACTTGATACAAGCTTAAGGATTTCCGTAGTTTGACTTCGTTGGCCATGATGGAACACTCCCTTATCGTTGGTGCTGTGGTCGCTGTCAGGGGCTGGTATGCAAAAAAGCCAAGGAGGATATCTAATAAACAGATATCTCCCGGGCTTTTGTCCCTCCGTGAACACAGGGTGAGCTGTGCGTTTTCTCTTGGACCAGACCGAAGCTTAAGCTATCGCGGAACCCTAGAAAACTTTATATGTCATAAATCATTACTTATAAATCGAAAAATAACCGTTGTGCCTCTTCAATGTTAATTATATGTCTTTTGTGTAAGTTAATATAACACATTGTATGGCGTATGAGAAGTATTTTGCATGAAAAAGGTAAAATCAATAGAAGTCATTGACACATTCCATGGTTGATGTTATGTTTAATAACACAAACGAATACGATTGTTTACTAGGGTTCCGCCGGCACACCACCGGGCTGGTCCGAGAGTAAACCGTTCCTAACGCAAGGAGCGACACGGAAGGATAAAAACCTGGGAGATATCACCAAGACGATTTACGTCTTGTGATGTCTCCCTTTTTGTTTAAGCAAAACTCAGGAGGAGATGGATACGATGGCAAACGTGTGGAACAAGACAATAGGCCCGGGAGGCAAGTGGTCAGGTGTGATTGGCAAAGGGAAATTGATTCGGTTTACGGCTCTGGAGGCGGGAGCGAATGTATCCATCCAATTGTTCCATGCACGGGATTTGACGGAGCGCTACAATATGCCGGATACGCTTAAGGCGCAGTATACCGCCCACCTGACGCGAGGGAATGTGCTGATGAGTGACAATGGAAGAGTGCTCGCAAGCATCGTGGAAGACAGCATAGGCTGGCATGATCCGCTAAGCGGATACACGAGCCGAACGGCGACGGATGCCAAATATGGCGCCACCAACTATCAAGAGCTGCGAAATGAGTGGCTGCGGAGCGGACAGGAGAACTTTGCTGTGGAACTTGTTCGCAACGGGTTAGGCATGAGGGATATGATGCCAGTCCTCAACTTATTCTCGAAAGTGTTCTGCGATGAACAGGGTGATATGCATTTCAGCCTGACACATTGCCCGGCGGGTGCTACAGTCACGCTGCGGACAGAGCTAGATACACTGCTCATTCTTTCCAACACACCTAACCCACTGGATCCAAGAACCACTTATCCATCGGTGCCTGTTCACATCGAGGTCCTGCAGGCTGATCCTGTAGGCATGGACGATTTTTGCGTCAATTATCGTTCGGAGAATCGCCGGGCTTTTGAAAATACATGGGAATATCACGCGCTGCTTACTTAATAAAACGGAGGAGGAACGGATATGGCGGTATTTAATCGTGTGGAAAGCCCTCGCAAAGCCGAGGAGGCGATATATAGCGAAATTATTCAAGCGGGGGACGGCTGGATGCATGTGCTGAAGCCGGGTCAAGTGCTGCGCATTGTCGATCTGGAGGGGAATCAGGCGGCGGATACATTGTTCTACGATGCTGAAAATCCAGAGGATCACTACAGCGCTGTGGCGACAATTGCCGGACAAGGCAACATTTATTTAAGCACAGGCTCGGTGCTGCGTGCCGAATCCGGCAAGGAGCTGCTCCGAATCGTAGCGGATACATGCGGACGTCATGATACTGTAGGCGGCTCCTGCTCCGCTCAAAGCAATACGGTGCGTTACTCGCACGATAAGCTGTCGATGCACAACTGCCGGGACACCTTTATGCTGCAGCTTGCGCAGCACGATGGGGCATATACGAAGCGGGATTTGGCGCCGAATATTAACTTTTTCATGAATGTGCCGGTTACAGCCGAGGGAGGATTGAAGTTCGATGATGGCGTTTCTGGGCCCGGCTGCTACGTGGAAGTTCAATCGCTGGGAAGCTCCATGGTGCTGATCAGCAATTGTCCGCAGCTTAACAATCCTTGCAATGCCTACAATCCAACGCCGATTCAGGTGCTAATTTGGGATAAATAGAAATTCAAAAGGGGTGTGGAGACGATGTTTACGAAAGTACTTATCGCTAATCGCGGTGCCATCGCTGTACGCATTGAGCGCACATTGCGCAAGCTCGGAGTGGCATCGGTTGCTGTTTATACGGGAGCAGACCAAGATAGCCTGCATGTGGATGGAGCGGATGAGGCTGTTCTGATCGGCGAGGGGCCGGCAAAGGAAAGCTATTTGAATACAGAGTTGATTCTGAAAACAGCGCTGGAAACCGGTGCCGAAGCGATTCATCCCGGGTATGGTTTTCTGAGTGAAAATGCGGATTTTGCCCGTGCATGCCGCGATCAGGGGATTGTGTTCATCGGACCTACACCGGAACAAATGGAGATGTTCGGGCTTAAACATTCGGCGCGCGAAATCGCGGAAAAAGCCGGTGTCCCGATGCTGCCGGGAACGCCGCTCATCACAGAGCTTGAAACTGCGCTTTCGGAAGCTGCGCGGATTGGTTATCCGGTTATTCTCAAAAGCACAGCAGGAGGTGGCGGCATCGGCATGCGCGTCTGTGCGGATGAGGCGGCACTGAAGTCCGCTTATGACGGCGTGCGCCATTTGGCCGAGACGAATTTCAAAAACGGCGGCATGTTCCTTGAAAAATATATCGCCAGAGCGCGCCATGTCGAGGTGCAAATTTTCGGCAATAACTTCGGAGAAGTCGTTACGCTTGGCGAGCGCGATTGTTCGATTCAACGCCGCAACCAGAAGGTCATTGAGGAGAGTCCGGCTCCGAATCTTTCGGATGATGTGCGTGAGGCGATGTTTGCTTCGGCTAAGCGTCTGGCGGCTGAAGTCGGCTACCGCAGCGCAGGTACGGTGGAATACTTGTACGACCCGGAAACGTGCGAGTTTTATTTCCTGGAAGTGAACACGCGACTTCAGGTTGAACACGGTGTGACGGAAGAAGTGCTGGGGGTCGATCTTGTCGAATGGATGGTGCGCGAAGCGGCCAATGAGCTGACCGACATCCAGTCGCTCATTCGTAAACCGGTCGGTCACAGCATGCAAGCGCGCATATACGCAGAGGACTGCTTGCAGCAGTTCCGTCCGAGTGCGGGGCAGTTGGATCAGGCCGTATTTTCGGTCGGGGCGCGGAATGAAACATGGGTGAGGGACGGCTTAACGGTCACCACCTTATATGATCCGATGTTGGCTAAAATCATTGTCCACGGTACGGATCGTACGGACGCTATCCGGAAGTTAATCGAGGCGCTATCTGAGACGCGTATGTATGGGATTACTACGAACCTGCAGTATTTGCAGGCGCTTTTGCAAGAACAAGATTGCGTAGACGGCAACGTCTTCACGCAGTTGTTAAATACCTTCGAGCCCGTCGAACGGGCGTTGGAAGTCATGGATGGCGGCATCCAAACTACGGTGCAGGACTTCCCTGGGCGCATCAGCCACTGGGATGTAGGCGTGCCGCCGTGTGGACCGATGGATCCGTTCTCGTTCCGGATCGGCAACAAGCTGCTCGGCAATGCGGATGACGCCCCCGGACTTGAGATGACGCTGCGCGGAGGTTCTTACAAGTTCCGCAGCGATTTGTGGTTCTGCGTCACCGGTGCGGATATGCAGGCGGAACTGGATGGGGAAGCCGTCGCGCTCTATAAGCCGGTATTCGCAGCTCGCGGGCAAGTGTTGAGCTTCGGCGAAGCCAAAGAAGGGATGCGGGCTTATCTATTGGTCAGCGGGGGCTTCGATATGCCGAAAATTCTCGGCAGCTCCTCGACCTTCACGCTTGGCGGCTTCGGCGGTCATGGCGGTCGCGCGCTGCGTACAGGCGATGTGCTTGGCGTGAACGCAGGCGGCAGTCCTGTTCAAGAAACGGTTGAACTTGCTGCACAGCACCGTCCGCAAATGACACGGGAATGGACGATTGGCGTCATTCCTGGGCCGCATTGTACGGGAGAATTCCTGCGGGCGGAATATTTGGAGCAGTTGACGGAAACAAGTTGGGAAGTGCATTTTAACTCTTCAAGAACGGGTGTTCGTTTAAAAGGGCCGGCTCCGCTTTGGACGCGGGAAGACGGAGGTGAAGCGGGACTGCATCCATCCAACATTCACGACAATGCCTATGCCATCGGCACGTTGGATTTAACGGGTGATATGCCAATTTTGCTTGGTCCGGACGGGCCGAGTCTCGGTGGGTTCGTTTGTCCGGTAACGACGGCTTCGGCGGAGTTTTGGAAGCTTGGGCAATTGCATCCGGGAGATTCGATCCGGTTCCACCTGCTGACGCTTCAAGAAGCAGAGGCATTGCGTGAGGGGCAGGAGGGGAATTTGCGAGCGATTGGCGAGGGGGATTTTGAACGGCTTACCCGTGTGTCATTGCCTGTTATTAATAAGGAGATTACGCCGGAGTATCCGCGGCTTTTCCATGAAACAGCGAATCGCAGATTCCCAATTACGATCCGCTGCTGTGGCGACCAAAACCTGCTTGTAGAGTACGGCGAGCTTGAGTTGGATTTGCTGCTGCGCTTCCAAGTGCAGGCTTTGATGCAAGCAATCGTGGAGAGCGGCTCGATTCCGGTGCTGGATCTGACGCCGGGAATTCGCTCCTTGCAAATTCATATTGACCCGACCCGAATCACCGTGAGTGAGGCATGTGCAAAAGTTGTAGAAATCGACGCTGCTCTGCCTCCGCTTGAAGAATTCCGTGTGCCGTCGCGCATTGTGCGCTTGCCGCTTTCATGGGACGATCCGGCGACACAGCTGGCCATTCAGCGCTACCAACAAGGCGTTCGGCCTGATGCTCCATGGTGTCCTAGCAACCTGGAATTCATCCAGCGCATTAATGGATTAGATTCGATTGATGATGTGAAAAAGATTGTTTTTGATGCCAATTATTTGGTACTTGGCTTAGGAGATGTCTACTTGGGTGCGCCTGTAGCCACACCGGTTGACCCGCGTCACCGCCTGGTAACGACGAAATATAATCCGGCACGCACGTGGACGCCTGAAAATGCCGTAGGCATTGGCGGAGCTTACATGTGTGTGTATGGAATGGAAGGCCCCGGCGGCTATCAATTCGTCGGACGTACGATTCAGATGTGGAATCGGCTGCGTTCAACGGAAAGCTTTAAGGCTGGTAAGCCGTGGCTGCTGAGATTTTTTGACCAAATTCAGTTTTATGAAGTGAGTGCCGAGGAGCTGCTTCAGCTCCGTGAAGATTTCCCGAGAGGTCGTTATGAAGCGGATATTCAGGAGACGACTTTTGATTTAGGTGAATATCTGCAATTCCTGAGTTCTATTGAAGAAAGTGCAGCAACGTTCCGGGAGCAGCAGCAAATCGCGTTCAACGAAGAGCGGGAGAGCTGGAAGGCGAAAGGTTTGGCGGAGTACGTCTCTGAGCAGGAAACCGCAAGTGAGCAACCCGAGGATGAACTGCCGGCAGGTACAGTCGCTGTGCGCGGAATTATGCCTGGGTCTGTGTGGAAAGTGCTTGTTTCACCAGGGGAGCAAGTGAAGAAAGGTGATCAATTAGCCATTCTGGAGAGTATGAAAATGGAATTCCCGCAGCACGCTCCTTGCGACGGTTATGTCTCGATGATTCAAGTGAAGCCAGGCGATCAAGTGCATGCCGGTCAGCTTATTCTTGGAATTGCCCAATCTGCTTAAGGAGAGGTGTTTGTAGATGACAAAGATTAGGGAGAATGGCGTTGATACGGAACTTCCTCTAGAACTTACGATTTCTTGGCTGAAGGATAAATATGCTAAAGAAGAATTGACACCGAAAGAGGTCATGGCGGCTATTGTGCAGCGCGCAGTGGACGACGCGGGCATGAAGTTTTGGATTACGCCGCCTTCTATGGCGCTCATTCAGCCGTTTTTGGACGGATTGGCTGAGTTGAATCCGGCGGATGCGCCGCTGTGGGGGGTTCCCTTTGCGATCAAGGATAACATTGATCTAGCGGGGGTGCCGACGACGGCAGGGTGCAAGGAGTATGCTTATACGCCCTCGGAGCACGCGGGCGTCGTGGAAAGATTAATTGCCGCAGGGGCCATTCCGGTCGGCAAAACGAATTTGGATCAGTTCGCGACAGGACTCGTAGGCGCGCGAAGTCCTTACGGCGACGCGCACAACGCGCTGCGTCCCGAACTGATCAGCGGCGGCTCCAGCTCAGGCTCCGCCGTTGCTGTGGCCCGTGGCCAAGCAGCTTTCTCGCTTGGCACGGACACCGCAGGCTCAGGCCGGGTGCCGGCTGCGCTGAACAGGCTGGTTGGCTACAAGCCGAGTCTCGGCGCTTGGCCAACCAAAGGGGTCGTGCCTGCTTGTGCGAGTTTAGACTGTGTAACCGTCTTTGCGCACGGTTTGGATGATGCACTCGCCGTAGACGGCGTAGCGCGTGGTCTTCACACGGAAGACCCGTGGTCGCGTTGCGTGAGTCGAGGTGCGTCTCAACTTCCGCAGACGCTGCTGCTTCCGGACGGTCCGCTTGGGTTCTACGGACCTTATGCTGCGGAGTATGAAGCGGCATGGGGAAGAACTGTGAAACAGTTGCAAGAGTTGAATCTCCCTATCGCCTATGTAGATGTTTCAATGTTTGCCCAAGCGGCGGCGATTTTATATGAAGGGCCGTGGGTGGCTGAGCGCTGGGCAGCTCTAGGCAGCTTTATTGAGGCGAATCCGGGGGTGGCTTATCCCGTTACGGAGAAGATCCTTCGCTCCGGCTCAGCTGCGGAGTATGACGCAGCTTCGGTGTTCCAAGCGATGCATAAGCTGCAGCGCTTCAAGCTCGAAGCACGCAAGCTGCTGCAGGGCGGGGTGCTTGTTATGCCGACCTGCGGGGGCACATGGACCCGCGAGCAGGTGCTCGCTGACCCGATTCAGACGAATCGGGAGATGGGCCGCTACACCAATCATTGCAACTTGCTGGATTGGTGTGCGGTTGCTGTGCCGGCGGGCGATGCGGCTCCGCTGACGCCTTTTGGCATTACCCTCTTCGGGATTGCCGAAGAGGAGGATTTGATCTGTGGCGCAGCCGAGCTGATCTTGGCTGGGGCGAGCGCGGCAAGCGAGGCTGCTAGCGCGAGCGAAGGCGCATCGGTGTGCGCCGATGCGGGAGCGAGTGCAGCGGTAGCGCAGGCGATGACGCTCGTCGCGGTCTGCGGCTTACACATGCGTGGCTACCCGCTGGAGAAGCAGATGCTAGGCTGTGGAGCCCGGTTCATCCGTGAGGATGAAACCGCCGCGAAGTACAGCCTCGTGAAGCTGCCGACCACGCCGGCGAAGCCGGGGCTCGTGAAGCGGGAACAGGGCGGCGCAGCGATCGCCCTGGAGGTTTGGGAAATGCCGCTGGAGGCATTCGGCGGCTTTGTGGCGGCGATCCCGGCTCCGCTGGGGATCGGTAAGGTTGAGCTCCGGGACGGTACGGAGGTCCCGGGCTTTGTTTGTGAGGCTTACGCGGCCGCGGGCGCGGAAGATGTGACGGCGCTTGGCGGGTGGCGCCAAGTGGTGCCGCTGCAAGGCTGATAACGATGTTTTACATCGTTGCAGCAACACGTCATTCCGTCATCTCAGTCCGATAGCACCTCGATTATCGCTGAAATGAGCAGAATAACGGCTGCTGGGTCCGTTACAGAACGGTGGCTACTTGGAATGTTGGTGGCTGAACGGCTATTGGTGGGTTTATGGACCTTTAACTAGTTAGCTACTGTAGGCGGAGTCCGTCCGTGTTACGGTGGGCGGATGGATTAACTTGCGATGAAAAACAAAGTTACAGCGACTAAAAGCCCCTTCATGCGAAGGGGTTTTTGTCGTAGTGGCAGCGCCTTGTCTACCTTAGCTGTGATCATTTCCTGAGTTTGGAGAGTCTACTCATTAGAACACATATTAATTAAGTTGACACTTAATTAAGTGTA
The DNA here is from genome assembly GCF_004000765.1 of Paenibacillus chondroitinus NBRC 15376. Taxonomy (GTDB): domain Bacteria; phylum Bacillota; class Bacilli; order Paenibacillales; family NBRC-103111; genus Paenibacillus_E; species Paenibacillus_E chondroitinus. The sequence goes on along the minus strand of NZ_BILW01000029.1, from coordinate 49,109 downwards.
TGCTAAATTATTGATATGATCGATAAAGCCATTCAAGCGATAACGGAACCAAGGCGCCGAGATATTTTACATCTCGTCCGTGATGAGGAGCTGACCTCCAGCGCCATTGCTTCGCATTTTGACATTTCAGCACCGGCAATTTCACAGCATCTCAAGGTTCTTGAAGAGGCTGGACTCGTCGTTGTTCGACGGGCAGGCACCAAACGATTCTATGGCATTAGGAGGGAAGGATTCGCCGAGTTGATGCAATACATTGAGAGCTTCTGGGATGATAGTTTATTGCGCCTGAAAGAAGCTGCGGAAGAGGAGGAAAGAAGAAGACATGGAAACAACGAGCAGTAGTGAGATGATTAAAAAGGAAATTTTTATCGCATGCCGTCCGGAGACCTTGTTCTCGTTTTTTACGGATCCGGATAAACTAGTACGCTGGATGGGACGCAACGTTTTGCTTGATCCGAGCATTGGAGGCAAATTTCGAATCGATTTGAACGGCAGTGACATTGCATTGGGTGAGTACAAAGAGATTACTCCTAACGAAAAAGTCGTCATGACATGGGGATGGGAACGCTCCAAGGTAGTCCCTCCAGGTTCAAGCACTGTTGAATTTAAGTTAATACCTAAAGATAATGGCACTCTTTTAGAGTTCACGCACTACGATCTGCCTGCAACGGAAATTGCGGATCATGTGAAAGGTTGGTCGCATTTTCTGCCACGTATTCAGATGGTGGCTGAGGCCGGTGAAGCGGGGAGAGTTCCGTCATCTGAACAAGTTTAAAGTTAGGTGTAAGCGCGCATGACTATGCGCGCTTTTCATATTTAATGAGAGGAGATAGCCTAGCTCAGGAGACCCTCCCTCTTTTTCAATCTCAAATGACTTATTATTCTAGTAGTTATTTCTGCGCACCACCTGTGCTTATCCCGTACTGCCCTCGCTTTGCAATTCGCTAAGCAATTCACCAGCTTTTCGCTAAGCATCCCTCGTGCCATTCCTCCCGCGTCTTCGTCCAACATTCCTTCCGTCACTCCACCTACGCTCCGTCCAGCAATCCTTACGTCGCTTGTCCGGCTTCGTCCATCATTCCTCCCGCACATCCTCCCTCATTTAGCCCGCCCTTGGCCTCTCATCCCATCCCTCACGCTCCCTGTCCATACCGCCTTTCACCACGCGCCACACCCATCCGTTTTTTCCTCCGTGCTCAGCGCCAAGCATCGCCTGTCCTCCCTCTTTTTCGCGCGCTATTCACACCTTATACCCACTTATCCACAAAATTACCCACAGTATTAACATGTCCACAAATCATACTGTGCATAAGGCTTCGTGCATTCTGTGCACATATCCACAGGTTAAGTTATCCACATGGGAGTATGTACTCAGATCCTATATATATGATACTATTTGGTATGCGTAAGGGGCTGTCAGGTTACATTAATAACCAAATGTGAAGGGATAGGTGGGGCGTCAATGAAGAAGATTTTCAGCATCTATCGGACGGATCTAATCAACTTATGGAGGGTGCCTACAGGCCTGCTCCTCATGGTGGCGCTTGCCATATTGCCGTCTGTGTATGCTTGGATTAACCTAGAGGCGATGTGGGACCCTTATTCCAATACATCGGGGATCAAAATCGCAGTAACAAGCAACGATCAAGGAGCGAAAATTGAGGATAAAACCATTAACATCGGAAACGAGGTTGTGGATAATCTGAAAGAAAATCATACGCTGGGCTGGACCTTTGTGGATGAAGCGACGGCGCTGAACGGGGTGGAACGCGGGGATTATTACGCGAGCTTAATTATTCCTGAGGACTTCTCGCGGAAAATTACGAGTATTGTGGATGGCGAGATGCAGAAGCCTGAAATCGTCTATACCGTGAATGAGAAAATCAATGCGGTGGCGCCCAAAATTACAAGCAAAGGCGCCTCCAGTGTCTCTCAGCAGATCAGTGAGAACTTTATCAAAACGGTGAGCAACTCGATTCTGACCCGGATGAAGGAGATCGGCATCGATTTTGAGAAGGAGCTGCCGACGATTCGCAATATGGAAGCGAAAATTTTGGAGTTGGAAAATCGGCTGCCTGACATCGAGACGATGGGTGGAAAGGCGCTGGAGTTGGAGCAGAAGCTGCCTGAACTGAAAGAGAAAGGGCAGAAGATCGTCCAGCTCGAAGAGAAAATTCCGGATATTAATCGCGCGGCGGATACCGTTTTGAAGATCGAAGAGCGCTGGCCGAAGATTCAGGCCGTTGCGCAGGAAGTGTTGCTTATTCAGCAAAAGCTGCCCGAGATTCAGAAAGCCGCGAGCCGGGTGGCGGAGCTGGACCAGAATTTCGGCAAAGTGGAAGAGGTGCTGAATACCGCCATTGATAAATCCCGCAAAGCTGATGAGATCGTTAGCGCTGCGCTGGATACGCTGCCGAAAATCGACGCGATTGCGACGCAGGGAGCGGCTTTTGCTGATGCGCTCACGAATTTTTTGCAAAAAAATGAGGCGGCATTCCAGACTTTAATCCCGGTGGTAAAGCAAAATTTAACCCTGCTGCAACAAACGGCTGACGCTGTCACACAGCTTACGGGTGTGCTGCAGGATGTCAATATCGACCCGCAAAAATCGCTGGCGGCTATAGGCTTTTTGTCCGAACGGCTCACTACCGGTGCGGCTGTGCTGGATAACACGATAGATGTGTTCACGCGTTTGAACGCGAGTTTGCCGAATAACCCGTTTGCGGATACCATCTCACGTTTAACGGCTCTTCGAGCGAATATGGCTAATCAAATTCAAGCCCTGAATAAGCTGCAAACGGCCATCGGGCGCGGTGAAAAACCGGCAAAGGACATCGTGAATAACTTGAACACGTTGTCCAAAGAGGCAAGCAGCGCGCTGGGCAGCATTCTGGCAAGATATGATTCGGAGATCGTGCCGAATATGACGAAAGCTTTTGGGCAAATACTGAGCGTCGCCCAGAATGCGGGAAGCGCGCTTCAAACTTTGAAGGCGCAGCTGCCCAATATCAAAGGGATTTTGACGGATGCGCAAAATGGCATCCACTTTGCCCAGACGCAGCTGGATACCCTGCAGAAGGAGCTTCCGGACATCCGGGCGAAGGTGCACGAAGCGTCATCGACGCTTCAAAGCAAGCTGGATGCGTTCACGACAGGCATCAATGAGGCGGCTCCGTTCATTCGCAACGACCTGCCGCGAGTCGAGCAGAAGCTGCATACGGCGGCGGATTTTATACGCAACGACTTGCCTGCGGCGGAGGAAGAAATCCGCAAAGTGGCGGATTTGTACCAGACGAAGCTGCCTGAAGTGGAGGATGCCGTTCATCTGGCGGCTAATCTTGTGCGCAGCGATCTGCCGGCCTTCGAAGAGGCTGTCCACAAGGCAGCGGACCAGATCCGCAAAGTGCAAGGAAGCGGCAGCGTCGATGAGGTTCTCCGCTTGCTCCAGAATGACATTCAGAAGCAAAGTGATTTTCTCTCTAATCCGGTGCTGATCAAAGAGGATAAAAGATTTCCCATTCCGAACTATGGATCGGCGATGTCGCCTTTTTACACAACGCTTTCGTTGTGGGTAGGCGCTATGCTGCTTGTGTCTCTGATGAGAGTAGATGTGGATAACTTGGACGGTGTGTACAAGACGCATCATATTTATTTTGGACGGATGATGATCTTCTTGACCGTTGGATTGTTTCAAGCGTTAATCGTCACCCTTGGGGATATTTTTATATTGGGTACATATGTTGTGGATAAGATTTGGTTTGTCATTTTTGCGTTGTTAATAAGCGTTGTGTTTATTACCATCACATACACTTTGGTCTCTGTTTTTGGCAACATCGGCAAAGGCATCGCCATTATTTTTCTCGTGCTGCAATTTTCGAGCTCGGGAGGGACGTTTCCGGTGAGCACGGCTTCGCCTTTTTTCCAAAAGCTGAATCCGTTCGTGCCGTTTACTTATGCCGTTGGGGTGATGCGTGAGGCCGTCGGGGGGATGCTTTTGTGGGTGGTGCTGAAAGATGTCCTCTGTCTGTGTGTGTTTATCGTGGTTTGCTATGTAGTGGCATTAGCGCTGAAAAAACCGCTGAGCGGCTATACGAAGCGCGTAGCTGAAAAGGCGAAGATGACGAAGTTAATTTCTTGAAAATATTTCCTCATTGTGTGAAACAATGAACGTTTTTGATCCGTCTTTGATGATAGAGGACGGTGCTGATATGAAAATAAGAATGCTGATCATCATCTTGGTTGTTTGGGCCGCTTTCGTGCCTGCCCATGCTTTTGCGCTATCTTGCGCGATGCCACCTTCCATTGAAAAGAGTTATGAACTTTACGATGCAGTTATTGTAGCGAACGTGGACCAGGTCATCACAAAAAGGAATAGCAAAGAACTGAAGTTAACGGTATTGACAAGCTTTAAGGGGATGGAGGATCGAAACATTTCGGTGGCGGAGGATTTCACCTGGGGGACGAGTGAGCGTGGGAAATCGTATTTGTTCTTTTTAAAAAAGAAAGAAGGGGATTGGGAGAATCCGCTGTGCTCGCCAACGAAGCCGGCAGAAAATGCTGTGCAGGAACTTAGCTTTCTCCAATCGAAAGAGATTCCCCTCAAAGTCGCTGTGGCAAAGGAGACTGTACCGACGCATTGGGTGCTCCCTGTAACTTTAATGTGCTTGTTAAGTGCCATGATATATGGTGGAATACGCGGTTTATGAAGTGGAGAAACGGAAAGAATGGATAGCAAGAGACACGAGAACCTGAGGCGATGCCTTGGGTTTTTGTTATGCCAAAATGGAACGAGTATTGCGAAGGATGTCTTTCATAGGAACGGAATCAACGGGGAGGCTCCCGACAATTTTAATTTTATGCTTTTTTACATCTAAACTTTTTGGATGGGCTAGAGGATTACAGTCACATAGAACTTAGCCTTTAGTCTAGGTTTTATCAAGACTTTTGGCTAAAGAAAGACAGTACCTTAGAGCGTTTAGATAAAAAAGCTTCTCCTTTATCATTGAGATAACGTTAAGGAGAGCGAGGAATTGGAGTGAGATTAACATCGTGGTGGTCCTATTGTTTGGCCTGCAGCGTTTTGTTGCTGATCCCGTTGGTGGGTCTGATCTATGTTCAGCTGAATCAAGCTGGTGAAATGGCTTACAACCTGGTGACCGATTTGGATCGGCAAATCCCCTTCGTGAAAGGTTTTGTCGTACCTTATCTATCGTGGTATGGATTTCTGCTTGTCGGGTTTCTGTACTTGGCTTACAAAGATCGTCGTAATTATTATAGAACGCTAATTGAATTTGTGATTGGATTGCTGATTTGTTATGGCATATATGCCATTTATCAAACGACTGTACCTCGGCCGGAGTTAACGGGCACTGACCCTTTGCTGCAGCTAGTGGCGTGGGTGTACCGATCGGATCAACCTTTTAACTGCTTTCCAAGCACTCATGTGCTGACCTCTTATCTCATGATGAGAGCCTACCTGCGTACGACTCGAGTCGAGACACGCTACAAAATTATCGTAACCGCTATGTCGCTGCTCATCATCGTCTCCACACAGTTCGTGAAACAGCATGTCCTGCTCGATATTGTAGGAGCTGTCCTCGTGGCGGAGGGTGTTGTTTATGCCATGGATCGTGTGCGAAAAGGCTGGTTGACGGAGTCGCGCATCAAATTCAAAGTACGGACACAGCAAAGCAATCTCGAAGGAGGATTAAGGCAATGAAACGCAGAGAGAAACTATTGATTTTGACAGGCAGTTTAGGGGATGGACATAATAAAGCGGCTCAGGCGATCCTAGAGGCTACGAGATTGCATAGGCCTGATGTAGATGTGAAAGTAGTCGACTTTTTGGAGTGGACGCATCCTTACTTGCATGGGGTGGGCAAATACTGCTATATGCAGTGGGTGAAAAGCCTGCCGTCCGTCTATGGCTATCTGTACCGCAAGACGCGTGATGATAATACTTTTTCCCATATGTTTAAAAAGATGAAATCATTCAGCACGGACCGGATGCTGGCGCTGCTGGATGAGGAGGGGCCGACAGAGGTCGTATGCACGTTCCCTGGGGCCGCGGCGGCGATGTCGTACTTAAAATGCAACGGATTCACGACGGTGCCAACCGTTACGGTCATGACCGATTATACGGATCATAGCTATTGGATTCATCCGGGAACAGATCGTTACCTGGTCGGCGCTGACCACGTGAAGCAGGCGCTGCTTCGATACGGTGTTCCGGAAGAACATGTTGTCGTTACGGGGATTCCGATTCGGAAGCCATTTACACAGGCATATGATCGGGCGGAGCTGCGAGATCAGCATGGGTTGGATCGCGAGATGCCGACCGTGCTGGTCATGGGCGGCGGGCATGGCTTGATCGGCAAGCAGTTCAAGTCCGTGCTGCAGTCGGATGAGCTGGCGGAGCCGGTGCAGTTCGTTTTTGTCTGCGGGCGCAATGAGAAGCTCAAACAGCTCCTCGAAGAGGAGCTGGGCGGCGAGAAAACGCGGCATCGCGTGAAGGTGACAGGGTTCGTGGACCATGTCCATGAGTTGATGGCTTTATCGGACCTGATCATCACGAAGCCGGGCGGTCTTACCATCTCGGAAGCGATGGCGCTGGAGCTTCCTATGATGTTGTATAAGCCGATCCCCGGCCAAGAGCAGGAGAACGCCGCGTACTTGGTTAGCTTAGGGGCTGCGATCGAAGTGAAAAATGCACTGGAGCTGAAAAACCAGCTGCTGGAAGTGATCGCGAATCAATCGCTCTTATCGAAGCTGAAAGAGAACGTGAAGCAGAGTCAACAGCATCAGGATGCTCAGCATATGCTTCGCGCTATTTTTGAGACCCGCCATCATTTCATCCCTGTGGCTGACGACATGCGTTTGGCCTATGCCAATGGATAAAGTGGCGGGTTCCTCCCTCTTTTTACCCTTCAAAACCAGCAGTTTTTCGCTAAAAAGTGCATGATTTCATAACTTGTCAAGTTTGGTGTCAATAAGTACTTATTGTGTTTTAAAATCAGCTATTTGGTGATTTGTTTAGATGCTTTGCTTGACAATACATCTATTGTAAAGGTGTTTTAGTAGTAGTAGATCGCAGCTTTTATTTATCCTCATGCATGGTGACGATGATGTCCTGTGCGTAGTTGCCGAAGCTTTTGCCGAATAAGGTGATGCCTCCGCAGTTGGGTGAGCTCTCCAAGGATGCGATGCGGAACTGAATATCCTTGCCGAAGGCGACGGATAGATCTTGTATCGCGGTATCGGATATTTTGGTGCCGTCCAGGTAGGAGCCAGTGGGGCTGACCGTAATGACTTTGAGCAGGCCGTGCTGCGTATTGCTGCTGCTCCACCAATCCGGTGTCAAGACGCCGCGTTGGGAGCCGAAATCACCGGGGCTCGTCCAGATGCCGAGGGGAACATCGTTGATGTAGAACGAGATATCGGAAGGCCAGTTCTCGTTGAATCCCGGAGCTTCGGAACAAATTTCAAAGGAAATTTCCAATGTGCGCAGCTTCTGATTGCTGTGAAGGAAGTTGGGGATACGGTACTCCACATAGCCGCTGGCAAACCATAGAATCCCCGCATGGACATGACCTGGATCGGCAAAATAACGCGGATCATCCAACACGCCGATCAGCTGGGTCGGTGACGCAAGCCCGCAGGTTGGCTTGACCTCGAAGGAGGTGTATTGGCCGACTGGTATGGCAAGTGTATTCGTCGGAAGGTCGACCGGCTTCTTCGGTTTGAACTGCAGGACGGCTTGATCGATCTTCAAGTGGCATATTTTCTGCGTGCCGCGAACACCGGTTGTGTTCTCGGAGGTGATGATGCCGGCTAGCTCGAGCTTCTGAATGTGTTTGGTTACAATCGCGGAAGAAATATCAAGTTTCTGAGAGAGTTGTTTGATGTTGAGAGGCTCCTGCCCGAGCAGCTCGATCATTTTCACGCGCGTTTCGGAGGAGAAGCATTCGAGAAAAGCCATATTTTTGGTGGAAACTTCAATTTGCATAAAAGGAACCTCAATCTTTAATGTTTTTGTTTATTGTATAACTTGTAGGTTAATTTAACAATATGACATGAAATTATTTCGGGATGTTCGTTATGAACAGCGTGGCGAGGAAAGAGGGGAGCGGGAAGCGAAGAGCGGGTTGCTGAGCTACGCAATGCAGCTTTGTTGCACAATGTACAGTAAAGCGAAGCAACTGGCGTTGGGAGAAGCGAGAAGTAGTGAGTGCAAGATGAAGCTTCTCCTCAACTGTCGAGCTGCGCAATGCGGCCCTATATTGCACAATGTGCAGTATAGAGTGAGCATTTTGTGGAAAGAGCTGGGTTTCATTGTACGAAGTGCAATGAAGAAGCTGGAAATGTGCGGAAAAGTGGCATTTTGGGGGGGGATGGTTGCACTAAGTGCAACGAAGCTAGTCGTGGCAGCGAATATAGCGTGAAATGATTGCACTAAGTGCAACGAAGCTCGTCGTGGCAGCGAATGTAGCGTGAAATGATTGCACTAAGTGCAACGAAGCTAGCCGCGGCAGCGAATATAGCGTGAAATGAATGCACTAAGTGCAACATAGACAGCCGCGGCAGCGAATGCAGCATCAATGTACGCTATATTAAGCGAAGCAGCTGGCGTTGAAAGAAGCGAGAAGTAGTGAGTGCAAGATGAAGCTTCTCCTCAACTGTTGAGCTGCGCAATGCAGCCCTATATTGCACTATGTGCAGTATAGAGTGAGCGTTTTGCGGAAAGAGCTGGGTTTCGTTGTACGAAGTGCAATGAAGAGGCTGGAAATGTGCGGAAACGTGGCATTTTTGGGGAAATGATTGCACTAAGTGCAACGAAGCTAGTCGTGGCAGCGAATATAGCGTGAAATGCCTGCACAAAGTGCAACATAGACAGCCGCGGCAGCAAATGCAGCGTCAACGTAGGCTGTAATACTCGAAACAGCTGGCGTTGGGAGAAATGAGAAGTAGTGAGTGCAAGATGAAGTTTCTCCTCAACTGTCGAGCTGCGCAATGCAGCTCTATACTGCACAATGTGCAGTATAGAGTGAGCATTTTGTGGAAAGAGCAGGTTTTCATTGTACGAAGTGCAATGAAGAAGCTGGAAATGCGCGGAAAAGTGGCATTTTGGGGAAAATCGTTGCACAAAGTGCAACGAAGCTAGCCGCGGCAGCAGGTTTGCCTGAAATGGTTGCACTAAGTGCAACGTAGGCAGCTGCGGCAGCGAAAGCAGGCCGGAGTGCATGCACTGGAGGCTTTGCGGAAAATTCCCTAAAGCAAGTAACGCCAGGCATCCGGCTGCAGCTCGTACTGCCGAACGACAGTTCCGCCCCCGATTGGGCGGAGTATGTCCTTGGCAGCCAGGCTCTGGAGCCGCTTGCGCGCAGTACGGAAGTTGAGCCCACACTGTGTGATGAGATCCTTAGGTCGGATAGGTCTGCCTAAACGAATAGCAAGCTGAATGACCTCTTTTTCATCCGGAGAAAGAGAAGGGGGCGGGGCACTACGAAGCAGATGAGGACCCACCACCAACTGGAGCAGCATTCGGCAAACTTCCGGGCGATCCTTGACATCATCGAAAGAAAAATGGATCATTTTCCACCCCATGCCGGTCAAGAAAGTATCCCGATTAAGCGAATAGCTGAATCCCTCGCGGTCCATGTCTTTAACGTGAGTTTGAAAACCGTCGCACTCAATCCCAAAGCGCCCGTGCGGCGGGAGAAAAGCAAAGTCAAGGAACTGTGACTTACGATTCCAGTCGTAAACTTCGTATTCCGGATGCAGGTCGTCGAAGTTGCCGAATAAGGGCCACCATACGTTTAGGAGCAGCAGCTTCTCTGCGTATTTGTGCCCTCTAAGTAGACGTCCTTTTCGCTCGCCGATCCGTTGTGTAAGATGGTCATCCAAGAATTTCTGATGCGCTTGTTCAAATTCGAACATACTAACAGCCTCCTTCTACTTCCCTAAAAATAAAAAAAACGCCCCGGAGCCAGGCGGCTCAAGGACGTTCTTCGTCATTACATACTATAGCATCTTCAGCGAATATACGGTACTCCAACTCAGGCCAGCAAATTTCTAAACTCCTACTCTCACAGTGACACAAGAGTCCCGCTCAATCAACTCGCCGTAGATGGAAATCTTGGACGGAACGCCGCCTTTTGCGATCCTGCGGAGCAGCAAGTCAACGGCCTCAAAGGCAAGCTGTTCCCGCTGCACATGAATGGTTGTAAGGCGGGGGCGTACCATCTGCGCGGCTTCAATATCGCCAAAGCCGACAACGGACATCGCGTCCGGCACGTGAAAGCCTTTGGCAGTCAAATGCTGAATCAGCGAAATGGCGAGACGGTCGTTCGCGCAAAACCAAGCGGTTGGCCAAGCCGATTGGCCACTCATTGCTTCGAGGAACGAAGGTAATTCATCATCTGGAGCTGCGGCTTCATTAGGTCCGATGAGACAAAAGCTCCTATCGATCGCTAATCCTGCATCGGACATAGCATTGGTGAATCCGAACCAGCGCTCACGGAAGCTTTTGGACATACTTCCCGCCCCAATGAAACCGATTTGCCGGTGTCCTTTGCGGATCAGGTGGCTAACGATGCTGCAGGCGCCCTCCGCATTTGCTGTCACAACGGAATCCAGCTGTAGTCCGTCGTAGCAATGGTCCACGGTAACAAGCGGAGTCTCCAATTCCTTGATTTTAGCGACATATGTAGGGGTAAAGACGCCAATGATCAGGATGCCGGAAAACGCAATCTCATGATACAGATCGGGGAGGATCAACAGACGCTCCATATCTTTCGTTACCCCGCTAATGATGGGGGTATAGCCGTTTTCTTTGGCTCTTTTTTCAATGGACCAGAACACTTCGTAATAGAAATTTTTATCGTTCTGAACAGATTCAGGAAATAAGACAAGCAGGTGATTCTGCTTCTTCCTCGTCTTGGATTCCGTCCGGTACTTAAGCTGCTGAGCGGCTTCAAACACACGGGAACGCAGCTCTTCGCTGACGCCGGGTTTGTGATTAAGGGCTAAGGAAACAGCATTTTTGGAAATGCCCAGCAGATTGGCAATGTCTTGCATGGAGGTTTTGGCGTTCATTTAGCTCAATACTCCTTTAAGCAAAAGTGAATGATGTATAAATTGTAAAGCTTTATCAGCATCATTGTAAAGTTAAAAAAGTCATTATATTAACTTTACAAAAATAATATGTCAATTCACTCTGTCAATGAACTTTTCGAGCATTTCCAACTTCTCAGAAGTAAACGGTCCAGAATTGTCGAGATAGAGAATGGAGGCTGGATCAACCGGCCATCGAATCTCACTACGAGTTAGGGAGGGGCTGAATTGTTCCCAGTTATCCAATTTCCAAACGTCTAATGCCGAACCTCTGCCGCTAATGCGCGAGTGATAGGCTTCCTCAGATGGAAGGTAGACATACACGGCCTTAACCATGACATCATCCGTGCTGGCGTTAATCGTAGATAGTTCTTGGTTCAGCCACAACGGATCGTTGATTTCACGGGTAAAAGGCCCGATGACGATGGCATCCAAGCCTAAGGTCAGATTCTCCAGCGCGGCGTTCATCGTGATGCGATATCCGAGATCTCGGCAATGCTGTTTATAAAAAGGGGAGTCCCGATCTTCGGGATCTTTCTCGGCTAGTGTCATCAGCGCTACGGCAGCCGGCCGAAGCAATGTGTCCATGTCTAGAAAGGCGCCTCCGCGTTTACTGGCATATGCTTTGGCTAGCGTTGTTTTGCCAGCTCCGGCAGGACCTATGAAAAAAATGAGTTTACGCATGTTAACCTCCAATATGAAACCTGTGACAGGGAAATGGTTACGAATATTGTAACATAAGAGGGATATTCCTTTACTTTTTCATCCAATTTTCAGCTTTTATTAATGTTTTATTAAGGTTTACGTCATATTTGCTTCATAATTGAGTAGTAACCTATATAGAAAGAGAGAGGGTTAATACCATACTGGAAGGATAGATAGAGATGTCCGGAACCCAAGAAAAAACGTTACATTCGGGTAACAATACCATATCGCCATTCCAATCGAATGACAAAGAATCTACCGCGTATTGGCCAACTACAGGCTGGAGAACGAGCACGCCGGAAGCGCAAGGGATGTTCTCGGGTACGCTAGCTAAGACAGTTGAAATGTTCAGCACTCAACAGGTATGCAGCCTCGCAGTCGTTCGAAACGGCCATTTAGTTGCAGAAGCTTATAATAGTTGTACACAAGAGGATATACCTCAAGATGTGAAGTCCGTCACGAAAAGTGTAACATCAGCACTGGTTGGTATTGCTTTAGCTGAACGGAAACTGATCAGTTTGGATCAAAAGGTTCGCGATTTTTTCCCTGAACTCGCCAATGATCCTTTGAAATCCAAAATGACAATCAGACATTTGCTGAGCATGACGTCCGGCCTGAATTGGGATAATACGAATGAAATCTCCTCAACCGAGATGATGTATTCTGCTGATTGGGTGCAGTACATTCTGGATCGCCCTGGATATGCAGAGCCAGGTACCCTGTTTAATTATAGTAATGGTGATGCGCATTTGTTGTCGGCTATAATGCACAAAGTGACGGGGCAATCGTTGTTCGATTACGCCAAGTCCCGTTTATTCGATCCGCTTGGCATTACGAACGTGAGCTGGAATTCGGATGGAAAAGATCGCTCCATTGGCGCGTGGGCAATGGCTTTAACGCTGAGAGATATGGCTAAGTTTGGCTACTTGTATTTGAAACAAGGCGAATGGGAAGATCAAACGATTATCCCACCAAACTGGATTCGCGATTCACTGCAAAAGCGGGTAACGTTGAATTACAGCAATGGTACGCAAGGGGGCTACGGACTGTTATGGTGGTCCAAGACGCTGCCCAAAGGAATCGTCAAAGGAAGTAAAAAGCAATATGACATGTTCTATGCCTCAGGTTCAAGCGGAAGACGCATTTTTGTTGTCCCTGAGCTGCAGCTGATCGTGGCATTAACCGCTAACTCCCCTGATCCGAATATGCCCGAATATCTGCTTCTTCATGTGTTGCAAGCCATTCGTTCCGAGAAAGCTCTCCCAGATAATCAGGAGAATTTTGGCAAGCTGGAGCAAGCCGTGCAAGCTTTTAAAGAAGTAACTGAATAGAACAGGGAACAAGGATGAAGCTGCCGCTGCGGCTTCTTTTTGTTTATCCGGAGTTGACGTAGGGTTGGTTAAAATCCATCCGTGATGGCATCCGTTGCCGCTCCCGATGGTTTTTTTGGCAGGTTTATGAGATAGTTGGAGGAAAGTGAACTAAAGGGGAGTTATTTAGTGGCATTAAGAAGTTTTACAGATTATCAATTGAGTGAGGATATCGTCCGGGCGCTGCAGAGCTTGGGGTATGAGCAGCCGACAGACGTACAGCACGAAGTGATTCCCATCGCGCTTCAGGAGAAGGATCTCACGGTGAAGTCGCGTACGGGAAGCGGGAAGACGGCGGCTTTCGGGATCCCGATTTGTGAGCTCGTAGAATGGGAAGAGAATCGGCCGCAGGCGCTGATTCTGACACCGACGAGAGAACTCGCGGACCAGGTGAAGCAGGATATCACGAACATCGGGCGGTTCAAGCGGATTAAAGCGGTAGCGCTATATGGCAAACAGCCCTTTGCCAAACAGAAGCTGGAGCTTCACCAGAAGTGCCATGTCGTGGTAGGCACACCGGGACGTGTGCTGGATCATATTCAGAAGGGCACACTGGATTTGGAGAAGGTCAAGATGCTCGTCATCGATGAAGCGGATGAGATGCTGCGGATGGGCTTCATCGAGCAGGTGGGAGCGATCATTGATGAGGTACCGACGGACCGCATGACGATGCTATTCTCAGCGACACTCCCGCAGGACGTGGAGCAATTATGTCATCAATATATGAAGGAACCGATCGATATTGAAATTCAAACGCCGGAGGCGGCGAAGGTTCAGATTGAACACGCGCTGATTACTGTGAAAGAAACAGAGAAATTTAATGTGCTTAAGGATGTCTTCGTGACGGAGAATCCGGAGAATTGCATTATTTTCTGCAGGACGCAAGAACATGTGGATGATGTCTTCCGGGAGCTGGATCTTCTTGAATATCCGTGCGACAAAATTCATGGAGGCATGGTGCAGGATGATCGCTTCCTGGTTATGAACGCATTCAAAAGAGGCGAGTTCCGTTTCCTGGTGGCAACGGATGTCGCGGCGCGGGGGATTGATGTGGAGGATATTACTCACGTCATTAACTATGACCTGCCGATGGAGAAGGAAAATTATGTCCATCGGATCGGAAGAACCGGACGAGCAGGCAAGACGGGCAAAGCCATCACTTTCGTTACTCCGAATGAGATGAAATTTATCCCTGAGATCGAAGAATATCTTGGATTCGAGATCCCGCGCAGAGAAGCTCCCACGGAGGACGAAGTTGCCGAGGGTTTACCGACCTTTGAGCGAAAAATGCAAGCGACGCCGGTTATCAAGAGAGATAGAAGCGACCAATTGAACAAAGGGATCATGAAGCTCTATTTTAACGGTGGGAAAAAGAAAAAGATCAGAGCGGTGGACTTCGTGGGAACGTTAGCCAAAATTGAAGGCGTAAGCGCGGCGGATATCGGCATCATTACGATTCAAGACAACGTTTCGTATGTGGATATACTGAACGGCAAAGGGCCGATGGTGCTTAGAGTCATGAAGAACACAACGATCAAGGGGAAGCTTCTGAAAGTACATGAAGCAAATAAGTAAGGAGAGAATATCCGGTAGGCCATCATCACGGCTTATCGGTTTTTTTCGTCCATCAGAGGGAGCCCCAGTGTTCATGGAAGGTTAAAATTTTACTCAAACGAGTAAATTATTTGACTTACCCGACCTGTCCTTCACAGGGTAGACTATAGGAAACACAACACATGGGGTGAATAATCATATGGCCAACAATACACATACACATTCGAGCACCCTTTCCAATGCGAAAGTGAAACGGAGAAGTTCGATTGCACAAATACGTGAGGACCTGATCGGATATGCCTTCGTTGCACCGATGGTGCTCGGACTATTTGTTTTTACTTTATTTCCAATTATTGCGTCCTTCTTCCTCAGCTTCACGGATTGGAACTTTGTTGCCGGTTTTTCCAAAGTGAAATTTCTCGGCTTAGATAACTTTATCAAGCTTGTGCACGATTCCGTCTTCCTCTTATCCCTGAAAAACAACATGATATTAATGATTGTCGTTCCTTTAACACTCATCATTTCGCTGCTTCTAGCGGTCGTTATCGATAAAAAAATCTATTTGAAGGATTTCTTCAAAGTTATTTATTTTATCCCTTATATTTCTAGCGTAGTTGCGGTAGCGATCGTGTTTCAGGTGTTATTTCACCCGACGTACGGTCCACTTAACCAAATTTTGATGGATCTGGGCGTTGCGAATCCGCCAAAATGGTTGGCTGACCCGGATGTTGCCTTGTATTGCGTAATGGGACTTATGATTTGGATCTCTATCGGATATAACATGATTATTTTCATGGCTGGCTTGCAGTCCATTCCCAAAGATCTTTATGAGGCAGCGGATATCGATGGTGCTTCCAAGTTCAGACAGCTTATGAGCATCACGGTGCCTCTTTTATCGCCAACAACCTTCTTCCTGCTAGTAACGGGGATTATCGGTACCTTTAAAGCGTTTGATGTTATTTCCGTCCTCACAGGCGGCGGACCTGCGAACTCCACGACTGTAGTCGTTTATCGTCTATACGAAACAGCCTTTGTTAACCTGCAATCCGGTTACGCCTCCGCTATGGCAATTGTACTTCTGTTCCTTGTGCTTCTGATTACACTTGTACAATGGCTCGGACAACGTAGATGGGTGAACTACTAAGAGAAGGAGGAATACCTCGATGGACAAGAATCAGAAGTTTAAAAAAATAGTTCTTACATTACTAATGCTTGTCATTGGCATACTATTCATGTCGCCGTTCCTCTGGATGATCTCCGCTTCCATGAAGCCGGAAGCCGACGTGTTTGCTTATCCGATTCAGTGGATCCCTAAACATTGGAATGTCATTGAAAATTATAAAACAGTATGGGAAACTAAGTTTTCGTTATACTATTGGAATTCCATTAAGGTTTCGGTATTAACAACGGCATTATCTGTCTTACTTTCTTCTATGGCTGCCTATGCCTTCTCGAAGATCAAATTCCGCGGTCGTAACGCGCTCTTCGTGCTTATCCTGGCGATCTATATGATCCCGAGCCAAGCTATTCTCGTTCCGCAGTTCTTGCTTTTCCGTTGGATCGGGTTGTTCGACAGCCACTTTGGTTTGATTCTATTAGGTTCATTCTCTGTTCTTGGAACATTCATGCTTCGTCAGTTCTATCTTGGTATCCACGATGAATATATGGAGTCAGCCCGGATTGACGGTGCGGGACACATTAGAATTTTCTGGTCGATTTGTACACCGCTTGTACGCCCGGCTATTGCTACGTATGCGATTCTGCGTTTCATCTGGACTTGGAACGATTACCAGAACCCGTTGATTTTCCTAAGAACAAAAGACTTATTCACGCTGCCGCTAGGTATCCGGTCTTTCGCCGACTTGAACGGTGAGTTCTACTCGCTAATCATGGCTGCATCGGTATCCGCCATCGTCCCACTTCTAATCATTTTCATCATCGGACAAAAGCAGGTTATCGAAGGTATTTCGATGGGTGGCGTGAAGGGTTAATCCAAAAAGTCAAAATAAGAGTGCATGAGGTTAAAATAGTGCCTCGTGCGCTCCACGGAAGTTTGTTACGATCGGTCATGTAAAGGTTTTCACACAAATCAAAGCTCACTTGGAGGGGTTCCTATGAAAAAGAGTTTACTAGTATTAAGCGGTGTGCTTGCTATCAGTGCTGCACTTGCAGGCTGCGGTAATAAAGCCGAAACACCTGCTGCAGATAGCGGTACTGCGGGCGGAAAAGGTCCTGTTACAATTAAAGTACAAGGTTGGTACACCGAAGCGCAAGGGAACTGGAATGCAACGGTTGATGCTTATAACAAGACACACCCGAACGTAAAAGTTGTCTATGAAAGCATGTCCGAGAAAGGCGATTCCCAAGAAGGCATGAAAAAACTTGACCTTCTGGCTGCTTCCGGCGAGCAAATGGACGTTGTGATGTATTCCAGCGCATCCGACTTCGCTCAACGCGTAGGCGCAGGCATCTTG
Organism: Paenibacillus chondroitinus NBRC 15376; assembly: GCF_004000765.1. Lineage (GTDB taxonomy): Bacteria > Bacillota > Bacilli > Paenibacillales > NBRC-103111 > Paenibacillus_E > Paenibacillus_E chondroitinus. The sequence continues at coordinate 31,894 of NZ_BILW01000029.1, read as the reverse complement.
GAGCCGCTTGATGATTACCTGAAAAAAGATAACATTGTTGTCAAAGACGAGTACAAGCTTGATCCAATTGTAAATGGTAAATACTATGCGTTGCCAGGTAAAATGATTGAATGGTTCGTCCTCCTGAACAAGGACAAGCTTGATGAAGCTAAGCTTCCTGTTCCAACAGAATGGACATGGGATCAATATGCAGAATACGCTAAGAAGTTGACCAAAGGTGAAGGTGCTTCGAAAGCTTACGGTTCCTACTTCCATAACTGGAAAGACTACGCACTGCTTGGTTTGAACAATGACATGGAGAACCCGTACCTGGTGAAATCCGATGGCACGCAGAACATCGACAATCCGAAAGTTCGTTACTCCCTTGATCTTAGAAACAAAATGGAAAACGTAGATAAAACATCCGTTCCTTACTTTGAAGTTGTATCGCAAAAAATGGCTTACCGTGATGTGTTCTACGGCGGTAAAACAGCAATGCTAGCTACAGGTAACTGGATGGTTGGCGAGCTTTCCCTGAACGCGAAATTCAAAACGGTGTTTGCTCCATATCCAAAGTTTGACGCTAAAGATCCAAATGGTCTGACAGAAGTAGGCGCTGACTTCATGGGTGTTGCTGCGAACTCCAAAAACAAACAAGCAGCTTATGACTTCGTAAAATGGTACACAACAGAAGGTATTCAAACACAAGGTCTCTTCTTCTCCGCATGGAAAAAAGCCGATGTTGAGAAAAACGTTGATGCGATTTTGAAAAGCGGTAAACCAGAACAAGTTGCTATGATCGATAAAGCGTCCTTGCTTGCTACTTTGAAAGTGAACAAAGCTACCAAATTGGTTGTTCCTCCAACTTACGCGCTGCAACAAGAAAAAGAATACTTAACGCAAGTTGAGTTGTTCTTGACAGGCAAACAAGATTTGGAGAAAACGATCCAAACAGCGAAAACGAAAATTGAAGACATCCGTAAGAGCAACGCGAAGTAAGAAGTAACGGAACGCGCAAGATTATTGCTATAATGAAAAGAGGAGGCCCTAGGCTCCTCTTTTTCCCATTTCCAAAGGTGCATTCGAAAGGCAGGAGAACGTTGTGCCGGGTTGGCTTCGCAGGTTATCTTTACGCAATAAATTGGTGCTGACGATTCTGGTTTGTCTCGTTCTGCCATCGGTTGTTTCCATGAATGTCTCCTCCCTGTTTACAAGAGATGCGGTAAGAACGCAGGTGACAGACTCTTCGCGCGAATCGATGCGGATCGTGAGTCAAATTGTGAATGGCCAGATCAAAAATATGATTTATGTGATGAACTTCATTCAATTTGATGAGGAATTGCAGCCGTCTATCCGGGAATTAGGCAGAGCGAATGAGACAACGGATAAGGGAGATGTGCTGCAATACAAGCAGACGATAGCGAAAAGAATGTCAACGGTGATCGATTCCTTCGGAAATCTGAGCGTGACGGTTTTGCTGCCCAATAAGGAGTACGTCGCCTCCTATACGACTTTTGCTTTTAATCCGACGGATTTTATGAGAAAAAGCTGGTTTAGCGCCGTTGAACAAGTTTCCGGCTACAATGTATTGTGGATCGGCGCTGAGCCCAATTACAGCGAATCCACGAATCAGCCGTATTTGCTGTCGGCAGCCAAACCGCTTCGCAAGAACGATATCACCTACGGTTATGTGATTGTTGGTCTGGAGCTTCGCTTGCTGCAAGACCTTTTCAACCAATATCAAAATAATGAATCGATGGTGATCATTGATGAACAGGGACGCATTCTGGTCGATAAAGATTCCACGACGATCGGTACGAAATTCCCTTATTATGATCAGCTACCCAGGGAGGATGGCTCATCTTTCGTGAAGGTGGCGGGAGAAGATTATATTCTGCTCAGCAGTCATGTAACGCCGGAGTGGAAGCTTGTGAATATGAGTTCCTATAAAACAGCCGCACAGAAGATTGAGTCATTTCGGAAAACAGATTTTCTCATTCAACTATTTTTTCTGGTCTTATTTGCCGTTACTCTACTGTATATGGTGCGCACACTCACCAAACCGATTGCGCGGCTTGTCCAAACGGTTGTCCGGATTGAATCCGGTCAACTCGGCGAACGTTCGAACATTAACGGTGTGGATGAAGTGGGCCGGCTGGGGTACGTCTTCGACCGCATGATTGATCGTATTGAGCTAATGATTGAGGAAAATCGCCGTGAGCAAGAACTCAAGCGCATGGCGGAGCTGGCGATGCTGCAGGCCCAAATTAATCCGCATTTTCTGTTTAATGTGCTGAATTCCATCCGTTTGAAAATCATGATGAAGGGGGATTCCGAGAACGCGGAATTGATCTCTTCCCTATCGTCGCTCCTGCGGATGACCATTAATCGAAATAACGAATATATTCCGCTGCATGAGGAAATTGAGATCATCGAACATTACGTTCGACTGTTGAATTCCAGGCATGGAGATCGAGTGAATCTTCGTATCTCGGCGGCTTCCGATACGCTGCTTATAGAGATCCCTCGGTTTCTGCTGCAGCCGCTCATCGAGAATGCCTATCTTCACGGGCTAAAAAGCAAACCTGGAGAAATCACGATTGCCTCCAGAATCTGTGAGGATGGACGGCTTCAGCTTGAAGTCAGAGACTCGGGCGTCGGCATGACAACGGAACGTTTGGAAGAGCTTCGCACACATCTTGTGACGCGGCCGACGAAGCATCACCATGCTTCGCGAAGCCCATCTTTATCTGGTATTGGTTTACAAAATGTATTAGAGCGCCTTCGAATCATCTACGGCCATCGTTTCGATTATGAGATCGCAAGCGGGCCAGATCAGGGAACGCAGATTGTTCTGCGCTTTCCGCAGCAGACAGGAAAGGAGGGCTAAGCATGTATACAGTCATGATTGTGGATGATGATTTACCTGTGCTTGAATTTTTGAGTTCAGCGATCAAATGGGAGGAACTGGGGTTTCGTTTAACAGGGGCCTTTGAAAATCCTCTGGAAGCCTTGGAAGCCGGACGGCGGGCCAAAACCGATGTACTGATCAGCGATATCGGCATGCCGGAAATGAATGGGCTGGATTTAATCCGCTCTCTCCGTGAGGGAGATCCTCATGTGAAGGCGGTCATTCTTTCCTGCCATGATGATTTCCACTATGCGCAAAAAGCGATGAAGCTTTCGGTGAGCGAATATATCCTGAAAGAAACGATGAATATCAGCAACATTTCGGAGGTGCTTGGCAGGCTGAAGGAGCAGCTGGATGCCGAGGATCACGTACTGTCGAAAAGCCGCAAGCTCGAAAAGGAGGCCGCGCTGCATCGCAGCTCGTCCAAGCGCCATTTTATCCGAAGTACGGTCAATGAGCCGTTGTTTGATTCGGAGGAATGGAGCCAGCAAGCGGAAGGGTTCGGACTGCGTCTTGGGCAGCATGGCGTACTGCCGGTTTTCGGGTACGCCAACCGGGTGAAGGAGGCGAATCAGCGCTTCCAATCCAAGGATTTATTCGATTACACGATCCAAAATATCATAGAAGAGCTGCTCGTCGATCAGAAGGAAGTTACGTTGTTTACGTACGATACGGGCGAGATTGTATTGCTGTTCCCGCAATATGGCAGCATGCATGTCAACAACGGCCAGAAGGTCGAGCAGACGCTGCGACATTTGCAAAGCTGTTTGCAGCAATACGCGAAAGTGGCGTTCTCGTTCATAACGGGAAGTCCGGCCAAGGATGTGCGCTCGTTGAAGGAGCAGCTGAAGCGGATGGTAGAAGGGCGAAGCTCGCGATTCTACCTGCCGGAAAGCTCCGTCATGAAGCTGGAGCATGTTCGGGAAGGCTTCGGAGACGGGGGATTGCTGCTGGCTGAGTACGCCCAGACGCTGGATGAGTTCCGAAGCGTGGTGTTTGATGAGCGTTCCGATCTGATCGATCTGTACGTCTCGAAGTGGATCGATTTCATCGGGTACCACCGGTTTCACCCTATGGAAGTGAAGGAATGGCTGCTGAAGATGATTCTCGATGTGCGCATGCGGCTCAAATCGCTGCAGCATTACCAGTCGACGTTTTCATCCGAGCTCTTGCATCATGATGTGCATGAACTGTCGTCGGTGCGAGAGCTGGAATTATGGCTGAAGGATTATTTGCAGCAGGCGATTCAGTGGGCGGGGCAGGTGTACCGCGAGTCGCACAACCGCGAGATTCTCGAGTGCCAGCGGTTCGTCTACAATCATTTGCATATGAAAATATCGCTCGAAGACGCGGCGGCGCATCTGCACCTTCATCCGAGTTATTTGAGCCGGCTTTTCAAGAAGGAAACCGGTGAGAATTTCGTGGAGTACGTGACGCGGATGAAGATGGAGAAAGCGAAGGAGCTTTTGGAAATCACGGATAAAACCGTGGAACAAATTGCCGACATGCTCGGCTATGAGAATAAAAATTATTTCGGGAAGCTGTTCAAAGCGCACACGGGGACTGTACCGAATGCGTTTCGTGGGCAGACGAAGGGAGCTCAGCCGACGTCATAAAGTAGATGGCGCGAGTAGGCGCGTCTGACTTATATAAAACCTGACGGATTAACCCCGTCAGGTTTTTGTTTTAGCTACTTAGCTCACCAACTCGGCATATAGCCAACATTCACCTCATCAGCTCATCATGTTACCAACGCCCACCTCACTGTGTCATCATATAGCCAATACCCCATTTCACCAGCCTGATCAGCTAAAACAAGTTGAATAAACTAGCGAGAGTTTCGCTAAGGTTTCATGGAGGGAACTGGAGTCCCTTATTAAAGAGAAAACTAGTAGTTTCCTTTCTGAAAGGAACTGTGGGGTCTTATCTGGCCTCCATGGCACGTTTTCTGGTTGAAATCGCCAAAATAGAGGACCGTAGTTCCCCCAGCAGGCAGAATACGTGCCTTTTCGGTAGAATAGCGCCCTGTAGTTCGCATAAAAACGCTAGAACTATTGTGAACTTACACAAATTTCCTTAACTTTACAAAAAAAATGCACTATCCCTTTTTGAACCATGGTAAAATTAGGGGCGGTACTAGGCTTGTCACATTGATGATAAGGGAGGAATTTGTAATGGGTACGAGAGCGGGATGGAAAGCAAAAGCGGTAAAAGCAGCGCTGGCTTTAACAGTAGCGCTACCTCTACAAGTGCTGGCTACAAGCAGCTGGCAGGCAGTTATGGCGGAAGGGCCAAGTGATCCGGCTCCATTCATTGAAGCGAAAGTAGTCAACGAAAATGCAGGGAAAAAGGTGCTGTTCGACAACACGCATGAACAAACCGCTGGGGCTGCGGATTGGGTTATCGACGGGGCTTTTTCAGATTTTGGAAACGCGTTAGCAAATAACGGCTACTATGTCAAAGAACTGCGTAAAACAACACCCATCACACTTAGCGATTTGAGCGGTTATGACGTTTTTGTCGTAGCTGAGTCTAATGTACCTTATAAGACGAGCGAACAAGCGGCTTTGGCACAATATGTACAAGGCGGTGGAAGTATCTTTTTCATCGGCGATCACTACAATGCAGATCGCAACAAAAACCGTTGGGACGGTTCGGAGGTGTTCAACGGCTACCGTCGTGGGGCGTGGACGAACCCTGCCAGCGGCATGAGCGCTGAAGAAAGCGCCTCATCAGCGATGCAGGATGTAGCTAGCTCGGACTGGTTAGCGACGCAATTCGGTTTGCGTTTCCGCTACAACGCATTAGGCGATATTAATGCGAACCAAATCGTGTCGCCGCAGCAGTCGTTCGGTATCACCACAGGTGTATCCAGCGTAGCGATGCATGCGGGTTCAACGCTGGCGATCATCGATCCGACAAGGGCCAAAGGAATCGTGTACTTGCCGCAAACCAATGAGGCTTGGGCCAACGCAGTCGATCAAGGTGTTTATAACGGTGGCGGCGTGGCGGAAGGCCCTTTTGTTGCCATAGCCAAGTCAGGTGCGGGCAAAGCCGGATTCATCGGCGATTCCTCGCCGGTGGAGGATGCGACACCGAAGTATTTGCGTGAGGATACAGGCGCGAAGAAGACGACGTATGACGGTTTCAAAGAAGTGGACGACGGCGTCCTGCTTGTGAATATGGTGAATTGGCTGGCGAAAAAAGAAAGCTACACGAGCTTGTCGGAAGTAAGCGGCCTGCAGTTGGATCAGCCGACGGCGCTGCTGCCTTTTGAGACGCCGGCTAATTCTACAGAGCCGCAGCCGGAGCCTTGGGCGGCGCCTAATGCCGGCTACAAATGGTATGACCGCAGCACGTTCAAAGCGGGCTCCTATGGCGGTCCTGCTGCGACAGCTAGCGCAGCATACAGCTTCGTGCATCAAGCAACGCTGCCGAATGCCGTGGACTTCCCTCTGCGAGTTGTCGTAGACAACCTGCCTCCGTCTACAACGGTTACGGGGTTCAACGTTGGCATTTATTTGGTTAGCGGCGGCACACAAATTGCGATGGTTCAAAATGCGGACGGCACATGGCCTACCGCATACGGATATAGTACGCAGTTCAGCGTGACCTCGGATATCAACGGCCATGCAACGAAGGATTTGATGGTTCGGATTAAGCCGGGAACGACGGCTGCGGCGAATTTACGCCTGCGTCAAGCGTCTACGAACCTGAAAACCGAGAGCGTTACCCTGGGCAACGTACCTGCGGAGTCTTTGCCCGAAGAGGAAAACCCAATCCCGGCGAAGATCAATATCTCCGATGCTCGGAGCAAAGCAGCCGGCACCTTGGTAACGGTGGAGGGTGTTGTAACGACGGAGCCTGGGGCTTTTGGCGGTCAGGCATTCTACTTGCAGGATGAAACAGGCGGAATTTACGTGTTCCAAAGCCTGAGCGGTTTTCATCAGGGAGATAAAGTGAAGGTTACAGCATCTACGGCTGTATTCAATACGGAGCTGGAGTTAGCAGATCCAGTTGCTATCGAAAAAACAGGCGCAGCGGCATTACCAACACCAATATCTGCAGCAGCAGTAACTAATGACAATCAAGGACAATTGCTAGAGCTTAGTGATGTTACCGTGAGCAATATCATCAGCGCTACGCCGGCAGGTTCTTTTGAATTTGATGCTGTAAAAGGTTCAGTGAGCAATCACATCCGTGTAGATGTAAGAACTGGCTTAACCCTGAGCTCGTTCCCTTACCAAGCGGGACAAACGGTAAACATCAAAGGTGTTGCTGCTATTTTTAAAGGTGTATTCCAATTAAAACCAAGAGGCTTAAGCGACTTTACGGTTGCAGCCGATACAGCAGCACCTGTTACGACTGCCTCCTTATCAAGCGCAGCGAATAGTGAAGGCTGGTATAAGGAAGATGTGACCGTAACGTTGTCGGCGGTAGATGATACGGCTGGTGCTTTAACAACGAAGATCAGCTTGAACGGCGGTGCTGCGGTTCCTTATGAGGCGCCAGTCGTGATTCAAACGGAAGGTACGAATACAGTGGCTTACTCCTCGACAGATGCGGCAGGGAATGAGGAAGCTGTAAAATCCTTGCAAGTAAAGCTGGATAAAACGGCTCCAACGGTCGTGTTAACGCAGTCGGGTCAAGCAGTTGGAAACGTTACGGATGCTGAAACATTAACATTTGTGTTAGCTGGTACAGATACACTTTCAGGTATCGCCGAGATGACGTTGACGTTGGATGGCGCTGCCATCAGCAGCGGTCAATCCATTGCAGCAGGCAGTTTGACGCAAGGTGCACACACAGTGGCCTACCGCGTTGTCGATGCAGCGGGTAATGTAACGCAAGCGACTATACCATTTAATGTGAGCGCGAAAGTAACGCTTAGCCAAGCGACGCTTTCGGCGAATACGACTTCGCTCAAGCCGGGCGAAACAACAGCTACGCAAGTAGCGGGTGTGTTAAGCAACGGAGCAGCGGCTGATCTTAGCGGTGCTGCGATTGTATATAACACAAGCAATGGTGCTGTAGCGACTATTGATGCACAAGGTAAAGTGAGCGCGGTGGCAGAAGGTACTGCACAGTTAACAGCAGCAGTTACTTTAAATGGAATAACGGTGCATACAGGCGCTGTAACTATCACGGTTGTGAAGCCATTGTCCTTAGGGGCGCCAGGAATGCCTGTGTTGTCGGACAATAGCGGCCAAGCAACCGGCTTGAAAGACGGTAACTACACGGTGACCATGAACATGTGGTGGGGCAATAACGGATCTGTGTTCAAATTGTACGAAAATGGCGTGCTCATTAAGACGCAATCGCTGACGGATGCATCTCCGGCTGCCCAAACGGCCAAAGTCGAAGTAAAAGGCAAAGCCAATGGCACTTATACGTATACAAGTGAGCTTATAAATTCTTTTGGAACAACAACAAGCGCTCCGTTGGTTGTGAAAATTACGGATGCAGCACCTGGCAAGCCTGTCCTTTCTCAAGACAATTGGGATGGAGACGGCAACTACAAGGTATCGATGAACATGTGGTGGGGGACGAATGCCACGGAGTACCGTTTGTATGAAAATGGTGTTTTGATCGAAACGAAGGCGTTAAACGCAGCTTCGCCCAGCGCTCAAAGCGCGGTGAGCACGATCGCGGGTCGCGCTGTCGGCGTGTACGAATACCGCTGCGAGTTGGTTAACGCGGGTGGCGTTACTTCCAGCGATAAGCTGATTGTGAACGTGACGAAGTAAGGAGTCAGTGTGATAGAGCCCCTAACATCCCCAAGGGTGTTGGGGGCTCTTTGCGTTCACAAGGGGTGTTTACCCCTTATTTATTGTTACGCGCCGAATGTGCGTGTCACGCTAAGAAATCATGGTTCGGCGTTTAACCGCCTTGCCGCTAAGTAATTCAATTTGCTCTGTATGACCGTCTTGCGCAATGTAGCCATACCGCGCTGTATCAACGCATCCCGTCACGGCCCCTCGCCCTCATGCCTACGTTGCACTTTGTACAGCATAGAACAGCTTCAAGCCCCATCACTCCGCTCTTCATTGCACAAATTACAATGAATTCAATCAAAATAGCGTGAAAACCGCTATACTCGGCCTTTTACGTTGTACTTTGCACAACGTAGACGGCAGCAGTGGCCGAATTGAGTCCTCTATATTGCATTAAGTGCACTCTAGAGAAGGCATTGGCGTTGTTTCGTCCTATCTGGCAAACGCGTTCACCCTGAAGGAGCGACAAGTCGTTTATCATAAAAAACGCCCCTGATCCATCTTAAAGATGAATAGGGACTTTCTTCGCCGCATTAGCTCTTAGTATAGCGGGTGGGCAGTGCTCTGGTTATTGCTTTTCACACTAGACAAAATCTAAACGCAATGTTAGCTTAATTGAACTACTAAATGAAAGTTGTGATCAAAATGTCCAACCAACTGGCTTCCCAAGCCGGCATGACAACAGGCCGCTACAGCCGATTATGGATCGTGCTCGTGCTCGGATCACTAGCGTCCTTCGGGCCGCTCTCGCTGGATATGTACCTGCCGGCACTGCCGAATCTGGCCGGCGATCTCCATACCAGCACCTCACTCGCACAAATGAGCCTCACCGCCTGCATGCTGGGACTGTCCATCGGCCAGCTCATCGCAGGATCTGTCAGCGATGTGCGCGGTAGACGCGCGCCGCTGCTGATCGGATTGATCCTCTACGCGATCTCTTCAATTCTGTGCATGTTTGCGCCGTCCATCGGCGTTTTCCTGGGCTTGCGATTCGTGCAAGGCTTGGCGGGAGCCGCCGGGATCGTCATTTCCCGCGCGATCGTGCGCGACATGTACGAAGGCGTGGAGCTGACGAAGTTTATCGCGCTGCTGATGCTGGTGAACGGGGCTGCGCCCATCCTTGCGCCGATTGCAGGCGGGCAGATTCTGCAGTTCACAACATGGCGCGGCGTGTTCCTTGTTCTAGGTGCCATTGGCGTGCTGATGCTGCTAGCTGCAACGTGGGGCTTGAAGGAAACGCATCCGCCGGATCGCCGTTCCAAGGGCGGCCTCGCCAACACGCTGCGAACGTTCCGCGGACTCCTCACAAACCGCATGTTCATGGGCTACGCGCTGACACAAGGGCTCGTCTTTGCCGGCATGTTCGCTTATATTTCCGGCTCGCCGTTCGTGCTGCAGGAGATTTACGGCGTTTCCCCGCAAATATTCAGCGTTTGCTTCGCCGTTAACGGGCTTGGCGTCATCCTTGCCGGTCAAGTGACGGGCAAGCTCGCTGGCAAAGTAAGCGACCATCGCTTGCTGGCAGGAGGGCTGGCCATGGCCGCTTTTGGCGGCCTGCTGCTGCTCGTCGCCGTTCTGATCGGGGCAGGGCTTCCGGCCATCCTAGTTGCCTTTTTCTTCATCGTTTCCAGCGTAGGCCCTGTCTCCGTGGCCACTTCCTCACTTGCTCTGCAGAGTCAAGGGAAAACGGCGGGGAGTGCTGCGGCGCTGCTGGGACTGCTATCTTTTATCATCGGGGGCCTGATTGCTCCACTTGTTGGTCTTGGCGGCAGCCAGACTGCAGTACCGCTAGGCATCATCATTGCTTGTATGGAGATAGGGGCCATTCTCTGTTTCGTAGGCATGACAAAGGGCAGAAAGACAGCGTAAACTTTTTGACGGAATGAGCTGTGACTTCAAATTTTTTTCACAATTGTCCGATATACTGAAGAAACTTAGACCAATTCATGAAAAAGGTGGAGTTACAGGATGAAGCTTATTCACAAGAAAGTGCTGGTCAGTACGCTCGCAGCAGGACTACTTATTGGCGGTGGCCTTGCGCTTCAGCATAACCAGGTATTCGCAGATGAGACGAGTACGGTAACGCCTGCACCTCAGAAGGACAAATTCAAGGATAACCATCATAAAGATTTTCGCGGAGGTTTCAATAACCAAGGTCACGGGCCGGCCAAAGGCGGATTTGAATTCGGCAAAGGAGGCGCCATCGATTTCGCTGCCGTTCTTGGGATTGATCAGGCTGTGTTGAAAGATGAGATCAAACAAGGTAAAACACTGGTACAAATCGCTCAAGAGAAAGCGAATCTGACGGAAGATGCACTTCTGGCCAAATTAACGGAAGCTGAGACTAAGAAGATCGATGATGCAGTTACAGCCGGGAAATTGAAGCAGGAGCAGGCCGACAAAATGAAATCTGGCTTAGCGGATCGCTTGAAAAAAATGGTCGAGTCCAAACCGCGCACCATGGACTTCAAAGGCGCGCAACCGCATGGAGGCATGATGCCGGGCGGAATGTTCGGCAATTCCGCTGAAATCGCGACGATTCTGGGGATCACGGAAGATGAGCTTGCTGCACAGCGCAAAGCAGGGAAGTCTCTGGCTGAAATCGCCCAAGATAAAGGCATTACTGAGGATCAACTGATCACAAAGCTGAAAGATCATTTAACGGATGAGCTGAAAAGCTTCGTTGAACGCAAAGGCGGAGTACCTCCGATGAAACCAGGTTCGGGTCATGAAGGTTTTAAATTCAAAGGAAAACCAGGTCATCCGAAAGCACCAGAGTCAACAGCAACGCCAGAACCGTCAGCAACACCACAATAAATCAAAGAAAGGTTGCCTCTATCGATCTCTGTGACCGATGGGGCAACCTTTTTATACGTTCAAATCCCCGTCTTTAAACGGTTTCGCCATTTAACTAGCAGGATCCCCGCCAGCACAGCGCACGCGCCAATCATCGCATAGATCAAAAATTTCTCCACCCACATGAAAATCGCCTGCCACTGTTCGCCGAACAGGTAGCCAATGCCGAAAAAAGCGACGACCCATAAGGCAGAACCTGTGAAAGCATACATCGCAAAAACCCGGAATGGAATGCGAATGATGCCTACAAAGTAGAAAATAAACTGCCTGATCCCAGGTATAAAGAAGCTGAACAGAAGCACTTTATTGCCAAACTTTTCGTAATAGCTCCGTGTCTTGTCCAAATGACTGGGTTTCAGGAACAGCAGTTTGCCAAAACGCTCGATAATCGGCATCCCCAGCTTATACCCAATCCAATAGGTGATCGACATACCGATGGTCGAACCGACCCAGGCGGATAACATCGCCGGCGCCCATCTCAGCACCCCTTTATAGGATAAATACCCTGTATAGGTCATGGTTGTATTGCCAGGAGGGATCGGAAGCGCGATAACGTCAAGCGGCAGCCCGAGCAGCAGGACCAAGTAACCGTATTGGGCAAATAGTTGTTCCACTAATCCTAGAAATTTCACTGTGAGTTCGCTCCTTCTTTCTCATGCTCTAGTAGAGGACACGCCATAGATAAAAAGTAGCATAAGCCTCCCAGCCTTTCCAGTTTTCAGCAAGTTGGCGAATATGGGGGAGAGTCGGCTTCTCGTCCAAGCCAAGCACATGCTTCAGCGCGTTATGCAAACCGACATCCGCAATCGGGAAAGCGGCGGCGTTGCGCAGACACCGCATAAGGACGTAATTGGCCGTCCAGGGGCCGATGCCCCGAATGCTCAGCAATTCTTTCTCCATAGCCGCAAAATCTTTCATCTCCAGCAGCTGTTCCTTGTCCAGCCGGCCCTCCGCCATCATCCGGGCAACGCCGATTAAGTACTCGGCCTTTTTACCCGTGAATTGCAGAGCTGTCAAAGCTTCCGGTGCAAGCTCGGCAATCCGCTCAGGCGCAGGGAACGCCCAATACGTTCGTCCTTGCCAGTCCAGCCGGGTACCGAAGGTTTCCACGAGTCGTCTTTTGAGTGTATAGGCAAAAGCGAGGTTGATTTGCTGTCCCATAATCCCCCAGCTCATCGCTTCGAACAGATCCGGAATCCCCAGCAGGCGAAGCCCGTAAAAGTCCCGAGTGACTCGGTCGAGCAGAGGATCGTGTTCAGCCAGCGCATAGAACGGAGCAAGATCTGTACGGAGATCAAACCATTCCCACACATATCGTGCGACATGTTCAAGAAGAGCTGGAGTCACAGGGGTATCGGTGCTGGATAGCACACGAATGCGCAGCTGCAAGTTATCCTCACTGTTGACAGCGATCAGCACGCGGTTATCCCGGGCTAGGAGCAGCTTATAAATATCTGAGTTATCCACATGGAATAGACATTCATTTGTGGAGCGGGTCAAATAGCCAAGATTTTGCTCATATCGAAAAGGTTCAGGCAGTGGCAGGGTGAAAGAGCTTGTCTGCTCGCTCCAGGTAAGAAGTGAAGGGTCAAAAGAAGGCATAAGTCATTTCTCCTATAATCGGTTAGTTGGACTACCTTTATTATCGCTGAAGGCGGCTTTCGTAATCTTGCTTTCTCATCTCGCATCCCTTACAAGTGAAGACCCGTTTGGGTATACTGAGCTAGTAAGAGGGAAGGCACGGAGAGGAGCGAAGCCATGCAAGAAAGATATTGGCAAGCTATTATTGGAAATGATGCGAGTTATGATGGCACATTTTATTATGCGGTCACGACAACAGGGATCTTCTGCAGGCCATCCTGCAAATCGAGGGTGCCGAAGCGGGAAAATGTCCGGGTATTTCCTGATCGCCAAGCAGCGGTTGCGGAACACTTTCGCCCTTGTAAAAGATGCAGGCCTGATGGCTTACGGCTGCCGGATGAAGAGTGGATCGAGCTGATAGCCGACTATATTAAGGAAAGTTATGCCGCACCGATTACGCTCTCGGTATTGGCCGAGCAATTTTATGCCAGCGTCTATCATTTGCAAAGGACATTCAAACGCGTGAAGGGCGTTACGCCTCTCACTTATCTTCAACATCAACGAATTGAAGCAGCTAAGCAGCTTTTAATAGAAACAGATAAGCCTGTGAATGTCATCGGTGCGTCGGTGGGTATTGCGAATGCCGCTCATTTTACCACTGTATTTCAGAAAAAAACGGGTGTGACGCCATCGGAATTTCGTCAATCTTGTACCACCATCTAACCATAACCGAGGAGGGTTCTTGGATGCAAACAAATGAAGCGAGGACAGCGGCTAAATCCATATATTGGCGTGTAGTTCGTTTATTGGATAGTCACTTTTTGATCGCGGCAACAGACGATGGGTTGATCTATTTGCAGTATCAAGCGGAAGATGCTGAGCGGGGAGGCGTTGATGCAGAAGCGTGGTCCGAATTAACCAAATGGGCTAAGCATCGTTTCCCTGAATATAGCTGGATGGAAAATAAGGCCGCATTAGAGCCTTATGTGCAGCAGCTGGAGGAGTATCTGCGAGGCTCGCGCAAAACGTTCACATTGCCGCTGGATCTGCGCGGGACAGAATTTCAACAATCCGTGTGGCGCGCTTTAAAAGAAATACCGCATGGTGAAACGGTAAGTTATTCACAGATGGCTCAGAAGCTGGATAAAGCCAGCGCAGTAAGGGCCGTCGGTACAGCCATTGGCGCCAATCCGGTTCTTATTGTAGTGCCGTGCCATCGCGTGGTCGGAAAAGACGGTGCGTTAACCGGCTATCGCGGCGGATTGGTGAATAAAGAGAAACTGTTGGTTCTGGAAAAGGTCGGGTTGTAAGCAGCAAAAAGGGAGGAGGAGTACGTATGCAGACTGAGGTGAACCACAAGTCAGCGAAAACGCTGCTCACGAAAGCCAGCGGCTTTCTCGAGGGATATTCGCATACGCTGAACCCGTATACCGGCTGCGCCTTTGCGTGCTCCTACTGCTACGTGAGACAGATGCCGGTGGCTCTGTTTCGCATGGAGTCCTGGGGCACCTGGGTCGATGTGAAGGCCAATGCCGCGGAACTACTGGAGAACGAGCTGGCCAAAGCGAAGCGCAAAGGCCCGGTCACGATCTTCATGTCCTCGGCGACGGACCCGTATCAGCCGAGCGAGTATAAGGAGCGGATCACCCGCTCGCTCCTGGAGGTGATGTCCGTGCAGCCGCCGGACTTCTTGTTCGTTCAGACCCGCAGCCCGCTGGTGAAGCGGGACGCGGATTTGTTAGAGCTGCTCGGGGACCGTGTCCGAGTCAGCATGACGGTCGAGACGGACCGCGAGGAGGTCCGCCGAGCGTTCACCCCGTCCGCGCCGCCGATACCGGCGCGGCTCACAGCACTTCGCGAGCTCGCCGCTCGCGGCATTCCCGTGCAGGCCACGATAGCGCCGGCGCTGCCGAGCTCGGAGCAGTTCGCCGAGCGGCTGGCGGGCATCGTGGAGCGGGTGTGCATCGACGATTACTTCATGGGCGATGGCAGTGGGGGCCGGCGCACGGCACGCATCGGCGTGCGCGCGATCTATGACGCGCTGGGGCTTTCGGACTGGTACAGTCCGGATGCGTACAAGCGCGTGCACGAACAGCTCCTGCGGCATTTTCCGCAGGAGCGTGTGTTGGTCAGCCAGCAGGGTTTCCTGCCTGGCTGACGTTAATCCGCTTGCGCCAGCAGGGGGGCGGGGGTGACCCCCGTTTGGCTGCGCATGCGTTGTTTGAATTCTTTGGGCGAGCATTGATTATGCCGCTTGAACAGCTTGTAGAACTGCGCCATATTGAGGATGCCAACCTCGAAACTGACTTCCATCATGCTGAGGTCTCCTGTTAGCAGGAGGCGCTCGGCTTTTTTGATGCGCTTGTAATTCACGTAATCCACGAAGGATATCCCCATCACTTTTTTGAAATACTTAATAAAGTAATGATAGCTTAAATTGAGCAAGGAGCAGACTTCTTCGACTGTAATTCGCTCGCCAAGATGATTGTCGATATAGTCGAGCGCAGGGCGCAAGCGAGCGATGCCTGAATCCTCCGCAAGTGCGGACAGATCACGGTTGTCATTGCGCAACATAAGCAGCAGCAGGTTCTTGATCGCTGCGCTGATAGCCAGCTCGTAGCCAATTTTGCGGGACTGCGACTCTTCGAAAATCTGAAGAATAAGCTCATAAGCGGCTTGCTTCACGGCGGGATTGCTCCGGAAAAGCCCGTTGAACTGCTCAAGCGGATGCGTCAGCTCCGAGAAGCAATGCAGGTAAGGCATCGTACTCAGGTCAAAATGCTGCTTGAGATCAATCTGGAATACGATCTGCCGCAAGGGGCCGGCGGCGTATTTGTACGTCCGATGGGGCTGGGAGGAACCCAACACGATCACATCTCCTGCGGATAACACGGCTAGTTCATGTTTGGTTTGAATAGCCAGGAGGCCTTCCATGACGACCAGAAACTCAACCTGCTTATGCGAATGCCAAAGCCAAGGCGTTGGGACACCGAAGTGAGCGGAGTCGGAGCCAAGCTCCCATATTTTTAGGAAAAGCAGCGGATTCTGATAAATGACTTCTTCATTGACAATTTCGGAGAAAGCACTATGTGCGGATTCCATGATTTCGTATACCTCGCTATAGGGTAGGACATTTTTGAATATGTAAAACGACGTTACAGGTAAGGTTTATCAAGAGAAAGTATAACACTGTTTACATGCCGAGGACACTATTGAATAATAAATAGGCACAATCTTGCCTTTCATTCCGGGAAGGTACGGACTATACTCACATTATGAATGAATACGCTATCTTGGAGGGAATAAGAAGATGAGTCAAAAACTTAAAGTAACGGTTTGGAACGAGTACCGTCATGAAAAAGAAAGTGAAATTGTACGCGCCGCCTACCCGGACGGCATTCATACAGCAATTGGCGAAGGCATTAGCGGGAATGTAGAAGTCACTTATGCGACTCTGGACGATGCCGAGCACGGTTTGACCGAAGAGGTTTTGAATAACACCGATGTGCTTATCTGGTGGGGACATAAAGCGCACGACCAAGTGCAAGACGAAATCGTAGAGCGCGTTCAAAAGCGCGTATGGCAAGGCATGGGGCTAATCGTGCTGCACTCCGGACACTTCTCCAAAGTGTTCAAGAAGCTGATGGGCACTTCCTGTGACCTCAAATGGCGTGAAGCGGACGAAAAAGAGCGCATTTGGGTTGTTGCGCCAGGTCATCCAATCGTGGAAGGCATTGGGGAGTACATCGATCTTGAAGCTGAGGAAATGTACGGAGAACACTTCGATATCCCGCAGCCGGATGAGTTAATCATGGTTTCCTGGTTCGAAGGCGGAGAAGTATTCCGCAGTGGTTGCACGTTTAACCGCGGAAACGGGAAGATTTTCTACTTCCGTCCAGGTCATGAGACATACCGCACGTACTACAATGAGCAAATCCGCCGCGTAATCTCCAATGCGGTTCAATGGGCTGCTCCGTCCACACGTGAGTATCCGAAATACGGCAATCATAAGCCGCTTGAAGAAATTAAAGCAAAAGTTAAAGCTTAATATGAATAGGGGTGCCCAGTTGGTCTTTTGCAGACTCGCGGGGCACCCCTTTTTTGTTTATTCCTGTTTCCAGATTGGGATATGAAAATAAATGATCAAGAATGTGATGGTCGCAACAGAAAGAAGCAGCCCGGCAGCTCGATGGCTATGAAGCAGTCTGATGGCCAAGAACATGAAGAAGTAAAAAGCAATCGACCATACAAAGTGCCACCCATGATGATAAGTGATCCGGCCGTAAGCATACCACAGATATTCAAGCGCCGAATAACCGGTTACCCACAGGAAATAGTAAATTACTTGGTTGCGTTTGGCCGCAGGAAAGAAAGTTAGATACAGCAGTGTTGTACTTGGGAGCAGCAGGAACGTGTTAACAAGGTCGGCCGTTTTGTGGTTTAACAATAAATCAGGGTAAAACGACCAAATTATGTAATCGTGACACAGGAAATTGTAAAGCAAATTGCAAAAAGAGACAAAAAGCATGACGTCGTAGTATTTATTCCACTGCTTATAGGCTCGTGAAACAATTGCTGCTATAACGAAAAGTAGATTCGTAATTAAAATCACGTTAAAAAGCCCCTAGATATGAGTCGTAAATGTAGGGTTAGTTTCTGCAAAAGTGTAAAATTTTACACGTGCTGGGGAAGGGGAACTATGGGGCACTATTTTGGCTATAGCTATCCTTTTCCCTGTTTTGATGGAACAGCAGGGTCTTATTTCTCATCACCAAGCTGAATTAGTGCCATTATTAGCAAAATAGAGGATCGTAGTTCCTTTAGATATACCAAATAGCAGTTTCTGGAACAAATAGCGGCCCGTAGTTCCTCTGCGTTCTAGATTTTCGTGCTAACCTCACGCTAACACTCGCTATCCCTCGCATAACGCCCCGCAATAGCGATAAGCCGTCTGACGCCATCTCGTAAATGCTCCTCATTCACGAAGGAATAGCTTAAACGGATCCAGGAGCACATCTCTCTGAGCGGATCGCAGATCACGCCAGGCACGAAAGAGACAGATTGCCGGAGGCACTCCTCCAGCAGCTGCTGGACCGGGATATGATCCGGGAGCTGGAGCCATAGGTTGAAACCACCCTCAGGGCTTACCCAGCGCCATCCGGTAGAGGCTAACTCTTGCTCTACAATTTCTTTTCGGATCTGCAGGGCAATGCGCAGTTTCTCCAAATGCTGCTGCATTCTGGGAGATTCGAAATAATGCAGGAACATTTTCTGATTAACGAGCGGTGTGCCGTTGTCCGCTAATGATTTGGCTGTGATGAGCGATTGGATGACATGGGTGCCTCCCATGACGGCGCAAATTCGCAGCCCAGGCGCGATATATTTGCTAAAACTGCGGAGATACACGACCCAGCCTTCCGTGTCATAAGTCAGCATAGGCGAAGGAGGAGGTTGGTCCAAGTACATCTCGTGAATGGCGTCATCTTCGATCAAGAGACAGCGATAGCGTTCAGCCAGATCAACGAGCTGCTTGCGCTGTGCGGCCGGAACCGTGTACCCGGTAGGATTATGAAAGGTAGGATTCATATAAAACAGCCGTGGTTTATGCTTCTCCATAAGCTTCTCGAGTTTTGCAAGATCATAGCCGTCCGGGCTGATCTCGACAGGAATAAACCGCGCTCCCTGCTGGCGGAAAATATCAAGCGCAGCACTATACGTCGGCCGCTCAACCAAGATCGGATCCATGGGGCGGATGTAGATCCGCGAGATGAGGTCTATGGCTTGCTGGCCGCCTGTGGTAATCAAAAGATCGCTTGCAGCGAGCTGGAGGTTATGATGCCGAACCATGTATCGGCAGAGATACTCGCGAAGCTCCTCATCCCCTTGTGCGCTGGAGTAGGTGCCCATGAGCTTTGGATAAATGTCGAAAACTTTTTTCACATGTTCGGACAGAAAAAGATTCGGCAGCAAGTTGGGATCGATCAAAGCCTGTGAGAATTGGTACGTGACAGGGATTTGCTGAATTTCGGACAGGGAGTTTTTTAGAGCGTTGGACACGGTGAACGAACGACCTTTTTCCGCATGTTCTGTATGGGATTGCTCCTCTGTCTTGCAGGGACTTACGTAATAACCGGATTTCTCTTTGACGTAAACCTTCTCATGCTGTTTTAGCATCTGATAAGCACGAAAAACAGTCAGCCTGTGTACCTGCAGCTCTTCGGCAAGACGCCGGATGGAGGGGAGCTTGTCATGGGCTTGCCACTCGCCGCGATCCATGCGGGTAACCATATACTCATAAGTTTGCCTGAAAAGCAGATTAGCTTCTTTTCCAGATGTTCCTGGCGTCTTCATCCGATTTTCCCCCTTTGTTTACTCTATGATACAACAATCATTGGAAAACTGTTCTAGTGTCATGCATCTGTTCTGTTGCTTACCTAGTATGATACATACCAAGAGGGGGAGAACAGTCATGATTATTTTTAATTATTTACTTATCTGTCTAATTTTTGGCACGACATTTCTGGCGATTAAGGTTGGGGTGGATGCGTCAGCACCGCCATTTTTCTCAGCAGGCTTGAGGTTTTTTATTGCAGGGATGTTATTGTTCTGTTGGTTAGTGTGGCGGAAAAAAGCGGCCTTAGCTCTTTTGTTTCGCAAAGAGATGCTGCTTACGGGCATCGGTCTCACATTCGGCACCTTCTCAACCTTGTACTGGGCGGAGCAATATGTGTCTTCCGGGATTGCAGCCGTCTTATCGGCTACTGGACCAATAATGATTCTAGTGCTTCAAACCTTCGTATTGCGTCTGAAGACGACAAGGCTCTCTGTATTTGGCTGCATACTTGGCTTTGCAGGTATTATCATCCTTTTGCTGCCACAACTTGCGGTATCCGCCAACATCATTTGGCTGATCGGGTGCGTGGCGATTCTGGTCGGTGAACTGTTCTATTGTATGGGAACGCTATACTCCAAAAAGGTTATTCAGCAATTTCCCGAGGCGTCGCCGATTGCGCTGAACGCGGCACAGATGATATGCGGAGGATTGCTGCTGCTGATTCTTTCATTTTTTACAGAACCTGTGAACGTTCACGGCTTATTTTCTCCAAAAGCAGCCGGCTCTCTGCTGTATTTAATCGTGATTGGCTCCATGGTGGGGCATAGTTTGTTCTATTGGTTAGTAGCTAAAACGAATCCCGTTTTTCCAGCGACATGGCTGTACATTTCTCCGTTGATTGCCTTGGCGGTGGGGGTCGTGTTTTATGAAGAGAGCATCACTTGGGTCACAGCTGTAGGCGTGGTTACCGTCATTGCCGGGACAATTTGTGCGAATCTGGATAGTTTGAAAGCATTGATGCAACGACGAAAAACGGCGTGAGTGCGAAAAATGGTAAGTAAATTGCGTTCTGTTTCATACGAAACAACCTTTATAGAAATAATAACCACAGGACCGCAGGGTTGAATGGAGGCAGCACGAGTTTGATGGAATGGAGCTAAGTGATGGGTCACATAACAGCATTGATTGTTTCATATTTACCTGTAATCATGGCCTTGTTATGCTTGATTGCAGCTTGGTTTTTCGGGGATTGGAGAAATTGGAAGACCTACTATCCAACTATTCTTTTTGCCATCTGCGTGGATTTTCTCATTAGCCTTCTAAGCTATAATTATTCACTATGGGTTTTTCATAAATCCGCGGTAACGCCTAATCATACAATTGCCGATTTTATGATTGCTTTTAGTAATCTTCCCTGCATAGTGATGGTGTACTTGCACAAATATCCCCTTAAGTCGCGTCCACTGAGACAAATCATCTATATCGCTATTTGGTCGGCTGTATTCACCTGCATTGAAGGACTATTTCTGTTAATAAAAATGCTTACCTATCATAACAACTGGAATTTTTGGTGGTCAATCGCGGTCTGGGTTTTCATGTTCATTGGGCTGCGGTTGCATTTTACGAGGCCGCTATGGGCGTGGTTGCTGTGTGTGGCAGGTGTGGTTTTCTTGATTCTATATTTCCATATTCCGATTGCTAAAATGAAGTAAAGCCAGCGTGCATGATGTCACGATTATACAGCATCAGCAGAAAAAAAGAAGGAGGATTTTTCATTCTCCTTCTCTCAAGTGGAAAATTAGACGCGAATGTCTAGATTTCCACCCAAATTTGGCTGTACGCTTTGTTGCATCATTTGTACCATTTGTTGAGCTTGCTGCGTGGATTGATCTTTAGCCATGCTAAGAACCCGTATTTGTACAGCTTGAGCTAAGCTGCCCTGAGCTGCGGACATGGAAAGTGCAGGAACGTCCATGAGTTTCCTCCTTTATGATTAATGGGCTAACATGTTATATATCGGAAAATGAACGGCAATTGCTTAGCTTAAAGCAAGGAATCGCGGATGAAAAATCCTTGCTTTTTTTATTTTATGGTGCTAATATTCAGGAATAAATATCACTTATGTTTTGTAAGTGACCACAAATTGAATAATTGAATCTTCGGGGCAGGGTGCAATTCCCTACCGGCGGTGAGGATACGTGTAGATGTATCTCAAGCCCGCGACTCCCGGCCTGTTAGGCTGGGACTGACTTGGTGAGAATCCAGGGCCGACGGTTATAGTCCGGATGGGAGAAGGTGAAAAACAGCTTGTCAAAAACTTAGGTATTTGACAGGTCTGTTTGTCAATGCCCCCGCTGATCATGAAGCGGGGGCATTGTCTCTTTTCAGAGGGTTCAATTCAAAAAATCCTTAGGAGGTTTTTGAATTGGAAAATGTAGTTAAGTTAGGAACAAAGCACGCGAATGTGGTTTCAGCGCGCTCAGGGGGCATCAGCGGAGTTTGGTATGTGGCGTTAGGAGCTACGCTTTGGGGGCTCGACCCGCTCTTTCGGATCTTGCTGTTAAAAAGTTTTTCATCAGCGCAAATCGTATTTATTGAGCACCTGCTCCTTGCCTGCTATGCGGTGCCAATACTCGTGAAGTACCGGAAAACCTTGATCGGTAAGCTGTCGCTGGGCGTCATCGGCGCGCTGCTGTTCATCTCCTGGGGCGGATCGGCGATAGCAACGATCTTGTTTACTGCTGCGTTCTCGCATGGTAATGCGAACGCGATATTGCTTTTACAGAAATTACAGCCCTTATTCGCTATTATTTTAGCTCGCGTAATGCTCAAAGAGACGTTGCCTTCCAAATTTTTTGCTTATATTGCGGTGGCGCTGCTAAGCACGTATTTGCTGACATTCGGCTTTTCGTCGCCAGAGATGGGCCTCAAAGATCTAGGAACGATAAGCTGCTTATTCTCTATTCTTGCAGCAGGCTTATGGGGCGGCTCGACGGTCATGGGTAAGTACTTGCTGCAGAAAAAGCTCGACTTCCCCATTGTTACTTCGCTGCGCTTCCTGCTTGCTATCCCGTTGCTGACGGTCGTACTTGTGGCTAGCGGCGATGCTTGGCATGTAACCGGAACTAGCGGCGGCTTAATACTTATTGCCGTTAACCTTTTGTTCCAAGCGTTTTTCCCGGGCTTGCTCTCCATGCTCCTCTATTATAAAGGGCTGACCTCGACCAAGGCGTTTTTCGCAACGTTGGCGGAGCTTGCGTTCCCAGCGGTTGGCGTCTGCGTGAACTGGCTTGTTTTCGGGCAAAAGCTGACCGTAGGACAGCTCGCCGGCTTCATCGTGATTTGGCTCACCTTGTGGGTCATGAGCCGCAATCAGAGCAAAGCTGCGGCATAAAAAAAGAAAGAGGCTTTCCCTCGGTCACATGACGACCTTGACCGTGGGAAGCCTCTTTTGTCTGCCAGCCTCTCAAACACAAGCACCCTCAAGAAACCTTCGGAACCTTGAGTTTACGATCCACTTGCGCTGTTTCCCCAGGCTCAAGGTAGAAGGAAACCCCGCCTCGCTCGTTCGCGGCGCGCACCGTCATTCCGTGATGGTCCATGATCTGCTTCACGATGGCAAGACCAAGCCCGAACTGGCCGTCCCCGCCAGAGCGGAAGGGCTCAAAGAGGCTGTCCGCGATCGCTTGATCGAGCGGCGGACCATCGTTGCTGATCTGCAGCCGCGAGAATCCGGCTGCAGCTTCCTTGCCATCGCCATTAGAAGGCGGCGAGAGGAGAATTCGGATGCCGCTTTTGGCATAGCGGAGCTGATTGTCGAGCATGTTCTCCAAGGCGATTTTCCATTGATCGGGATCGCCATGCAAGGTAGCAGGGGGGAGCTCTATCTCCCACTCGATTTCAGGGCGGCGATAGCGCAGCCGTTCAACCACATCTTCGATGACCTCATGCAGCTCGAAAGGGCGGAACGGCTTCTCGCGAGCGGTGACATAGTTCAGCTTGTTGAGCAGCAGCAGGTCGCGAATTCGCTTCTCGAGGCGCTCGCCTTCCTTCAGAATGACGCCCAAGCTTTCGCCTAAGGTCCCTTTCGGAAAAACGCCGTCGAGAATAGACTGGGCATAGCTGCGGATCACCATGACCGGGGTTTTCAGCTCATGAGAAGTGTGCTGGAGGAAAAACTGCTGCGCCTTGTCCTGGCGCACGAGGCGCTGCCGCATCGCTTCAATCGCTTTGGCCAGACGTCCCACTTCATCTTTGCGCCCGGTTTCAATCGGGTCATGCCAATCTCGTTCAGCCATACGTCCAACGTGCTGCTCCATCTGAACGAGCGGACGAGTGAAGTAGCGGGCGATGATCAGACAAGGCAGCCATGAAATCACGATGAGACCGACCATCATCAGCATAAGTCTGCCGAACATGGTCATGACCAGATCGTTGCGATAATTGCCCCAGGCATAAGAAACGATAAAGCTGGGTTGGCCTTGAACTAGTTCTTTGCGAATCACGTAAAAGATACTTTTCTTATCAATAATGGTCGTATACTTGGCAACGGGCTGTTTTTGGGCAAAAGCATCCTGTTCCATCGCTTGCATGAACGGCTCGCCGCTCGTGAACGCCTTGCTAAGGGCCAGTGACTCTTGGGTGCCGCTAATTGTAAAATGCCGGATCGCAGGGGCGCTCAAAGTTGCTGTAAAGGGAGACATCACCTTCGTTGCAATAGAGGCTTCCAATGGAATAATAGGCATAGCGTTGCCCATTTGTATGCTATTCGCCTCCGGCATTGTTTCCGATTGTAAGGCATCAGCATCAGGAACAGCTTGATTGATTGGTGTCAACGTTTTTACATTCGTTATGATATCCGTCATTTGCGCGGTTGTACCCTTTGTAGCCAGGGTTAGGGTCGGTGCCGTCAACGTCGTTGCTTCCATACGAAGCCCGCTTTGTGTATCCAGTAAAATATCATACAGCTGCTCTGTAAAAAATCCCTTCAACGTCCAAGGCAGCAGAACAGCAAGCAGTGTAAAAATGAGCAGCGTTAAAGCCGCGAATGCTCCCCAAAGCTTCATGGCCAGCGGCCATTGTCCTAATCGGAACGTCATGCTTTCACCATCCTGTATCCGTATCCGTATACGGTTTCTAAACGCAGCTCCGGCAGCTTGCGGCGAAGCCTGCGTACCAAATCATCCACGACCCGGTCTGTTCCGAAGTAGTCGATTCCCCAAACAGCTTGGAGCACTTGTTCACGCTCCAGCACTTGCCCATGATGGCTTACCAAATAGAGCAGCAGCTCAAATTCCTTGGAGGTCAGCTCCAGCTTGCTGCCATCCTCAGCAGTTACGGTGCGCGCTTGCTCATCGATCAGATAAGGAGCCACATTCAGCTTCGAGCGGCGTTCCAGCTGCGCAGGCATCAGGCCGGCAGGGTGTCCGCCGTACACGCGCTCCAGCAGCTTACGAGTGCGAATGACGAGCTCGCGAGGTAAAAAAGGCTTGGCCAAGTAGTCATCGCTACCCATCTCCAGGCCAACGATCCGATCAATATCCGCGTCTCGCGCCGATATGAAAATTACGGGCTGTGCCGGCTGATCCGCTTTAATCTCGCGCATGAGTTGATAGCCGTCTACGCCGGGGAGCATGATATCGAGGACCCACAAGTCCGGCCGCTCGGATATGGCGGATCTTGCCGAGGTCCCGTCAGCGAACGAACGCACTTGCCACCCCTCTTTCTCCAAATAGGCGGCCAGAACGCCCCTGAGATGCTCTTCGTCTTCTACTAAATGAATGCGATACATGCAGTTTCTCCTTCTTTCTAATCAGCGATGGGGAAAAGGTGGAGCCGTTCGCATCATTTTGCGTTCGGTCCACCGGAAAGGTCAACTTTTTTATCTATGTGAAAAATTAGTTAGATTCTTCAGCTTTCTCTGTTGATTTCTCATCGGCTTTGGCAGCTTGTTCTTTCAATGTTTTTGCAAGGCTGCGCAGCGATTCCGTTTCTTTTTTGTAATCCGTGAGAAGCTCAGGCAGCAGGCTTTGAATAGTTGCTGCATCATCAGCTTCGACAGCTTCCGCTAGCTTTTGCTGGCGCTTGAACGCTTCGGATGGTTCGGCTTTAATTATATCACCAGAGATAGCTGTTCCCTCAAGTGGAAGTGCTTGGATGGCTGCGGTAGTGTCCGCGCCGTCTTTTTTGATAATGGTGAACGTCTTAACGTCTTTACCTGGGACTAGTTGAGCCGCTTCGCCGTCAGGTAAAGTTGGAACCGTCTGAGCAGGATCGAGTTTGAACATTTTAGTTTCCAATGTACCTTGAGAAGCCGGCTGAATCGTAGCGGCGCTTTTGATTACCATTGTTTTGGCAAAAGCAGGTTTCGGCATCTCGCTTTCCGCTTGTTTCCGATCCTCTAACGCTTGTTTCCAGTCGGCCAAGCTCTCTGGAGCATAGTTGCTGACTAGCAGCTTCAAATAGTTGCGCTCATGAGCTGGTTGCAGCAATAGGCCGCTTGAGCTTGTGCGCAGTTGAACCGCGCTGGTTGCCATTACCGGTGTTGCTGATGTGATTGCGGTGCTTGCTTTGTTATCTGTTGCAGCAGTGTCAGCCGCTGATGCGCTGCCTACTGCTCCGAAAGCCATTGTTACCATAAAAGCTAGCAGACTAGCTTGACTTGCGCGACGTTTCCATTGTGTTTTCATTGTAGAAAACTCCTCTCAATATTGGGGTATGTAGGTGAGTGCCTCTCCCTTACAACCTAAATGTACCGTAAGATTATGGACATCCTATCGTAACATTGTGGGAAATTATGTGTTGGCATTATGGGTGCTGAAGCTTTGATATGGAGCGTGCAGGGGTTACATTGGACGTAATCCAATGTAATAGGTGTTTGGAGATTTGTATTGGTTATCTCATTGGATAGATTCCAACGAGGTGGGATTGAAAGGGGCAAAATCAAGTAGGATTAAGTGGTTCCATTGGAATTCATCCAATGAAAAGTAGAATTTTGCGATTTAATCGACCGGTTCGTTGGGTTTCATCCAATAAGGTGTTAAATGTATTGTCGAAAATGTAGTAAACTGTATGCTGGAACAGAATGAACAGAGGGGTGTCTACATGAAAGAAGTGCTGCTAGGGCCTGTAGAGAGTTTCACCAAGCTGCCCGCAGAAGTTGTGTTCGATAAGAACTTGTATTGGTTAATTCAAGCTGAGGATCAAGCGACGTACCGGCTCGTATCCAGTCGATGCCCGCATGCCGGCGCTATTGTGGAGGCTGAAAAGGGGGAGTTCGTTTGTTCGATGCATGGCTGGACATTCGATCTACACTCAGGCGCATGCCTGAATGTTCCGACCAAAAGCCTTACGGCTTATGACGTTACCGTCAAAGAAGGCCAGCTTATTGCGCATGTGTAAAAACAAAAGGACCTGCCTTAACCGTCGAACGGTTAGGCGGGTCCTGATTTTTTTATAAATTCAAATGCAGCTTACGTGTGTTCAGCATCCCGTCCAAACCGGTAGGGTCTTGGCTGACTTTATATTGTACAAAAGCTTCCGCTGCCTCAGAAGTGCGAATGCGCAGCGGTTTCGGCTCCATGTCCATCAGCTTCACCATGACTTCGGCGACCGATTCCGACGTTTGGGGCACCGAGTTCCGTTTGGAGAAGGCGTCCAAATATTGCGTGATGATCGGTTTATATTCATCTTCCAGAATACCCCCGGTTTCTTGAACATGCCCAAGGACCGTCTGGTTGAAATTAGTGGCAATAGCACCCGGCTCAAGCAGCGTAACATCAATGTTGAAGGTAGGCTTGTAGTAGGTGGCTAAGCTTTCTAATAAGCCTTCAACGGCAAATTTAGCCGAGCAGTAGATTTCATTGAAAGGTTGTCCCACCAGCCCGCCAACGCTTGTTGTTGCTACCAAATGGCCGGCATCGGATTTACGCAAAAGCGGAAGCCCAGCGCGGATCGTATGCATAACTCCATATACATTTGTATCATAAACCCGATGAATATCTTCCATCGTCGCTTGTCCTAATGCCCTTAAAAAACCAAAACCGGCATTGCAGAACAGGACGTCCAAGTAACCGTGATTACTGTCGATCTCAGCAAAAGCTTTCTCCAGCGACTCAGGGCTTGTTACTTCCATTTCTATAAAATGAAGATTGGCAAGGTGCCCATGCTGTTCCCGGTCACGGTCCACATGGCGTGTTCCGGCATATACCGTCCAGCCTAACTTTGCAAATTTCTGGGCAGTCGCTAATCCGATGCCAGAGGAGGCGCCGGTAATCGCGATAACTTTGCTTTTGCTCATCATTTATCACTCCAAATGTTAATGTATTAAACTGTTTAATAACTATACAGTATGTCAATTCAACAGATTAGTCAAGACATTAAAAAAATCCCAACGCGTGAATGTCGGGATTTTCGTGCTATAACGGCAGCTTCTCCAATAGCTTTTTGAGCTGCGCAAGCTCATCTTCGTTATAAGGCGTGAAGAGCTGTTCAATTTTGTTATTATACGCTTCCAAGATATCGTTTATAAGCTTGTTTCCTTTGTCCGTTACTTGCAGCAACAGGCTTCTGCGGCTAGTAGGATGAGGCTTGCGAATCACCAGTTCCTGCTCTTCTAGTTTATCCAGCAGTTGCGTAATCGCTCCCCGAGTCAGGCCAAATTCATTCGCGATATCAACGGCGATGCAGTCCGGATGCTTGCGAAGAAACTCTAACGCATACATCATGATCGGTGAAATGTGAAAATGGGGAAGCACCTGCGTCAAATAGGAGGAGAGGGCATTTTTAATTTCGCGAAATTTGTACGTGATGAGGAGATCTTGGTCCATGGTTTAGCCGCCCTTTTTGTTTAGTATCTATACATTATAGCAAGGTCATACACGGGTTCCAAGCTGCTGGAAAGAAAAAAGAGACCCACAGCAACGGGCTGCAGGTCTTAAGTATATATATTTTAAAGGGGGGTTGAGACTTATTATAGGCCCAGTTCATTAAAAGCAGATGAAAAACACATTTCATTTTCATTACATTTTTTCTAATGATAAAATAGAGGGATCAAGGAAGGGCGGGGGAACGCTTATGAAGCATTATTCCATGCGATCACATTTGACGGTAACGTTCGCTATCATGGCAATGATTCCGGTTCTGATTCTTGGCACCTTTCAGGTTTATCAAATTACGCATATTACGCAGGAGTCCAATAGGAACCAGGAGCTGACGACCTATCGTCTCGGGGACGCTGTGCAGGATTATATGTACTATCACCGCAATGCGGTTGAAACGCTGGCGGCCACGATTTCAGCCTCGGATGCGGCCTTTCGGACGCGCGAGAGCTTGACGTTGAAGCTGCAATCGCTGCAGATGAACTTGGCGGGATTTTCAGGCATTTATGTGGTGGATCAAAATGGCTTTATCAAGGCTACGCATACCACAGCCAATGATTCGCTGATCGGCACAGATGTGAAAGATCGGGACTACACCAAGCGGGTGCAGACCGCTCAAAACACCATCATCTCGTCGCTTTTCCTCGGACCGGAGGGGCTGAATCAGCCGGCTGTCGCCATTGCAGTGCCCATCTATAAAAGCAATAAACAGCCCGATGGCTTTGTGCTCGCTGTGCTGGAGCTTACGCCGATCAAGGAGCTTGTAACGAAGTATGATTACGGCAAAGAAGCGTATCCGGTTGTACTGGATCATGCGGGCAAGCCCATCTATCATCCGAATGAGACATTGACTGCAACGTTGGCGGATTTATCGCAGGAGCCAGTCGTTGCAGATGCACGGAGTCGGAAGCAAGGCGAAGGAACGTATGAACTAAGCAATGCCAAGCAAAAAGAACTGATCACTTACAAAGCCATTCCCGATATTGATTGGATCGTTTGGGTGAGCAAATCCAAAGCGGCGGTTAATGCCGCTTTTACAGAGTCTCTAAGCATTACGATTTTCCTGTTGTTGGTTACGCTTATTTTGACGGTGCTGCTGGGCAGTCTTTTGGCGAAAAGGTTGAATGGCACCATCCATGCTTTGGTTGGATACACGCAGCGCCTGGCAGGAGGAACCTTCGTAGAGCCGGACAGCAAGGTCGTTCCGCAAGGTGCGCCCCTGGAACTGCAATTGCTGGCGGACGATTTCTTCCAGATGGCTGAGCAGATCAAAGAGAATCAAGGCGCGCTGCTGCAGCTCAACAGTGAGCTGGAAGACCGTGTCGAGGAGAGGACCCAGCGGCTGCAGGATGAGCATGCGACATTGAATGCGGTGCTGGAGAGCATGTCCGATGCCGTCGTATTGATCGATATGGCGCATCAAGTGGTGTATGCCAATCATCGGATGGCTGAAATTTTCGCTATTCCGATGCCGGAACTGGCCATTATGCAGGAATCGTCGTTGTTCGACCGCATTGCGCTGCTGCTGCCTGAACGTCAGGATGAACTGGAGAAGTTGACGGCGGGGCCGAGGGTGCAGGGGACTTTTACGGTAAAAAGCGGTCAGGGCAAAGAACGGTTTATGATGGTATCGGCTTTTCAGGTGGCTAGAGAAGGGCGGGTTTTTGGCCGAGGTTATGTGTGGCGCGATATGACGAAGGAGCATGAAATCGATGCTTTGAAAAATGATCTGATCTCACTCGCCTCCCATGAGTTCAAAACGCCCATCACCAGCATACGCGGCAGTGTAGAAACGCTGCTTCGAGTCGATGCGAAGTGGGAAGAAAGCTTTAAACAGGAGCTGCTAGAAGGCATTCACGAAGATATTGGGCGCATTCAGGATCTGATTGACGACTGGCTGGATATCTCCAAAATCGATTCCGGAGCCATGCGAATCAATCCGCTGCCGCTTCGTGTGGAGGCCGTTGTCGAAAGCGCGATGCGCAGACTTCCGCAGCAGGCGAACGACATGCATACCCAATTTGAGGTGAACGTGGCGGAGGATACGCCGTTAATCTATGCGGATAAACTGCGGATGGAGCAGGTGCTCGTGAACTTGTTCACGAATGCCGTTCGGTATAATACGCAGCATCCGATTATCCGAATTACGGCTCATGCGGATGAGCATTTTGTGTATGTAGACGTGCAGGACAATGGCATTGGCATCGCTGCGGAGCACGTGGACAAGCTATTTGACCGGTTCTACCGGGTGGATGTTTCTTCGAGGAGCCAATCCGGAGGGACTGGACTTGGGCTGGCGATCTGCAAGGGCATTATGGATGCGCACGGCGGAGAAGTTCATGTAATAAGCAAGCTTGGTGTGGGAAGCACATTTACTCTCTCCATACCGAGGTTTCAAGGGGAGGAGAACGGACATGAACAAGAAGAAAATCATGGTCGTCGATGATGAACCGAAAATTGTGCGTTTTATCGCGGCGAATCTCAAATCGTTGGATTTTGAAACCTTAACCTGCCAAAGCGGGGCAGAAGCGCTGGAGAAAGCCGAAGAGTTCGATCCGGATTTAATTTTGCTCGATCTGATGATGCCGGGTATGGACGGATTCGACGTGTTAAAAAGGCTGCGCTCCTACTCCAGCGTCCCGGTCATCATGCTGACAGCACGCAGCAATGGAGCGGACAAAGTGCAGGGGCTTAACCTCGGGGCGGATGACTATTTGACCAAGCCATTTTCCTTAGACGAGCTTTTCGCGCGAGTGAATGCCGTGCTGCGGCGCATGGATGGCCGCATGGCGCCGCCGGTCACCACGAGCGAGATCACGCTCGGCCCTGTGATCGCGAACCTCGCCCAGCGCCGTATTTGGCTGGGCGACACCGAGGTGAAGTTCACGGAGACCGAGTACAACCTGTTTGCGCTGCTTTTGCAGCATGCGGGGAAAGTCATGACCCATGAGCAGCTGCTCAGCGAGGTTTGGGGAAGCGAGTACCGCGATGAGGTCGAGTACCTGCGGGTCACCATCGCCCGCATCCGCCAGAAGATCAAAAGCGCAGCGGAAGGCGCTGCTGCGGAGCTCATTGTAACCTACCCGGGGGTAGGTTACATGGCGAAGCAGGAGTGAACGCGGAAGCCCCTCGTCTGAGAGCGCAAAGTCGCCCCGTTGCCGAGGAGTCAGGGGAACTAGGGTCCTCTATTTTGGCGATTATGGAGGGTTTGGAGCCGGGAAGGGAACTACGGGGCCTTAATTGCACGGGATTGGTGGGTTTCCCACCAGAAGCGTACAAATAGCGGACCGTAGTTTCCTCTCAGCTCGAAACTGGGTGCTTTTGGAAGAAATAGTGCCCTGTAGTTCCCATCCGGGAGGCCGTCTCGGTGGAAGAAAGTGTGGAAGTGGCAGCAAAAAGTTGGCTGAGAGTGCACAAAAGGCTGTCTTACCACGAGAAAAGTAGCTAGATGTGATCGAGACAGCCGTTTAGGCCGTCTCGGTGGAAGAAAGTGTGGAAGTGGCAGCAAAATTTGGCTGAGAGCGCACAAAAGGCTGTCTGACCACGAGAAAAGTAGCTAGATATGATCGAGGCAGCTGAT